>JBIKIF010000009.1:37500-61447 GCA_044361745.1 Holosporales bacterium | reverse complement strand
GGGCATCTGGAGACGCTCTCGGACAGAGTCAATGATGCGCAGGTTGGCCTGATGGGGGATGAGCCAGTCAATGGTGGTGGCTTTTGTGTTCGTGACCTCCAGGATCTCGTCTACGGCTTGGCCTAGGTCTCGTGTAGGGAACTGTAAAAATTGACGAAAAAGCGGTAGGTTTTCCGTGAGTGACAAGAGGAGACCCTACCCCATGCCATACGCCGTGAAAAATGCTGTTTGGAAAAAACTTTTTCGGGTTTTGAGGACGATTCCGGGAATCCACCTGCGGCATAAGCGCCGTGTCCGGCGCTTTATTGACGCTGTTCTTTATGTCTGCCGCAGCGGCTGTCATTCCCCTGGACTTAGGGTCAATAGCCTAAAGGACACGCGCGTTTTAAGAGCTGGTCTCAGGGAGGCGTCTGGGAAAAACTCTTTGAAAACCTCAAGGATGCCTCAGATCACGAGGCACTGATGATGGACGCGACGATTGTCAGAGCCCACGCTTGTGCCTCAGGGGACAGAAATCAAGAAAATGAAGGCCTTGGCAGAAGCAAAGGGGGCTTTACCACCAAAATTCATGCCCTTGTTGATGCGTTAGGCCAAGTTTTAAAATGCATTCTGATGGCTGGCAATAGAAATGATATCATCCCAAGGGCCTGCCCTTGTTGAAGGCGTGAGAGACGCAAATATCCTCGCTGACAAAGGATATGATTGCGACTCCTTTGTCCTGCAACTCGAAGCTCAACAATACATACCCCTCATTTCCCCTCCCAAAAAACGAAAGCTTCCCAGAGCGTACAACAAGCATCTCTCCCTAGCATGACCTCTCGTTGAATGTTTCTTCGTAAAGATCAAAAATTTTAGAAGCATCTTCTCAAGGTTCGATAAAAATCCTCTGTTTTCCTTGGATGTCTCGCCTTTGCCCCAATCATTTGAGGGCTCAGATGAAAAGTGTACAGGGTCTAGGGGTTGATACCTGATAATATTCTAAGGAGATCTTTTGAGGTTTTTGACACGCCCCTGGTGAGCCTATATTAAAAGGTAACATGCTATCCACACAAAACAAAACTTAAATTGAGATCTTTGGTGGAATTTTTTACTTTCCAATGATTTCTGTGTCGATCATCAATAAAGGCAATTGGTGCTCCAGAAGGGAATTTTTTTGCCAAAAATTGAATGGCTATGTCTTTGCGTATTTTCCCTGAGTTTCCGGAGGCACTTATCTGTGTTGCTGTTACAATGCAAGATGATGGACTGTAGATGAAGTATTCCTGCCCTTCTATATCATACTTAAAAAGAGTATCTTTTTCTTCATTAATGGACGGCCACTCTGAATAGATCTTAGTCAGATAACCGTTTAATTTTTGAACCCAAGAACTTCCGTGAACGAGACGTGCAGAGCAAAGAACGACCTTAACGTCTCGACTCTTCGATTCTTCTAAAAACTCCTTCAGCATCTGAGGGTTTTTTATCGCTTTAGATCTTTCATCATAAAACACCCCATCAACGTCAAGAGCAATACAAGCGGGTATCTCAAGTCGCTCTGCATCGAATTTCTCATAAAAATCACCTAATTCATTGATATTTATGATATCTAAGCTAGAAAAATCCTTAGAATATTTTTTGGATTTTTTGTAAATCAATGACTGAGTATGCTTCTCCGCTCGAGGCTTCTTTAGATTTGTGTTTTGAATAGGATCAGCATATTTTAAAAATTTTCTTCCCGAAATAAAATCTGCAAGTATTACGGAGCTATTTGCTTCCATCTTTAAATTAAGCTCTGAAAAGCGGAAATTACTCACAAAAACAATATTGGTGTACTTACGTGCGAGCCATTCAAGCGTCTTGCTCATAGAGACCGATGTATGAGTGTCTACAGATCCTGTTATTTCTGACGTTACATATCGAGGCGAGAAATGATAAACGGTGTAATCCTCATTTTCCTCTTTTGAAATCTCTGGAAAAAGATCCGGCCATTCGGAGAAGATTTCTTTTTGAACTCTTTCGTTGAATCTTTTCAGCCAAGTGCTCTGGGATTTGAGCCGTGTCGAGCAAAGAAAAAGAGGAAGATTTCTCGCCCATGCTGTCTCCAAAAAGGCTTTAAAATCGTTTGAGTTTACAAATCCTCTTTTGTCTCCGGCGTTTTCATTCGTTGGCGCACGCTCATAGATGACATCCTCAATATCGATAACAACACACTCAGGTGGGTCAATTTTGTGTTCGTCAATTTCACTATACAGTGCCCTCAGGGACGGAATGGACACGCTTATTTTTAGTTGTGTCTTCTGACTTTTTCTGGGTTTAGAAGTCTTGGTTTGTGGAGCCTTCTCATGTAACGTTTTGAGGGGTAAATCAGCAGTATTTGAAGAGTCTTTAGATGGAGTGTAGTTTTGTATCAGCTGCAATAACAGTGTGCGCGGTGAAATTCTTTCATGTCCCTTATCAACTTCATGCCTGATCTCATATTTTGTGCCTTGACCATCTATGAGCACAAGAGAGCCCACAAGGCCTTCGCCAATCGTAAGCCCAGTCATTTTATTAGAGGTCATGCCTGTCATTTGAATGGGCGTAAAGGATGATTCGTCATCTGGATTGGTATATAAAGGACTAGGGCCATCAGTGACGTATTTATTAACATCTTCACCGATGAGTCTTGGAACCTCGATTATGTAATACGTGCCAATAGTCCGATCGGGTAAAACACTCCCATTCTGACCGAGTTCTCCCCACGGAAATTTTTCCAGCTTTCTATCAAAATTATGTTGTTGGTCTAATAATCCCTCGCTCCTCTCTTTTAAGCAAAAAACGTCAATTTTAGGATTAGATGACTGCCCAAATAAAAACGGATATTTTCGGTGTTCTGAAATGATAGCGTTGCAAAAAAGCTTAATACTTGTGCCACCCATGTTCACTTCTGAGAATCCAACCTTCGAAAACCCCCCATCTCTAATCAATTGACGTATATATTCTGCCATAGATTTTGTATCGTGCTTTTTCGAGTATTCGAATTTATGTTTTGTATTTGAAGCGCCTTCGCACGCCAGATAGCGGAATGACTTTGTGAAGGTAATGTGAATTAAAGGAAGAGGTGAATTACGGATTTTTGCAATTTCATGACTTAACTGAGCTCCTAAAAAAGCACCACCGCGTTCATAACTTATAAGAACTTCCAAATCAGAAGCAGGTTTACCCAATGCCTCCAAAGCATATTTCTGTTGTTTAATCTGCTCAAAAGATATGTATTCTCTGGGATTATTGTCGTGACCTATTGACGAGTGCTCTATTGTCACTTCTTGCGAAAAAAGGGACTCTAGATCCGCTTGTTTAGAGGGAGCCCCCAGAATGGGCAGCGTTGTTGAAAAAAAAATCCAAATAAAAAAGAAATAATTACAAATTTTCATCATAAAAACCACCCCATAAAAATTTTATCTTTTATGGTTTACTTTATCAAAAAATTTTATTTTTTTTAGTTTTTTCTTGGTTGTGGTTTACCTCTCCAGGCTTATTTCTCTTTTTGGTTTCTGACGTAGGCCTTCTATCTCCCTGGTTATTTGGGGGGCGATGTCGTGAATTTTGGCCTGGCGCTTTGAATCCTTGTGTAGCGTTTTAGCCCAAGCGAACAGGTATTGTTTCAGCTCTCTGTCGCTTGGATTTTGGGCAAATCGCTGGAGCTTTTCGCCAAGCTTATCCCCCAAGCATCTCTTTCGGAATCATGATTCTGTGGGGTCTTCTCTCTATGGTCTGCAAGGCAGAGAGGATCAATTGAGCAACGATCACCCGTTTCTCCGTCAGGACATCGTTGAAGTCTTGGCTGATAGGGTCAGGCTGGACGGTTTGGACCGATTGTCCCTGAGCCCCTCATTTGAATGCGGGTCTCACGCATCACGTCCTGTTTTCGAGATGGCCCGTCATGATTCTCACAGAAAAGATTTTAGGCAGCTTGCTTTTGTCACGGGTCTGGGCCCGGCTTTCTTTTTAGATCAGCTTCGTGAACTGGGCCACAGACAGGGAGACGTCAACTGGATCTTCTGAAGCTCCCCCAATGCCCTTTTCTTGAGAGAGAGATAAGTCTCCGGAGGTCTTCTGGGGCCCCATGAATATGAATCGCCAGTTTCCCCGAGGTGCCGTATCTAAGGCAGCTGTTGGAACTGAAATGAATGTTCGGCTCTCCGAGGATGTTGCTTGGATCCGCGAGGCCAGATCTGAATCCATCAAACGGTCGCCTTTGAGATCAAGCACCTACGGTTTTTTAAAAGATTCCCTGCCAAAGACGTACTTTAGAGCTGAGGGAAACGTTATAGACTTTTATAGGTCCATATCTGCAATGAGAGGAGCCATAAAAATTTTTAGGCTCCTCCGTAGGGTTTACGCTCTCAAAAAAGTTTTTTCTTCAAGTGTTTCTGGAAGATCTTGCTCCTCAAATCGCCCTTTCGGGTCTTTGATATAAGCCTTTTTTAAGTTTGAAAAATCGTTTAGTTTGTAATCAAATCCAGATTCTCCATCTGAAAAATCAAAATAAATTTCTTCGACAGATGCACAAATTGAGGGATTTAGGCCGCCAAGAAGAATGGTATTCTGAAGAACAATTTTTTTAAGATTGGTCTTCAGAGCTATGGGCGCCAATTGGAGTGATGAATTTGTTGCTGCAAAAGATTCAAGTTGTGTTGGAACTATAAAGAATCCATTAGCGTTGGTTAGAGAAAGCTGAAAAAAAATATCCTTCCCTTCAGTCATGACTAGATCGAGAGTAAATGGATTCCCCAAATAAGCTCTCGCTAAAATTAAAAGCGATTTTTCCCCTACCTGAATATTTCCAAATTGCATCTGATTACCTAGCATGCCTACTTGAGAGAGATAAAGTCTTTTAATAGGTGCATTGATTATTAATGACTGGGTTTGGTTTAATTTTGCAACAGAAATTTCTTGAAGATAGAGATCCGTGGGATTTTTCAGATCAAAAGTTATTCTATCTCCGTCTAGAGTAGGAATCTCAATTTTTTCAAGCCACCCAAAAAATTTTCCATTAATGGTGACAAAACGCGTATTTTCATCCTGCTTCTCAGAAACCCAGCAACCCCAATGAATCCCCTGTTTAACTGCCTCTTTGCGACTCTGAATAAGCTCCTTGAGTTCAGGGTCATTCATGAGGGATGAGATGCGCTTATGAAACAGCTCTTGGTTGGGATAGAGAGGAAAGTTTTTAAGGGCTTGTTGGATCAACTGCCACTGGATGGATTCTTTAGCGAACCAGCCATTTTCCTTAAATCTATCTCGTTGTTGAATGAGAGTCTCGAGCGTATCAGATGGTGCAAAAAGTTTTTCTTCACTATCACTCAATTGAAAATGAATCTCGTCGAAAGAGGCTAACTCCAATGATTTGTTTAAATTTCCTCTGAAAAGATTCTTCAAAGTTTCTGCGTGCTGAAATGGAAGCAAAGCTAATGTTAGGAGATTCTCAGAGGTGTCTCTTTTAAGGTCATGATAGATCTGGCTTTGCGTTAAAAAATGCCCCAAGATTTTTTGATTAGATTTGTCCTGCTTATAAAGCATCTCTGGATGAAGCTGGAGTCCCCAGAAAAACTGCTTACCTGTTCCCTCAAACGCTTCAACAATGGAGGATTGTTTATCAAATTTTGCCGAGATGTTGAGATTTTTCCCTAGGTCTTCTTCCGCTACGTATAAAGAGTGCCACCTCCAACCAGGAATTTCATCTAATTGAAGGAGATTATATAATTGCGAGCTTTGATTAACGTGAATATTATCTTGTCGAAGGCCCAAAACAACATCATTTGGTGAAAATTTTCTAAGTCGCCCTCCGGAAAAAATGTTCATAATTTCCATACCACCACACACACCTAACACGGGGATCTGATGTTTCTGGGCATACGAGAGGGACACGAGTTCAGCGGCAGTACGTCTAAGAAAATATTCTGATTTTTCATGGCCAGAATCATAAAATTCAGCAGAAGAGTCCGATTCCTGGTTATAAAAAGGAGGATATGTGTTATGATTATTTCCCGGTAAGATGAGTCCATCTAATCCCCGAAATTGTGTTTCAAGGTAATGTTGGTCAAGACTGTACATTTGGACTGTTTTTTCAATGTTTTGTAGATTTTCTGGAGTGATATTCTGAAAAATATCTTCTGTTGCCCAAAATTCTTTCAAATTAATAGCAGGCGCGCTCGTATCGTCTTCCCTCTTTAGACAAACATGTTGTAGATCAATACATTGAACGTCATGTCCCTGTTGTTGCAAAAACAACTTTATTCGGTGAGAGTTCCCATACAGACAATCACCTTGAGACAAGACACCTATAGTCAATGGTGTAGAGGGATCGGCAGCCCGAACCCATGACACTGGATATAAAAAAAGACAAGCAATTGTTACAAAGGTGCTATGCCTCGTCAAAAAAGTTTTTTCTTTTAACATGTGCAGAAAAATCTTCCATTGGTTATTTGTTGTAATAATGTTTTATAATGTAATATTTCAATCCATTTCCATGAAATTATTTTAAATACTTGATAAAGAACAAAATAACTGGAGATTTTTTATCTCAAGATAGATGCAAAAGTTTCTTGATACGGAGAGAAAAAAGTTCTCAAAATTGTTGGGAAAAACGCGAAACACACTGTTGAGAAATTACTCGCAGAGCTTTCTCAAAACAAAAAACCCGAAGAGATTCAGGAATATAGAGAGCTTCTGGGACTTTCCAAGTCATCCTAAGTTGCGTACACGTGGAGTTGTTCTGCCGGCTCCTTCAACGGTTATGCCGGTCTGAGATGATGCCCAAGCTTTGCTTGGGTGCGAACCTTGGATTGGATCCATGTCCAGGCTGCCTGCGTTCTGCAAATGGATCCCGGGTAGAGAGTTTCAAAAGCGAAAAAGCGCCCAGAAACTCTAGCCCCGGGAGGGCGTCGAAGATAGGTCACCTCTGTGTTGAACGGGGTCATATCAGAGATCACAGAAGGCGTCCCTTGGGGAAATCAGCACCGTAGCCCCTCAGAAAATCCTCTAACGACATGCGCTTGCCCCCTTCTGGGGTGAGCATGCCAGGCTGGAACAGGGTCTGTTCTCCACAGCGAATCCATAAAGCGTCATCCACAATTTCCCCGACAGGGCCTGAAGCCACAGAGGTGTCTTCCGCCACCCGCGCTTCGTGGACACGGATTCTCTGGCTTCCCTGACAAAACCACGCATTCAACGCCCGCACCTGGCGCTCAAGCTGTGGGGCGGAGGACTCCCAACAGAGCAGCCCTTCCTCCTTGCTGATTTTTGGGGCGTAGAGCACGCCGTTTTCCGGCTGGGGACGGGCCGTGCGTTTACCTTCTAAGATCTCCCCAAGATGGGCACAGAGAAACGTCGCCCCCTCCTCCGCCAGTGTTTGGGTGAGGGACGCCGTTGTCGTCTCCGCGCGGACCGGACATGGATGCATCGCAAAGATGCCACCCGTGTCCATTCCTGCGTCCATCTGCATCAAAGTGACCCCTGTCTCAAGGTCTCCCGCCAAAAGAGCCCGTTGAATGGGGGCTGCGCCCCGCCATCTCGGCAACAAAGAGGCGTGAAGGTTCAGACATCCCTGACGGGGAATATCCAGAACACGCTGGGGCAAAATCAAACCGTAGGCTGCCACAATGATCACGTCCGGCTCATAGGCCTTCAGCTCAGCTACCGCCTCCTCCCGCAGCCTGTCCCAGGTGTGGACCGGAAGGCCCGCACCTTCTGCAAACAGGTGTACAGGGCTTTTCTGAAGCTGATGGCCCCGCCCTTTGGGCCTCGGGGGCTGGGTATAGACCGCAACCACATTCCAGGCATTCTGAATTAATCCCTTCAATGTTGGCACAGCGAATTCAGGGGTTCCCATGAAAAGAACGCGTGGAGAGGATGAGGTCATGACACAGGCCTCCTAAAAACTCCCATCACAGGGGCATGATCACTGGTTTTTTCTTGGGCGCGCCAAACACTTTGAACCTCGACTTCATGCAAGCAAGTGCGTGCGGATTCAGAGAGGAGAAGATGGTCAATCCTTAAGCCCGCATTCCGGGGGAACCCATTCCCCCGATAATCCCACCATGTAAAGGGGCGCTTCCCAGACGGAAGGACTTGGGACGCCAGGGCATCTGTGAATCCAAGATCCATTAAAGATTGCAGCCACGCCCGCTCAGGGGTGCTACAGAGAATCTTCTCATGCCAAGCTTGGGGGTCATACACATCCGCATCCGTGGGTGCAACATTGTAATCCCCCCCCAGAATGAGGGCTTCCCCGTAGATCAAGAGCGTTTGGGCCCGCCCTCTCAGGGCTTCAAAAAATTGACGTTTTCGTTCGTATTTTGGACTGTCTGGAGCTTGTCCATTGGTGACGTATACGGACGCCACCCGGACCCCCCCTGTAAACGCTTCAATATACCGAGCCTCCTGCTCCTCCCCAAGTGCGGGAAAGCCGCAGACCACATCATCCAAGGGAAATTTTGAGAGAATGGCGACGCCGTTGTATGTTTTCTGGCCAAAGAGAGCGATGTTATACCCTTCGTCTGCAAAAGGGTCTCTCGGAAACGCGGCGTCCTGCACCTTTGTTTCCTGGAGTAACACAATATCTGGGCGAGCTTCACGAAGCCATTCCAGGACCACCGGAAGCCGTGCTCGGACCGAATTGACATTCCAAGTTGCAAGACGAATCACCGCAACTCTGTTCCTTGTGACACTTCCCACTCAGCCATCAAACGGCGGGCTTCGCTTTCAATAGCATTGTATTCAGGCCGTTTAGGATCTTTTTCCAACGTTTTGAGGAGATAAGACAGGGCTTGGATGGCTCCAGGCGTGTCCTCCAAAGCGTAAGCTGATTTCGCAATTTTCAAAAGGACGTCATATTTCTTGGTAATGCCGGGGTGAAGTTTCATCAAAGTCTCCAAAAGGGCCCGGGCTTTTTTGTGGTCCCCTTCCATGAAATAAGAGGCCCCCACCCAATACTGGGCTAAGGGCTCCAGAGGATGGGTTTTATAATGAGACCGAAAGTCCTCAAAGGCCATACGCGCCTGTTGGAATTGACCCTCTTCGAGTAAACCAAGCCCCTTGTTATAGGCCGCTTTGGCAGGATCTTTTGCGATATCTGCCGCTGTTGCGGTTGGGAGAGCTGGCGCCACAAAAGGAGAGGAAGGGGTTGGGCTTTGAGAACTGTCTGGCACAAGGGCCCCAGGGGGGGATGACTTAGCGAGATGCTCAAGCTTTTCCACGCGACCCCTCAACTCCCGCACGTCATCTTGCAAATCTGTAATGTATTCTTCCAGACGCTCCAAAGTCTCTGAACGGACTTGAGCCAAGCCTCCAGAGGGTGCATTGATTAAAAATAGAAGAGCCAATCCACTGACTGCCCAAAACGCGCCCATACAGCCTCCATTTCTTCCCTTAATGAGCACTATGCCATGGGCTGATGCCCTTCTCAAGAGATTGGTTCTTCAGACGTTTCCTTCAGAAAAAAGGATATGCGGCAAGTGCTTTTTGCAACTCAGGTCACCCATCCAAAAGCCTAAGGGAATTCAGGAAACCTTGCCTTTGAAAAATTGTCATTCTGAGAGATATTATTTTGCCATCTGATCAGTAAGACCACCTTGAGAGGATAGAGGGTCAAGCTTCGGGCCACCGTTGTAGGACCTTCATTGTCCTTGTGATATAGGAGATCTGTGTTAGAATCAGTGCCGTGAATTGGGTTTCACCTTTTCCGTTCTTATCGAGCCTTTTCTGAGGATGCCTAATGCCTCTGTATGCGTCTGAACATTTAGACCTCGGCCCATTACCCTGGAAGCGGACGATTGTCTTGGTGGGGATGATGGGTGCAGGGAAGAGCAGCGTTGGTTGGCGCCTTGCCCGTCGCCTGAAAATTCCTTTTTTTGATTCTGACAGAGAGGTGGAGAGCGCGGCCTGCTGTACCATTCCTGATATTTATGCTCTCTGGGGGGAAAAAGCGTTTAAGGAGGCTGAGGCTCGGATTATCAGGCGCCTTCTGCAAACGTCTCCCCATGTTCTTTCGACCGGTGATGGGTCTTTTATTCAGCCAGACCTTCAAGAAGAAATTCTTGAAAACGCCATTGTCATTTGGCTGCAAGCAGATTTGGAAACAATTCATCGTCGTGTTCGTCACCGTAAAACCAGACCCCAACTTTTTGAGGGGGATTCTCTGGAAATTTTGAGCACGCTGATTGATCAGAGATCTCAAATTTATGCACAAGCCCATCTGTCTGTTCCCAGCCAAGATGAGTCTCATGATTTAACTGTGGACCGGATTCTCAAGGCCCTTTCAGATTATAAAAAATTAAGCGCTGAGGGTCCATCTTTGTCTAGGCTTAAGGGATAAGACGTGTTTCTGGCATTCACCATTTTTCTGTTGGCAGTCATCTCGGGTATTTTGTCTGCAAGCGAAACCTCTATGACGGCGGCATCCCGGATCCGTCTTCACCATCTAAGCAAACAAGGGGATCGTAAGGCCGCGTTGGTTCTCAAACTTCAGAGCCAAATGGGCCAGCTAATTGCGACCATTCTTTTGGCCAACACATGGGTCATGACAAGCATGACAGCCCTTGTGACTGCTGCACTGACGCTGCTTTTTGGTGCCATTGGTGCGGTGTACGCCGCTGCCATCTTAAGTATTTTCATTACAATCTATCTGGAGGTTCTCCCGAAAATGCTGGTTTTCCAGCATGCCGAAAAAACCGCCATGAATTTTGCGTGGGGGCTTTCGATTCTGCGGGCTATCTTGTTGCCGGTCACTGTTGTGCTTGATAAGATCGCCCGCCTCTCGTTGCGCTGCGTCGGCGTGCGCTTAGAAGTCCCCACCACATCTGCCACCATTGAAGAGCTTCGAGGCGCAATTGACCTTCACACGGGAGACGGTGTGGCCGCCAGCGAACGTCTGATGCTCAAAAGTATTTTGGATCTCACCCAGGTCAAAGTGGGGGAAGTCATGGTCCACCGAAACAAAATGTTCATGATCAGCGTGGAAGAAAAACCGTCCTATGGGATTGATGCCATTTTACAGGCGCCCTTTACACGCATTCCTCTTTGGCAAGGGAATAGTGATAACATTGTGGGTGTTCTCCACACGAAAGCCCTGTTTCGGACCCTTAAAAATGCGGACATTCAGGATCATTTTGATTTCCTAAGTCTGGCATCGCAACCTTGGTTTATTCCAGAAACCACCAGCCTGCTCACCCAACTTCAATCCTTCCGGGAGCGTAGGGCCCACTTGGCGTTTGTTGTGGACGAGTATGGGTCTCTCCTAGGCATGGTGACCCTTGAGGATATTCTGGAGGAGATCGTTGGAGAGATCGTGGACGAGCACGACATCGATCTCCCAGGGGTGCGGTCTACAGGCCAAGGCTATCTGATTCAAGGAACTGTCACACTTCGTGATCTGAATCGTCAATATCGCTGGGATCTTCCCGATGAAAAAGCGGCAACTCTGGCGGGGCTGATTTTAGAGGAGAGCGGCTACATTCCTGAAGAGGGCCAGGTGTTCAGGTTTCATGGTCTTGAAATTCGGATTGTACGCCGTCATCGCAATCAGCTGATGCTGCTAGAAGTGTGCCCTCTTTCGGACCTTTCGTCGGAGGAGGCAGAAAGAGAGATGTTTTAGATCTTTTTCCGTCGCTCCCCGTATCCTCGGCCATACGGTTGATCTGTTGCCTCCCGACTTGACGACCTAGGATGTGCCTGCAGAGACTCTTGATCAATTCAATCTCCAGGCTTTTGCTCCTTCCTACAGTCTTGTCGACGCAGATCTGGGCTGTCTTGGCCTTAAAGCCATTGGAATAACTCGCGCGATCCGCCCAGAGCTTGTCAGAAGAGGCCCCGAGATGCCGTTCTAGTTTGATTGCCACCTTCAAAAGGCTTTTGATGACTTCAGTCATTCCCTCAGATCCTTGCCTAGACAGAAGTTGGATTGCTTTTTTTAATTCATTATTTTGTTTTTATTATAGAATTATTTTGAATTATTTTTTTGTTGATTCAACAAAAATCAAATTTGCCCAATCACTCTTCCTCAAAATCTCAATCAGGTCAGTACAGAAAAAAGGGTATGCTAGCGTACCGCAAATCACCAAACGGGTGATTGACCTGAACTCTGGAAAATTCTATAGTGTGACATCTTGTGATCATTTCATAAGGGCGCTTAGCTCAGTTGGTAGAGCATCTGACTTTTAATCAGAGGGTCACAGGTTCGAACCCTGTAGCGCCTACCAGACTTTCCGCGGGTTTCAGGGATTTTCGAAAAATCTTGAAATCAAATTGTCATCAGAAGGGTGATTGCTCAAAAAAGGGGTTGCCAGTCCCCAAGATGGCTTTGGGAGCGAATAATCTTTTTCCTGCATTTTTTGCTTCCCAATGTTTGACGTTATTTTAGGTGATACCTCTCCCTATCAGCCATCTGAGGAGCTTCGGAGAGCTGGTCTTTAAAGTGCGGTTAAGTATGGATAAAATCAGTTGCCCGTCCAGAATTGCCCTTTGCCGTCAATAAGGATTTAGACCCAGGAAGATCGGTCTTTTCAGGGTTTGTAGCGGAATTGAATCTTCGTCACCGGGAAAGCCCATGGGAGTTTGATGTAGGCTTCGCAGTCTTTGAGAGTACGGATCTCTGAAGGCAAGACCAAGGGTTTGGTCCGAGTCTTCTGCGCGCGGTTGATCCTGTCGCGCATGGTGTTTGTACCATAGGAGAGATTTTCCATAGGTTCGCTCACATTCTCGGAGAACCTTCGAGATCTAAGGCGTCGTGGTGGGGTCTGTGTTGCGGAAGAAGATTTGTGTACCCAAGAGATCCAGAAGAGTTTGGGCTAGGTTTGTTCCGTAAGTGCTTGAGATTTGAGAAATACTCTGCACGCCTGCCATCACGCATCCGCCATATTTCCGGGCCTCAGCTAAGGCGAGCGGGAAGGACGGAAGGCGTTGTAAAGCTGGAAGCTCGTCTTAGATAAACCACAGGCGCCGGTTTGGATCTGGGTCAAGACTCATCAGGCTTGAGATGGGCGTATCGATCCAGAAGCTTAAAAGAGGCCGCAGCGTTTCCCGCTGGTCGGGTCTGGCATTCAAGAACAGCCACTGGTCTGGAATTTCTTCCTCTTGAATCCACCTTCGAATCGCAAACCCTTGGCCTTCCGGAGGATCGTTCAGATACCGAAACCCTTGAAGGGGCAGCTGGCACAGTTATTTTGAGATTGAGTTGGGGGAGAATCCTCCAACATTTCCTCTGAAACGCTTAAAAACAAATCTTGACCATAAGCTGAAAAATCGAATTCATTCATGGTATTTCTCCTTGTGCATATTCAAGACCCCCATAAGATTGGGTTCTTGTTTTTTATTCTTTTTAGACTTTCGAATCAACAAGAAAAATAAATTTTAGCTAAAAATATTTTTATAAAAATCTTGTTTTCAGACTTTCAGCGTGATCATAGCTCGCCAGCGGCTTCAGAAGACACCAGCTTACGCACCGTCCAATCCACGAAATCGGGATCTACTGTTGGTTTCTGATACTGCAAGCAATAGGTGTACACTTGCTCAAGGGTATGGAGAAAGACGCGCTTCGATGTCTGAAACTCCTTGTCCGCGTACACCTTCAAAACCAAGGCAGCCAAGCTCGTGTACAAATTCTGGTCCCAAGATGTCACTGCGCAGAAAGCCTCAACGTCAGCGATGCCTGGCTTTTCGCCTAAGAGATCCGAGACGGTACACTTTAAAACGGCGGCCGTTCGCTGAAGAATATCAACACCAGGGTTCTTTGAGCGCCCTTGAATAATGTTCTGGAGAGAGCTGGGGCGAATCCCAGCCTTGCGCTCAAGAGCGCTCGCCGTGAGGTTCTGCTCCACAAGCTTCTTTTTAAGGTTCATCCGAAGATCCGCCATCAATCCCTCTTTTTATTCGCGCATTTATCCTCAAAATACGCTTTCTTTTGATGGATTACAAACGCGACATTGAGGATTGTTTACGAAATTGAACGTAAGATAAAATCCGAGACAAACTTCGCTCTTTCTTTGACATACAATCTATTGATACCGTTTGAATGCGTTCTTCGTAATAGAAATCTTATGATCTCTCTTGAGGATCATGATAATTTCTTTACAAGGTTTCCCCTTATATGCCTGAACAAGACGCCTTATGTTTAAGATCTCTTCTTTTGATTTCTGTCTTGAATTAAAACTTAGCCCATTTTTTTTGAGATACTTTAAGTCAGATGATACAATGGAGCTAGAGACGTTGATCTTATGCTCGTTTTTGAGTATCTCCGCGATATTCTTAAACTCTAGTTTTCTGCCTTTCTCGCATATTTTTTTAATGAGCTCTCTTCTTCTATCCGTAAGTTTTTTTGTGTCTTTGGTAGGTGGAATCAGCTTTTCTAAGTGCAGTCAGATGGCTCTCAACTGTCGGAAGGGGGATTCTTAAACAGACGGATATGTCTTTTGGCCCCTTCCCTTGATTGGAAAGTTTTTTAATATCCTTTCTCTTCTTTTCTGCTATTTCAGTTTGGTTTTTTGCTTTTGAAACACGTCCTTTCTCTCCCAAAACCTTAAGATCGTTATCGATAGTACATATATAGCTCTCGCAAAGTCGAGCTTCTTTCAATGTCCTAAAAATATCGATAGGTCTTTTCCCTTGATTTCTAAGCTCGCTTACATGGCTTCGAAGCTCCTCAATTTCCTCTTTAGTTCTTCTTGGATAGGAGATTTCTCCTTTTATTCGCAAATGAATCATATCGGCGATGATTGTGGAAAGACTTATATTACACCCTCTCATTTATTTTTTTAGATGTTCAATAATAGATCCAATGGTGTGTTTTTTTTCAGAAAGCAATCTTTTGAGCAGAGATCTTCTACGAGATTTAACAAATTTGAGTTTATCAGGAGAGGAAGAGACAGCATTTTTATCAGACAAAAATTTTTCTACTGTTGCTTCAAGTGATTCGGTGAGCTCTAGATTTTCCGAATATTCCTCCTCATAAAGCTCGTCAAAAAAAGAAAAAATGCTCTTTTGATTTTCGTCTAACTCACCAAGAAGATAGCCAAAATTATCGTCATTCAATAATAAGAGAGACGAAAAATCATCGGCTTCTTCTGATGATGATGGCTTCTGCGTCTGAGAAAGGAAGCAATCTTTGTCACGCAATTCGTTGGGATTGTTAGGAAATAAAGAAATAAGGAGCTTATCTACTATTTCAGTGGCTCTTTCAGGAAAATCTTTTCTAAAAATATCAACCAAACGGTTTTTCTTTCCTTCCCAAATTTCATGAGGGCACACTATTTTAGAATCGAAAATGAGATCAAAGGCATCTCCTATATCCTCGTGGTGAACTTTTGACTCAAATGCACCATTACCCCACAGCTCGAGATCAAAGGGAACAGCCGGTACCGAATAGGCGCATCATTGACTTCCTAGAATTTCATTGTCACCTCCGCTATTTATTGCATGAACAGAATTAAAAAAGCACAATGAAGCAATTAAATAATAACGCATTTATCCACAAACCAAATAATAAAAAACAATATCATGCTATTTGTTGTTTTTAATTTTGTTATTTTTTTCCTGAAAGACGCTGTTTTTAATGAGATTTTCTCACTGAGCTTGCGTGTTTAATACTCAAAAGCCCCTTAAGTCCGCTCTCGGTTTTTGGAATCTCTCTCACGAATTACTTTGAAATCCTGGTCTATATACCGCTGAAATAGGGGCCGTAAGGCTTGGGCCCCGTGGGTTCTCAGAATGTCATTAAAATCTTGGCCCTCTATGGAGGGCTCGAGAACACGGACCCGGTGATTTTGGTGGGCCAAGGTTTCCATCGCTTGAGCCACAACGGCTCGTGTCACCGCGGAAGGGCCGTCGTTGTCCGCGCAGATCACGATCTCCTGGGCCTTGCCGTCGTAGTTTTTGATGTTATGAACTCCAAAGGATGCGAGAATAGCGCCTTTAACACCAGCTTCCTTTATGGAAAGCGCTGTCTCCGAACCTTCCGCGATAAAAACACGCTTGTCGCTAGAATCCTCTTGAATCCTGGCAAAGGACCCCTTCGCAACGCCGTACAGAATTTTAGGCCGAAGTTCTCCACCGCGCTTATAGGCTTTCGTTCCATCGGGATGCAACGCTGTGAGCTGAACCGCTGAAAGGTCTCCATTCCCGTTTCGGCCAAAAACAGCCAGGCATCCGTGCGCCAAGGTGTGCGTCTTTTCTCCGTCAGTGACCTCTGTTCCCTTGGGTAAAAAACGAAGATCAGGCCCGAGATCCGCCTGAATCGCACGAACCTTCCGAAGATAAGTCTCCGCAATTGTTCTAGAGATGGCTTCCGCCCGTTGATACAGACCTTGAACGGTTTCAAGACGTCTGTGAGTATCTGGGTCGCACATTCAAAGTTTTTCAGGAAGGCGCGTGACCGTCCAAAATTTGTCGGCTTTTCTTCCGAAAGGCCGACAAAGACGCCGCAATAAGCGATCGCCTCCTTCCTATCGAGGGCTTTTTGCTCCTGAGCCAATTGAATCATGTTTCCCCCAATCCCCCAGGAAAAGTCGTGCCAAAGCCCAGCTTCAGGACCTTGGAGGGTGACAACGATCTTTCCTTGAGTGCCAAATCGAAGAACTTTTCTTTCGAAGATCCTGGCATGCATGATACTGATGAGCGGTCTCTCGGACCTCCCCAAATGTTGCATGTTGAAACAGCTTGTCTGGTGAGATTTGAAGGCGCTTGAAAAACGTCTCGCAAGCGTCTTTTTCCGTGACGATCTGAAGGGCAAGGGAATCTCGCACCTGTACAATTTCCCAGCGCACAGATGATAATTGTTCTTGCGGGAACAATGCCGTCTCTTTACCAGATTTTAGAAGGCGGAAGAGACAGCCCACCTGACCTTCCATCTCCCGGTAGAGCTTTACCTTCACGTATGTCTCGCGCTCTTTCAGTTCCAACTTTTCTTCAAAGCTTGCTTCCAGTTGGCATCTCTGATGCTCGGCAGCATGCTGCTTCAGAGATTGGGTGAGAAATCGGTCTTTTGGATCAATTTCTTGCCCCCAAAAATCTTGCAATTTCCCCTGAGACCGTTTCACAAAGAGAAACGGCCGGTAGAGACTGGGATTCTCTTCGATCCCATAGGCGAGAGCGTTCCGCTCTGCTTTCAGGGCTTGGTAGGATTCAAAAAGTGAGTGCTTTGACGCTAAAGCGACGGGGTGCGTCTTCATGATATCAGCCCAAAGCTGACGTGTATTTGAAACGATCTCCCTATAGGCTTGTGCTTGAATGCTTGCACGACGCTCTAAATCAGACAAAAGCCTTGGCCTCAGACCGGCCTCTGTCTTAAACACGTCACGCCTTAACCCCGCAAGACGCACAAAGGGTTTGTGCGCTTCCCAAGACTCTAGAATGTCCTGGGCCACGTTTCGCCTTTGGGCCATAACAGCCTGGTAGCCTTTGACGATGAGATGCTGAGAGTCACCTTTTTCCTGGAGGGCTGTATCTATTTCATCCCGTAGCGTCATTCTGTGGTTGAAGCCCCTAGTTTCCCTTCTGCCAACAGGTACCGTTGGATTCCACGATTCAGGGCATCTACCTGTTGGTTTTTATAAGCAAGAGCTATGCGTATTGCTTCAGGAGTTTTCTCTAAGTCATGGCTGTAAGCTGAGATGAGGGCATCATTTTGCTCTTCTCTGTTCGTGTGCCAGCGAATGTGCCCCTGATCCTGCTAGGGCTTCAGACCATCCAAAAGCTTTCCATCGTTGAGACACGCTGATGGGAGACGCTGCCAATCTGTTCTTTGACGCAGCACTTCTTTTGTTTCAATGGCTCCATAACGCTCTGCAAAGAGACGTCCATAGTCTTTCATTTTTTGAACAGCTGTAAGATAAGGGCGTCCCCAAAGCTTTCCTTGATCGATTTTGTTTTTGTAAAAAGAGTGCCTCTCCCAGGAGATTATCAGGCTATCAAGAGTGCGAGAAGGAATGCCGATCTCACGCCTCATAACTTCGACAACTTTCCCCTGAAAAGATGCCCCCAATACGCGCTTACCATCTCTCCGATAAGCATCCGCTACTATTTTCAAAAGTGTCGTTTTACCTGTTCCTGCACGCCCATTCAAAACACGGATATTCTCCCCTGAGCAAAGATATCGGATGGCTACCCATTGCTCTTGGGATAGGGAGAACCCCTGAAATTGTTCTACTGACGCAAGCACGTCCCCGATGATTCCTTCTGAGACCGCTGCAGAAGTTTGTTTGTGCAGACTATCAGCCAGTTGAATGATCTGATTCTCTTGCTTCTGATAGACTGTAGATGCAAAAACGGTTTCAGAATTGAGGCTCTCCCCAACATGAACAGTAAGTTCTGGATTTGCAAGTAGCTGTTCCGTAAAACGGGAAGAAACCCTGCAGGCATCTGAGAGAAGACTTATAGAATTTCCTGGTGCCGAAGAGGTGAATCGAACACCCGACCTACCGATTACGAATCGGTTGCTCTACCAGCTGAGCTACTTCGGCAAGAACCTTGAAGGCTTATCAAAATCACCCTAATGGGTCTCTCTGGATGCGTCAATCCGTGTCTTACCCAGAGGTTGGTCAGATGGAAAACGAGAGCTTGCTTTGGGGAAAAGATTCCTGCAGATAGATCAGAAAGAATTCATTTGATGGCATTGAATTCGCTGCACAGAGGGGAGACCTGAGGAATGAGTGGGAAAAAGGTTTTATTGACGGGTGACACTCTTTTAGAAGATCTTCGTGGCCTTCTGGTGAAGGCTCCTCAGAGTCTTCCAGAGATCACAGGCGTGTCCATTGATACGAGGACGTTGAGCCCGGGGGATTTGTTTATCGCTCTCCAAGGGGCGACGGACGCTGACCCGTATGCCTCGGAGGCTTTTCGTCGCGGGGCCGCCGCTGTTGTTGTCCAAAAACCTCGGGACGCTCTTGAAGGACCTGTGTTTCAAGTCCGGAGTACTTTTGAGGCTCTCCAGGCTCTGGGCTGCGGGGCCCGAGCACGGGCTCTGAACGCACAAGTGGTGGCTGTGACGGGGAGCGTCGGGAAAACCGGAACCAAAGAGGTGCTCCGTCATGTGCTGAAGGCTTACGGGAATGTACACGCCAGTGCGTCAAGTTTTAATAATCATTGGGGCGTTCCTTTGTCTTTGGCTCGGATGCCGTCTTCCTCTCAATATGGTGTATTTGAGCTTGGAATGAATCACCCCGGAGAACTGGGACCTTTGTCCCGGATGGTGCAACCCCATGTGGCTTTGATCACCCGGATTGGCTTGGCCCATAAGGCCCATTTCGAGAACACAACCGCCATCGCCCGCGCCAAGGCAGAGATCTTTGAAGGACTTTTGCCGGGGGGCGTGGCTGTCCTGAATCGGGATGATCCTCATTTTGAAGATTTGCTTTTGTCTTTGCACACCTCCGGACACAAGAATGTGATCTCTTTTGGGGCTCATCCTCAGGCCGATATACGGCTTTTGAATGCAGAGGTGACACAGGAGGGCTCTCACTGGGTGGTCTCAAGCTTCGGCACACGTCATGAGGGATTTCTCGGGTCTCCCGGAGCCCATGGCCTTGGAAATGCCTTAGGGGTTCTAGGGGTTTTGGTGGCTTCGGGTCTTGAAGTTTCTCCAGGGTTTCAGGCCCTTGAAACCCTGAAGCCGCTTCCAGGTCGCGGGGAAAAACGTCTTCTTGCAACCAAAGGCGGAAAGACGGTGACCCTTTTAGATGAAACCTACAACGCTAATCCAACCTCGATGGCCGCAGCTCTAAGCTTGCTCCCGTTATATCAGGGGGTCCGTCGACTAGTTGTTTTGGGAGATATGCTTGAATTGGGAGAAGAGGAGGTCAAAGATCATAGAGACCTTTTCCCTTTGCTCGAGTCTGCAGATCTTGTGTTTCTCTGTGGCCCTTTAATGGCAGAATTAAATCCTCTTTTGCCTCCTCAGAAATATGGAGGGTGGGCTTCCTGTGCGGAAGAGCTTGCACCGCTGGTGGCCAGCTGTCTTCAAGATGGTGATCTTCTGATGGTCAAAGCGTCTCGGGGCATGGGGTTAGAACGGCTGATCCACGCCTTGTCTTAATAGAAGGATGGAGCTCTTTTTTAAAATTTTTTCAAATGGTTACCGAATTTTATAACCATCTCTCTAGAATAAATTTAAACGCTTTCTCTCAGTTAGGATTTAAAAAATGGATGTGATGGTTTCTCCAATGGTCGTTTTTGGTTTGGTTGTCTTCGTGTACGTCGTCTCTGGATTTTTCACGGTTAAACAACAGGCGGTCGCGATTATTGAACGATTCGGAAAATTTCATAGACTGGCAATGCCGGGCCTACGCCTTCGCATTCCGTTGATTGAGAGTATCGCAGGATCGATCAGTATGCGCATTATGCAGCTGGAAGTGCGTGTGGAAACGAAGACCCATGACAATGTGTTTCTGGATATGACAGTTGCTGTTCAATATCAGGTTTTGCCAGGGAAAATATTTGAATCATATTATATGCTGACAGATCCTTGCGCGCAAATTCAATCCTTTGTTTTTGATTTGGTGCGGGCGGAAGTCCCCAAGCTGATTTTGGATGAAGTCTTTTCGAAGAAAGATGATATTGCATCTGCGGTGAAGCACGAACTGCAAGATCAGATGACGGATTTCGGATTCCATATTTTGAAGGCTCTTGTGGTGGATATCCAGCCAGATCCCCATGTCAAACAAGCGATGAACGAAATTAACACAGCTCAGCGCCTTCGTGTGGCGTCTCTGGAGCGGGGTGAGGCGGAAAAAATTATGCGGGTGAAGCAAGCGGAGGGGGAGTGCGAAGCCAACGTTCTCCAGGGTCGAGGGGTGGCCGGTCAGCGGCGCGAGATTTTGGCTGGGCTGTCCGCCTCTGTTGATGAAATGACCCGCCAGCACCCTGAAATTTCCGTGAGGCAAGTGATGGATATGGTTTTGCTGATCCAGTATTTTGATATGATGCGTGAGGTAGGCGCTCAGTCCAAAAGCAATATGGTCTTTGTTCCCCATTCGCCCGGCAGTATGGGGAATCTTCATGATCAGCTTCGAGAAACTGTTTTCGCAGGAGAAGCGTTCAAGAAAAGTCTGGATCAATAGGGGGGAGTCGTTCGTTGATCTAGCCCCCTCTGCCAAAGTTCCCTCTAACGTTTTGTCTTTCCCTTTTTTGGACCTTTAGGGGCTGGGGATTGATTGAGCGCTTTCTCCATATGGCGCTCAATCAGCTTAAAGGCCCGAATGCGCTCTCTCATTTGGAGGATCTGTTTCTTCATATACTCCGGAATGTTTTTGTTGGTCCATGGGGGAAGCACGAGACTTCCTCCAAAAGATTGCTCGGGTTGACCGTCCTTTGGTTGCTCCGGAGACATGTGAGGCTCTTCAACCGCCATGTTTAAGGATCCAACGAATTCATCGCCGTGCTTTAAAAAGCTAACTTCTTGGACAACAAGGATCGCATGGCTTCCGTGGTCACGTTCGTGGGTGCATCCTAAGGCCTCAAAATAGGCCATGGTCTCCTTCTTTGTCAGGTTCCATTGTCCTTGGGTGATGGCGTGATCCATCTTTAGAGCAGCCCCTTTAAGATTACAAAGGTCCTTGAGGGTGGTTGCGTCTGCCGCTGCGATGCTTTCGAGAAAATTCTCCCGGCTTTTCCAATCTATTGGATAGGGTGTTCTTGAAGGTCCTTCTGGAGATTCGGCTGCAGCTGCAGAGGCCGGGCTTTGCTCTTCTGAAAGTGTTTGTGCATGAAGCTCTTCAGCGGCCTCGCGGAACAAACGACGCCTTTCTTCCGCTGCCTGATGACGTAACTTTTTTTCTTCTGCCTCTTCTTGTTGGTTTCGCAAAATCTCCGCGTCTAGAAAATCGAGGTCTTCATCCGCCGCTTTAATCCCCGGCTTGTGTGATATTTTTTGAGGGCGTTCTGCTCGTTTCTTTGCAGCCATTTCCTTTTGTTCTTTAGCCCGCATGTTTTCTGCCTGCTGAGAGGCAATCTCTTTTTTGAGGGCTATTTTCTGTTTCTCTTTCAGCGCGGAATCATCCTTCAGGGCTTGTTCTTTGCGCTCCTCTGCTAAAGCCTTTAAAGATTCGAGTATCTGTCTGTAGGGTTCAGGGTTTCCGGAGAAAAGCTCTACCTGAGCGACAATCCACTGAGCGATGGGGGCGTACTGAAGATTGCCAGAGGAGAGGTGAAGTAAAGCTTTGGCTCTGTCCAGCGCCATATCAAGCTGTCCATCCGCAACCAAAGAGGAGATATAGAAGCGTATATCCCGATAAAGTTTTCCAAAATCCCCTCCAGAACGCTCAAGATATTTTTGATAAAGGTCAACGGTCTTTAAGGGCGTTCCATCTGAAACAACATTCTCGACCTCCAATATCGCATTGATCACGTCTGAACTGTCACGCTTTCCTGCTTCATACTCGTGAAACAGGGCTATGTATTCAATACGTTTTGCCTCAAAGGGCGACACAAAAAATCCTTTATCTTCCGCATTTTTGTAGAGATTCCTGAAACCGCGAATCATACTCTCAGACCGCAACTCTTTCAAACGATCGCTCCCTGGATTCTGAGCCCGACTGTAAAGAGTTTTCTGCTCGATGGTGTTCTCAATGAGTCTCTGAGAGTCTTGGAATGCTCCCTTACCAATTCCATCCGGAATATTTTTTATTTTTCTGCGAGTTTTTTTGGCTGTTTCAATGCAAGAATCAAATGGTGAGTATTGGGCATTGTCAATAAAGATTGAGGCGCACGCGCAATAAGCACCCACAATTGAAGACAATAAATCTGCCTCAGAATCTCTTTTGGCGCGATCTGCAGGGAGTATCTCGATGATTTTTAAAGCATCCTCACAGGTTTGAATCGTTTTCTCAATTAAGGGGATGGCTTTTATACAGCCTGGATTTCTGTGGAGGTGTAGGAAGTAGGCATGGGTTTGAAATTTTTTTAAGTAAGACAAAGCCTGCCATCGATTTTCCCATAATAAAGTTTGAATATCTTTTTCTTGAGAGGGAAAATCGTTTTTTTGGAGATATGTGTTGATACGTTCCTGGAGTTTTTCACAAGTAACGACATAAGAATCATAGTGTTTTTCATAAAGGTCATGCTTGATGCCTTGAAGCGCAATGTGAGAAAGAATCTCAATTCTTTTGAAGGAAAAATTCTCAAGAACTTCAATCGGGCATTTGGTGAAGCCCATCTCGAGTTCTAAAAGGCACAATTTTATCAGGTCTTCTTCGGGAAAAAAAGAGTGCCCCCTTTTGAAAAAAACAAAAGACCAGTTAAGGGCATTTGTGTAGCCGCACAGTTCTTTGAGAGAAATAGGGAAATCCAGTGGCTTTTGATCCTCCCCCACAAAGCATCCTTGGAACTGTTGAAAGAGCTCATGAACCTGGCTCTGCAAGACTTCTAAGTCAAGGCATCTGTCTGTTCCCAAGGATTTAAATCTGGATGAAATTCCTTCAAGTTTACGGGAGAGCGGTGAGTTTGGGACGTCACGGGCATAGATGTTTTGAGGCGCTTCCCGCTTTATTGCCATTCCAGCTGTTGACACCAACATCAAGCTCATAAGGCAAAAATTTTTTATAAACATCAACAAAACCGCCAAAAAAATCACAGGTTGTTAATTGCCTTTTTTGATATTTTTTGTCAATAATTAATATTTTTTAAAAATATTGTCATAAATTGCCATAAATTGGACCAGATGCAAAATCATTGACTATTAGGGAAATCCTAAGCAGTTCATAGGTATCTTCAGCACAAAATCTCTTGGGAGAGAAAGTGTGCGTTTGACCCTTCGTGATCACTCAATGTGTTGTCGGTTTGTCCCTGTGCTATGGGTCTGCCTTGTGTTCTGCCTTTTGTGTGTTGGAGGGGGGGGGTCCTTTATCTCAAAAGCAACGGCGGACAGGTCAAGCCCGGGAGTTCTCTCGCGGGTGATGCAGGCCCTTCCCCAGGAGATTCTTCCGGTGCGCATTAAAGATATTGT
>JBIKIF010000009.1:0-32500 GCA_044361745.1 Holosporales bacterium | reverse complement strand
ACTCCGAATACCAAAGAGTATAGCGCGGCAGACAGACAGTGGGTGCTAAGATCCATTGTCGAAAGGGAAACAGCCCTGATCGCCATCTAAGGTCCCCAAATTATCACTAAGTGGAAAAGGATGTGGGAAGGCCAAGACAGCCAGGAGGTTGGCTTAGAAGCAGCCATCCTTTAAAGAAAGCGTAATAGCTCACTGGTCTATTTAAGCTAGCCTGCGCCGAAAATGTAACGGGGCTCAAGTGATATACCGAAGATGCGGGTGCTGGATGTAAGTCCAGCGCGGTAGCGGAGCGTTCTGTAAGCCTGTGAAGGAGGATGCCGTGAGGACCTCTGGAGGTATCAGAAGTGAGAATGCTGACATGAGTAACGTAAAGGCCTGTGAAAGACAGGCCCGCCGAAAGTCCAAGGGTTCCTACGCAAGGGTCATCCGCGTAGGGTTAGCCGGCCCCTAAGGCGAGGACGAAAGTCGTAGTCGATGGGAACCAGGTCAATATTCCTGGGCCTGCTGGTGGTGACGAAGGTCGTAAGTTGTCTGATCTAATTGGATTGATTCAGGCAGCGAAGAACTTCCAGGAAATAGCCCCAGCATATAGACCGTACCCGAAACCGACACTGGTGGACAGGTAGAGTATACCAAGGCGCTTGAGAGAATGATGTTGAAGGAACTCGGCAAATTGACCTCGTAACTTCGGGATAAGAGGTACCTTTTAGAGGGCAACCTTTAGGAGGTGACACAAAAGAGGGGGTGGCGACTGTTTATCTAAAACACAGGACTCTGCAAAGGAGAAATCCGAAGTATAGGGTCTGACGCCTGCCCGGTGCTGGAAGGTTAAAAGGAGGTGTGCAAGCACTGAATTGAAGCCCCAGTAAACGGCGGCCGTAACTATAACGGTCCTAAGGTAGCGAAATTCCTTGTCGGGTAAGTTCCGACCCGCACGAATGGCGTAACGATCTCCCCGCTGTCTCCAACATCAACTCAGTGAAATTGAATTCTCGGTGAAAATGCCGAGTTCCCGCGGTCAGACGGAAAGACCCTGTGCACCTTTACTACAACTTTGCAGTGGTATGAGGGGTATTATGTGTAGGATAGGCGGGAGTCTATGAAGCGCTGGCGCTAGCCGGTGTGGAGACACCCTTGAAATACCGCCCTTAATGCCTTTTATATCTAACCGAGCGTCGTTATCCGGCGCCGGGACCCTGCATGGTGGGTAGTTTGACTGGGGCGGTCGCCTCCCAAAGAGTAACGGAGGCGCGCAATGGTGGGCTCAGGCTGGTCGGAAATCAGCCTTCGAGTGCAATGGCATAAGCCTGCCTGACTGCAAGATCGACAGATCAAGCAGAGACGAAAGTCGGTCATAGTGATCCGGTGGTCCCGAGTGGAAGGGCCATCGCTCAACGAATAAAAGGTACGCCAGGGATAACAGGCTGATCTCCCCCAAGAGTTCACATCGACGGGGAGGTTTGGCACCTCGATGTCGGCTCATCACATCCTGGGGCTGAAGAAGGTCCCAAGGGTTTGGCTGTTCGCCAATTAAAGTGGTACGTGAGCTGGGTTCAGAACGTCGTGAGACAGTTCGGTCCCTATCTGCCGTGGGTGTAGGAAAATTGAGAGGATTTGTCCCTAGTACGAGAGGACCGGGATGAACGTACCTCTGGTGTACCAGTTGTGGTGCCAACCGCAGCGCTGGGTAGCTATGTACGGAACAGATAACCGCTGAAAGCATCTAAGCGGGAAACTGACCTCAAAACAAGTTTTCCCTATGAGGGCCGTGGAAGACTACCACGTTGATAGGCCGGGTGTGGAAGGAGGGTAACCTCTGGAGCTAACCGGTACTAATCGCCCCACTGGCTTGATTTGCACTCAGGTCAGCTCTTTTAAAATTAAATAGTTTCTTTTGTTTTTTTTTCTCTGAATTCTCTGTGGTTAGCCACTTAGAAATCAGACTATTCTCTTAAGATTTAACATATTTTAAAAGTCTGTTATTTTTAAAGAGAGAGAGAGTTTGAGAGAGAAAAATTAAACCTTGATTTTCTAGGAAAAAAAACATATGCACCTTGGCATCTGTTTTGTTGTTTTTATTCTGGGTCCTTCAAGATCCGGAAACATTTCCATAGGCTGGTGGCTGGAGCGAGGGGATAACACGCGATTCCATTCCGAACTCGACCGTAAAGACCCTCAGCGCCGATGGTACTTCGTCTTAAGACGCGGAAGAGTAGGTCGTTGCCAGCCTTTGGAAGTGTATTGTTATTTATCCATACATTTTTAGTGGAATTGTCTGTTTATTATTTTTTAATCTCCCTATCTCTATTTTTTTGATTTGGTAGTCTTCTGTGCCTTTTGCGTTCTTACCTATTTTTTTTCTCTTTTTTGCTTTGGCTGGCTGTGAAACTCCATTAAATCTCAAAATTTCTCCCATTGTTAACCTCAAAAAACCTGTCACCCTCGCACATCTGAAGAGCTTGGGTGCCAAGCTTGTGTTTGTATTGGAGGAGTCCGATAGCACCCAATGGGTTGCAGCTCTTCCCCTAGGCACAGTTGTGAATGAGGGAGGCATTTTGACCCAAGAGGGATGCATCCTTCAAAGCACCAAAACATCCTCTCGTGATCAACATGGCCTGATGAACCCAAGAAGAAATCTGGAAAAGGAAACCCCCCTCAGGTTTCAGGGGCGTTTGGCTGTCATTTCTTCTCCAGGATCTGAAAATTGGTATCATTGGCTCCTTCAAGTTCTCCCGAGACTAATCATTTTGCAGAAATCGGGCGTAGCCTATGATCGCATTTATATCAACAATCTTCAGCATGTTTGGCAAAAAGAATCCTTGAGTCTTGTCCTGTCACACCTTGAAATCGATCCAGAAAAGATCTTGACCATTAATGGAGATGCGATCGTCCAAGCGTCAGAGCTTATTGTCCCGTCTGTTCCTTTTATTCCAAATGTTCGAGTCGGAGAACCCATTCCCCTATGGCTCAAGGAGGAGTTGCATAGGATTTTTCTCAGAAAACCCAAAAATCAGCCCACGTCGGCTGCTTCCTCCAAAAAAATCTATATTGCGCGAAGAAAGGCCTCAATCCGCCGTATCTCTAACGAGGTTCAGCTTATTCAGAAGCTGAAGGCGAAGGGATTTAAAGCTGTTTTTTTGGAGGATCTGTCTCCCTTTGAGCAGGCCTACCTATTTCATGAGGCTGAGGTTATTGTAGGTCCCCACGGGTCTGGATTTGCCAATCTGATTTTTGCACGCCCAGGCTGCGTTTTGGTGGAAATAGATCACGGAATCAAACCAGAGCCCCGTAGTTTCTATAAACGGATGGCCCACCTTATGGGTTGTTCCTATGTTCCTTTTTATGTGGATCAAACAACAGAAGACCATTTAGAGGACGACATGGATGTGGACATTTCAAAACTTATGATCCTTCTCGATCAACAATAAAATTTTCTCAATTATACCCAATTCCCCCAGATTAACCTAGGTTAACATGGGAGAATTGGGTATATCCCTATTTTTGATAGTCTTTTATGGCTTTTCAATTCTTAGATATCGTTCTTCTCTTGCTTGTTTTGACCACAGACCCTCTTCCCCTGAAAGCTGGATTACAAGTGTTATTTTCTACAAACAGAGCCATTCGGTATGGTTCGGGGATTACCTAAAGGTTAACCTAAAATGACCACCTTGCCCTCTTTAGCCCAGACTCTTATTAAAGCATTGGCCTCTCTATGGGGGAAGTCTATTTTACCGACAGCTATGCTCTGGATAGGATGACCTGGCCGGATATGGAGCGGTATTGATCTGGAATTGGCTCCGGTTCCAAAGAACGAACTCCTCCTGAGATCCTTGGAAGTCTGGTGGCGATTCTGTTTATGGACCGATAGGTAAGCAAGGTGGACTTCAGAAACTTCAGAAATTTTAACCATCACAGCAGCCTTGGCATGACGTGGGGTTTTTGCCTCAGCATTCAAGCTTGTCCTGACGGAGGTATTTTGGGATTATTTTCTTGGCGTTACAGGGGGATTTTGAATGAATTCCCAGTCGAACCCTCTGTTTTGAGAGGAGATTTTTGCGGGCAAGCCTGCAAGCCTGAAGTCTCGTTTCTTTGACTTCAGCAGAAGATCGATTGGTGTCTGTTTGAGGAACCGTTGAAGGCGGGACTCTCTCCGGCGAAGGGCTGTCCTTCAAAGAGGGGTCGGCCTCCGTTCCCAGAACTGCTCATTTTCCGGATTGTTGTGTTGAAGCATTTTTACCAGCTTTCGGACGATGAGATGGCGTTTCAGCTGTACGATCGCCTGATTTTCAGGAATTTTGTGGGGCTGAGGGAATCGGATCGTGTTCCGGATTCTAAGATCATTTGGCTGTTGAAGAATGGTCTAGCGTCTTCGGGGGTGCTCCTGGATTTGTTTGCTGCGTTCGGGGCTCACCTGGAGGTTTTGGCCTACTGGGATCAAAAAGGTCAACTCATCGATGCCAGCATCCAAGAAGTCCAGGAGCCACGGAGCTTGGCCCCAGAGACAGAGGCTTTTAAGGCTGAGCATGATACAGACGGGACATTTACGAAGAAGGGGTTTGGGTACAAGAACCACGTGAGTATAGACGAGCGTTTTGGTTTTGTGAGGCGTTACGGGGTGTCTGAGACTTCCCTTCAAGTCTTTGAGGATGTGTTTGACGAAAGTCACACCGTCTCCAACCTGTACGCAGACAGCCCTTACCGTGGAGGTTCGATTGAGGGGTTTGTGGAGGAGAAGTTTCTAACGGACAAGGGGCAGCACCGGGCGTATCGGCGCAAGCCGCTCAACGGGCATCAAAAGCATCATTTCTTCGTCTGATGACGTAGGCTTATGTTTTGTGGTTTCAATTTTTTGAGAGAGGTATGCAGTGTGCATGTTGATCAAATTTTTCACGCACCAACTCGATTGTATAAGTTACGAATCTGCTTCGCATAGACAATCCCTCTCTTGCGAAGATTTACACTGAAAACTGGGAGAGGCGGTTTGCTTCAGCGAGGAAGCTGACAGCTTCTATGATGGAAAAGCACTCATAGATTTTCTCTCCCTTGGGAATGCGTTCTGCCTCGGTCATTTGTAGACCATAGTCTTCCCATCAAAAATTCTCTTGTCCCCATGGCGATTGTCAGTTTTCCCCCAGTTGAGGGAAACGCCTTGAGGCTTCTTTGAAGAGATCTTGCCGCTCATCCGATAGTCCATGGTCTCAATAGCAATAAAAAATTCCAAATCATCGTGAATTTAAGTCTATATTACAGACAAAAAATGGAGTATAGAGCCCTTAAAATACTTTAAAGCTTGGGGCATTTGCGTGGATGAAGAAGACAAATGCTTACCTAATAAATATAAATTAAGGGCTCTTTTGTGTCTTTTGTCTTTTTGTGTTCACCTCATTCAGCCTGTTTTAGCGACAGGACGTGATCCGGACTTTGAGGCCTACACCCATCTGAATGTCCGGGTCAAAACCCACACTCTCGAAGGCGGGAAGTCCCTGTCTCTCCTGTATCTCACAAGGTCTCGACGCGCCTCCCCTCAAGAGATTGGACGGTTTGACTCCTCACCCGTCACCCCCTTGAGTTCTTCCAGGGGGTCTTCTCAGGGCCTGTCTTCTGGTCGCTCTGGGACCGCTTCTCCCAGATCTTTGGGATCTCCTATCGGGTCTACGTCCTCGGGCCTGAGGTCCTCCATCCCCCTCTCGCCGGCGGACTCTGAATCAAGGGACGGGAGGGCCTCGGTTTCGGACTCAAGCCCAGGCGGGCAAGCCTCTGGCCTTCTCTCCCCGGGTTTAGATCCCCTCTGGATCACAGAAACGGGGTTTCTCCCCCTGATGAACAAAGTGGAATCCGTTGTTTTAGGGGGCATTCAGTTCACTTTTAGGGGGCATTCAGTTCACTTTTAGGGGGTTTGGCTCTGGAGGACACACGTCTTCTCAAACCTTTCAAAACCTGTCTCTCGCCAAAACCCTGACCCATCTCTCCATAGACGTGCCTTCAAAATTGACCGTGAAGAGCCTCTCTCTGGAAGCCCTTCAAATTCAGGCGAAACAGACACGCTTTGAGGGACAGATCAAGGCCCACCTTCTAGAGCTCTCCGGAGGGCCGGCCGTGATCTCGAAATCAGCCACCCTTGAGACAAGGGACCTGACTCTGGGAGCAGGCGCGGCCCTCGAGAATCAAGGAACCGTCACCCAGTCCGCGCCTGGAACCTTCACTCTGGGGGAAGACGCCCCCGTCAAGAATACGGGAACGATGACCCTTCAGGGCACCCTTGTGAGTCCGGGAAAGGCGGGGCTTCTGACGAATGGGGCTGGTGGTGACATCAAGGCCCAGGATCTTGCCCTCAACACTGTGTCTCTGATCAATCAGGGGACTTTCTCCGTTGGAGAGCTCTCAGGCAAGATCCCTGTTCTTGAAAACACTGGAACCTTGAAAGCAGCTCGATTTGGGGATCCACAGATCGAGAGCCTCCAGGGCGCAGGAACTCTGGAGGGACCCGGCTGGATCACCTTGCGTGGACCCAGTCGCACGACAGGTCAGCTCAAAAGGGCAAGCCTCTATCTCTGTCCAGGGAGCGTTCTGCACAACGCCGGGTCTCTGTTTCCTGATTCCTTGATTGGATCTGGAACTTTGCACAACCTAGGCGAGACGCGCCTTAACACACCGCTGGGGGAAGAGCTCAAGGGGACGAATACGGGCACCATGGTCCTTTCCAAGCTGATCCTTGGGCCCAAGAACCGGGGTCTTGAGACCACATCAGGCACCTGGGACGTGATAGATTTGGCCCTGTTGCCTGAGGAGACCCGGACGTTTGGAGGCTCTTGGTCTGCCAAACGCACGGATCTGCAAGGGACCTTGGAGAATCAAGGCACTTTTGAGAGCACCAAAAGTCTGAGGCTCGAAGCTGGCGGGATCTTCCGCAATACCGGCACAGCCCAGATCCACGGTCTGACGGGGCAGGGTGTGATGGAAACCAGGGCGCCTGGGACTCTCAGGGTGTACGAGAGCCTTTTGATTGAGGGAATCCGCTGGACAGGCAAGGCGCTGGCCACGTTTCGTCTGGAGGAAGCGACCATCGACCCAACACGTCTGCCCTCTTGGATGAAGACGGGCAAGTGGATCATTGACAGACTTCTCCTTGAAACGCCTGGATCTCCCAAGGAGATCACTTGGACATCAGACAATCCGCCTCAAGTCGGCACTTTGCTTTGGAACGGGGCGGGAATCCTCAAGCTTGCCCTCAACCTCACATGTGACACACTCTCCGCCCCCAATGGCACAATCTTTAATATAGAGCCGCTGACCATCCAAAAAGTGGCTCAGATCAAAAGCTTGCGGTCTCTGGGGCTGTTGTCTGGGGCTGGGATTTGGAATGTAAATGACTTTAAGATCGCCCATGTGCCCTAAGGAAATACCCTTGCTCTCGATGTGGGGTCTCTGGATTTGAAATCAGACACGATCCAGCTGAAAGGAAAGATTGCGCAACGGAATCCTATGGGTCGCTTGCGTCTGGAAGGCCCTGAGCTTGTTTGGGAAGAAGACAGGGATTTTTTCTCTCACCTGGACGTCAAAGGAAGCCTAGAGCTTGCCGTCAAACACCTAAAGCTTCGTCATCTAAGTGTTAGCCCCCATTCTTCCAGATTCCTTGATCAGGGATCCCGTTGGTCCGTGGGCAGACTCACGGTTGTGCCAGGCCACACAAGCCCATTGAAGGGAATCTGGTCCGTTGCTGATGCCTTGGTCCAAGGAACCTTGGAGAATCAAGGCACTTTTGAGAGCACCAACAGTCTGAGGCTCGAAGCTGGCGGGATCTTCCGCAATGGAGGGACGGCGGATGTGAAGGGCTTGTCGGGGAATGGAACGGTGGAGGCGAAAGCCTCAGGCAAGCTTACCGTTCACGACGGACCTTTCCAGGGCGGAATCCGCTGGATAGGCAAGGCGCTGGCCACGTTTTACCTGAAGGCCATGACGATCGACCCCACACGTCTGCCCTCTTGGATGAAGACGGGCAAGTGGATCATTGACAGGCTTCTGCTTGAAACCCCCGGATCTCCCAAGGAGATCACTTGGACATCAGACACTCCGCTTCAAGTCGGCACTTTGCTTTGGAACGGGGCGGGAATCCTCAAGCTTGCCCTCAACCTCACATGTGACACACTCTCCGCACCCAATGGCACCGTGTTTGTGATGGAGCCTCTCAAAATCAACACAGGGGCTCATATCAAAAGCCTCTGTTCTTTTGACTTACTTTCAGGTTCAGGAATTTGGGACGTAGATAATTTTCAGATCAGCCATGTGCCCCAAGGAAATACCCTTGCTCTCGATGTGGGGTCTCTTGTGCTCAAGAGCGAGAACGTTCATCTCCGGGGGCAAATCTGCCAGAGAGACCAGGCCGGACATTTTAAAATCCAAAGCTCTGGGAATCTTGTGTGTGAAGAGGCCGGAGGGTTCCTCGCACACATTCAAGCAGCCGGCCGGCTGGAGCTTCAGGCTGCAAAGAGGCTGGACACGAGGGACGCCACACTCCGTGGCGGGACAGGCGTCACTCTGATGTCTTCAGGGGAGATTTTAGTCGCGGATTCTGTTCCAGGCACAGCAGAGGATAACAAGCGTTTGGAAAGTTTGATTTTGGAGGGGTATCTCCCAGGAGATAGAACACCTTTGTCAGATACAGCACCTTATATCCTGTCTGCTGCACGGGAGAGAGGCTATCCGGGAGCCCGTGTCCCGAATGGAGCTGGGATCACGAGCTTGGGTCCCCTCACTCTGAATGCGCCCCACATCGATTTGTCCTTTGGGTTTTTGAGGGCTCTAGGGCCGGTTTCATTCACAAGTACGGGCGCCATGACTGTGACCTCTAGTCGTTTGTGGGCGCGTGAACATGTTTCCGTGACAGCACCGGATCTTTGGCTCAGGCGCGCGCCCATTCCTGGGTATCAAACGACGTGGATGGGGTGCAAATTCAAGTCGTTTGCAGGTGGGGTTCGCCGTGTTCTGGTGACAAAATGGGACGAAGATGTCGGTTATTCAGAAACGATCTCTGCCTTTCCAGAAGTCTCAGGCCCGACAGTTTGGAATGTGGGGGGGCTCTTGGATTTGAGCGCGCCCGGTGTGTGTGTCGATGGATCCACTCTGCTTGCTGGGTCCCTACGCTGGAGCGGAGATCCCTTGGCTTTGCCGCTCACTGAGATTGCCGGAGATCATTCAAATCAGCTTGCGCGCCCTTCCCTTGTGCCTGCAAAGGCCCCCAGAATACCCGGGCCGGGATTGATTGTTCAGCCCTCTTTGCCTGGAAACCCGGGCGCTTTGCTTGTGGCGGGAAGGGCCGATTTAGCGGGACGGGGCCTGAGCGTTACCGGGGCTTTTCAAGCGGAAAGCCTGAACCTGATAGGAGGGGAACTCTACGCAGGATTAAGCTACTTGCAAACACCCACAAAAGCTTGCTCAGACTCTTTGACCATCAATTTGGTTGAATGGGTGCGCGCTACATGGGGAAAACGTGGTCACTATTTACTGCAAAACAGCCGGGGACAAGTCTCCCAATACAGCGCTGACCTTTTTTGTGGGCCTACCCAAGAAGATGAGATCTGCGCCTTTGAACCTTGGGTTCTGGAGGCTTCCGTTCGGGAGTCAGCGGCTCCCTTTTTAGGACGAGAAGCCCTGCTTCCGAGATTTATGGCAGAGATTCTTGACGTCGGAAAGCAAATCGCCCGGGCCTCCCAAGGCCCTGCTGCGCAAGGGAGCGCGTTGATCCAAGCTTCGGATACACCCTCTCATCTTGTTTGGCGGAAGGCAGGGGCCGGAGAGCAGCCAGGTCTTTGGTCCCCTCATCTTTTTTTGAATCCACGCTCTCATAAAACGCTGATCCAACCTCGCTCAGGCTTTATTTATACGGAAGACCAGCTTGCGTGCCGACTGTCTGGAGGACTCACATTGCGCGGTGGGGTTTTAGTGAACGATGGCACAGGCCCCTATGCCATTAACCTGAAGGCCACTCATATCGACTGGGAAGCCTTTAAACGTTGGGTCTCATACAAACAATACATTCGTTGGTGGACTAAAGATGTGCGTGAGCAACGCATCGTTCAAGACTCAGGCGTCTGCGCCCGAAGGGGTGGTCTGGTGTCCATGACCGTTAAAGACACGAAGATCACAGGGGTTCCTGTCTGGGGGGAGACCAACGTGGGGTTTTGGAGTCAGGAGGGACGTCTGCACTTGGGCGCTGAGCTTTTGAAGCGAACCACAACATCCACCCATAGCTATGACGAAGGCGGACTGTTTGGCAGAACCGTTACAGTCCATGAGAAAGAAACGTCCTCCCAGGCACGCCAGGCCCTTGTGGGCAGTCATGGGCCTATTGTGTACGCCAGTCCGGTGATCCAGAGCGGCCTACAGTCTGTAGGTTCCTCGGTACATTTTGCGGCAGGGTCAAACACAAAGACCCTCCTTGAAGAGAGGACCTATACAAAGACGACGGAGAAAGACAGCCCCTTTTACAGCTCTATCAGCACCCGGGTAGAGACCCAGCTGCGCCCTGTTCCGAATCGGGTGGTTGCCACAACTGGTGCCATCACCCTGGGCGGCGAAACGTTCACGGGCCAGGCCCATCTGAAAGCCCCTCACATTATCAATGAGGCTAAACATCTTGATCTCCGCCCCAGCACCGGAAAGCGGGAGATTTGTGAGGCGGAGAGCCGCAGTTCTGCCCTGGTCAGCCGCGCCCACAAACAGGCTCTGGGGGAGGATGTGATTGTGCCTTCCACCATTGAAACAGACCTCTGGCAGCAGACCCAAAGGGACGGGGTGGAGCGCCTGTCGGGGGTCTCAGGACAGATCAAACAGGGCGTATACGCCGGGAGAGCGGAATGGGTAGACGCCCAGAAGCGTCACTGGGCGGTGTGTGAGGCAAACCGCTCTGGACTTCTGAGGGGATCCTGCGCCCCTCCCGCCCTGGACCGGGCTTTTAAAAGTCTCGGAGAGAAGCACGCCCCCATGGTGCAGGCCGGCGCTGTCCTTCAGGTGGCGGCCACAACTTTGAGTACGGCGGTGAGTGGGGTGCAAGCCACACAAAAGCTTGCCAGCGGAGAGCCTCTGGCGGCTGGGCTCATCCTGGTGGCTCCTTGGACCACCTTTAGCTTGGGCTCTGAGTCCATGCGCCAGTCCCAAGGCATCACAAAGCCGGTCCCCACAACGGTCCATCGGGAGAGATACCAGATTGGAACAAAGGCTCATCCGGTGCCAAAAGTCACGATGCAAGGGATCCAACAGGACGGCCAAGGGATTGTGTGGACCCACACTTTCCAAGGTCTGGCCTCCACCACGAAAACTCTGAGCGAATTCGCCCACGAAAGCACCACTTTTGGGATGTGTCCGCTGACGGGCACTCTCAGCATCGGCAACACCTGGGGGAGAGGCAGAGGTCAAGGGGAAAGCCACGCGCCGGGGGGCAATCAGAGCACCTCTCTGGAGCTCCATGCCCAAGAGGCGACCCTCAAGGGCTACAGCCTGACCCCGGGCACTCTCACCGGCGACGTCCAAACCCTGGCGCTCGTCAGCCTGCAAGACACCTCTACGGCAACCTCTAAATCAGGAGGCTTCAGTCTGTCGGTCCCCGTGGCTGCTTGGGTGGGGATCCCCACCCCCTTAAGCCTCGCCCATTCTTCCGCCGGAGCAGCTGCCAGCACCGCTCTGTCTTCCACCCAGGCCGCCCTTTCCGTGGCCAAAAGCGTCAGCGGCCAAAGGGAGGCAGTGGACAGCAAACAGGCCAAGACCAAAGCCCCCGTCCGAGTGGCGCCTCAAGACCCAGGCAAAGGCCAGCTCCACATTGGGACTCTGACCACCACCGGAGACGCGGACGTCCACCCGTCCATTCCAGTCCGCACCCACGTCCACCACCATCAGCCGGACACGGACACCACCACCCGAAGCGGCTTCAGTCTCCCCATCGGCCCCGTCTTCGACATCCACACCTCTCTTCAGACGTTGGGGGGACTGTTGAGTCCCTCTTCTTCAGAGACGACTGGGACTGCCCTTGATCTTGAGGCCCTGGACGCTCTGGAACTCTCCCAAAAAGCCGAAATCAGAAAAACTCTGATCGCAAACGGGGCAAGCCCAGAGGTTGCGGACCGAGTGCTCAACAGCCCCGAAATGCACACAATTCTGAAGGAAACTCAGCAGTTTGATCGGGACACGCGCCCTCAGGGGGGAAACGCGGAAACTGAAGCTTATGCGGCTCAAAGGAGGACGGCACAGATCGAAAGCCACGCGGCGGCTCAGCGCGGAGAAGCTCCCACCATTGCCATTGGGTATGAGCCCAGCCTCCAAGAACGCGCCATCGATGTGATTCGGACCGGAGCTCTGGCGCTCGACCGTTTTGCGAGCCGCCACGAGGATCTGGCGCCCTGGATCGTCACTGCAAGTCAGCTCATCCTTCAAGGTCCTCTCAAATGTGCCCAGGGTCTGACGGCAGACTTTGCTTGCGGGGAGACTGCAGCAACCTGGATCCAGAAATCTCTTCAATCAGGAACCAAAGCCCTGAACCAGATGGGCCTCATCCACGGCACGGGCGATCCGGCCCACCTCGAGCTGGCCGCCAACACCCTGGGTTTCGCCGCCTCTTATGTGATTGCCGGCCCCAAGGGGGTGATGTCTGCTGCCAAACAGGTGAAGGTAGCGTTTCATAAGGTATGGGGGCCTGGGGCAGGTTCCCAGCTCCCTGCTTCAGCGTCACACACAAAAATGACGGGTGGCGGGGAGGGACCTTTGGTTCCTGTTGAAAAACCCCTTGTAGGTCCATATAAAGAGGTGCGTGGCCATCATGTTCATGCTAAAAAAGCCTTTGAGGGCCACATGAACTATGACCCAAACAAGGGGTTTTCGATGAGTGAGAAACTGATGGATTCTCTCAAACTTAAGCACTCAAAAATTACGGGAACTCAACAAAAACTTTACAGAGAGTTAGCAGAAAGTGGCCGCCCCAATACAATGCAGGAACATACACGTATTGCGGTGGAATCCTTAACAACGCATGGGGTCTCTTCCGAAACAGCCCGAAGTCTTGTTGCTCAATCACTAGAATCTCTTCGTCAGGCTGGCGTTAGAACGCCTACAACCATTCCATGGGGTAAACAATGACCAAAGAAGAACGGTATAAAATACTTGACGCTTTTGGTGAAATCGTCACAAAAAATGTGCGAGACAGGGTGTTTAAAGAATTTCTTTGGGATCTTGAGGGGGCTAGTCCAGATAAATCTTCCTTAAAACAACACCATGTTCTTAAAAAATTTTCCCCAGAAGAACAGGGACAGATTAAAAACATTGTCCTTGATACGATTGATGCGACGATCCATTATTTCTTTTGGATGATCGAACAACACAATCTTCCCCCTATTGAAATGGACCTCACTTGGAAAACATCTGAAGAACAGCTGTCCTTAAGAGATCTCAGTGATGGGCTTTATGGCGAGGCCTACGGAGAAGAAGGATGGACAGCCCAGTTTAGCGACTATCCCCAAGCATTTCCTGAGGAGGAACCCAAATAGCTCTAACAGCGCATCCCATCATTCCTCAACAATTAGGGGGACCCCATGAATATTGGAACATCCATCCAGTTCCTCTGTCTGGACACCAAGGAGGAGTCCATTGAGAAGGCCCGCCTCTCAACAAGATTATAAAGGATCTGAAACAATGAGTGATTTTTCGTTTTTAAATATCTACGACATAAGAGTCCCTCGAGAAAATCCTCTTGTTCCTGCCGAAGAGAACGTTTTTATTCACCTTGAGGCTTCTGACATTCAAGAAGCAGAAGCCCTTCTTGGCTATCCTTTCCCCTCGGAGCTCCGGGCCTTTTATGAGCAAATTGGATATGGGTATTTATCGACTCCCCATAACCCGCCGCCAGGTCATCATCAAAGCGGCAACGAAATCCTCCCGCCCCTCACCGCTGCCCGGTTTGCCCTCGGGATTACGGAATGGGAGGGCCAAGAGAGTTGGATTGCGGAAGACGTTGTGGAAGATTTGGTTCCTGGTGAGATTCCCTTCATGGATGCTGCAGATTCGAGTATTTTTGTGACAGTAAGGGCGCTTTCGCAAAACCCCAATGCCGTTTGGTATTTGGGGAGGAGGATCGAGGATTCCTTCGAAACATTTGTCCGAAATCTGTATTACGATGACCCCAATTACTATGCGTGGAAATGGGACAACTCCCCCACGTCTTCGTCGTAAACGGAGATGGGGGCTTTGAAACCATAAACTCCACCTGTCACATAAAAACAACACCTGCTCAAAATCGTGTCCGAGCGGTTGTTTTTGGAGGACCGGATTTGGTAATCTGACGTCGGCTTCAAGAGGTGTTTTTTGAGGGTTTTTTTTCTCCCCCCCAGGAAAAACTGCAAAAACCCCGAAAACCCTTTCCATATAAGGATTTCGAGAAAAAAAACCCTGCTGGAACCCTACCCAAACCCCCCTCAAACCACACCGAACCCCCTGCGCGTTTCTCTTGCTCAATCTGGTCCCTTCCTCCACCCACAGTCCCAAAAATTCAAAGCTTTTCCCCCTGCAACTATTTTGAGCCTTTTTGAAATTGTAAAACCCTGAGCTCACCGATCGGTCCCCGTGGCTGCTTGGGTGGGTATCCCCACCCCCTTAAGCCTCATCATTTCTTCCGCCGGAGCGGCTGCCAGCACCGCTCTGTCTTCCACCCAGGCCGCCCTTTCCGTGGCCAAAAGCGTCAGCGGCCAAAGGGAGACGGTGGACAGCAAAAAGGCCAAGACCAAAGCCCCCGTCCGAGTGGCCCCTCAAGACCCAGGCAAAGGCCAGCTCCACATTGGGACTCTGACCAGCACCGGAGATGCGTCCGTCCACCCGTCCATTCCAGTCCGCACCCACGTCCACCACCATCAGCCGGACACGGACACCACCACCCGAAGCGGCTTCAGTCTCCCCATCGGCCCCGTCTTCGACATCCACGCCTCTCTTCAGACGTTGGACGGACTGCTGAGTCCGGTAGAAGAGGTCATGGTTCAGAGAGAGGTGGCCGCTCAGAAAGAGGGGTTCCTCTCGGATGTAGACCGAGCTCTTGAACAATCAAAGGCAAGTACAGCAGAGAAAGTCCAAGTCAAAAGAGACATCACCGCGTTCCTGGCAGATCCGGAGGTCAAAGCGGCTACACAGATTGTGGTGGCGGCCAAAAAGGTTTTGCACAAAACCCGAAGCCCCAAAAATATATAAGCAAATTTATATCGAGTTCTTACAGTCATTTATTTATATTTATTTGACAAAAAAACGAAAAAACAAAACATTCGTATATTAAATATTTTTAAAAAGCGGTTTTCGGGTATGAATAGGTTCTCTCTTGTAATCAGTTTGGTTTTTTTATGTCACAGCGCTGTCCATGGGGTGTTGCCGAATGAAGACTTTAAGAACAACGTAAGCCCCAGCTCTTCCTCACACGCAGACCATGGGATAGTTTCTCAAGACCTCATAAAGACACAAAAAGAGCCATTTTTTGTCATTTGGGTTGAAAACAGAGTTCCCGAAAAATTTCTCTATTATATGAACACAATTGCTTCGTTATGCAAAAAATCTGTAATCCCTTACGTTATCTATACGCACAGCCCTAGATCTATTTACGATAGTATCCATTTTGCACAATATGAGCTTTCTGCGCTCAAAAGTTATGCAACGATCAATTCTTTATCCACTCTTGACTTAGCGTACGACTGTTTACAGTCTGAAGCTCTTAAACTGTGGTGTCAAAATACCGTTGAGAAAAAAGATTATCCAGACCTATTTCTCAAGGGACATGCGGAAAAAATTTCATCTCAAGGTGATTTGTTAGAATCCTATAAAGGCAAGAGTGTCCTTGGAATTCCCTCAGGTTTCTTCCGCAGAGGCCTTGAACCCTAGATTCTAACTGCTCTACAAAATCTTGATTGTTTACGATACGGGCAAAAGAATTACGCCATACTTTCCGACAACTACAGATTTATTGCTCTAACGGTCCATGGGGGCGTTTATGTCGATGCCGACGCAAAAACGGGATCACATTTCTTGAGAGAAGAAATCCTAAAGTTTTTAGATTCAGCTAACAGAAAAGGGTTTTATTCATTTTTTGAAAAAATAGAAGACGCAATAAAAAACGCGAAAATAGCGCTTCGTTCCAGAGATTCTGGAGCTATTAAAAGTAGTACGCAAGAATTTAAAACTGTTAAAGCCTATGCTGTCGGCCTAACAGAAGAGACAGAGCGTTTTTTGACAGTTCTTCAAAATAATTACCCCAAGGTTCAACCTAAAGCTCGTTCCCAAAGCGACCAAATAACTGATTGGACTAACCTTCTAAGTCGTTATTCAAACCAAGAAAGCGAAAGAAGCCTTATCCCTTTAAAAATGTTTTGTGCAGAGGCCCTCCGTTCCCTCAAAAAAATGCCTGAGATTTTTGTGTTCGAATATTTAAGATACGCATACAGCGACGACCAAAAATTCAAAAAACTAAGCCCCAATCTTCTTCAGATGGCTTACCCTTACCAAGGTAGTCCGGGAATTTGTGGTATGTTAGCCTGTTCCCAGGAACGCTGCTCTGATCTAAAAGATCTTATTGTTTCGCATCTTTCAAAGAGACCACTTCTGGGTTCTTTGAACGGAAATCAATGGGTTCTCTACCGAACATTTGAGAGTCTAAAGTACGTGTTTGCTCACGTTGAAACCTTGCAGAAAGAACTCGGAGATGGGGTTTTAAAAAACGCCCAGATTTCTTTAGTCAAAAAATCGAAAACGGATAATATTTTGCAAGCATCCCGTTTCAGGCAAAATATTTACTCATTTGTTAATAACGGCAAGGAAATTCTACTCCAAAGTCGCTATGCGAATATACAATACGCACACTTACAATCACCTCTGTGGCAAGTGAGAAGATACGAAAACGTTGACTCTATAGAAAGTTTTCCATTCGACACGTATCCCTCAAAAAAGGGTTCTGTGTTGCTTTACGCGCCTCTAGGGGCAGAGGTTTTACTTGGATTTACAGAGCAGTTTCAAGAGCACGGCCACTGGACAAAACCCGTTGCTTCATCCAGCTTCTCAGCCTTGTTTTGAGAGACTCAGCATCTCACTTTTCCATGCTCATGTCTCTTCTTTGCTGGCGCCGCAAGCGTTCCATGTCTTGGGTCATTTGGGGGTTAAGGCCATGGATCTTCGCCTGAAGCTCTGAGTCGTGATGCAGGGTTTTGGCCCACGAGAGGAGGTCTTTTTTGAGCTCCCTATCGCCAGGGTTTTGAATGAGTTTTTGGAGCTTCTCGTCCAGCTCCCTGGAGAGAGTCTCTTCCCTTTTGGGGGAGATTTGAGGATGGTCGTCTCTGGTGTCCATCGTTTTGAGGACCTTTTCAAGGGATGCTTGAACGGCCCCTACGCCCCCTTCCTTAAGGACGTCGTTGAAGTCTTGGCCGACATCTTTGGGCTGAACATGGTGGACGGATTTCCCGCGGGTTTCGAGATGGGTGATGGTCTCAGCCATAAGCCCATGAGTTCGCGACTGAGGGCCGTCATGATCTCCGCAGAGGATCACTTGGGGTTCAGGCCCCTGGTAATTTTTCAGGTTGTGGATCCCCAAAGACGCCAGAATGGTCCCAGTAATTCCTGCTTCTTTGATGGAGAGGGCGGTCTCCACCCCTTCGGCGATCCAAACCTTCTCAGATGCGTGAGCCTTTTGCACCGTCACAAAAGCCCCCTTTGAGACGCCGTACTGGATTTTAGGCAGCTTGTTCCCATCTGGGTCTAAAGCACGTGTGCCCTTTGGGGCGAGCTTTGTGATCTGGGCCACGGAAAGATTCCCGCCGGCGCTTCGCCCAAAAGCCACACAACAATCCTGTTTGAGAACCTTTGACGTGCCGCCGTAGGTAAACCGGGTTCCTCTCGGCAGAAACCGAATGTCCGGTGACAGCTCTCCCTGGATACCCCGTTCTTGACGGAGATAGACCTCGGCAACAGTTCCGTACACAGGCCTCGATTTCTGAAACAGTTCGACTGCAGACTGCAGACGCTCTGGCTTCTCCTGCGTTTGCGTGCGTGTTTGAGCTTGGAGGGTGTGCCGAGAGGTTTGCGTGTTGTTTTCTCGACAGACCCCCCAAAAGTCCCCACAATACTGAACGGCTTCTTTAAAGCTCAGTCCCTTTTCGCGTTGAATGAGCCTCAAGATATTTCCGCCTTCACCTGTCCCGAAGTCATACCAAAGCCCTTCTTGGGGCCCGTGGATATGGACGGCCAGCTTTCCGGAAGCCCCGTATCTGAGACAGCTGTTGGAGCTGCGATGAATGTTGTGTTCTCCCAAAAGACTTTGGGCAAGCGCCTGGGTTCTCCCCCGGCCTTGAGCCAAAACACTTTCGGCAGAGAGGAATCCATCCTTTTGAGGGGTTTTTCGGAGAGTTCCCGCATGGGTCCCTATGCGGGAAGGAAGGTGTGGGTCCATCAAGCGGATGATGTGAGGCACAAGGGAATGATTTTGAAGGGTCCGGGCAGCCTCTTGACGACCTGCCAGAGCTTCCTTAAGGGACTGATTTTTTACCCCCCCTTCCTGCTTCCAAAGAATCCCCACCTGCCTGGACGCCTCCAGATTTGATGATCCCAAACAGCGCATCTGGACTGAGGCTTGGCAGCTTTTGGGTTTTGCTGAGTTCTCCAAGGGCAACGTCAAAAGTCAGGCGGGCTTTCTCAAGGCCCTCTTGTTGGCACAGACTTCTGAGAGATCCATTCTCAAAGACCTCTAAGAAGCTCTTCGCTTGAAGGGCCCGAGCTTCGATGTCTTGAGACCCCAGATAGGCGCCTATTTGGACGCGAATTTGCCCACGACTTCCATGCTGGAGAAGTTTCTCTTGGGAGAGGCGGAGCTCTTCATAGAAAGGCTTATGGGCGTCCAGATGAGACACGATGTCAAAGGCCGCCCGGTCTCTTGTGGAGCACGCCTCTTGGAAGAATCCTTGAAGGGTCGCGCGCGGAAGAGACACCTCTTGAGGGGTCTTGAGAAGATGATAAAGGGAGGCAGCCTTTTGAAGAGCCTCTTGGTACCGTTTGACGGTTTCATAGAAAGGCTTTTCTGTGTCAAGTAGCCGCTCCTCAAAAGCCCTGTGCGTCTGCTCTTTCAAATGCACGGCTGCTTGCTGAGAAATGGCTGCCTGATGGATCCGGTCTTGAGGCTTTGTCTCATGACCCCAGAAATCCCGCCAAACACCGTTTCCGTCAGGTGTGCTTCTAAAGAAAGGCCGGTAAAGACTTGGCGCTTCTTGAAAGAGAGCCGCCAGAGAGTTGCGCTCTGTGCGCAGCTTGAGATAGTCCGGGTAAAGCCGGTGGGACGAAACCAGCACGGGAGGATGGGTTTCTGCAATTTGGCTCCAGAGATGGCGAGCTTCGCGGGACACCTCCCTGTAACTCTGCACTTGAAGACTGGCCCGATGTTCTAGATCCGACAGCACCCGGGGGCGAACACCCGCTGCGACCTCAAGCACGTCCCGTCGCATGCCGGCCAAACGAATGAACGGAAGATGGGCATCCCAGTCGCTGAGGATCTCTTTTGCTAGCAAGGTTTTCTGGTTGAGGTTCGCTTGATACGCCGGATATGCTGGGTGGCGTGAGAGAACTCCTGAGAACTTCCCGCCTTCAATCTCTTCCCGGATCTGGGAAATCCCGAGGGTGAGATTCCGGTAGGCTTGGATCCTGTTGAGAGAGGGTTTTTGGACGTTCGTCACCTGGTAGTCTTGAAGAATCACCTTGGAATCGCCTCGGCTGGTACGCTCCACAAGACCTTTAAAATCCACAAGCTCTTCACGACTTGCAAAAGCTTGGACGTCCTCCCGGTGACGGGTCATGGCGACCAGAAGAGTGCTTTTGTCAAGGAGGGGATCCAACAGGACAAAGGTGTGATCAAAGGTTGAGCCTTCCGACTGATGAATCCCGAGCGCGTAGCCATGGGTGAGATGGGAATAAGTGTTGGGATTGAAACGCACACACCGGCCGTCATCGAGGCGAACCTTTACGTCCCCCAAAAGACTTTGAGAGAGAACAGTCCCAAAGGTGCCGTTCTGAACGCCCACGCGCTCTTGGGGGCGAATCCGTTCCTTCAAAGCTTTGAGCCAGCTTTGATGCGTGTTTTGAACAAAGCGGCCTCTGGGGTCGTTCTGGGTAAACCGGACACGATCTCCAATGGCAAAGACGTTTCCTTCTACCTTGAAGGATTTTCCAAGAGCCCCTCGCTTTCCAAGACCTTTTCGAATGTCTTGATTCAAGGCTTCCACATCCCGTGTGCGGTAGGCCAGTGCTATTATATTTTGACTTAAGATGCAGTTTTCAAGGTAACGCTCCACAAGGGTTTTTCGAGCTTCCGCCGCGTGCTCACACCAGACCATATGACCTTTGTCTTGATAGGGTTTGAGACCGTCGAGAATACGTCCGTCATTCAGAAGTGCAGAGCAGTCTTTCTGCCAATCCTTCTTCTGGCGCATGACTTCTTGGGTGAGGCTGGATCCGAACCTGTCTGCAAACAACCGGCCGTAATCCCCGGGCTCCCTGGATTTAATTTGGGCCGTATCTTGAACGATGAGAACCTTCGCGCCTTGGGACACCGCCTCCTTCAAAAATGGCTCCCACAAGGAACCTGAAATCATGTTGGCCTCATCTACAATGACGACGTCTTTGGACGTGAGGCGGGAGGCCTCCAGTTCTTTGAGTTTTTGCATAGCGTAGAGATGGGATCTGCCCCAAAGATTGCCCTGATCCAACAAGGCCTTTTGTGTGTCGTAACGTTCCCAAGAAAGCTTCAAGCTATGGAGGGTTTTGCAGGGGATTCCAATCTCTCGGGCCATGATCTCGACAGCCTTTCCTTGGAAGGAAGTTCCGCGAACCGTATATCCGGCTGCCTTATAGGCATCTGCCACGACTTTGAGCAGGGTCGTCTTTCCGGTCCCAGCCCGTCCATTGAGAAGACGGATATCGGGGCCTGTACAGAGAGCGTTGGCCGCTTCTTTCTGCTCATCCGAAAGTTCAAAGCCCCTCTGAATCGCGTTCTGCAGCAGTGCTTCTTGGATCTGATCTTGACGCAGCTCTTTGGAGGTCCGGCGAGCGAGTTGGTCTCCGAGTTGGGTGAGATGCTCTTCTTGAGCTTGATAGGAGACGGAGGTAAACGCTTTTTCTCCAGAAAGCGTCTCTCCTATCAGGGCTGTGAATTCTGCATTCTGAAGGAGGGCGTCTACAAAGATGTTTGTCACCTCTCTGGGATCTGAACCTGTACCCTGTACTTGAGAGACGTGACCTAAAACCCGCGCTCTCAAAATCCCGAAAAGGACCTCATCACCGCCCACGCGGCGCATGATTTCATCGATGAGGTGCTGTTTCGTAAAAGTGGTGCGCTTGTTTGCAAGCTCTTGGATGAGGGCCTCGGGATGGTTGCAGAGAATCTCCATGTTTCGCTGACGAACAGCATCGTTATGGGTCACGAGACGCGACGTTTCTCCTTTGTCTGCCAAGTTCTGGGCCCAGTAGCCTTCATGAAGTGTTGCCTCAAACAACGAGGCTCGATCAGCGTTTGAGCGGCAATCGATGCGAGCCTCTTGGCCCGCTTGACGCAGATGTTTGTTGGCAATTTCTTCCCAATGTTTACGGGTGAGGTTGTGCTCAGGGCGAGAGACAATGTCCCGGTCTTTTTGAGAGGCAAAGCGTCCATCGATGAGAGCCCTTCGGGTCACAAGGGCATGGAAATGAGGATTTCCCGTGTTCCAGTGAATGGCGTAATGGACCACAAGGCCTCTGAAAACAAAGCGACTGGAGAGGAAATTTTCCACACACGCTTCGGCTTGGTCTTTTGTAAGCTCCAAAGGAATTGCCCCCATCACCGTCTGGGCTGTTTGGGCTGTTTGAATGAAATGCTTGCGGGCTGCCAGACTCCGTGCGTTTTTCTCAGGATTTTTAAAATTAGCTGCAAAACGCTCCTCCGCCAAAGAGTCTTCGAAGGCTTCCACGTTGTTCCAGAGGGATGCGGGACTCAAAGCCCACGGGGGAGATCCTTCAGGTGCGAGCACGCGGCTACAGAGGACCTTGTCCTTTTGGTGGTAATCATGGATCTCGCCTGTACGTGCGTCTTGATGCTGGCTGCCACTGATGTAGGCACTGGCGGCCACAGAAGATCGTCCCTCACTCCGTGAGACAAATCCTAAAGAAAGCGAATAGATAGCCACACTGACACCTCGTTGAAGGCGTCAATCTTTGAGATCTGTCCGGGGTGGGAGAAGGACAGGCGCTGTCTGTTTTGGCAATATTGCCTATTTAAGCCAATACTTTAACGCCTGTGGCCTCAAAGCACAAGAGCCAACAGCGTTGGCGCATAAGTGCGCCCTTGGAATAAAAAATCTCTCAAAGACAAAAATTAGAAATAACTTGACAAATTTGACCAAGGGTTTAGGATGCGCCTCAGGGCTCCCATCCAGTGAATCAAGAGACACAAAAATGGAGCATGCCCGATGACATCCGCCTTGAAAACGGACCCACTTCACCAACAGAAGCCTCAGGGAGAATCAATCTCCAGGGGGCGTCTGTCTCGAAGTCCTTGGTCTGACGGTTCTTCAACAAAACACCATCTCACCTCATCCCGTGAATAGAAGGGGGCGCCTCATGGATTCGTATCGCCAAGCCAGAACCCGCAGTCTCATCCAAGTGGGTGGTCTTGTTCACAAAGCAGGGATTCTAGAAGCTTTGTGTATTGAGGCGGGAGACGACCTTCAGTCCCCAGAGAGCCGAGAGAAAGCTGCTCAGCTGTTAGGGTTTCTGACAGATGCCCTCAAGAAAACGACCTTGTGTGAAGAAGAGATTCAAAGGTGGGAGGAATTAGGGACACAAAAGTCAAAATCAAGGATACCCATGTAGTGATTTTCTGCTAGAGGAAAGCACGCCAGGCCTCTTTCCTCTATCGTTGAAATGTTTTTAAGACGCAGGTTCCGGAGAAGACGAAATCGAAGAACCCAGAGACGAAACTCTTTTCTTCTGCGTTGGATGTCCCTGACAATGATGCTGGACGACGAAGAGCTTCTTCCCTTTGATTTCCGGCAAAGGGCAATCAATTGTTTCCAGAAGTTCAAGAGTCTCTGGAGGTATAATAGATTTGATTGCGGGTGAGTTCCAAATAGAGACAGTCAGGAGGTTGCTCTTTGAAAGAGCTAGCACACTGCTAGGACAGTCGACATGTTTCAATGACAATTTAACTGCTTGAGGAAATAGAGACATAAAACTCTCTGGAAGATCGCTGCAATTCACGTTTTTTAGGCTAACGGAAGAACATTTTGAAAAAGCGTCTTCGACCGTTTTTTGAAATTCAGGATAGGAACGAAGGCAAAGAAATCTTGATAAAGCGGATCTTTTGATATTTGCCTCAGGTTTTTTGGGCTGCGAGCTTAATAATTCTCTTAAATATTTATGGGCAATATCAAAAGCGACTTCCCAATTGGGATATCTTTTGCTTTTCCACTCCGATGCATTTTTCTCCATATCTTCTAAGAGCCTTTCCTTCATGTTTTTTGAAAGGCGTTTAATTTCAGTGCCAGATCCAGGAACCACTTTGAAATACTGAAGTGCCCCTTCAAAATCTCCGGATTCTAACAAAAGAGGAAGGGCGTTTGTGGATGTTGATACTTTATAGAGGCTCTCACCATTAAGATTTTTTCCACTCACCAGCTGAGCTAATTTAAACAGAGGGGGGAGATTTTCCTGCGAATAGTCGTGTGAATGACTCATGGCTATATCGTCATTACCGTAAAACGCGAGCCCGCCCTGAGGAAATATCTTCCCGGATTCTAGCCAATCTACGGCGGTTTGCTTTAAAAGACTTCGAACGCGCTTTTTTATGTATTGTGGCTTTTGAACGCCATAAAATTGAATTTCTGGTCTATGTATATTCCAAGATCCCGGGGTAAGGCGAACTTGCGGAGCAATTTTGAAATCTATTTTCCCAGTACGCAGGACACCTTCAAGTTCACGCAAAGAGAGGGACAGTCTATTTTTGGGGTCCGGGTTTTCCTTATCGAAGACATAAGCGACATCCATATTTTTAGGAATCAAGCACTGAATAAGCTCACCATGTTCTGGATTTGAAAGCTCAAACGGTGCTGTTAGAAGCTTGGGATCTGTTGTTATGCCCAAGAGAAGCAGGTTTTTTCTAAGTATCTCCAGCAGATCCCGCGACCCGTACGAATCATTTCCAGAAAACAACTTAAGACACTCTCCTGAAGCGCATCCCCAAATGCCTAAAGAGGTGCAAAAATACTGCGAACAGTGAAGGGGTTTTTCTTCAAGCCATGAGAGAAGATCCGTTGTCGATCGTGGAAAATCCGCCCCAAAATAGCTATCAGACGCACGGATTCCTGAAAAAAGACTCGTTGGAGATATCAGAAGAAGCTCTTTGAGGCGCGCTATGGTATAAAAAAAATCTCCAATACTTCTTTTGGCCCCGTGATAGATAGGGAAATGATCAGGGTTTTCAATCTCTCTAAGAATATGAGCCTCAAGAGTGTCTAACAACTCATTGAAAACGTGTTCTTGAGGTAAAATTTTAGCTTTGAGCAAAACATTCTCTATATTCTCGCGCAATGCTTTGTTATTCAGAGCGTAAACGGTCCCAACATTTTTCCAATCGTCTTTAAGAATATGTGTCGCTATCTTCAAAGAAAGGGAGCGCTCTTCAGGATAGAGAGAGTGTACTTTTGAGGTGCTTTTCTCTCTGACATTTTTTAGAAAAAGCTCTTCAGGAGACTGGTTTCTTTTTATAAAATGAGGATTTAAGGAGAAAGACGTCCCATGCCGTGCCTCAGAAATGAGGGCATACTGTTGGATAAGGAGATTTGTCTCTGATTTTGCAACAACCGCTTCCCAAGGTGACGATGTCTCTAGAGCCACTTTTTCTTTTTGAGCGATTGTTTGGCTTCCTATATCCGCCGTACAAAAAGGCTCCTTCGTGAATAAGGAGGTTGGTATTTTTTTCGTTCTCATGAGTGTAGCGAGAAGCTTTTGAACCGGACTTTGCTGAAGCATTTTCTGAAAAGGCCCATAAAGTTTATGAGAGGTTCGTCCTTCGACAAGATCCCTTAGTGGCACCCAACAAAAAAATTGATACTCTCTGGAGCTTCCTCTTGCTTTCTCCAAATAGGAATTGAACCTTTCTGAACTCACAAAAGGCACTTCTAAAAAGTACATCTTGTAGTGGGTATTAGGTGCGGTTTCAGCTATATGGCTAAAGCACTTGCCAAGCTCTAGTGGGCTAATTCCGTAGATTCCCATAGATTCCTCCAAGACTTCTCGAGAGGCTGTTCTTGCGAGATTAAGGTCTTGAGGATCTGAAGTTCCTCCTAGAGTACATAATCCCTCACCCTGATTGCGAAACCCTAAGAGGATATGAGGTTCTTCGCCTTCTCGACTAACAAGACAAATGCCTGCGGCAGTTGCGTATTGAGCGGAAATTTTGTCAGAAGAACCGGGCGAAGAAGTGGAGCTCCTTTGATGCATTTTAAAATATAAAAAATTAGAAGATTCCTCACCTAAAGCAAAAACTTTTTGAGGAGACACCACAATCAAAAAAAACAATACAATTAGATAATTATTATTCACAATTCAAAACCTTGTAAAAAAATATTATCAATATCTACACCGTCAATAAAAATATTTAATATTTTTGTTTTTTCTTTTTGTATTTATTGAGATTATTTACCTGAAACTCCTTTTGTTATTTGAATACGATTTAGCCTGAAAAAAATATGCCATTTAGTTCAAATCGGTGGACTCGTTCAAAAATCAGGGATTTTAAAAGCTTTGCGCATTGAAGCGGGAGACGACCTTCAGTCACCAGAGGGCCGAGAGAAAGCAGCTCAGCTGTTAGGGTTTCTGACAGACGCTCTTAAGAACACGACCTTGTGTGAAGAAGAGATTCAGAGGTGGGAGCAGAGGGGAGTAAAGCACCTGAGACTGCCCTCTGAAGAATGAAAGGGAGAAGAAGGTTATGAAGACGTTGACGTATTATTAGAAAAAGGTTTTATGACGCTCTAGGTAGGTTTCTAATTTCTGGGCGTATATTTCAAAGGGCAGGAGATCTCCTATCTGATGGGAAAGCTGTTCCTCCCAAAAGGGCTTCGCAGCTTTTAATTGTTGAAACAAATGCTCGATCCCTTGGAGAGGAACCTTCTTCGAAGCGCACTTGTTGTCAAACTGTTCAAAAATTCTCTGGACGTCCTGAGGATTTGTACGCTCAAAACAATGGACAACATCGTACACATCTCTCGGACGGAAACGCTCCAGGAGGGCGCGTAGTTTTTCTGCAAAGAGTTCGGAAAAAGAATAAGAACGTGCTGAAAGGTCAACGCTTCTGGCATCACTATAAGGATGATAAATCTTTTTGATGAGTGGAGTATCGGTCAAACACTCTCCATAGGTCACATCGAGCTTCACACGTGGCCATTGTTGGTGAGAGACAGGGCTTATTGGTCCCTTGTAATAGAGGCGAACTTGAACGGTTGTTCTCCCGTGTTCATTCGGAAGGATTTCGATTTTTTGCCGATTCGCAGCAACCTCAATACCAGAATGGTCGTAGATCCAGGATGAGAGGTCCATACAAATAGCTTCGAGCTCACGCATGGTGGGCACGCGGGTGTCTGTAGCGGAATAATCCAAATCTTCGGAAAACCTGTAGTCTTCAAAGTAACACTTCTTCAAACACGTCCCGCCTTTGAAACGCCAAGTTTGTGTGCGTGGGTGACGAAAAAGAGCCGCAATAAACCAGCTGAGGACATAATCTTTCTCAACGCTGTGGGGTGGCACCTTTTTCTGAAGGGCCATGTCTCGGATCTCTTGTGGACGGATCATTCCTCTTCCCTAAATTTTTAAATGTTCTGGAACAATGAGATTCCAGCGTAGACAAAAACGCCCTTGGGCGTGATGGGGGTCAAGAGGGGTGAATCCTTGAGTGATTTGTTTCTGACAAGTCTCAATGACTGTTTGTGGCCCTCCAAGCTGCTCAAGAAGAAACCCCAGTTTTTTAAAAAAGACGCCTTTGACGTGAGCGTTTTGTGCATGCGAGAGGAGGAGATCCCAAGAGCATGCTTCATGGTGAATATAATTTTTGAGGCAATCGATGACATGAAGCATTCCAGCCCCCCAAGTAGGATGGATAAGAGTGTCCACCAAGGTCTGATGAATGTCTGATATAAAGACCCTTTGATCTCCCAGCCAGAGTTTTGTGAGGGCTCGTAATGGAATGGGGTAGGCAGGAAACAAAAAAACATGCCCCTGATCCAGGGTTCTTTTTTTAAGGCGTTTTGTATTGTAAGAGGCAAGACTTAGATCACAAAAAATTTGTTCTGTAAGTCCCCAGTGAGAAAGCGCACTCCATCCACAAACATAGCCCTCCTCCCCAATAAGAGCGGGGACGATTCCCAAAGGGTTATCGAGGGAGGACGATTCGGAGGCGACCAGGGGAACAGCAGCGTAAAGCCCCCGAGAGGCTCTATAAATCCAGCCCTGCTTCACCCAGCGGTGCAGAACCTTAGCGGTCTCTATGGGTGTGCGTTTTAAAATGCAGGAAGCCTCTTGGGAGGTAAAATAAGCGCTTGTGGTTTTTAAAAATTCTCTGGGAGTCATCATCTCTGCACAGAAATTATATTTTATGCTGAATATATCACTTTAAAAGCGATATATCAAACATTTTTAATATGCTAAAGCAGCTTGACACTGGCACTTTATAATCGGGGTACTTAGTCGTTTTTAGCTGTTTATCGGTGAATTTATAAGGCGTCATTTCTTGCGTTGCGCAAACAAAAACTCCTCCCAAATTCCAGAAAACGATAAGCAAAAGTGAAGTTTTCATTTGAGAACAGGCCAAATTACAAAAGTTAAAAGAGCCCAACGACATCCACCTGATTCAGGCAGTCCCATCCTTTGAGAACCATGGTTGCTGTGTGATACGTTAAGCCCCTGCTCCCGGCGGGTGGACCTCTCTGACTCTCGCTTTTACATAAGCTGGGACTCAACATCTAAGCTTCCCCATTGGTTAAATCCTTTTTAAGCCTCAAAGGCAACGCTTTTTCTCCTTTCGAAAACTCCCCCTTGATTCACGTCTAAAAAGTGCTATTTTGTCAAAAAACATTATCAAACTGTATTAATGTGGCTTTTTTTGAATGCAAAATAACGATAAAAGATAATTTTTTTAAGAGCCCTTTCTATGACCCTTGAAAAGGAAACTTCGATGTTAAAAAAAGAAGATTTAGCCAAATACATTTCCCCTGAAGAGCTCGCCGTGCGCTGGGAAATCACAAACCTGACTCTCAAGCGATGGCGCTGGGAGAGTAGTGGACCCCTTTTTACAAAAATTGGGCGAAAAATTTTTTACTCATTAGAGGCAGTGAAAATCTTTGAAAAAGAACAAACATATAAAAACACCGCACAAAAACGCAGAGAATTCGTCCGAAATCTTACTTTGTGAGGGAACAGCCTTTGTCCTTCCAGCCCCTTTGATCCAGCACGTCGGCTTGGAAGAAACACTCGTTTTGCAACAAGTGCATTATTGGCTCAACCCCAAACGTAATCAGAATATTTTTGACGGAAGGCACTGGGTCCATAACACCTATGCTCAGTGGCATCAGCAGTTCTCTTTTTGGAGCCTCAAAAAGATTCAGAGGCTTTTTCGTTCTCTGGAGAAAACTGGCTTCCTCATCAGCTTCACAAAATGCACACAGCTCCAAAAAACCAAGTACTACACCCTCAATTATGAAAGCCTTGCCATGATAGCTTGCGAATCTCAGCGACACAAAGAGTGCTCTTCTAAAAACGAACATATTTCGGAACTTCAGGCACACAATTTCTTTAACCCCTCCTCCCAAAATTGGGTGGTCAATCACCCCGAATCTGTCCCTTCGGAGAGGACAGATTTGTCCAAGTGTCAGGAGCCATTTTGCGAAGGCGCCTCCTCTCAATCCCTTGATTTCCAGCGAGAAGACATTTTAGGAGTGATCGGTGAGTCAGATTTGTCCACATGCTCACACCAATGACAAATTTGGGGGGACGAATATCCCAAAATTGGAACGTCCGAACATCCCAAATCTGTCCTTTCATATAATCTCTATACAGAGACTACAAAGAAAGAAGGAGAAGAGGGAAGAGAAGAAAAAAAAGAGGAAAAAGAAAAAAATAAAAAAGAAAAAGAGATCTCTCAAATTTTAGGAAAGGGCGCGCAAGCGGATTCTGGGCAACAGAGAGTCGACTTTTGGAACGAGCACATCCAGGTCCCTCTCCATGGAGCCGGAAAGACCGTCACCCTCACACCGGAAAGACGCCGGCAGCTGGACCTCCTCGATGAGGTGCTCCTGGAGGCCAAGACCTCGTGGGAGACATTCTGCGAGACCATCTCGCAAAACGGATTCCTCATGGGGCGGGGCAAGGGTGCTTTGAGTGTGACCTTCGACTGGGCCACCCTGCCTCAAAATGCCCGAAAGATTTTGGGAGGTCACCTGGACGACCGGAGGCTCGCCTTTCAAAAGGGGAGCAGTTCGTGCGATTTCTCCATTCCCTTGATGGCGCCTGATCGCTGCATGGCTTTGATTCAAGACCACTGCAAAGCCAACGGCTTTCCGGATTCTTGGCTGCAGGTGTGCCGCATTCTCACGAACACGCTCGGATATCCCGTCGTTAATCAATGGTTTTTGAAGCTCGTGCCTCTGGATCTTGAAACGCCCAAGGTCCACATCGAGGCGCCGAACCTCTTTACCCGGGACTGGATCTTGGGGCAGTACGAAATCGATTTGACGCGCGCTCTTCAAGCCGAATGCCCCCACATGACTCACCTCAACCTGACCTTCAAAGGATCAAATCCATGAACCGCCCCTTCAAACCCTTTCGCCAGACCCAATGCGTCAATCTTCTGGCGAAACTTCTCGAGAGCCTCAGGAGCCCCAAGACTCTCCAGAAGGACGCTGTCTGCCCAAAAACACTGGCCCCAAACGGGAGAACTTGGGGCCAGAAGGAGGGCTTGGCTTTGATTCGAAAACATGATTCTGCACAAGGCCTGCGCGCTTCTCCCAAAACTGATGCTCAGGTCAGACGCTTGAGTCCCCTGTCCCGGAAATCGTTCTTGATGTGCGCACTCATGGCCACTGTTGTTGTGAGCGTCTTCTGGGTTGGGGACGCCTTTGCTCATGACGGCGAATTGTTCCGGGAAGAAATCGGCAAAGTAGAAAAGCTTTTTACCGGAGGATACATGCGCATTGGTTTGCTCGGCGTTTGCGGCCTCACAGCTGTCATGGGAGCTGCCAAACAGAATGCCTGGATGTTTTTGTCCGGCATTTTGGCCGGCGTCTTCGCCTTCTTCATGCGGGATTGGGTGCTCACCACATTTGCTTGCGTCATCTAAGAAGGAGTTTTACAAATGGAGCTCAAAGAACATCTCATTTTGCATCACCTGGATGATCCTTTGCGGATTTTGTACTGGACGGTGGATGAGGCTGCCGTCTTGGTCAGCCCGATGTTTGGAGGCCTTGCGTTGGAGCGTCCCTTCTGGGGCCTTCTTTTAGGGACTCTTGGATTTTGGGGACTTCGGAAGGCGAAGCGTAGATGGAACCTGTGTACTCTGCGCCATGCCCAGTACTGGTTTTTACCAAATCATCAAAAACGGCATAGGCATCTGCCTCCCTCCTACATTCGGGAGTATGTGTCATGAAGCAGAAGCTTTTCTCTTTGCGACGAATGCGTCTCGTCCATCAGCGCAACGTTCTGTACGTTCTTGTGGGCACATTGCTGAGCTTGAACTTGATGCAGGCTTTGGTGCTTCTTCTCAGGGCAGAACACATCGTCATTGTGCCTCCAGAAGTATCCCGTAGCTTTTGGGTATCCCGAACGAAGGCTTCTTCTGCTTACTTCGAAGAGATGGGCCTCTTTTTTGTGAGCCTTTTTCTGGATGTCAGCCCGAGTTCGGCTGCATACAAACGGGAGATCCTGCTCCGCCATGCGCTGCCGGAAATCTATGGGTCTCTTAAGACCAAACTTTTGGAAGACGAACGGCGCATTCAAAAAGAACACGTCAGCACCAGTTTTCAGGCTGTCGCGATCAAAGTGAACCCCAACACCGGTGTGGTGGAGATCACCGGTGATTTGCTGCGGTTTGTTGGCACCAAACGCATTTCTCAAAGCCGGGATACTTATGGCCTCACATTGGTCTATCAGGCGCCCCAGCTTCTCATCAAAACCTTTACCCTCATTCGGAGTGATCACCTTGATTAAAGTCTTAAACCTCGGACTCTTTCTGTCTGCTTTCATTTTTGGCGGCAAACTCCAAGCCCTTCAAATTCATCCGCTTCTGGACCAACATCAAACCATCCTCAGCATTTCCAAAAAGGAGCTTAACCGAATTGCCCTTCAAGGGGAGAAGATTCATCAAATCTTTGGCGCGGAAGAAGCTCTTGATGTTCAAAGTGACGAGACGGGCGCTCAAATCTTTGTACGCTGTTTGGGAAGCTCAAAAACGACAACCCTGACACTGATTACGGAATCCGGCCTCACCCACGACGTCACGCTTGAGCCCCAAAACATTCCTTTTCAGAGCATTGTGTTTAAACCCGCCTCCTTAGAGACATCGGCCCCATCGGCGATTTCAGCCCCTTTGAGGGATTCAGGGACTCGAACGTCAGGCGCTTGTGTCCCTTCAGCCTCCCAAACCTCATCTTCCCTCGATGGGCTTAAGGGGGCGATGAACTCTTGGGGGACTTTGGAGGGGTATACCCTTTCAAAACTCAAGGTCACTGACCGGAACTTTATCCTCCCCTTCAAACTCAGTCCTCAGCTTCTCTATCAAGGAGACACTTGGGAAGGACGCATTTACCGCCTTGAGAACACAAGCGACCGGCCTGTGTCTTTTGAAGCCGCACACTTTGCCCTTCCTCAAGACCAGTGGCTCTCTTTAGGCGCCTACACCCTTCCCCCCAAAGGATACACCTTCCTCAAAATCATCTCTCGGAGGCTCTCATGAAAGATCTCTCCACCAAACACAAACAACTGCTCACGGCGGGATTCATTGGGGCTTGTGGTCTTTTGATCACCGGAGTCCTCATCTGGTCTTTAGGAGATGTCAATCCGCAACCCCAAGGGCTTCCAACCTCTGAAACCCGAATCGAGACAGCAGGCAGCCGCGTGAACCCCCAAGAAGTTTGGGTCGAGCGTATGGAAAGCGCCCATAAACTCACGAACCAAAAACTCGAAGCTCTCGAAAAGCTCATGCTCGCAGGCGCCCAAGGCCTCCAGAAGGCGGAAGAAAAAAGCATCCAGTTGGCAGAAGAACTGTCAGCCCTCAAAGAGGCCCAAGAGGCACAAGAAAAAATGAAAGAAACGCTTCAAGAGCAAGACAAGCAAGGAGATCCTTTCAGTGGAGAAGCCGCCACGCCTCAGGGAATTAAAAAGATTGTGTTGCAACTCGCCTCAGGCGGGAAGGACAAGAAGGCCACCATCGAGCACACCC
>JBIKIF010000006.1:0-71871 GCA_044361745.1 Holosporales bacterium | reverse complement strand
CTCCCCCCATCCCCAAGCTCCCCATTCCCCCCGTTGGTCTGGTTTCTCCCGAACCCAAGTCTCTTCCCTCTTGTCCTGACTCAGACACGCAGCGGACGAGATCCACCGTTCGGAAGTGTGTCAAAAAGTGTCTAAAATGTCAATTTAAAGATAATTTTAAATTCATAATTGACAATTATTTCTAAATTTGACAAGGTTGTGAATGGTGGGAACCGTCCACCGCGCGCCGGTGCTCTTCAAAAGAGAAGAGACAGTGTCAGGGGGAAGAGTTGCTGCTGAGACTGTGAGACCGAAGCTATCGTTAAAACTAAAGACCTCTGCATAACGTTCGAGGCCTCCTCAGACAATCTGAGATTTTTAAGGCAGCCGTTCGTGCAGAAAGGGACGGGCGAGTTTCTGCAGCTATGGCGACAAGGTTCGCAGAACCTGAGGCTGCGGCCGTTGCGATCACTGCTGGATCACCCCAAGACAGGCGGGGAACCTGTCCCAGGAACCAATCCAACACCTAAAGAGCCTGAAACCCGGCAAATCCATGGCGCAGGTCTTCCGAAAGCTGGACGCCTCCTGGAAGGCGAAAAATGGCGCGACGGGCGACACCCTCTCCGTCCACAAAGGGCAAATGGACGCGCACCTGGGTCTTGCCAGACAGCGTTCTCTTGATCAGAGCCGCCAGATCTTTCAGCTGATCTGAACTTTGGAGGTGGACATCGATGGAGCGGGCCTGCTCTGCAATCATCGCATCCAGGTCTTGCGCTTTCTGGAGAGACAAACGAATGACATCTTCGTCTAAACGTCCGGTGAGGGTGAGGAGGAGAGGCTTCCCCAACACCAGGGTTTCCCGAGCTTCACTCAGCAGGTCAGAGAACGCCGTTGCTTCAAACACACCATACCCATCGGACAGCTGGAGAAACGCATATTTCTGGCCTTTTTTGCTGGTTTTTTCCTGCTTCGCAATCAAAACCCCTGCCATCGTAAAGGTTTTTTGAGGCTTCAGCGTTTCCAGAAAGATCGGCAATTGATCACTGTTCACCACCCGAAGCGCCCGAAGCCCCCCTCCATAAAGGTCCAGGGGATGCTCACTTAAGTAAAAACCAACAGCGGCAAATTCAGCCCGCAGCCTCTCAAGGGGAGTAAAGGGAGGAGTCACCGCCAAGGGAGGTCTGGTCTCCTCCAAATCAAAAAGACTGGCAGTTTGGGGTCTGACCGCCGCGTACTTGAGAAGGAGATCCAGAGACTCCATCAATTGCTTCCGCTGGGGATTCAGGCAATCAAAAGCACCCGCTTGGATCAGACTTTCCATTTGCCGCTTGTTGAGAGTTTTCCCCGAGGACAAGCGCTCAAACACATCAAAAATATGCTTGAAGGCCCCTCCCCGGCTGCGCTCAGCAATGATGTCTGTGACTGCTCCTTCTCCCACGTTTTTCAGGGCAGACAACCCATAGCGGATCCCTTGCGTGACCAAGGTGTCAGGATCAAGGGCCACGGAAAAGACCACCTCAGATGTGTTGATATCTGGGGGATAGAGAGGGATCCCCATCCGCTTGACCTCTCGCGCCAGCACCGCCAACTTATCTGTGTTCTGAGCATCCAAAGTCATGGAGGCTGCCATAAACTCCATCGGGTAATGGGCCTTCATATACGCGGTCTGGTAAATGATTAAGGCGTAGGCGGTCGCGTGGGCTTTGTTAAACGCATAACCTGCGAATTTCGCAATTTGATCAAACAAATGGGACGCAATCTCTGGCTTGCCTCCCTGATGGGCCAGAACGCCGTCCACAAAAATCTTCCGCTGGGCATCCATTTCGGATTGGATTTTTTTCCCCATGGCACGACGCAAAATATCCGCCCCCCCCAGGGTATAGCCCGCCAAAGTCCGGGCGATCTGCAGGACCTGCTCTTGGTACACCATGACTCCAAAGGTCTCTTTCAGGATCCCCTCAAGGCAGGGATACGGATAGGTCACAGTTTCCTGACCATGGCGGCAAGCCAAATATCTGGGAATGTCATCCATAGGCCCAGGGCGATAAAGGGCCACCAGCGCAATGATTTCTTCAAAAGCTTCCGGCTGCAGCTTGCGCAAGACCTCCCCCATCCCTGCACTTTCCAGCTGGAACAAGCCAGTGGTCTCCACCCGCCGCAGCAATTCAAAGGTCTTCGGATCGTCGAGGGGGATCTGAGAGACATCGATCTCCACGCCGCGCAGCCTCAGAAGATTTGTGGCTTCCGATAAAACCGTCAGGGTCTTCAGGCCTAAGAAGTCGAACTTGACCAGGCCTGCCAATTCCACATATTTCATGCTGAATTGAGTGGCGGGCAAAATGGACCGGGGATCTTGGTAGAGGGGCAAATACTCCACCAATGGACGATCCCCAATCACAATCCCGGCAGCGTGGGTGGAGGCGTGGCGATACAGGCCCTCCAGCTCTTGGGCCATGGATAACAGTCTCTCAACCTGGGGGTCAGATTCGGACAAAATCCCCAGCTCTGGATCTTGGGCCAGCGCTTGAGCCAATGTCACCGGATGGGCCGGATTATTGGGAATACGCTTGCAAATCCCATCAATCTGACCATAGGGCATCTGCAGAACCCGCCCCACATCTCGTAAAACCGCCCGTGCCTGCAGTTTCCCAAAGGTAATAATATGGGCGACACGATCGGCCCCATACTTCTCGCGGACATAATGAATCACCTCATCCCGCCGCGTCTGGCAGAAATCAATATCAAAGTCCGGCATGCTCACCCGTTCAGGATTCAGGAAGCGCTCAAACAGAAGGCTAAACCGAATCGGATCCAGGTCTGTGATGGTCAGCGCCCAAGCCACCACCGACCCCGCGCCCGATCCACGGCCCGGACCAACGGGAATTCCCTGCCCCTTCGCCCACTGGATAAAATCCGCAACAATCAAGAAATATCCAGGAAACCCCATCTGGATAATGACATCCAGTTCATACAGAAGGCGTTCCTCATAGGGCCCCCACTCCCCGTCCGGTACAGACGTGAGACGCTTCTTCAGGCCTTCGGACGCAATGTGCCGCAGCTCATCCGCCTCATTTCTCCCGGTCTCCGTCAGATAGGCGGGCAGCATGGGGTCTCGTGACTTCAGAAGAAACGAACAGCGCCGCGCCAAGGCCACCGTATTGTGCAAAGCCTCAGGGAGATCGGCAAACAAAATGCCCATCTCCTGAGGGGATTTCAAGCGATGATGGACAGAGAGCCGCCTGCGGTCCGGGACACTTACATAAGTGCCATCCGCTACACACAACAAAGCATCGTGAGCCTCGAACTGCCCCTCATCCAGAAAGAAGGCTTCATTGGTCGCAATCAAGGGCAGATGGCGGGCATAGGCCAAATTGATGAGCCGCTCCTCACTGTCTGCTTCTCCTGGCAAACCCAACCGCTCCAGCTCAATGTACAGCCGACCTGGGAACAGGCTTTCAAGCACTGACAAAACTTCAGAGGCCTCCTCCGCGCCTTTCTCCAATGCTCTATTCAAAAGACCCCTGTATCCCCCCGACAGGGCAATGAGGCCCTCTGTCAGTCCGCTCAACTGAGGCAACGTCAGAGCACCTCGGGGGGAGGCCTCCCCCTCCTCCGTCAACTGCGTCACGAGACGGCACAAATTCCGGTATCCCGTTTCATTTTGCACAAAAACTGGAAGCACAGATTCAAGGGACTCTCCCTCAGAAGAGGTCTGGTGAAGCCGCAGCAAACACCCCAGAATCGGTTGAACTTTTGCTTTTTGACAAGCCAGAGAAAACTCAAGGGCCCCAAAAAGATTTCCCGTATCACACAGAGCCAGAGCCGGCAGACCGGTGTCCACAGCCCGCTTGATGAGGACATCGATGGGGATCGCTCCCTCCAGCAACGAATAGGCACTGTGGGTTCGCAGGGGAATATAGGTGGGGGACATCAGGGCCGCCTCCCTTGGCTCGAGGACCGAAGCACGATCAAAGACCAGATGGAAACGAAGGTCGCCATCGGATCCAAGTGAAATACCGCCGCCTGATTCAAGAGGCCCTGAACGCGGGACACCACCTCCCCCCAAGCCACAGGGGTGCGCATGCCATAAACAGCCTGATGGGCCTCAGTGCCCTCTCCACGCCCACACTGGATTAAAATCCCCTGAAACCACAACATAAACGCTTCTGCCAGCCAGGAGAAGGGAAAGGCCTTCCAAGTCGGCAAGTGACGCGGATGGAAGGGATGGGAGTGGGTCTTGTCCCAATCCAGCAAGAGCGCACTGTCCCACAGGCGATGCAGGGCCACCGCCTGTCCACTCTTCCCGTCCCCCATTAAAGTGATGGCCTGCCCCAAGCATCCTCGGGTTAAAGCCCAGAGACCTTCTGTCTCTTCCCCCGCAAGAGGCGGCAACCCTTGGACAGAGCAGAACCGGGCAAGGGCCCCCGGAAAGTCCTGTCTCTCAAGGGTATTCAGCCTCACCACCCGGCACCGGGATAGGATGGTCGGCAAAATCCTCCCCCGTTTTTCAGCCGTCAGAATGAAAACCGTATGGCCGAGAGGCTCCTCAAGGGTCTTCAACAATGCATTCGCCGCAGAGGGGGTCATCTCATCCACATGGGGCAGGATGGCCACCTGCACATCCCCCTCCACGGGAGCTTTCTGCAAAAATTGATTCAATTCCCGAACGTGTTCCACCAAGCCGCCTCGCAGAATCCAAAAATCCCCATGGGTTTCGCTAGCAATCCTTCGAAACAGGGGATCCTCTGGCAAAAGGGTCCGCCCCCCGCTGAGTAACTGACGCGCCAAAGCATAGGCCGCCGTCCGCTTCCCCACCCCGCGCGGCCCCCAGAGAAGCCAGCCATGGGGGAGACGCCCAAGGGCTTGCGCCTGGGAGACCGTTTTCAAAAGGGCGTCGTGACCCATTAAAACGGGATTTTCATTCGCTGTTAAATGATGCACAAAACCAACCTCGAACTGGAAAGAGCTTCTTTCGGGTAGCTCACAACGCCTAGTCTATCCCCCTAGGAAACGTTTGAGAACTGAAAAAATAGGGGGCCGTCACAAAACCAGCTCTCAGATCGATTGTTCACAGAACAAATCATGACTGTTTTCCAAAGCCTTTCCTAAGACCTGAGGAGGAAGGAACCTTGGGGGGCGAAATGGACAGCCCCTAAATGCTTGAGAGGCCTCAGCTACGTGACTCTAAAAAAAGGTTTCTTTCTGGGAAAAAAAGTCTTATAACTGGAGAAGCTGGAAAGTTTGTTGGCGATTATCTCTGAGGCCAATACATTCCTCTCGGGAACTGTCCCTGGTTAGGCCGAAAACTTAGCTATATGGTGCCCACCTGCTCATGCAGGCCCCAGGAGGATAAGGACGCAACGGCTTTCTGGCCCATTTGAAAAAGACGAGACCCCTTTTATGGGAATGCAACGAACCATCAGGAGACTGTTTTGTGACTCTGTTTGATGGAATTGTTCTGGGTATTGTTCTCCTGTCTGTTTTGTTTGGATCCTTCAGGGGTCTGACGCGGGAGTGTCTCAGTCTCCTCAGCTGGTTCGCCGCTGCATTCGGCTCTCTGAGCCTGATCCCAACTGTCCACCCCTTTGTCTCTCATTTTGTGACAAACCCTTGGATCTCCCTGATCATTGCAGGGGGCGCCCTCTTTCTTCTCTTTCTGATTGTCTTTTTACTTTTGAGCGATGGACTTGTCAGCTACGTCAGATCCACATGCCTGAGCGGTGTTGACCGAATGCTTGGCGCCCTCTTTGGCCTGGCACGGGGGGGGATTTTTGTTTGTTTTACCTTTTGGCTCGGTGTTTTTTTTATTCCTCAAACACAAATACATCCTTTTATCCAAGATGCCCTGTTCAGGCCTCATCTTGAATCAGCAGCCGCCTTTCTAAAAAATGAACTCTCTGACCTAGCCATCACAGAAAATGCCCTCCATTTCCTTCAAGAAAAATTTGGTCCTTTCATGGAGAAATCCTTTCTTTCCCCAGAAAAACTTCATGCCCCAACTGAGCCAACCCCAGAAAACAACCTGGTCTCTTCTTTGAATCCGCCCGCTTCTCTGTCTCCAGCTCTCATCTCGTAGCCCATCCTTTTTCAATGTTTGAAGAGAAAGCCACCCCTCTTAAAGGGAGGGCCTCAGATTTTTTGATTTTCCACTGTTTTGCTCAGCGATGCTTGATTTCGCATCTCAAACAAAAAAAATAAATATTTTAACCCAACAGAAAAAGAAACTGGACACACAGAGGCCCATTGAAAAATAAGGGTTTTTTTAAGGGTTTTTTTATCCACAAAGTATAAATTTTAATCATGGTCTCTGGGCCATTTAAAAAAACTGAGGAAGACATCTACGGGAGGAGACTGATGAGGACCAGCATTTTTTTTCGATTCAGCCTCTTAATCGCCTTGCCTCACCTGTGGGCGGACGTCCAAGCCACTGAGGATTTGGGGACTGAGACGGAGACCTTCAGAAAAGAACTAGAGGAACGACAAAAACTTTGCCTAAAGTCTCAAAAAGCTGACGAAGACACACCAGCCTGCAAAGATCTTCGCGCATGGCAAAAACAATCGTTGACGAGGATTCAAGACATTTCCGGAGATTAACCCTCAGAGGGTTGTGATTAAAGAAAGAGAGAAAATAGATGTCCCTAAGCCCCAAAATTTTCCCTGCCACGGCATTCGTTGTGTTTTTTTTGTGTGGAATGGCCTCCCCTATTTTGGCCGCATCCTCTATAGGTGGGGCGCCCACCGACCCAAAGCCGGGCATCAACACCGCAGAAATTGAAAAAGCCAAGACGGAGATTCAAGCGACAGACCAGTCTCTTGAGAATGCCTACAAGGACGAAAATCTAGCCCAATACACCACTGTTTATGATACCGCCCGTCAAAAAGCAGAAGCGATCACAAACAAATCAAAGGATTTGGGAGACGAAGTCTATGAGGAAGTTTCCAAATTTTCCAAGACCTGGAATGAAGACAAGCAAAAGAAAATAGCAGAACTCAAAAACAACAAAGACTAAGGGGCCCCTTGACGTTGAGAGGTAACTCTTTGATCATACCGGCCCAGTGGAGCCCAAGTTTTTCTTGGATGCAATCCTTGAGCCGGTATCTCTTTCCAGGCCCCCCCCCCTAATGTCTGCGTCTACTCCCTGCCAATGGATCCGGGAGGGAGAGTTTCAAAAGCGTTCCACCTCTCAGAAACTCTCGCCCCGGGAGGGCCCATGGGTCTGTCACCCCTTTATTGAATGGGGTCATACTTAGAGTGAGGGAATCCCTTTTTTTTCTAAGCTCCCAAGGGATCAAGACTGGCGCGGAGATGTATTAGGCTTTTTTGAAAAAATTTTTTATTTTTGATGCAAAAGTTTTATTTTGTTTATTTTTCATTGATTTTTGAGGCAAATTTATTGCACTTGTCAAATTTTTTATTTCATTTGTTTTGTCTTTATCCTCTTGTTCTAGCGCTTTTATTTCATTTGTATTTTCTTGATTTCCTTGATTTGATTCATATGCTAATTTTTGTATTGGTGCAAATATATGTTCTCCTTTTGTACTTATTTGAAGTATCTTTGGAATCCTCCAAGATGCATAATGATCTGATTTTTCAACCGACCCCTGATTCCTCTGAAGGCTTTTTTTCTCTGCTATTTGTTCTTTTAAAAACTCTTCCAAAAACTTTTCATTTCCGGAGAATGGAGCCCCGGAAGCTTCTGGAATTGCGGCTACACTACCATACACCCATTTATAAGCACCATCATCTTGGCGTTGATTCGATTCCAAATAAGGTTCACTTTGAGAATCACTAAGTGATGGGTCAGAAATTGATTTGATTGATATATCTACAAGTGATTTGGGTTTTTTATCTTGATTATCATACAAATCTGAATAATTTAGACGGATGATTTCGTCTAGAGTTAATTTGGTACCTTGAATCCCTTGCAAATGAGGTGCACTTGAAGAAGCACGAAGATGACTGGATGATGGGGAAAAAAGTGATTGTAATGAGCGCGATAATTTTTTAAAAACACTTGGAGATCTTGGCGGTCTTGGCACGTCTGTGAGAGCATTTCTGTTTACAAGAAAACTTTCTTCGGATTCCGCACTTTTTAAGGAGTCTCCGCGAGTATATTCCCGAGAAGTACAGAAACTTTTTTCTCCATAACTATTCCCTGAGAAGAGAACCGCCAACAACCCCATGCGTACAAACATTTGATTCATTTTTTATTTCCATTTCTAAATATCAACACTCTCAAAACAATAAAATGAATCTAAAAATTAATCAAAAAATTATAAATATTGATTTGATATTTTATATTTATTTGAATATTAGAGCCAGCATGCAGGACAATGGGGAAAGCATCCACAAAAGCCTCTCAACATAAATTTTAGACACCGAACCTCTCCCAGCACGTACATCTTTCGGGTCAAAATTTTTCTGAAAACGCAACACCAGGTCCCCATGAATCCTGTTGGGCTTTGTGTAGTTCTCTGTCTACAAAATCGTCAGTGTTTTTCCAAAGCCAATCACAGCCGCCAGAAGCCCCTGGAGAACAATGGCCAAAAATTCCTGATATGAAGAGAGCGAACAGAATCCTCAAAGAAGGGTTGAGTGCTGACACACATCATACCTATATATATCCAAATATACATTATTTAAAAATAATTTCATAAATAAAAAGAATATTAATAATTGATTCCGCAGCTAAAAAATACTCCGAACATTCAGTGAAAAATTCGACGAATATCCGATTCTGAGTCTTCATGGGACTTGGTATGAAGCCTAGAACATGGGGCCGGAGAGGGGACTTCCCCTGTCTTTGAGAAACTCAAAAAAAACTTTTATCTTTTGTAAATAAAAAATTGACTTTTACATATTTTTGCTTTATTCATTGCTATATGGTCAATAAATAATGACATAAATCGCATTCAATACAATGATCAAACCAGGAGACCCAATGAAATTTTTTCAAAAAACAGTCCTAACCCTCTCCCTCTGCTGCCTCAGTTTTCATGTCTGGGGCGCGAAGAGGATGACACTCCCTCAGCGCATTGAGGAATTCACAAAACAATACCGCAGAGTGCAGGCTCCAGAAAACGGGGGCAGACACTTGCAGCCTCTTCCACAGGAGGCAAAAAAGATTTTATTGGGAGTGCCATCCACAGCCGTGGTTGCTGAGGAGGTCAAACAAGAGACGCCTGAGGGTGCAAGTGCCGCTACAGCCACTTCCCTTGATGAGTCTTTCCCCCAGCATTTTCAAGGAGCCCTGGACGATCCGCTGACCAACTGGATGGACATGCTGACGTGCTTCCTGAAATCTGCTATCAGCAAAACCCCTGACTGGACCCCCGATGACAGGATTCTAATGAAATTTCTTCGGACAAATGAGGCTCTCAACTTTTTATCTTTAGATCCCAATGTCTACACGCCGCGCAACAGCCTCTTCCCACTTGTAAGCATTTTCTTACAACCCTATCCAGACCTCAAATTTGACTCTCTGGGAGAAGAAGCCTTTTTTTTCCTGTCTGTACGGACAAACTGTTCAATCCCGCCCTCCTCACCCGCTGGGCGATTGAGAATGTTTTTCTTGTGGGTGTGCCAACAAAAGAAGGGAAAGTTCACAATCTTACTCTCAGCCCTTTAGGACAGATGATCCACGACATTGCCCATGGACTTTTGGCCACTGATGCAAAAACAAAGAAATTTGAATTGGACTACAATTCAGTCTTTAATCATCCTCAATTCCCCATGAGGGATCTCTCTCGAAGGGAGAACTTCCAAAAAGATCTGATTTCTTTCTGGCGCCAAAAGAATACAGCCTTTGAACAGGCCCTTGTCGGGTGTCTAGACCACTTGGAAAAAACCCATCAAAAAGTCGCCCTCGCAGGTCTTTTTTTCGCAGTTCACGAAGAAGGAATTGCCGGATGGCCAGCCCCTGGAGGGATGGGAGGCGATTTTCTCCAAACCCTCGGAAGCTTTTTAGGACAGGCCCAAACTGCCTTTTCTGCTTATTACACAGAAGACCCGTTTCAAACATCCCCCAAAGACGGCAAACCAAAAAATCACTTCGTTCCCTTTGAACTGAGAAGTTCCTTAGGGATGGCTGAGAAGACTGTGGCAGAGATGAGGCCCCATGGCCCCGTTTTAGAGATCAAACTGGCGGATGGATCCTCAAATTGGTCCCGCTTTTTCCCCACACAACAGTGGCTTGTAAAGGATTCGGGAGATGCGCAAAAAATGCTCACATGGGCAGGCCTCAGCCTTTTGACAGCAAGTTCCATCACAGAAGCGTCCGATGAAGCGGCTCTCAAGACCTATATCCAGGAAACGCTCACAGGGATTCAGTACACTTTGCAAGTGGCGCAATCTGATCTCACAAATTTCCTCACATCAAAAGAAGGCTCTCAAATAGATCAGATATTTACCAACCGCATCAAAGAGGCACAGCGTACATTCCTAAACCAAACAAAAGATCTGGCGGGAGACCAGCCTCTCATTCAAGCCATTGTCACTGGAAATATTCGGCCAAAACCAGAATCACACACACATGGATGATTCCTCCATCCCATCAAAAATGCATTATGCCGGCCCCACGCCGGCATGGCACTCTTCAAACGAAGGCGTCTTCTAAAAAATCCGTGAAAATTTGATGGACAGACTTAATGTCTCTGACAAACCCAACGCTTTGACCCGCCATGAGAGAGCCATTTTCAATATCTCCATCCATCACGGCGCGGCGCAGAGCACCGGTCCAAAAATGCTCAATCTCTAACTGGGCTGCCTTCTGATCCAGGATGCCTTGATCAAAAAGAGCCACCACCTCCTGTTGTTTTTCCAGAAACGCCCGCATGCCTGCGTTCGCAATGGCACGCACGGGAATCACCGGGAACCGAGGATCAAACTGGGGAGAGAGCACCGCATCTCTTGCATTGGCTTTCATAAATGCCTCTTTAAACTTTGGATGGGCCCGTGACTCTGTCGCACACACCAGCAGAGTCCCCAGCTGAATCCCCGAAGCGCCCATTTCAAGATAGGTGCGCATCATGCGCCCACGACCAATCCCCCCTGCCACAAAAACGGGAACGTCCTGAATTTCAGGAAGAATTTCTTGGGCAAGAACCCCTGTGGACACAGGCCCCACATGGCCACCCGCTTCTGACCCTTCAATGAGCAGAGCGTCCACCCCATCTCTGACGAGACGCTTCGCGAGAATAAGTGCGGGCGCAAAGGCCAGAACTTTCGCCCCTCCCCCATGGAGCATTTCAATTTTCCCCTTGCCCGCAATCCCCCCAGCAAGAAAGACATGGGAGACTTTTTCTTCCACGCACACCCGAATCAGCGCGTCTAAATCGGGGTGCATTAAAATCAAGTTCACACCAAACGGCTTGTGTGTTTTGGTCCGGGTGTTTTGAATCTCAGCGCGCAGAAGGTCAGGGGTCATGGCCCCACACGCCAACACCCCAAACCCCCCCGCTTCAGACGTAGCTGCCACAAGACCGGCATCTGACACCCACGTCATTGCCCCCCCCACAATGGGAAGGGGACAGCCTAAAAATTCAGAACCACGACGCATCAGCGGCTTTAATTCGGAGAAACGTTCCAGCAAATCCATCATCATAAAATGTCATGAGTCCTTTGAAGAGCACGATACAGAAAACGAAGGGCACCCGGAAAGGATTTTTTCTCCACCCACAGCTGCCACTTGAGAGGCGACGTGGACAGACCGTAGACACGGGGCAACTCAGAGCTTCCCAGCGCCCGACAAAAGCCAGTCCTCAAAGAAGCCGTCTCTTCTTTATCTAACATACTGCCAATCACAGAAATACTCACCAAATCTCGTTGAATGACCAGGTCCTTTGGAGAGTTTCGCTCTAGGTCCTCCCAAGCGCTCTCTGGAAAAATAGACTGATAGGTTTTGCGCCCACTGGCGTCATAGCGAATCTCCCGCCCCTCTGGGTGTAAGGTCTCTGAAAAAGGAGAGGCACTTTGGGCCGCAAACCATCCAGTTGTGTAAGTGAGGCCAAAAGGAGGTCTTGCGCTGTCTCCCTGGAGAGAAATGAGGGTCCCTGGTTCAAAACTAAAACTCGAGAGGACTTGGAGGGGGATTTGGTGTTTCTGTGCATACCGAACAGCCCGGGGGTGCAAGACCTTTGCGCCATTGTCTGAAAGGGCCAGCATATCTTCATAAGACAATGTTTTCGCTTTATGAGCGTCTGTCACCATTCGTGGGTCTACCAGATACACCCCATCGACGTCCGTGTAAATATCACAGCGATCTGCTTGCAGCCAGGCGGCTAAGGCGACGGCCGTCGTGTCTGACCCCCCCCTGCCCAAGGTGGTGATCCGACCCTCTCGCGTGATGCCTTGAAAGCCTGTCACAATACTGATGGATCCCGTCGCGAGGTCTTCCTGCAGACACCTGCAATCAATTTCAAGAATTTCTGCCGATCCGTGATCTGCGGTGGTGATGATGGGAATTTGAGCCCCTGTCCAAGATCTTGAACGGTATCCCCTTTTTTGAAGAGCCAAGGCAAGAAGCCCAGCAGTGATTTGCTCACCCGTTGCGAGAACCGCGTCGGATTCTGGAGATCCCTGCCCGCCCCCCAAATCCTGGCACCACTGGAAGAAATGATTGGTTGTTCCCGCCATCGCAGAAACCACCACCACAATACGGCTTCCTTTTTGGGCTTCCCGTATGACAAGATCCGCAACATGACGAATGCGGGGGATGTCCGCCAGAGAGGTTCCCCCAAATTTTTGTACAACTAAGCTCACACAGTGTGGCTTTCTTTCAAACAATGACATTCCCGCATGCACACACCCACGGGGTCACAACCAGAAGCGGCACCCAAACAAACAAACGATTTCCCATGGGTGGCACAGCGGATTGAGGGGGATTTTTCAAGCAAATAGCTCCTTCTTAAACCCCGCAAAAGCCTCTTCCCAGGTGCCCTCTGTGGCTGCTTTGGAATACTCCGTTGAGCGGTTTTCGAAGAAATTTGTATGCTCCATCCCGTTCATCATATCGTCCATCCAGGGAAGGGGATTTTTCTCGATCCCATAAAGAGGTTCAAGGCCGAGTTGACCAAGCCTACGGTCTGCAATATAGCGAATATAAAGCTTCGTTTCTTCTGCATTAAGCCCTTCAATACCCCCCATTTCAAAGGCAAGATCGATAAAGGCGTCTTCGTGCTGCACAACTGTCTGGCAGACCATTTGAATTTTTTGCTGAAATCCAGGGGTCCAGATAAAAGGGTGCTCCTCCACAATCGTTCGAAAAAGATGGATGATCGAATGGGTATGCAGCGTCTCATCCCGAACAGACCACGCGACAATCTGTCCCATCCCCTTCATTTTATTGAATCGTTGGAAATTCATCAACATTGCAAACGATGCAAAGAGTTGAAGCCCCTCTGTAAAAGCCCCAAAAAGAGCCACGGTAATCGCGATGTCCTGGACAGATTCCCCCCCAAACATCTGCATGTAATCCCACTTATCCTTCATTTCTTTATAGTTCATGAAGGCTTGATATTCGGTTTCCGGCATCCCGAGGGTATCCAGAAGATGGGCATACGCTTGGGTATGGATTGTTTCCATGTTGGAGAAAGACGCAAGCATCATTTTGATTTCTGTAGGCTGAAAAATCCGGCCATAGTACTGCATGTAGCAGTTGTTCACTTCAATATCCGCCTGAGTGAAAAAGCGAAAAATTTGAGTCAGAAGATTTTTTTCCTCAGAAGACAGTTTAATGTTCCAGTCTTTAATATCATCTGCCATCGGAACCTCATCTGGAAGCCAGTGGATCCTCTGCTGTGTCAGCCAAGCCTCATAGGCCCACGGATAGCGAAAAGGTTTAAAAATAGGGTTCCGGGTAAAGAGAGGAGAGGTTAATGCTGGAGAGGTGACCTCTTCTAATGAGGACTCGTCTTTGGGCAAATGATTTAAAGATGACATCATAGTCTCCGGTTCAAATGACACAAGGGGCGTTCTTTTTAAGACTCAAAAAAAACTCAAGAATTTCTGGGAGGTGTTTGCTTTTTTTCCAGAGAAAACAAACCCTCAAAAAAATGCCTCAATCAGGTTGAAAATCCTCCAAGGACCCACGGGATATTTTTAACATAAACGCTTCTTTAAGCAACCCCTTCTTCTGGATAGTCGGCCCATTTTGTTTTCATAGGCACGGTGTTTTTCGACAGGAGAAGAATCAGTGCATACTCAGATGCGTACAAATAAGCATGAGGGAGTTGCACCGCCAGCCTGAGGTGAGCAGTTCTCTTTGATGGCTGATGCACACTTTGAGCGGTCTGTATTTCCAAACCGTCTACGGTCTGCTCATGGATCCCGGATGGAGAGTTTCAAAAGCGAGAAAGCGCCCAGAAACTCTATGACCGGAATGAGGTCGTCAGTCTCAAATTTACAGGACCCGTCTATGCCACAAAATCCTGTAGGCACGATTCAGACGGATGTCTTCGAGCACAGGAAGAGTGACCCCCTCTAAAGGACTGAGACACGTCAGCGTAAAGACACCCGGCTGACTCCCTTTGTTCAGTTTCCGTAAGAGAACGCCGTATCCTTCAACGTCTGCCAGCACAATCTCATCCCAAAAATAAGGGAGATCAGGGGTTGGAATCAGAATTCCTGCAACCCAATCATTCATTTTAAAATGGGGCAGCATGGAGCGATCCATCACCTTATGAGCGAAGACGCTTTGCTGATAGTATCGTTTTAATGCATCAACTTCCTGCTGAATCAGAATGTCTTCCGAAATGTTCTGATTGGATGCTTCGTGAAGTTGACGGAGAGGAGAAAGACCTTCTCCATTGAGCAGCCAATCTTCCGTACAGTAAATTCCTTGTTTCTGGAATATGCCAACAAGAAGAGCTGCTCCTTTTTTTGTCAAACGAGCAACGTCATTCTCCCAGGCCTTAAGCGTGCTTTCGCTCAAGCCTGTCTTTCCACAAAATTCATTCCGAGACGCTGCACAGAAAGCACGGATAGCCCGAAGTCGATTCCCAGGCGTCACAAGAAGCGGTGTTGATGTCATGTCAAAAAAGCCTTATATTATTTCCCATTAGTCGCAAAAATACTTATAAAAGCTTTTTTTGCTTTTTTTAAATTCAGTACAAATTAAACAAAAATAACCAGAATTATTTGTCATTTTGATACATTTTTTAGAAAAAAATGCAAACAAAAAAATAATACTCCTCAAAAGAGTCTCTAGCAGATATTTTTTGCCAAATCAATAATTATTGATAAAAAAAAATTATTAATCCGATATCAACAAAAAAAATAATTTTATTTGTATTTTTTAGACAATAAAAAGCCAAACTGATAGGGCTAGAAAAAAATATTGCAAAGTTTCCACTCAAAGAAAAAAAATGGCTTAGAATTGCCCAAGTGTCTGACCAGAAAAGAAAAATTCATGGACAAAAAAACGGAAAGAAGGCAAGAGCAAATCAACAAAAATCTCTCAAAAAATTTCTACACAGACCCTGAATTTGGGGGGGGAGGATCTGCATGGTTTTGACAGGATTTTTTTCTTTAAGACTTGTTTTTTTGAGAGTTTCAAAGTTTTTGGAGATGTTTTCTAGGGGGAGAGAAACTCTTGAAAACAGATCTCTCTTGGGGAACCTCAGAGACGATTTCACCTTACCAATTTTGGAAAACCAAATGCAAATTTTTAACGGAATCTTTACAAAAAAAATTACAGATGCTCCCCTTCCATAAAGAGTTGCCCTGCCGGTCGTGAGAAGATTCCCAGACAAGGACTGGAAACGAACTTTGAGCAGCTCCGGACTGACCTCCTCATGGTTCAAAATGGAACTTGGTATCACCTCTTGAGTGAACGGGATCCTATGGGGTTTATATATTTTTCTCCATTTATGAGGCTTCCGCCAAAACAAGTTTCATGCAATAATAGAAGGATTTTTCAAGAACGCTTCCGGGGAAAAGATATGTCCTCCACAGATCGAGATCCTAGTCGAGTTGACCTGGCAAATGCCTATCATATTCTTGAAGCTCTCGGATTGGATGATCATACCTATACCCATTTATCGGTTCGTACGACCCATCATCCTCATCGTTTCTATCTCAACCGATTCGGCCTTCGGTTTGATGAAATCACCCCGGATAATTTGCTGGAAATTTTTCCAGAGGAGCCTCCTTCGCCCGACGGTAACCTGACAGGCGTGATCCTCCACCAAGGAATCTACACATTACGCCCAGATATCGGTGCCATTTTCCACGTCCACACCCCTGCCATTGTTGCAGTTTCCACCCTTCCAGAGGGGTTACGCCCTCTGTCTCAGTGGGCACTCCACTTCTATGACAAGGTTTCTTACGGGGATTACAGCTCTTTAGCTCTCACCCCTGCGCACGGAGAGGACTTTGGCAGAGCCCTGGGTCCAGAGCGGTTTGTGTTGATGCTCAAACACCATGGCGCCATCTTATGTGGACGAACGATTGCAGAAGCCATGTTTTACACCTATCACCTTGAAAAGGCGTGCCAAACCCAATGCCTGATTCCTTCCGGGAGCTCCCCCCTGGAGCTTTCAAAAAATGTCTGCGAAGATGCTGTCCATGATCTTCTGACGTTCGAACAAGATCTGGGACGACGAGACTGGGAAGCCTGGGTCCGCTGGATTCAGCGATCTCCTTTTAAAAACCTCTCTTTGAGAACCCCCAAGATTTGAGCGACCAGAACACCTGGAGGCTTTGCCCCATCAAGACACACCACCCGATCGACTTCTGCTTGGCTCAGAGCTCTGTAACCCTCTAAGACCCGGTGATGAAAAGCCGTCTCGAGACGCTCAAAGCGATCTTCAGATCCTGTCCCTTGGAGATCTCGGGCCTTCCTTAAAAGACCCACATCTGCCGAAAGCGTCAGCAAAAAAGTGATCTCTGGTTCAAAGTCTCCTAAAACCAAACTTTGAAGCTTTCGGACGAAATCCTCACCCAACTGATGACCATACCCTTGGTAAGCCAGGGTAGAGTCTGAGAAGCGATCACATAGAATCCATGTTCCCGCTTCAAGGGCGGGAAGGATCTGCCGTGTCACATGGTCCCTCCGGGCCGCAAGCATCAAAAGAATTTCGGTGATCGGATCCAGGGACTCAGGGGCGCCCTGCACCAGCAGAGATCTTAAGGATTCCGCAAGGGGTGTCCCCCCAGGCTCCCGTGTGATTTGATGAGGAATTCCAAGGCGATGCAGCTCCAAAGACAGAAGAGAGATTTGAGTACTTTTCCCTGCTCCTTCTCCACCTTCAAAGGTGATGAAGACACCCCTGGAGGGCAAACCCTCTAGACCCACAGGCTTTTCACCCATGCAACCAAACGAGCCCACAGACCGCTTTCAAGAACTGTTTCCGCTGCAAACACTGGAAACGTTTTATCTGGCAGTCCCGTGGTCTGTACGGTAAGAGTTCCCATCTGTTGGTCTTTTTGAATGGGAAGCTTGAGGCTCCCCTCAGCCAAAGTAATTTTTGTTTTGATTTGATCTTTCATCCCCCGTCGGATCGTCACCCGAATTGGTTGCAACGTTTTCAGAAAAAGCTTAGGTGAGCCTCCTTGCAAAAGAGGAATCTCCCCCACAGCTCCATTGGAATCATAAAGAGTGATCACTTCAAATCCATCAAGCCCATGCTTGAGCATCTGAAGAGAGGCTTCTTTTCTGGCAGTGTCGCTTCCAAGACCATTCACAACAAAAATGACACGACGATCCCCCCTCTGCCCCGACCCTAAAAATCCAAAACCACCACTTTTCGTGTGACCCGTTTTCAGACCGTCTCCTTGACCTGAAGACAGAAGAGGATTCCGGTTGCGCTGCTCAATCCCATTATGCACAAAAATTTTCTGGGGGTAATATTGGGCGTAGAGCTCCGGAAAATCCCTCACCGTTCGGATGCCAAAAATCAACAAATCCCGTGCGGTTGAGACATGACCACTTTCTGGCCATCCCGTGCAATTGAGAAAATGAGTATTTTGGGCTCCCAGAGATTTTGCTTTAGTATTCATCAGATTGGTGAACTGGGATTCCGAACCCGCCAGACCCTCTGCAAGAACAATACAGGCGTCGTTCCCAGACTGGACAACGACCCCTTGGAGAAGCTCAGAAAAAGAAACTGAAGATCCCAGTTGAACGAACATCCGGGATCCCCCCATCCGCCAAGCTTTCTCGCTGACCACAAAAAGATCATCCGGCTTGACTGCCTTCTGAGAGAGCTTCTCAAACATCATGTAAACCAAGAGGGTTTTCGTCATGCTCGACGGAACCATCTCTTGATCTGGGTTCTTTTCAAAAAGAACCGTATCTGTACTCAAATCATAGAGAATCGCTTGCAGGGCTTCTGTTCGGAAGTCTCCTGAGGTTTCCGCACTCTCAGCAAGAGAAACAGACGAACTACACACAAAAGCCAAGACACCTAAAACAGCCCTTGTTAAAAATCTATATCGTTGTTTCATCATTTTTTTCACCGAAGCCGTTTCTCCCTTGAACATAAATAAGTATTGAGAGGGTCAGAGAAATTTATCAAGATCCTTTATGCACAAAAAACAAATGAGGACTGATTTGCCTCAATCCAAGCATTTTTTTGAAAGAACAGCTTGGCATAGCAAAATTTTAGAAAAATCAGCGTTTATTATATAAAAACAGAATTTAGAAAATCAGGCTCAAAAAGTTCGATCCGTGTAAAGCGGCCCAGAGAAGTTGATTCCTGCATCTTTTGATGCCCCCTTTTCATAGTCAACGGAACGGAAATCAAAACTTTATAGATATTTTTCAATCTTTTTAGGGTATAACTTAGGGTAAAGATAGACAAGATAATGTGTTTTATGAACAAAATTAGAACTTCCCTGCTTCTCAGAAAAGTGATTGAAGGCATCGATGGGGATACAGTCACGGTGCGACAGCTCACAAAAGCGCTTGGTTATAGAGCGCTCGGTCTCCTCATTTTTATCTTCGCTATCCCCAATATTTTTATTGTGATGCTGATTCCTGGAAGTTCATTGATCTTGGGTGTATTTCTGATTTTTTTATCTTTGCAGCTCGTTCTGAGATGTCAGAAAATTTTTCTGCCCAAAGTCATCTTGGAAAAGAAAGTGTTAAAAAACACCCTCATTCACATTCTTGAAAAAACGCGCCCCTACCTTGAAAAGATAGAGAACTCTCTCAAACCTCGGATGGAATTTCTGGATAAGCCTTTCTTTCAGAGTATCCTTGGTTGTGTGTGCGTCTTACTCTCTGTGATCATTGCAATGCCGCTTTTTTTGAGCAATTTTCTACCTGGGATTGCCCTGAGCTTGATCGGGATTGGTCTCATTGAGCGAGACGGTCTCGTTATCTTGATTGGCGTTGCTTTTGGTATTGTCTCCAGCTTCCTTGTTCTCGCCATGTGGACAACGTTATTTAATGGAGCATTTCATTTTTTATCATGAGCTTAAAGAGAACGCCGGGGGATGACAGTGGGGATCACTGTCTCTCAATCACCCTATTTTCTATTCCATTGCACTCAGAAATTCAACGGGGTCCTGCTTACGCAGCAAGCTTAATGGATGGACTTTTGGGTGTAGATCTTCATGGGTTCCTTCTCAGGAAGAAGGGGATGAACGTGTCAAACAGCAACAATGGTTCTCCAATGATGTGGCTGCCTGAATCAGGTTAATGTCATTGGGCTCTTTTAACTTTTGCATTTAAAAAAGATATAAAATTCCCAAATAAAGGGGCGCACCCCCCTTTGCACATTTTCAAGCTCCCTCTGCAGATGAAGACTCAGAATCACGGGTTAAGGGAGTCGTCCTATATTTTGCCTAAAAAATTGACTTTAAGACATTTTAATGTTATGGCAGAAATATCAATAAATTCAAAAGAATGGACCTCCAGATGCTTACAAAGTTTTTTTTCTGAGTCTCCTGGTGGGGTCTTCAATTTCTGTGTCCTTTGCCATGCAGCGTTCTGTTGTTTCCAAAGACCCCGTTGTGAAGTCTCGAAGACTTGTGGGAGGGCTTGAGGAATTTGACAATCTGGGTGGGGGGCTTTGCAGCCTCTATGCCCTTGGGTTCCCCTCGCCTGACGAAGCGCTGAACAGATTAGATCAGTACGCAGCAACAAAACATGATTTAGAAAAAAATAAGGAACTCCTGCTCAAATTCAAAGGCTTAAATGACGCCATTCGAGCCTTAAAAGCAAACCCCGGTGATGTGAAAAATTGGCTCCGTCCTCCACAAGTCCAAGCTCTTGCCTTTTTTGCCCTAGGTCGTAAGGCTATTTTTGTGGAAGCCCGTTTTTCTGTAGAGGCATGGAAGGTCGGACATTCTATTGATGACATTGAACATGAACTTGGCCAGATTGCCGTTGACCAGCACAGAGAAACATCTCTCTCTGCCATTGTTCCTGGATTTGAGAAAATTAAAAATATTTTTGTGGGCTATCAGACAAATCACTACACGGCCTTGGTAGATCCGAACGACCAAGCACAAATCCGGATTGCAAAAGCCATTGAGGACATGAAAACCAAGCAGATTAAAGGCGATGAAGAAATGGCAAGGAAGCTTCAGGCGGAACTGGCAAAGCCTGCACCATCTCTGCCTAAAGGGGCCATTGAGGGCATGAAAACCAAGCAGATTAAAGGCGATGAAGAAATGGCAAGGAAGCTTCAGGCGGAACTGGCAAAGCCTGCACCATCTCTGCCTGCAGCGGCCCCAATCTCTCAGCCCCCACCCTTCATTTTGTCTGCGGCGATCGCGAAACGTACACAAGGATTGAGACACTTTACCAGAGCATTGAAGAGGACTTGAGGCTAGATCCCAAGGACAAGGATACCCAGAAAGATCTTCAAGAAGTCCTAGCCCTGAAAAAGAGTTTTCTTGAAATACTCAAACAAAAACCCTAAATCTGGCATAACTGTACTCCCAACTTCTTTTGTTTCCCTCAGATAGGGAAAAGATTGACTCTAGAAAAAATTTTTAAATTTCAGAAAAATCTTTTCGCCGAAAGGATATCCGATCTGATTAGAAGTGGTTGTTATTGAGTCATTGTTTATTGATTGATCAATTGATATCCCCCAGGCCCTGCGTCTGACAGAGGAAACGGCGTCCAAGCACATCCGGGCCTGCCTGCGCAGTGAGAAGCTGACGAATGCCTATCCTGGGACAGAGCCGAAGCTGGACCAGATGTCGGAACTCGCCCTGATTCAGCATCTGGAGAGCCAGATTGACTGAAGATGGCAGACATCCAGGCCCCTGTGAAAGAGATTGACGGCGTTTCTTATTCTCATCAAAGAATGCACAATTGGCTGCCACCCCGACTGAGCCGATTGTGTTTGAAAATAGGGTTCATCCGATCCAGAGCACAAAGGTGACGGGCAGGTGGATTCCCAGGGGCAAAGCCCATGGGAATCCAACGACAGGGTCGAAAACCCGGCTGGACATCACAGGCGCGTTGCATTTGGAGACGATGGACCTTGGAACGAAAGAACACGGGACCATCAACGGCGATTCGATGATTCGGTTTCTGGAGAATTTCCAGACCCTCTGGGCATGAACCTCAGTTCACACGGGAAGATTTGGTATATCGGGAGATTTTTCGAGAAAGGGAATTTTGCCTGAAACTTTTGGTTTCACTGGCTCCCCGGGACGGACTCGAACCGCCGACCCAGTGGTTAACAGCCACTTGCTCTACCGACTGAGCTACCGGGGAACACAAGAAAGGTTATACCAGCCTTTGAAGGGCTTTGGGAATACCCAATCGTATTTTATTTTTCCTCAAATCAAAAAAGACAATTTTGCAATTCCTGAGTTCCCCCTTTCTACAGATCAAAAAATTAAAATATCTAAAAAAAATATTTAAGCGGGCCGATAGTCCTCAAGACCTTTTAAAAAACTTTCCCCCACCATTCCCCATTCAGAAATTTTCTTGGAGGTACTTCGGTTATAATCAGAGACAATCTCCAGAATAGCGCCCACCAAAACGGCAGGTGGCAAGAGAGACGCACCCGTCTGTTTCAGGGCACGCAACAGCTCTTGCGGGTTAGAAGCAACAGATGGATGAGAATTTTTAGAATTCATGATGATCCCCCCTGTTTATGATTTATCAGATTTTTTTGCGCACAAAGCCTACAAGCCCGAACACAAAAAGAGAGCTCAAAGAGGGTTTTTCCCCCTTCTTTCAAAGAAGGTTAAGGCTTCTTTAAGGCAGGGTCAAATACATTTTTGAAGAAGCGTCAAGAGACAAGCCAACGGAATGCTTGGATCGGGTTCCGGGCTTAGAAATGACATTCCGCAAACGTCACCAGAAACAAATCTGCTTCTCTCTCCCCCAAGACAACGGACAATCGGCTTTCTGTTTCCGTATCATAGCGACTCTGAACAAACCCATGGGCATAAAGCCATGCAATCGCTTTTCCATCCTCAGGAGGTACAGCAAAATGGTAGACCCGCCGATTGCGTGCGCAGAAATCCCCTAACCCCCTGAGAAGGGGGGAGCATCCTTCCCCAGAGAGGGCTGATACGAGGAATGTGGGGAGAGACCCATTGTGCGCCTGCAGCTTTCTTTCTTCCTGTTCTTCTGGGGGCAGAAGATCGATCTTATTCCAAACCTCAAACAGAGACGTCTGAATTTTATCTTCAAGGCCCATGGCTTTGAGAACTGTGTAGACATCTTCCGCTTGCCTGTCTGTTTCCGGGTGGGTGATGTCTCTCACATGCAGGAGAAGATCCGCCTGAGCCACTTCCTCAAGAGTTGCCCGAAAGGCGGCGACCAGAAGGGTGGGAAGATCGGAAATAAATCCAACAGTGTCTGAGATCACCACTTGATCCCCTTGAGGAAGCTTAATCTGACGAACGGTGGGATCGAGGGTGGCAAACAGCAGGTCATCGGCAAAGACTTGGGACTGGGTGAGTCGATTAAACAGAGTCGATTTCCCCGCATTGGTATAGCCCACAAGAGCAATGGTCGGAATCGAGAGTCTCTGGCGCGCCTGCCGCTGAACAGTCCGCGTTTTTTTGACCGCATCGAGGTCTTTTTGAATGGATGCGATTTGATCCCCAAGCATACGCTTGTCAAGCTCAAGCTGAGACTCCCCCGGCCCCCCCATGAACCCAAATCCGCCTTTTTGACGCTCTAAATGGGTCCAGGATTTCACAAGGCGGCTTTTTTGATAATTCAAGGCAGCCAGGCGAACTTGCAAGCGGCCTTCGGAGGTTTTCGCACGGGCCCCAAAAATTTCTAAAATAAGGCCTGTGCGATCAATCACTTTACAGCTCAAAACTTTTTCAAGGTTTCTCTGCTGAACCGGAGATAAGGCGGCATCCACGTAGAGAAGCCCAACCTCGTGGTCCTTGAGCTCTCTTTGGAGACGCTCTACCCACCCCTTGCCAATGAAAGTGGAGGGACGCGGAGAGGAAATGGAGACATGGTAAGCCCCCACCACATCCAAACAAATTGCCTCTGCAAGACCCCGGGCCTCTTCAAGGCGACTGTTTCCATCGGCCGATGACCCCACGGAAACGTGTAAAACATAGGTCCGCGGACGCTCTAAAGGAGACAATGACTCGTGAATCAGTTCGCCCCTTCTTCCGTATCATCAAACAATTGCACAGGGCCCATCGGCATAACAGTGGATATGGCGTGCTTATAGACAAGCTGAACTTGATTTTCACGTTTCAAAAGGATCGAAAAGTTGTCAAACCCTGTCACAATGCCTTGTAATTTAACCCCATTCACCAGAAAAAGAGTCAAAGAAATTTTATTTTTACGTAAGTGGTTTAGAAAAAAATCCTGAAGATTTTGCTTGTCCGACATTGTGTACTCTTTTTTTATAAAACTAAAAAGGATAAGAGATCCTCTTTTTTAAATTATGCAGAGATCTTTTTAAAAAACAACAAAAAAAACAAACGATTTGAGTCAAATCATATCCATGACAATACTTGCGAGGCTTAAACAATCTTTTCCGTAAAAAAAAGGTAAATCTTCCAAAACTGAGGATGAATTCACGTAAATAGGAACACAGTTTGCATTACGTGAACAGAGCAGATCAACGGGGGAATCTCCCACAAACCATACGTCTTGTCCAGGTGTAATGTTAGTTTTTTTCAAAGATTCAAAGACCGGCAGAGGAGATGGCTTATCTTCCGCCGTATCGCAAGACCCCACCACGTTCCCAAAGTAATGACCCCACTCTAAATGGGCCACTTCACGGCGGAGAAGGACTCCATGTTTATTACTGACGACCGCCAGATAGACTCTTTGACTTAAAAGCAATTGAAGCAATTTTTCTGACCCTGGAAGGGGACGTAAATTTTCCAAGTGGGTTTCATGAATTTGTCGGTAAAAATACTCTTCCGCTTCTTTGTGCTGACCTCCAAAGTGCCTGGGAAAGCTATCTTTGGCTGACTGATGAGGTTGGTGGGTAAAATCTTCTGGCGTACAGAGGGGCCTATGAAACGTTTTAAGGGTCGTGTTGTAAGCCTCATAACACGTCCGCCACGTATCAACCAATGTGTTATCCCAATCAAAAATAACCGCTTTAGGAAGCTGAGAGGGCTGAGGGATAGACCCCTGATGTATCATAGATGCTCCACTTTAAAAAGAGTTTGATCCCATGGATAGGCGGTTTGAATTTTTGAATACATATGGCTAAAGTATTTGACTTAGCTATATCACGCCAGCCCCATCACAGTATTCCTCTCTCTTTCTTTTTCAAGAGAGGACATTGATGCACATCTATACGTCTCGTCATGCTTGATCAAAACGCGATGCGCCTTAAAGATTTGATCTTTCTCATCCAAAAATCCCTCCAGAACAACGTTTTGGCCCTCACAAAAAAGACGGGGTAAAAGTCCAAAAGCCAGGACGGGGATCTGAGTCTGACCGTCCATTACTTGGAAGCAAACCGAGCCCTTCTTCCGTAGGACAGATCCTCGAACAATGCGGCCACTCAGACGGATGGTCCTTTGGAAGGGCGCCCCCTCTAGCTCTGCGCTGGCAAGCTCTGTGGGCGTATAAAAAAAGACCAAATTTTGGCTGAGCGCATAAACCACGCCCCAAAATCCTAACCCTATGAACAGAAGGACTCCGAAGACCGCAAGAGCGCGACGATCTTTAGGACGCACAGAGCCGCTTCCAAAGGATCCACGTGCGGACCCCATAAGCCAAAAACCCTAACAAAACGATTCCATAAGCACCCACCACAAAAGGCCAGACAGCGTTCATACTCCCCTAACCTCTCCCGTCTGTGATGGATACTGTTCTCATCTCCCGAACGCCCTCAGAACGCTGACGCGCTTTGAGCTTGAGAATCCGAGAACGCAGCCAGATGAGAAGCGCTGCTGTCCCGCCCATCGCCCCCGTCATCACGATTAAAGTCATCATCATGGGGCCAGGCAAAGTGGGACCTTGAAAACGCACAATGGACGCAGGTTGGTGTAACGTATGGAACCAGACAACCGCCCCCTTAATCAGAGGCACATTGAGCCACGCAAACAGAGTCAATACGGCCACGGATTTTCCAGCCCCGAGAGGAGAGACCAGCGCAGCCCGCACTCCCAAAATGCCCCCATACAAAAAAAACAAAAGAGCCATACTGGTCAAACGGGCATCCCAGATCCAATACGTGCCCCAGATAGGTTTCCCCCACAGGCTTCCAGTGATCAGGCTGAACACTGTCATTAAGGCCCCCACAGGCGCGCAAGCCTCTGCCCATAAATCTGCCTTCGGATTCCCCATGATCAGAAAAACAGCGCTTAAAATAGCCATAGCCGTGAGAATCAACAAAGAAAGCCAAGACGCTGGACAATGAACATAGAGGATACGCATACATTCCCCCTGGGTCGTATCTGCGGGAGAAAAGACCAAAGCAAGGGCAAGCCCCGAAACCCAAAGGACCGACAGAAGAGCAAGCAACCAAGAGAACCGGGATATTTTCATGTTAAGATCTTTTGTTTCACGAGAAAAGACCCCCCCAGAAAAGTCAGGCTACTCTGGAGGAAGAATAGACCGACAAGCCCACAGATACAAGGCCAGAGTCCGCTTCCCCTCTCTAGAGATTGGCTCAATCCAATGCCCAAGCAAAGAACAGGCACCGCAAAAGGAAGCATCAAAAGAGCGCTGTGCAGCCCCCCCCCTTTTCCTCCAAGCCTCACCGCCCAAAGAAATACACCGAGAAGGCTTAGGCTGGGCAGACCTAACAGAAAGCTAAGAAGCAAACCTATCTGGGTCTCTGTCCCAAGATCGTAGAGAAAAGATAGCCCAACAACCCCACACAGAAAAGGAAGCCCCGCCCCGCGAAGATGGAGCCCCACAAGATGGGCAATCATCTGGACAGGGGATTTGGGGCAAAGCCAGCTACGCTCTAACCATCCCTGCCACTCCTCCTGATCAAAGGAAAACAGCAACCCTGTCAGGGCAAAAAACCACAGAAGCACAGGACCATAGTGATTCATTTCCCCAGGGGTCAAAGACATCAAAAAAGGAAGAAGACTGGAAGAGCCCACAAAGAAAAAGAAAGGACACCAAAAATCAATCACAGAATCAGCTTCTCCCCTATATTTGACCGAACAGGAGCGATCTTTTAATCAGACGCCACACCTAGAGCCCCTGGGAGGGGGTAAACAAAGGTTTTCCGTCTTGCACAGACAAAGAAATAATTTGCGTCCATTGAACGATATTTTGGATTTTCTGAAGAGCGTCCAGGATATCCTGATGGGTGATACTTTGATCTGGGCTTAAAAAACGGGCTCTCCAGCCAATCCCATCCGGTGTGCCCTTCCCCACCACAGCCCCGCGGTAGTCTAAAAATTTGAGGGCGAACGGGGTCCCTTCCAGGCACTCCATCAGGGCAGACTGGAGGGTTTCCGGATCTGACTCAGGATTTGCCAAAAAAAGATCGAAACCACGCATGTCAACGGGCGAGAGAGAGAAGGATGTGGTGGCTTCTGTTTCAAACTCTTCAAGCAACAGAGGGGCATACTGGCGCAAAGGCTCGAGCGGCTCGCCAAGCCGCTCGATCACCGCATCTGCGAAGCGATGGGTTGAGAGGCCGTGCTCCGGCCCAATCAAATCAACAGTCCCAAGGCCCTGAGCCAGCGTCCGCCGCAGTGCATTTTCAATTTGATTCGCCCGTGACATCAGCCCCAAATGGCGCAACATCAAAATGGCACTCAGCAAACTTGCCGTTGGATTAGCGATATTGTGACCAGCAATTTGAGGCGCGGACCCGTGAACCGCCTCAAAAATAGCCACTTCTTTGCCAATGTTCATGGCAGGGGCAAGACCAAGCCCCCCCACCAAACCAGACGCCAGATCGCTTAAAATATCCCCATTCATATTGGTCATCACCACCACATCGAATTGTTCTGGATGAATCACCATCTGATGCGCACAGTTATCCACCAATAAATGGGTGGGTGTAATATCCGGATACTGAGGCGCAATTGCCTCAAAAGACCGCTTAAACAAACCCTCCGTGATCTTGAGAATGTTCGCCTTTGTGGCACAATGAATGGTTTTACGACCCTCTGATCGAGCGACCTCAAACGCCAGCTTCAGCACGAGATCGCTGCCAGAAAGGGAAATCATCTTCAGAGCCTGGGTGGATGTCGGCCCGAAGGCATATTCCATCCCCACATACAAATCTTCCAGATTCTCCCGTACAATCACAAAATCAATCAGACGATCCGCATAGGGCCCTTTGATCCCTGGCAATGACCGAACAGGACGAATGTTTCCATAGGTCTCAAAGCACTTGCGCAAGGTCACATTCGCGCTCTTCCCCCCATACCCAATCGGGGTTTCCAGGGGGCCTTTCAGAACCACCCGATTCCGGGAGATAGAGTCGATGGTTTCTGGGGGAACGCCCGAGGAGATTCCCCCTTCAAAAGCAACCCGGCCGGCCTCCGCAATTTCCCAAGAAAGGCCTGTCTCTGCAGCCTCCAAAATACGCTTGGTTGCGAGCATCACTTCGGGTCCAATACCGTCACCCAAAATCAAAGTCACTGTGTGGCTCAACCCATAACTCCTTTCTGGGAGATCCGAAGGAAGATCATGTTAACTCTCAAAAGGTAAACAAGCCCCTGTCTGTGTTCTTCTCACAGATCTATCATTATTTCCCATCAAAAAAAACGCTCTATTGCGTTATTCAAAAAAAGCTCAAACGCCTTTGTACACAAAAAATATTGAATGTTTGATGGATGATTTTTAAAAATTTCTATTTCCTTTTTTCGTTTCTGATTTGCAAGCTCTTCCGTGTGGAGAATGGCAAGAACGGATCACCTCTGCGCCCTGAAGAGGTTTTTCCAAAGCCTTCACAAGGTTCCTGTCCTCTCTTTTTGAAAACACCCTGGCATTCCCCATTGACGAGATGTCCCCTCTCAGAAGATAAAGGTTTGTGTTAGATAATGGGTGCCCCATGAGACCCCTTCTATGATTCGCCGATGGTTGACTGTCTGTTTCGCTCTTGTCACCTTGTTTTGCGTTCTGGTTGTTTGGCTGGGAGGCTCCCGGGGGCCATCTCCCCTCAAGCTTGTCGGGTCTGAGACGGTGTATCCCTATGCAGCGGCAGTGGGAGAGACGATTGCGTGTCGTCTTCACTGTCCTGTTCCTGTTTTAGAGTCTGTGGGAACAGGCGCAGGGATTCAGCTCTTTGCCCGAGGGAACGGCCCTCAGACACCGAGTATTCTCATGGCTTCCCGCAAGATGACCTTAGGAGACTATGCTCTCTGCCAGAGACATGGGATCCCAAAAAAAGATATTTTAGAGATTAAAATAGGGTATGATGGCCTTGTCCTGACCCAGGCCCCTCAAAGCCCCCCTTTAGAGCTGACCTTTAAAATTCTGTTTGCAGCGTTGTCTGCAGGGGACGCCCCCCTCCCTGTTCGGTGGAGCTCTTTATCAAAGACGTTGCCCCATACCCCTATCAAAATTCTAGGTCCGGCGAGTGTTTCGGGTACCTACGAAAGTCTTCTGGCTAAAATTCTTGATCCTTTTTGCGGAAGAAACAATCGTATCTGCAAGGCGCTCCGAACAGATGGGGCCTATCAGGAAATGGGCCTCAATCAGAATTTAATTGTTCAAAAAATTCTCAAGCGCCCAGGCAGCATCGGTATTGTGACTTTTTCATTTTTTAAAGAAAACCAACATCTTCTCACCGCGATTCCTCTCGAAGGGGTGATCCCCACTTTTGAAACCTTAAGCACCGGTGCCTACCCCCTCTCACGCCCCTTGTATCTTTATGTGAAGCGGTCTCACCTCCTCTATCATCCGGAAATCCGAGATTTGAGTCTTGCCTTTTTTGAGGGAGGGATGGATGCACCCACCCATTATCTGATCGCGAAGGGCCTGATCCCTCTTCCTAAGCCAGCCCGTGACAAGGCGTATAGACACTGGGCCCCTCTTTTGGAGGCACCTCATGCTCTTTAGGCCCTGTCAAACCCGTGTACTTCGGGCTTTTCTTTTCACTCTCTGCTTGAGTTTACTGGGGATTAGCCTGACCCTCCTGGGAATTCTTGTGTGGGAAACGGTGGGATTTTTCACCCACGTCAACCCTTTTGAGTTCTTCTTGGGCCTAGTGTGGAATCCAACAGTGACAGACTCAGGGGAGTGCTTGTTTTTTGGAAGTGTGCCTTTGATCTGCGGGACTCTCCTCATTACCTTTGTCACTTTATGTGTCGCCGCACCTCTGGGAATTGGTGGGGCCATTTACGTGGCCGAATATCTTTCGCCACGCAATCGGCGACGGGTGAAAGGGATTCTTGAATTTCTGAGCGGAATCCCCACAATCGTCTATGGTGTGACAGCAGCGTTAACCATCGCCCCTCTTTTGAATGGATGGGGACAATGGCTCGGCTTAGAGATCTCTTTTGAGAGTGCCGTCGTCAGTGGACTGGTGATGGGCCTGATGAACTTTCCTTTTGTGGTCTCCCTGTCGGATGAAATTTTGCGTGCGATCCCCGCCTACGTCCGTAGCTCCGGCCTGGCCCTTGGCGCAACCCAGAGCGAAGTCATTCGGAAGCTTGTGCTGCCCGCTTCTATTCCTGGCCTCACGGCTGTGATCACCCTGGCTGTCGCGCGGACCATCGGGGAGACGATGATCGTTGTGATGGCCACCGGCCTCTCTGCCCAGCTCACCCTGAATCCCTTTGCACCCGCCACCACTCTCACGGCACAGTTGACATCTCTCATCACAGGAGATCAATCCCCTGGCAGCCCTAAAACCCAAGCGGCTTTTGCCCTGGGCCTCCTTCTGTTTGCCGTCACGTTCGTCCTCAACCTGATGGCAACCCGTGTGGTTCGAAAGTATAAGGTTCGATATGCGTAGACGTTTCACATGGGACTGGGGATTTCGGGTACTTTGCTTGTCCGCTCTGATTGTCGGCCTTGTGGCCCTGGGCGCGATCGTAGCGCCATTGTTTGTTCGGGGCTACACGGCTTTCCTGACTACCGAACTCAGGGTCACCCCCTTCAATCAGAAAGAGGTTCTCCCTTTTGTCAGCTGGGGAATCAAACGCCAAAAGCCAGATCTTGTCCCGCCAAAGACAGAGCGCTCTGCGTGGCTTCTTGCCAATGATGAAGCGGATAGTTTTTACAAAGGCTTGCAGGGTCTTGTGACCTACAACTCCCAAAGAGCCTCCCCCGAAACGGAAGGTCTGCTCCAGAATCTTGCAAACCAGGGGGGGATGCGCCTGGCCTTTAACTGGAGATTAATCACGCAAGCAGACCAAACCCTCCCCGAAATGGCGGGTCTTTGGGGAGCCCTCTGTGGATCTGTTCTCACCCTTCTGGTGGCGATGACCTTAGCCGTTCCTCTCGGGGTTAGTTCAGCCATTTATTTGGAGGAGCTGGCGCCTCACAGATGGTGGACCTCTTGGATTGACCTGAAATTGACCAACATGGCCTCTGTGCCGTCAGTGCTTTTTGGCCTCCTGGGGTTTTTGGTCTTTGACACTCTCTTGGGCCTTCCCCGCCCCTCCCCCCTCATGGGAGGCTTGACCATTGGATGCATGGCCGCCCCCCTTTTGATGGTGACAACCCGGCTTGCCCTTCAAGGGGTACCCAAAGCCATTCGCCTCTCTGCCCAAGCTTTAGGGGCCTCCCATGCAGAAGTCATTGCCCATCATGTCATTCCCATGGCTCTTCCCCAGATGGTGACCAGTGGCCTTCTGGTCATCTCCAGAGCCTTAGGAGAAACCGCCCCTCTTCTGCTGATTGGAATGGTGGCTTTTGTCGGAACCGCCCCAGAAGGAATCACAGATCCCGCCACCACCCTTCCTGCCCAAATCTTTTTGTGGGCTAAAAATCCAGAATGGGGCTTTTTAAGTAAAACATCTGGCGGTATTCTGGGGCTCTTCTTTTTGCTTAGCCTTTTTAATGGCCTCGCTTTTTGGCTCCGGCGTTATTTTCAGAGGAACCCATGACACAGACTCCCCAACCTCCTAAACTTGAAGCGCGCCATCTCAATGTGTTTTATGGGGATCGTCAGATCTTGTCTGATATCTCCCTTCAGGTTCCGCCCCTCAGTGTCACAGCCCTCATTGGCCCTTCCGGGTGCGGGAAAAGCACCTTTCTACGCTGCTTTAACCGCATGAATGACAGCATTGAGCAGATCCGCATCAAAGGCTCGGTTCTTTTGGATCGTGAAGATATTTATTCATCGAAAATGGATAGCGTGACTTTGCGCACACGGGTTGGCATGCTTTTTCAAAAACCAACCCCTTTTCTGAAATCAATTTACGAGAATGTCGCTTACGGCCCTCGAATTCACTCTCTGTTTCGAACCCCAGCTGAATGTGACGAAATCGTTGAGATCAGCCTCAAAAAAGCAGGGCTTTGGGACGAAGTGTACAAGTATTTAGATGCGCCAGCGACCTCCCTGTCCGGCGGCCAGCAGCAAAGGCTGTGCTTGGCGCGCGCCCTTGCGATCCAACCGGAAGTCATCCTGATGGACGAACCCACCGCCTCTCTTGATCCGATTGCCACAGCAAAGGTAGAAGAGCTGGTGGATGAGCTTCGCTCTCAGATTACCCTCATGATTGTCACCCATAATCTCCAGCAAGCCGCCCGGATTTCTCAACAAGTTGCTTTTTTTAAAGGCGGTCGTCTGGTGGAAATTGGGGGGACCCTGCAAGTCTTTACAAATCCACAATCAGAAGAAACTCAAGCGTATCTGACAGGAGGCCTCCCGTGAACGAAAGTCATATTGTTAAATCCTATGATGCGGATTTGCAGCATCTCCAACTCGCCATTCTCAATATGGGCGATGCGGTTCAAAAGCAAATCCAAGATGCGTTGACATCTCTTTCAGAGATGGATTTAGCCCTTGCCAGCCAGGTCACAGATAATGATCACAAAATTGACCAGATGGAAGCCCATATCGATCAAATGGCCCTGCAGATTCTGGTACTTCGTCAGCCTGTTGCCTTTGATCTTCGGATCGTGATTGCCTCCCTCAAGATGGCCAACCATTTTGAGCGCATTGCTGATTATGGGGCCAACATTTCACGACGTGTCTTGATGATGGACGCGCAACAACCTTTACTTCGGAAGCCTCCCGTTCTGCTTTTTCGCATGGGAGAGCTGGTTCAGCAGATGATGAGCGCAGTCCAAAAAGCCTTTCAGGCACAGAGCAGAGACGCGGCCAAAAAAGCCTGGAAAGAGGATGAGGAAGTGGATCAACTCTACAATGCGCTCCTCAGAGAGCTTCTCACCTATATGATGGAAGATCCCCGTTGTATTGGCCTGAGTGCCCATTATTTGTTTATTGCAAAAAATATTGAGAGAATTGGGGATCACGTCACCAATCTCGCGGAAATTATTGCGGTGATGGTGCGGGGAAAGCCTCTCAAAGAACTCCGAACCCACTCCACTGAAAGCTTTCAAATCAAACCCCATTAAGCTCAACGCGACGCACTCAATTGCCAATTCTTTGATTCAGATCGAGTATAAAAGGGTGGAAAATGTTGTCATTGGGACTGCTGACGCTCCTTAACCCACGCGCGGAACCGATCGCCTCGTGCTTCAAAATGGGGAAATTGATCAAAGCTCGCACAGCCAGGGGACAACAGAACCACTGGGTCGGGCCGGTTGTCTTTCAACGCTGCCTGGGTCCCATCCTCTAAGGCTTGGTCCAGAGTGCCACTATAGGTCACAGGCAACCCCATGAGGGTTAACGTAACGCCGAAGGCCTCTGCCGCTTCTCCAATGAGAAACCCATGGGCGATGGAATGGGTCAGCCCCCAGAGAGGCGCCAAACCTCCTTCTTTGGGCCGCCCCCCTAAAATCAGATAGATCGATGCATCTTCGTACGCCTGAAGGGCCGTCACGGTCGCCTGAACGTTCGTCGCCTTACTGTCGTTGATATAGGAAACACCTTGGATGTTCCCGACCCATTCTTGACGATGGGGAAGGCCCTCGAATGTCGCAAGACCCCTCTGGATGGCATCCGGTTCAAACCCTAACAAACGCAGAGCCCCATAACTGGCGGCGATGTTTTGCGCGTTGTGCCCCCCCCTCAGGGTTTGAATCTCCCCAACGGCACAAGACCAGCCGGGGGCCGTGGTATCGTAAAGTCTGCCTTCAGTCACAAAAATCCCTTCATCCAAAGACCTCTGAACACTCATGGGCAGAAAGATCCCCTCTTCATGCCTGCGTAGCTCAGTGGCGATTGAGAGGCTGATCGGGTCGTCCACACTCACGATCCCACGAAGAGGTTTTGAGCGATTCTGAAAAATTCGTTTTTTAGCAGCAATATAACCGTCTAGACCCCCATGGCGCTCTAAATGATCCGGAGAGATGTTCAAAAGAATCGCCACATCAAGGTCCAGACTTGGGGTCAGTTCCAGCTGATAAGAAGACAGTTCAAGAACATAGAGGCCCGAGGTGAGAGGGGGAAGGTCTAAGACCGGAACACCAATGTTACCCCCAAGAGCCACCTCTTGTCCCAGGCTACGAACCAAGTGAGCTATGAGAGCACTGGTGGTGGATTTTCCGTTCGTACCGGTAACACCAATCACCGGCTGGTGAAGTTTTTCCTGAAAAAAGCATTCCGTATCCCCAATGAGAGGAATTTGGGCATTTGCCGCCCGTATCACAAGGGGATGGGGTGCGGGATGGGTATGGGGAATCCCGGGGCTGAGGATCAGGGCGTCGAAGGTCGTGAAATCAACTGTGTTCAAATCCACCAGGTCTAAGCCTTGAGCGGTGGCTTGGCTGCGGCCGGCCTCTTGATCATCCCAAGGAGAAATGTCCGCCCCCCCTGCCTTCAGGGCATGAGCTGCAGAGATACCGGTCCGTCCAAGGCCCAAAATAGCCAAGCGCTTTCCTTGAAACCCAGAACAACGAATCATCGGCCCTTCTCCTTGCGCTGCCTCCGCAGCCCCTGTCTTATCTCAATTTCAGGGTCGCAAGACCCAAGACACCCAAAATAATGGCGACAATCCAAAAACGAAACACAATCGTTGGCTCTGACCATCCTTTTTTTTCAAAATGATGATGGATGGGGGCCATCAAAAAAATGCGCTTGCGGGTCCGTTTGAAATAGAGCACTTGGATCATCACAGAGAGGGCCTCTACCACAAAAACCCCGCCTACAAAAGCTAAAACGAGCTCATGCTTGGTAGCAACCCCCAAAGCCCCTAAAAGACCCCCAATCGCCAAGGAACCCGTATCCCCCATAAAAACCATCGCTGGCGGGGCGTTGTACCACAGAAACCCCAAGCTTGATCCAATCAATGCTCCACAGACGACGGATAATTCCCCCACACCTGGCACAGAGGGAAGCTGAAGATAATTTGCAAATCCGCTGTGGCCCACCACATAGGCGATCACACAAAACACAGCAGCTGCAATCATTAATGGACCAATGGCGAGTCCATCCAAGCCGTCTGTCAGGTTCACCGCGTTGGATGTCCCCACAATTACCAAGCTGGCAAAGCAAGGGAACAAGATTCCCATATGCCAAACCGCCATTTTGAAGAAAGGGAACGTCAGGGTGTCGTTCAACGCCTCCGGAAGAAGACGCATCAGAATCAACGAGGCGGAAAGGCTCACCCCCATTTGGCTCAAAAATTTTGCTTTGGCTGACAGGCCTGAACTACTTCTCTGGGTCAATTTCACGTAATCATCCAAAGCACCAATGACTCCCATGCCAAAGGTCACCCCCAAAATCCACCACACATAAGGGTTCGCCAAATTGGCCCACAGGCTGATGCCTGCCAGCAGGCCCATGAGAATCAACCCGCCCCCCATGGTGGGAGTGCCCTGCTTGGTTTTCAAATGTCCCTCAGGTCCATCGAGACGAATGGGCTGTCCTTGGGCTTGAAGAGATTTGAGCCAACGAATCATTCGAGGACCCAAAAGAAAGGACACCAGAAAAGCGGTGAGAAAAGCCGCCATTGTCCGAAAGGTGACATAGCGAAACAAGGGAAGGGAAAAACCCTGGGTCAGAAAAAAACTATAAATCATCAAGGGATACTGGCTCTCGTTAGAACGCTCAACCCTAAACTAAATGCGTGCCTTCTGACAACAGAGAGTACGCCCTTTTTTTAATTTTTGTTTTGACATTTTTTGACAATAAAGATATTTTTAAACCCATTGATAACGATAGTTTTTTAATTTTCAATGTCTATTTGGAAAAAGGTTTGGCAAATGATGTGGAAGCAATGGATCCAGTTGGGGTTTCTTTTAGGGATCGGCCTTCAGTCGCCTGCCCTCGGGATGGAGCGACTGGAGGAGGCGTCCGCCTCAGCAGCGTCCGCCTCAGCAGCTCCCATGCCAGCTTCAGAGAAACCCTGTGCCCCAGGCGTCTTTGACGCGGTTCTCGGGAACAGGGATTTGTCCTGCCATATCCTCAGTTTTTTAACTCCTGAGATCTGTCGAGAAGATTCTCACTTTAAAAATTACCCTTTCAATTTGTTATCATATGATTTGAGAAACATTCTCAATATGGGGAACTGCAATCCTACGTGGCATGCTTTGGTTTGGGGGCTTCCCGTTTGGGAAAATATCGTTTTTTCCGCAAACCCAGCCGACCGAACTCCCATTTCTTTTGGGCCAAATGAACGCACCCACGCCTTGAGAAAGGAGTCTTTAGGCGCGGTGAAGCATCTGGTACTGCGAGCAGACCGCGAACAGCACCTTGAGATTCTGAATTTCTTTCCTGGTCTTGAGACATTTATTCCCCATATGTGGAGCAACCCTCACGTTTTAGAGGCGGCACTTCGTCGCCTGCCTAAAGACCTTAAACACCTTAATCTTGGTGATCATACCACTTTGAGTCAATGCGATCTCAAGGTGCTCAATCGCTTTGAAGACCTCAAAAGTCTGGATGTCAGCTGCAGCGATTTAGGAGCATGCCTGCCATATTTGCCTTCGACGCTCGAGGAATTAGATATGACAAGAACCCAGATGACTCCAGACGACGGAAAACAACTTGCCAAATTTCCAAAGCTTTCCAAACTCAGCTTGGATCACGTTGGCCCCGGAGGCGCCCAGATCTTCCTGACCCACGCCCCAGAGACCCTCACCCATTTGGAAATGACGTGGGCCGATTTAGCCACAATGGACCCTCAAATTTTGAAACGGTTTCCCCGTTTGCGCACATTTTCACCCCTCTCATCTCCGGTCTATGGAGACCCGGAGTTTCAAACGCCGTCCCGCATCAACGCTGTGCTCCTGGGTCTTCATCCAGAGGCATTACAGCACTTGAGTGCTGATCTGGATTTCGGCTCTGCGCGCCTTGGGCACGAGAATTTAGCAGTTTTTGAGACGATTCAAGGGTGGAAAAACCTTGTACTGCCTGATAGCCTAGACACGCCCGGGCTTCTGGAAGAAATCATCCATATTGCCGCTCCCACGCTCGAACACCTTGCATTCAAAAAAAATCACGAAGACGATTCTGCCCCCTTTGATCCCAGAGTTTTAAGCCAGTTTTTAAGCCAGTGTGTCCGACTTCAAACCTTCAAGCGCGACGGATTCTTTCTGGACATTAATGATGTGGGACATTTGCCCTCAACCATGACCCATCTCCATCTCTCAGGAGAGGACCTGCTGACTGAAGGTTCTGCCCCTGCTTATGGGCGCTTCAAAAATCTGACCTCTCTTGCCCTAGATCATGTGCAGCAAAGACAATCTGTCATTGATATTTTGCAAAACGTTTCCCCAGACCATGTCAGAAAGATCTATCTGTCTCCCACCCAGATGATTGAAGATCCAGATAATCTTTTGCCTCTTTTAATGCGCTTTGAAAATCTTCAAAATTTGTTTTGTTATTATTATCGCTCTGATGAACTCTCTCCCCTTTTCAAAAAAAAGCTGAAAGCTTCGATGCCGAAAGTCAAATTCCTCATTAATTACAATTTTTTTGAGTACAGTTAACGGAAGGACCAGGGAGTCAGTTTTGGGTGATCTTAGGAGGGGTTCCTTTCGGAATTTCTCCATCAGACACCCTCCCAAACCTCAAAAACAAAATCATCAAGGGATACGGGCTCTCGTTAGAACGCTCAACCCTAAACTAAATGCGTGCCTTCTGACAACAGAGAGTACGCCCTTTTTTTAATTTTTATTTTGACATTTTTTGACAATAAGGATATTTTTAAACCCATTGATAATGATGGTTTTTTTAATTTTAAATGTCTATTTCGAAAAATATGGAGCAAAAAATGAGGAAGCAATGGATCCAGTTGGGGTTTCTTTTAGGGATCGGCCTTCAGTCGCCTGCCCTCGGGTCGGAGCGACTGGAGGAGGCGTCCGCCTCAGCAGCTCCCATGCCAGCTTCAGAGAAACCCTGTGCCCCAGGCGTCTTTGACGCGGTTCTCGGGAACAGGGATTTGTCCTGCCATATCCTCAGTTTTTTAACTCCTGAGATCTGTCGAGAAGATTCTCACTTTGAAAGGCCCCGTTTCTCTTGCTTATCAAGTTCACTTGGCTTGAGAGACATTCTCAATATGGGACAATGCAATCCTACGTGGCATGCTTTGGTTTGGAGTCTTCTTGTTTGGGAAAATATTGTTTTTTCCCCAAAACCAGCCGCCCGAACTCCCATTTCTTTTGGGCCAAATGAACCCACCCGCGCTTTGAGAGAGGAGTCTTTAAGGGCGGTGAAGCAGCTGGAACTGCATGCAGAAGACAAACAGCACCTTGAGATTCTGAAGTTCTTTCCTGGTCTTGAGACATTTATTCCCCATATGTGCGGCAACCCTCGCGTTTTAGAGGCGGCACTTCTTGGCCTGCCTGCAGACCTCAACCACCTTTATCTTCATGAGCATGTCATTTTGAGTCAATGCAATCTCAGTGTGCTCAGTCGCTTTGCAACACTCAAAAGTCTCGATGTCAGCTTCACCCATTTAGGAGGTCCACTCCTGGAATATTTGCCTTCGACGCTAGAGCAGATCAATATGAGAGGAACCCAGCTGACTCTAGAAGACGGAAAGGAAATGGGCAAGTTTCCAAAGCTTTCCACACTCATCTTGGGTCACGTTGGCCCCGGAGGCGCCCAGATTTTCCTGACCCACGCCCCAGAGACCCTCACCCATTTGGAAATGACGTGGGCCGATTTAGCCACAATGGACCCTCAAATTTTGAAACGGTTTCCCCATTTGCGCACATTTTCACCCCTCTCATGTGCGGGCCTTGGTGGAGACCGGGAATTTCAAACACCGTCCCGCATCAACGCTGTGCTCCTGGGGCTTCATACAGAGGCATTACAGCATTTGAGTGCTGACATGGATTTCCGGTTTGCGACTCTTGGGGAGGAGAATTTACCAGTGTTTGAGACGATTCAAGGGTGGAAAAAACTTGTGTTGCCTTATGCTGATAGGCCAGACACGCCCGGGCTTCTGGAGAAAATCATCCGTATTGCCGCTCCCACGCTCAAACACCTTGCATTCAAAAAAAATCACGAAGACCATTCTGCCCCCTTTGATACCAAAATTTTAATCCAGTGTCGCCACCTTCAAACCTTCCAGCGGGACGGATTCTTTCTGGACATTAATGATGTGGTCCATTTGCCCCCAACCATGACCCATCTCCATCTCTCAGGAGAGGAACTGCTGACTGAAGGCTCTGCCCCTTCTTATGGGCGCTTCAAAAATCTGACCTCTCTTGCCCTGGATCGTGTGACGCAAAGACAATCTGTCATTGAGATTTTGCAAAACGTTTGCCCAGACCATGTCAGAACGATCTATCTGTCTCCCACCCAGCTGATTGAAGATCCAGATGATCTTTTGCCTCTTTTAATGCGCTTTAAAAATCTTAAAACTTTTTTTGGTGATTATTGTGGCTCTGAGGCACTCTCCCTTTTCAAACAAAAGCTGAAAGCTTCGATGCCGAAAGTCGAATTCCGCATTAATTACAATCATTATGAGGACAGTTAACGGAAGGACCAGGGAGTCAGTTTTGGGTGATCTTAGGAGGGGTTCCTTTCGGAATTTCTCCATCAGACACCCTCCCAAACCTCAAAAACAAAATCATCAAGGGATACTGGCTCTCGTTAGAACGCTCAACCCTAAACTAAATGCGTGCCTTCTGACAACAGAGAGTACGCCCTTTTTTTAATTTTTGTTTTGACATTTTTTGACAATAAAGATATTTTTAAACCCATTGATAACGATAGTTTTTTAATTTTCAATGTCTATTTGGAAAAAGATTTGGCAAATGATGTGGAAGCAATGGATCCAATTCGGGTTTCTTTTAGGGATCGGCCTTCAGTCGCCTGCCCTCGGGTCGGCACGAGAAGAGGGGTTTCTTTTAGGGATCGGCCTTCAGTCGCCTGCCCTCGGGATGGAGCGACTGGAGGAGGCGTCCGCCTCAGCAGCTCCCATGCCAGCTTCAGAGAAACCCTGTGCCCCAGGAGCCCGTGACACGGTTCTCGGGAACAGCGATTTGTCCTGCCATATCCTCAGTTTTTTAACTCCTGAGATCGTCAGTTTTTTAAATATTGATATCGGCCCAGACCAACATTTTTACCTTCCAAGGAACTGTTTTTCTCCACATCAGTTTCAAGGCATTCTCAATATGGCGAAATGTAATCGTGCGTGGCATGCTTTGGTTTGGAAGCTTTCTTTTTGGGAAAATATTGTTTTTTCCGCAAAACCAGCCATCCGAACTCCCATTTCTTTTGGGCCAAATAAACGCACCCTCGCTTTGAGAGAGGAGTCTTTAAGGGCGGTGAAGCAGCTTCGACTGCATGCAGAAGACAAACAGCACCTTGAGATTCTGCAATTCTTTCCTGGTCTTCAGGCGTTTATTCCCAAGATCCAGGAAAACCATCATGTTTTAGAGGCGGCACTTCTTCGCCTGCCTAAAGAGCTCAAACACCTTTATCTTAGAGATCATGCCACTTTGAGTCAATGCGATCTCAAGGTGCTCAGTCGCTTTCAAGACCTCAAAAGTCTGGATGTCAGCTTCACCGATTTAAGAGGTGAATTCCTGGCATATTTGTCTTCGACGCTCGAGGAATTAAATCTGCTAAGAACCCAGATGACTCCAGAAGACGGAAAACAACTTGCCAAATTTCCAACGCTCTCTAAACTCAAATTGAGTAACGCCTCCACCGAAAGCGACCAGAGCTTCCTGGCCCACGCGCCAGCAACCCTCACCCATTTGAATATTTCTCGGTATCATTTAGCCACAATGAACCCTCAAATTTTGAAACGGTTTTCCCGTTTACGCACATTTTCACCCCTCTCATGTGCGGGCCTTGGTGGAGACCGGGAATTTCAAACACCGTCCCGCATCAACGCTGTGCTCCTGGGGCTTCATCCAGAGGCATTACAGCATTTGAGTGCTGACATGGATTTCCGGTTTGCGACTCTTGGGGAGGAGAATTTACCTGTTTTCAAGCAGATTCAAGGGTGGAAAAACCTTGTACTGCCTGATAGCCTAGGCACGCCCGGGCTTCTGGAGGAAATCATCCGTATTGCCGCTCCCACGCTCCAACACCTTGCATTCAAAAAAACTCACGAAGACCATTCTGCCTCCTTTAATCCCAGCGTTTTAAGACTGTGCGCCCAACTTAAAACCTGCCGGATGGACAAATTACCTCTGGACATTAATGCTGTGAAATATTTGCCCCCAACCATGACCCATCTCCATCTCTCAGGAGAGGAACTGCTGACTGAAGGCTCTGCCCCTTCTTATGGGCGCTTCAAAAATCTGACCTCTCTTGCCCTGGATCGTGTGACGCAAAGACAATCTGTCATTGAGATTTTGCAAAACGTTTGCCCAGACCATGTCAGAACGATCTATCTGTCTCCCACCCCGATGATTGAAGATCCAGATATTGAAGATCCAGATAATCTTTTGCCTCTTTTAATGCGCTTTAAAAATCTTCAAAATTTCTTTTGTTATTATTATCGCTTTTTTGAACTCTCTCCCCGTTTCAAACAAAAGCTGAACGCTTCGATGCCGACAGTCAAATTCTGCATTAATTACGAGTACAGTTAACGGAAGGACCAGGGAGTCAGTTTTGGGTGATCTTAGGAGGGGTTCCTTTCGGAATTTCTCCATCAGACACCCTCCCAAACCTCAAAAACAATCTACAGACAATGGAAAATGCAGGCCCAAAGAGTTCACATAAATTCATACACAGAACCTCTATCCTGAGCCTCCAGATGCCCCTCTCCCTTAAAGAACTGACACATGCTTCCAAACAGTGAAAACCGCCTACGTCTTGCCCATTTTCCGAACAAGAGACACAGAAATTCTAAGGGAGGCGGCGGCTGGAGGAGCAGGCAAAAGAGAAAACACAAGGATTAAGACTCTTTTAAGGCAGCTGCGATAGAGTACAAAAAAAAAGAATCGCAGGGAGCGGTTTATGAGTTTATCACGCCACGCTATCCAGACCCTTGTGGGTTTGGTGGATGATCGCCTGTGTGATCATCCCTCGGAAACCATTAGAATCTCAGGGGAACTCCGTTTCTGCCGAAATGAGCTGATTCGTGAGCTGCACTCCCAGGAGTTGCGCCGCAAAGACATAAACGATCTCAAGTTTGCGAGCAATTTTTCCCGGCGCGCAAAACAACTCCGTTGTCAGAACCAGAGTTTATAGCCGCCCTATTGATCGTCTTTGACATCGAGGCGTCGTCTTGAGCGCGGCCACACGAACACCTGCCCCATTCAAGAATGCCATCTTATGTTCAATGGGGATTTGGGAGGGTTGAATCCCCTTGTCCCCATCCCCTAGAAGAAGGGGCAGAGCGACAGATTGAGATTGCCCAGTTCATTCAATAGTCGGCGTATTCAAACAAGCAAAAAATCAAAACTCTATGCCTCTCATGCGTCAAGCCTTGGTCATCGTTAACGCGAAACTCAAGGAATTCCATGCTCTTCGTGGGAGCGCCCCCTTCATAGCCCCGTACCGACTTTTGATCAACACAGGTGATGACACCGTCAGATCAAACAGCTCTTTTTTTGTATATTTTTTGACATTTATTATTTGGTTATATATTGCCTAAAATACAAAAAGTCAAATAAATGGAGATCAAAAAATGACACATAAGAATTGGGTTCTTTGAGAAGCGTTTTTGACCTGATGGGAAGTGGAGCGTGTTTGGATAAAGTCCATGAGGAGCCAGAGCTTCAAGACCTGACGAGACCCCATTCAAAACAAACTTTTAAAGACATCAATGAGGCAGGCTTAGGGTGTCCAAGGCTTTGACTTGAGAACGAAGTTCCCTCTGGGATCTCTGAGGAGACCAGGGATGCAAACCGCAGACAGCCTGAAAAAAGAGACCGGCTCAAAGTTGGTTCCCAAGAAAACCTGGGCCCACCTCAAGCCGGTATGGAAATCATTGATGGAACAGTCTCCGGGGAAGGCTCCCCAGAGACCGTTTTGTGGCTTAGGCAGAAGCCATTTGAGCAATCTGTTGAGCTTGCTCATTGTTCTTCCTGTCGAGGCCCGACATAATGTACAGAGCGTTCACCAGGCGAGATTGTTCTTGGCTGATGGTCAAAACCTGTTGCGCACTGACCACAGGATCCGCCATGCTGACCGTATCTACCTGATCATGAGAGCTCTGGAGGCTGACGTTTTGGGCTTCTTCGTCCGTTTGCAACGTGGCCATGACGTTGTTGATGGTCTGCAACTGGCTGCGCACCACTTGGGAAGCGTGGTCAATGAACCCTTTCACTTCTTGCTGGTAGGCCACATTATCTTGAAGGAGCTGAGGATCCAAAACCGTCCCCTCTTCCACACCCCAGAGATTCACAGGGTTCGTGAGGTCCGGCATGCTGATGGTGCGGGTGCCGTCATTCCCAGACACTGTGATGGTGGCGGACAGATCGGCGGTTTTGACATTAAAGAAGATCCCCTGATCAGTCCAATCAACCGTCTTCGCGCCTGAATCCCAAATAGCTGGCTGAAATTCAATAAATCCAATGGTCCCGACTTTGATCAGGGCTGGATCCGCTGCACCTGTTGGGAAAGCTTTTTCAAACTCAGCTGAGGGCAAAGGATAGGATTCAATGAGAGAATCAAACTCATCAAACACTTTAATGTTTCCTGCTTCATAGGTCAGGTAGAAATCCCCAGACCCGTAGTTTGAGTTCGGATTAATGATGAAGTTCTTGGCAGTGGCAAGGGCTGTTGTTGGACGAGAGCTAGAACCACCCCCACTAGCAGCGAGGGCGTCTGCATGGGTTTGGAACTCAGCTGCGTGCCCTGCCAGTTGAGCTTCCACAGCAGCGACAGCAGTGGCTTGAAGTTCGGGGGCAGTAGGGGGTCCCGATGTATCATCAAGACTATTAGCGGCTGCATCAATCTCACCAAAAAATGTGACGAGGCGATCAAGCTCACCGTCGATCTTTGTTTGGATATCAGCGGGGCCTGTCCCTTGATCAAAACCAGCTTTCCCCAAAGCAAGGACATGGGCTTTAATCTCAGCAGAAGGAAGACCAACTACATCTGTGACGCCGTTGATTGCTGTTTCAAGTGATGCGTAATCAGAAATGCTAGCTGCAAGTTTAGCCGTTTCCACCTTGAGTTTTGTGACAAATCCTGAACTTGCTTTGTCTATCAGTTCTTTAAGGCGTGTGACTTCACCTGTTACCGCCGTTTTGACTTTTGCGGCAGTGTCTGTACTTGCATCAGCAGGATTAATTCCTTCTACAAACACCTTCACATCCGCGTTCAGTTTTGTCAAAACTTTGTTATCAAAATCCACAATGCTTTGAAGCTCATCAACGTCGGAGCTTGCCGTGCGTCCTGCCGGTGCCAAAAATGGGCTGGCGGAGACGGTGGATGCAGAGCGGAAATAGAGGGCTTGCCCGGATCCGCCTTGACGGAGGGACTTGACGATCACCCCTTCTTTCTCGCTGCGGAAAGTGGCATTGTCGACCATGCCCAGACCTTCCAGAAGGCCGGCAACGGCGGCTTCTTTGTCACCCGCAGGAATGACACCGTTCAGCAACGTCATGATGCTTTGGGTCATATCTGTCAGTTTATCGAGGGTGGTCTCGAGGTTCTGGGCGACAGTGCTCAAGAATCCTTGGGCTGTCTTAATGTTCTGAAGGGCACCTTCCGTTTTAGAGATGTAGAAATTGGTGCGCATTTCAATGGCTTTGTTGACCTGGTTCTTGCTCTGGTCTTTTTTGCCTGTGGCTTGGGTTTGGATAGCGCGCCCTAAGCGACCTGCGGTTTTTGGGCCGGCAGCATAAAGGATCGAATTAATAGTTGATGAATTCCCTGGCATGAAAGCCTCCTGCTTGTTTTAAGTTTGTCAGATCGGGTGATCTGTGCTCTATGCTCCGCAAGTCATATGCCAGGACGGCTGTCGGGATAGGATCTCAGAGGCCAAGGATTTGAAAAAACAGGGGAGAATTTGATCGAGCCTCACCCACTCAAGCCCCCTTGAGGCAGTCTCTCTTTCCAGGCTGTCTATTGTCTGCGTCTCTGGGCTCCCCAGAGATCCCGGATGGAACTTTGTGAGCCCCGGGAGGGCCTTACAGACAGAGTTGATGACCTCATTGATAGATGTCCCCCTCTTTGCAAAATACTGAAAAATTTGGTATCATGAGACGTTATCCTGAGACCGCGGGGAAAACGCCCACGAATCCCTTCGTTCCTTTTTGAGAGACCCGAGGAGTTCTTCAATGGATCTTGAACGCTGCACAGATAAAGTCAAAAAATCCATTCAATCCGCCCAAGTCCTGGCCAAGCGGGAAGACCATCAGCAGATCTATCCCCAGCATGTTTTGAGAGCCCTTGTGGAGGAGCCGGACGGCCTTGCCCGGAGTCTTCTCCTGCAAGCAGGCGCATCGGCTCCTGAGCTAGAGCGTCTCACTTTAGAAGCCCTCAGGACTTTGCCTCAGGTCAGCGGAGATACCTCCGGGCAAGTCTTTTTATCCAGCGAGCTGGCGAAAGTCTTTGGAACCGCAGAGAAGCTTGCCCATGGCCAAGGGGATACCTTCGTCACGCTGGAAATCCTTCTGCTGGCTTTGGCCACCACGCCCCAGACAGACACCCACAGCCTGCTCAAAAAGGCAGGGGTGACAGAAGCCAAACTGAAAGACGTGATTGAGCGCTTGCGGAAAGGACGGAGAGCGGACTCCGCCACCGCGGAAGAAACCTATGATGCGCTGAACAAATATGGGAAGGACATGACAGCTCTGGCGCGGGCCGGAAAACTGGATCCGGTCATTGGGCGGGATGAGGAAATTCGCCGAACCATTCAAGTGCTCTCCCGACGGACAAAAAATAATCCGGTTCTGATTGGGGAACCCGGTGTGGGGAAAACCGCCATTATTGAGGGATTGGCCACCCGGATCGTCAATGGAGACGTTCCGGACACTCTCGCCCACACCACCTTGGTGGCCCTCGATCTGGGGGCCCTCATCGCAGGGGCCAAATTTCGGGGAGACTTTGAGGAGCGCCTGAAGGCGGTTCTCTCGGACATCGCGAAATCGAACGGGGACGTGATTTTGTTTATTGACGAGCTCCATACCCTGGTGGGGGCTGGCAAAACGGAGGGGGCCTTGGATGCCTCCAACATGCTGAAGCCGGCCCTCGCCCGGGGGGATCTCCATTGTATTGGAGCCACCACGCTGGACGAATACCGCACCTATATTGAAAAAGACGCCGCCCTCGCCCGCCGCTTCCAGCAGGTTTTTGTGGATGAACCCAGTGTCATAGATACGGTCTCGATCCTGCGGGGACTGAAGGAAAAGTACGAGCTCCACCACGGCATTCGCATTTCCGATGGAGCGATTGTTGCGGCTGCCACCCTCTCCAACCGCTACATCACAGACCGCTTTCTCCCGGACAAAGCCATTGACCTTATGGATGAAGCCGCAAGCCGCCTGCGGATGGAGGTGAACTCTAAGCCAGAGGTTTTGGATGAACTGGACCGGCGCATTGTCCAGCTCAAGATCGAACAGGAAGCGCTCCGCAGGGAAACGGATGCTGCGTCTCAGGACAGGCTGGCGGTCATCACGGACACTCTTCGAGAGCTGGAAGAGCGGGCCGGGAAATTGACTGCCGAATGGCGGGAGGAAAAGAACAAACTGTCCCACATCCAATCTTTGAAAGAGCGCATGGAGACGGCACGCCTCGATCTCGAGCAAGCCCAGCGCAAGGGGGATCTCGCCCGCGCCGGTGAGCTGATGTACGGCATTCTGCCTGAGCTCGAACGCTCTCTCGCCCAAGTGGCAGACCATGGAGATACCCACCCCTTTCTGAAGGAGGAGGTCACCGCCCAAGATATTGCCTCCATCGTCTCCAAGTGGACCGGCATTCCTGTCGATAAAATGCTGGAGGGGGAGCGGGAAAAATTGCTGACGATGGAGGACTGGCTCTCAGATCGAGTCGTCGGCCAAAAAGAGGCGGTCCGCAGTATTTCTGAGGCCATCCGACGGGCCCGTGCCGGCCTTTCAGACCCTCACCGCCCCATGGGATCGTTCCTGTTTCTCGGGCCCACCGGGGTCGGCAAGACAGAGCTCTGCAAAGCGCTTGCGGCCTTTTTGTTTAATGATGCCCGCGCTCTCCTACGGATTGATATGTCTGAATATATGGAAAAACATGCCATCTCTCGGCTTGTGGGTGCCCCTCCAGGATACGTCGGTTATGAAGAAGGGGGAACCCTGACGGAGGCGGTCCGGAGGCGCCCCTATCAGGTGATCCTCTTTGACGAGGTGGAAAAGGCCCATCCGGATGTGTTCAATCTCCTCCTCCAGGTTCTGGATGATGGGCGTCTGACGGATGGGCAAGGGCGGACGGTGGATTTTAGGAATACGCTCATTATCCTGACCTCCAACCTGGGAAGTCTGTTTATTGCCCAAGACGAAAGCCCGGAGGAGCTCTCCCCCCAAACGCGAGAGTCTGTGATGGAGGTGGTCAGGGGCGCCTTCCGCCCAGAGTTTCTCAATCGTTTAGACGAAATCCTTCTGTTTCGTCGCCTACGCAGACAAGACATGGGAACCATTGTGGACATTCAGCTGTCCCATTTAAGAGACCTGCTGGCAGAACGGAAAATCACCCTCAACTTGGATGAAACTGCCCGCATATGGCTGGCGGAGGAGGGGTACGACCCGGTCTACGGCGCCCGCCCCCTGAAGCGGGTGATCCAGAGGTTTGTTCAAAACCCGCTGTCTCACCTCATCCTCAACGGCACCTTGAAAGACGGAGAAACCGTCCTCGGGACACAAGGGGCAGACCACCTTGTTTTCTCACCCCAAAAGCCTCCTATGACCCCGCTCAATCAATAGGTGACTTCATCAACTCTGTCGTTAACGCTCTCCCGGGGCGAGGGTTTCTGAGAGCTGGCGCTCTTTTGAAACTCTCCATCCGGGATCCATTTGCAAAACGTAGACGGGGAACATCAATAGACGGCCAAGAGATCCCGGCTCAAAGTTCGCACGCAAGCAAAGCTTTAGGCATCACCTCAGGACGGAATGACAAGCATTTAAACGGGGGAATCTATCCTCCTCAGGCCCCTTTAGGGGGCTTAAGGAGGATGAGACCGGGAAGGCGCAGTGGTCAATCAGAGTGGATTACACACGGATCACTTGGACATTCACCAGAGGTTTTTTCCCGATGAACTCAGAGAGGACGCGACGCGCCGCCTGAGAGGCCACCTGGCGCACCACCGTATCCTGCCCCCTCTCTCCGGCCACCAATTCCTCAACAGACTCGCGAACTGCAATGGAGACGCTCGTCGCCATTTCATCCCGTTCTTCAGGCTCGGCAAGACCCCACAAGTTCACCTGAACGTCCCGTGTTTTCCCATTGGCTGAGCTCAGGGCGAGAGCAATCTGGGCAAAACCTAAGGACATCATTTGAGAACGCTCTGTCAAAACCGCTCCACCCCATGGAACGAGGCGCTCTCCATCAAGCGCGAGACGCCCGGAGAAGACTTCCCCCACCACACTGAGAGACTGTGGCGCTAAACGGATCACTTGACCATTGCGTGGTGACAAGGACTGTTCAATCCCTAAACGCTTCGCCAAAGCCGCGTGGGCCTGGAGATGCCGTTCTTCGCCGTGAACAGGAATTGCCATTTTCGGCCTGAGCCAACGATACATTTGAATGAGTTCGTCTTCCGAGGGGTGACCTGACACGTGAATATCTTCAGCATCCCGATGGGTGACCACCTCAATTCCCCGACGCGCCAGTTGGTTCTGAAGAGCATGAATCGCCTTCTCGTTCCCAGGAATAATACGAGAAGAGAAAATCACCACATCCCCTTCATCCAAATGAACGCGGGGATGCTGGTTAAAGGCCATTCGCATCAAAGCCGCACGGGCTTCCCCCTGGCTACCGGTCGACACAATGAGAGAACGCTTCCGTTCCACTTTTCCAATGTCTCGTTCCTTCAGAAACGGCTCAATGTCCTCAAAATAACCGCAAGAGCGAGCGACTTGATCAATCCGTTCAAGGGACCTGCCCACCAAACCTAAATGACGACCGCTGGCTTTTGCCGCCTCATAGCAAGATAAAAGACGGGCAACGTTGGAGGCAAAACATCCAATCACCACACGACGATCTGGGAAGGTCTTGACTAATTCGACAAGACTGTTTTGAACCTGTTGTTCAGACCCAGACCACCCTTTTTCAAAAACAGAAGTTGAGTCACACACAACCGCAAGAACGCCCTTATCCCCAAAGGCTTTGAGAGCTTTTTCATCCGTAGCTTCCCCAAGAACGGGGTGCGGGTCGATTTTCCAATCTCCCGTGTGCATGATCACTCCATGAGGGGTTTCGATCGCTAAGGCATTAGGTTCAGGAATCGAGTGGGTCAAACGCACAAAGGTGACTTTAAACGGATCCAGATCAACGGTCCCACCCAGAGGAACCTCATGGATCACCCCACGCACGTGCCATTCTTTCAGTTTATGGCGCACCATCCCCGCAGTAAAAGGCGTTGCGTAGATGGGATGATTCCCCAGAGCATCCAGTAGATAGGCAATGGCCCCGATATGATCTTCGTGCGCATGGGTCATCACGATACCACAAATCTTTTTCCGCAAGGATCTCAAAGCCCGGATATCTGGCATAATCACTTCAACGCCAAGGGTTTGCTCAAAACTTACCCCTACATCCACAATCAAAGCTTGTCCCTGGCAGACGTACACATTCAGGTTCATGCCTATCTCGCCAGACCCTCCAAGGGGTAAAAAGTAAAGGCCGTCTCTGTCAAAATGAAATTTTTTATCCATGCTATCCATTGCTTTCTAGATCTCCGGTGGGGGATTGTATCAGAAAAAATTGATTTACGGGAGCCTGAGAAAACATTATTATTTAAATTGAAAGACCTCATCTGTGTGATGGGGAAAGCCGATGTTTTTCTAGAAACCGATAGGCTCAGGGAGTCTCCTTCGGGAAAAGGAGTCTTTTGTCTCATCCAGCGTCTTCCCTCTTATCCCATAAAGGGTTACACCTTCCTCCGCTCCCGAGCGCGGTTTCCTTCTCCTCTTGGATTCTTCTCGACAAAAGCACCCCGGATTGCTTAGGCTCCTGTGTTCGTTTGTCTGAAGCTCTGGGGATCCAATCCCAATTTTTCTCTGTGCTTCCAAGAACATTTTTTTCTTATTTGCCCAAATCTTTACACACCCTTCAAACACTGACCACATCCCAAGGGTCTTTTTGCCCCCCTTGGCCCCATTTCATTTTGTGCTCAGGGGGCTTCAGTGCCATCGCCAGCAGTCTGATTCGCCAAAAATCAAAAGGACAAACCTTTGTCGCCGCTTTAGGCAATCCCCATATCCCCGCTTCTCATATGGATATCCTCATTAGCACATCTTTGGCCCCCTTTTCAGGATCCGCCCCCAACATCCTCAAGACCTTAGGGGCCTTCCCTTCGATGACGCCAGCCCAAATCCAAAACGCAGCCCACAAGGCCTGGAAGACTCTCAGCGCTCTCCCCCAGCCCTGGATTGGCGTTTGCCTTTCTCCCCCAGAGAACGGAAAACTGTCCGCCTCTTTTTTAACAAGATTAGCCAGAGATCTCGTCACCTTGGTCCGTCAAACAGGGGGCGGACTCATGATCTCACTCCCCAAGACCACCCCTCCTGCCTTACGTTCCCTTTTCGCCCGAGCTTTAGGAGATATGCCCCATCGCTTCTGGGATGAGGACCCAGAAGCGATTCTTGGAATGGCGGATTTTGTGATCCTCAACCTCAGCACTGGCAGCCTTTTGTCGAACGCCCTTCTAACAGACAAGCCTCTTTATCTTTACGCCACACCCTCCAAAGGTGGAAGACACGAAAAGCTTCTTCAAGAGCAACTCTTCAAAGACGGCCATGCCCGCCCTTTTCAGGGCAGCCTTCACTTTTGGTCTCGGGCCCCTTTCTCAGAAACCGAAAGCGTTGCACGCAAAATTCTAGACATCCTCACCTCTTCCCAGAGAGCAATGTGAGCAAACAGGATTCTCACGGGGAGACCCCTGAAAAGACAGAAGCTTTGTTTCGCTTGATCACAGATTTTGTTCCGGCAGGGGATCAACCCCAGGCGATTGCAGAGCTTACGTCAAGCGCCCATGCCGGCCTTCATAGTCAGGTTCTTCTGGGTGTCACAGGATCAGGAAAGACGTTTACAGCCGCACACTTGATCCAAAATCTCGGACGCCCCACCCTGATTATGGCACCGAACAAGACTCTGGCCGCTCAATTGTATGGGGAAATGAAAGGATTCTTCCCTGAAAACGCAGTGGAATATTTCGTGTCCTACTATGATTATTACCAACCAGAAGCCTACGTCGCCCGCACAGACACCTATATTGAAAAAGAGGCCACCATCAATGAGCAAATTGACCGGATGCGCCATAGCGCGACCCGTGCCCTTCTGGAGCGCCGGGACGTCATTGTGGTGGCCAGTGTGTCCTGCATTTATGGCATTGGGTCTGTGGAATCCTATAGCCGCATGGTTTTGTCTTTGAAAGTTGGGCAAAGTCTCTCGAAAAAAGAAATCTTAGAGACTCTCGCCACCCTCCAATACAAGCGGAGCGACGGGTTCCTGTCCCGTGGCACCTTTAGGTCTCGCGGGGATATTTTGGAGATTTTCCCCGCCCACTATGAAGACCGGGCATGGAGGGTTTCTTTGTTCGGAGATGAGATCGAATCTATTGTGGAGGTGGACCCGCTGACAGGCCATAAACAAAAGACCGAGACCCAGGTCACTGTCTATCCCAACAGCCATTATGTCACACCGGGCCCCACCATTCAGCAAGCCATCAAGCATATTAAATCAGATCTGAAAATACGGCTTGAGGAGCTCGAGGGCCTGGGGAAACTCCTGGAGGCCCAACGCCTGCGGGAGCGCACCACATTTGACCTGGAAATGCTGGTCACAACGGGTATGTGCGCCGGCATTGAAAACTATGCACGCTACCTCACAGGACGGGCCCCAGGAGAGCCGCCCCCCACCTTATTTGAATACCTTCCGAAGGATGCCCTTCTGATTGTGGATGAAAGCCATGTCAGCGTTCCCCAAATTGGCGGGATGTCCCGGGGAGACGCGGTACGCAAACGCACCCTCTTTGAGCATGGCTTCCGCTTGCCTTCCTGTGCAGACAATCGCCCCCTGACGTTTGATGAATGGAACGCCATGCGGCCCCCCACTGTGTTCGTGTCTGCCACCCCTGGCCCCTGGGAACTGGCCCAAACCGAGGGGGTTTTTGTTGAACAGCTGATTCGCCCCACAGGCCTCATGGATCCGGTCTGCGAAGTCCGTCCCACAGAGGGCCAAGTAGATGACCTGATCGATGAATGCCGCCGAGTCATTGCCTCTGGTGCCCGTATTCTGGTCACCACCCTGACCAAAAAAATGGCGGAGGCTCTTCAAGAATACTTCATGGAGCTCGGCATCAAGTCCCGCTATATCCATGCAGACGTTGATACCCTTGAGAGGATTGATATCATTCAACAGCTTCGCCAGGGGGTGTTTGATGTTCTGATCGGCATTAACTTGCTACGGGAAGGGTTAGACATTCCAGAATGTGCCCTTGTGGCGATCATGGATGCGGACCGGGAAGGGTTTCTCCGAGGCAAAACCTCCCTGGTCCAGACGATTGGTCGTGCCGCCCGAAATTTAGACGGGCGGGTGATTTTGTACGGGGATAAGATCACTGAAGCCATGGCTTGGGCCCTTTCAGAGACCAACCGTCGCCGAGAACGCCAAGCGGCTTATAATGCAGAGCATGGGATTACACCCGCATCTATCCGAAAAAATCTCCCCGATCTTTTGACCAGTGTATACGAAAAGAACCCGGGTCATGTTCCAGACGTGCGCCCCTCCCCCAAAAATCCCGCTAAACACATTGCCCGCCTAGAGCGTGAAATGCACCGCGCAGCCAGCGACCTGAATTTTGAAGAGGCCGCCCGCCTTAGGGATGAGATCAAGCAAATCCAAAAAAGCGAACTGGAATTCTTTAATACATAAGGATTGGAGGTCTTTTTATTGAGGGCGGAACTCTGACCGAGTAAGGACACTCAGGAACATTCTCATCAGTTTCAGAGATATCCGGGGAAGAATCAGGAATATCATGACTATCCCTTCCAGGTATCTGAGGCATTTTTCCTTGCTCCTGATGGCCCGCGAAAACCTGTAACGCACAGAAAAAGACCGCCAGAACTGCAAGAGATAACGGGAAAAATAGTTTGCTCATAAAGAAGCTCCTTCTTTTTTATAAAAAAACGCCCGTAATAATATTATTTATTTTAGACAAAAAATACTTATAAATACCTAATATATATGAAAGCAAAACGATTCAATCCCCCACGATGTGAGACATACGGAGCAGCCAGCGACCTGAATTTTGAAGAGGCCGCCCGCCTTAGGGATGAGATCAAGCAAATCCAAGCTGCCAAGCTTGTCCATTCGTAACAGGGAAGAGCTCGAGTCAAGTGACTTGAAAGAGAAGCCTCTCGCCACCGCCGGTGGTGGCGTGGACATGTGATCCTTGAAATGCGTTTTGCCCTCTCAACGACGCTCTCCCGGAGGGCATCGTCCATACACTACGTCTATGTTGAGCCGGTAATATTTTTTATCCCTTTTATTAATAAAAAATATTGATTTTTAAATAAAAAATGATATTTTGCCCTACTTTAAATAATTTTTAGGTCGGAAATACAATGGATTATTTTTTTTATTCGCCTTCATTTTTGAATCGAATGATTGCAGGAACATTCTGGCGTACTTTAATTTTTGTATATACTAAATTTGGCCTAGACCCGAGGAGGCAGGGTATTGGTTAGGCTTGGCAGAATCGTCCCAGAACGCTCGGACCCGTAAGGAGGTGTGGGCACCGGGAACCCCGCTTCATCGCAAAGGGTCTTGAGAATCCTATTAAAGGCACGCTTGACAGCATCCTGTTGTCCTGGGGCAGTTTTCAGACGTGCTTGAAAAACAACCGCGTAATCACTGACTTCTGTGATCCCTCGGACCTCGATAGGACTTAACAGCCGTTTTCCAAACGTGGAATTCCGCCTGAGCATTTGATAAGCTTTCTCCAAAAGAGCCTGCACTTTGTCAGGGTCCGCATCATAGCGCACCGTTAAATTGATCAACGCGCAGGCAAAATCTCGGCTTTTGTTCCCGATCACCCCGATGTTCCCAAAGGGAATAGTCAGAAGGGTCCCATTATCAGCACGGACACGGAGCGTCCTTAAACTGAGGCTTTCCACAGTCCCAGACTTGCCGTCAATCTCTACCTGATCCCCCACAATCAAACTGTTATCCAGCAGAATGAAAAACCCCGTAATGAAGTCTTTCACAAAGGCCTGGGCTCCAAAGCTGAGACCAAGACTCGCGATCCCCACACTGGTAAGCAAAATTCTCACGTCATAGCCAAAAATAGATAAAAGCAGCAGAAAGAAGGGAACCCACACCCCAAACCTCAAAAGCGTCCGGGCCACCGTCAAAAGGGTACGAAAACGACCCCCCAAATAGGCCGCCTCAATGGAGCTATCAAGTGTAGGTTTTTTTTCCAGATAATGGCGCAACAGCCTGTCTCCAAAAGACACAACCGCAAGCGCCACACCAAACAGGACAAAACCATCAACCAATTGATCGTACAGTTTGACCCCTAAATTTTTCTGAATGAAAGCCAAAATATGGATGTTCCACAAAAGCACAAGACAGGAAATCACCCATCCATAAGACGCAAACCAAAAAATACGCTTCATCTGGTGATTTACCCGCATCAAGCGTGCGAGGAAGGTTGAGTTTCTGCGAACGTAAGGAGATCTGAGATAGCGAATTCGGAGACAACGAAGACCTTGATAGAAAAATGGAACCGTGGACAAAACAGCAAACGTTGAAAGTGTGAGCCAAAAGAATTTCTTAAAGAGGGAATTATTGACGATATAAAGGCTGTAGAGACCCACCGGCGCGACATTCCAAAGAACTGTCCACACAAATGAAATCGGGCCAAATGAATGGAATTTGGCTTTGCTGAGAATTTTCAGAACAGGCTTTCTCAAAATTTGAGTCAACCGCAAACAGGACCACATAATCCCCAGACCAAAAAGGATCCATAAAACCCTTTGACTGGCCTCTGAAAGCCCTGCGAACAGAAGCAACTCATCCGTCCACCCCCCCACAATCAGAAACGACAAAAGCCCTTGGATATGGAACACAACCCCCTTTTGGGCCTCTCCAGAGAGGAGGCGCAGAAGCGTACTTTTTCTGTAAGCGCTCAAAACAATCCCCTGCACTTTCCAGACCCCCCACCAAAGCAAAATACCTGTTGAGAGAGACACCATTCCACTCCGTAAAAAAAGATCCGACTCCATCAGAAAAAAACTGACAATTTGGAGAAGAACCCCAATTCCTAAAGGTAGAAAACTGGCGATCACATCTGATAAAAGCAAAAGCCCTTCTTGAGTTTTCGAATGTTTCTGAAAAAATTTACGCACCCAACGGGCAAAGAGACGAGCAGGTTCTCTGAGGCAGAGGTCCATCAGAAAGGCTCCGACTCCCCCGACGACAAAAGCCCCCATGAAGATCAAAATGATCTTTCCCCAGTCCGACCAAACTTCCTGTGTAATAGATCGGGACATTAAAGACACCAGCTCCCTCCAAAGAGCCAGAACCCCCGTTCCAAGAAGCTTCATTTCACCTTGAAAAAAGGAGATCAATTCTGTTATTCTGGATTTTACGAAGGGACGATGATCCGTTGGCTCCGGTTGACACAGGTTAAGCTCCTTAAGCTTCACCGTTTCGAGAGATTGTTGGAGTTTCTTGAGCCCCGCCTCTAGGCGGTCGAATTGCTTTTCGATCTGTTTTAAGGACGGCGCAGGGGATGCGGCGTCAACAGAAAAACAGGCGGCGAGAGCTAAGACAAGCATCCAACACCCAAGCCAGATTTTCCCCACGACATTCCCCTTCAATAACCTTGCCAAAATAGAGTTTATATGAAAAAAAAACACTAAGAAAACAGAAAATGTTATGATGGCAGGCCTACCTGCCCCTATGGAGCTTTTGATGAAACAAACATCCCTTGAAGTTGGTCGACCCGTTCCTCTTCCACATCTCAAAGCTGTGAGCTCGAACGGCATTCAAGATCTGGATCTCAGCGTTTTTCTGAAAGGAAAACGGGTTATTGTTTTTGGGGTACCCGGTGCTTTTACCCCTCTCTGCTCAGAAAAACATGTGCCCAGTTTTATGTCCCATGCGTCGTCCTTCCATCAAAAAGGCATTGATCATGTGGTCTGTGTCTCCGTGAACGATCCCTTCGTTCTAGCCGCTTGGAAGCGGACCCTCGGCGCCGATGATAGCATTCTATTTGTGGCGGATGGCAATGGAACTTGGGTGAAATCCATGGGGTTGACGTTTGATGGATCCGCTTTTGGTCTTGGGGAAAGGGCAAAACGGTTTGCCATGCTCCTCGATGATGGCATTTTAAAAATGCTTGAAGTCGAGGAAACACCTGGAACTTGCGTAGCGACATCCGGGGAATCCTTTCTCAACACAGTCAGGGATTAGGGCCCCTTGTGGCCCCCTAATTTTCTCTTGTCGATGGGGCAAAAACATGAAATAAACCAGGATGGATAAAAAGATTTTTTGAGGTGTCTTTCTCCGGCTTTTCCAGTCAACTTCTTAGGGAGTCTTAAAGGGATTGCACTACGGCGAAAACTCCTTAACTATGCCTTTAGATGATCTCTACATTTTTCTGCGAAGGAACTGAACATGGCACAAGCGAAGGTTTTAGGGGATAAAGAGCGGGCACTGGAAGCAGCTTTGTCCCAAATCGAGAAGGCCTTTGGAAAAGGCTCCATCATGCGCCTCGGTCAGCGCCAAGTCGTGGAGACAGAGGTGGTCTCCACAGGCTCCTTAGGCCTTGATATCGCTCTCGGAATCGGGGGGCTTCCTGTCGGCCGTATTATTGAGGTGTATGGTCCTGAAAGCTCTGGGAAGACAACCCTCGCTCTCCATGTGGTTGCTGAAGCCCAACGCTTAGGGGGTGTGGCAGCTTTCATTGACGCGGAGCATGCGCTCGATCCCAGCTATGCCCGAAAACTGGGGGTCAATCTCAATGATTTGCTGATTTCCCAACCAGATACGGGGGAGCAAGCCCTTGAGATTGCGGACACATTGGTCCGCTCTGGAACAGTCAAAGTTCTCGTGGTGGACAGTGTGGCCGCTCTGGTTCCTAAGGCGGAAATTGAGGGGGAAATGGGGGATAGCCACATGGGGCTCCAAGCCCGCCTCATGAGCCAAGCTCTTCGGAAACTGACCGGCTCTATCTCTAAATCTGGCTGCATGGTGATTTTTATTAACCAGATTCGTCAAAAAATTGGCGTAATGTTCGGTAATCCTGAGACGACGACCGGAGGAAACGCTCTCAAATACTACGCGTCTATTCGCCTGGATATTCGTCGCATCGGCGCGATCAAAGATAAAGACGCCATGGTGGGGAATCAGACGCGGGTGAAAGTCGTGAAAAACAAGCTCGCCCCTCCCTTTAAGGTGGTGGAGTTTGATATTCTCTACGGGGAAGGCATCTCTAAAACGGGGGAGCTCCTGGATTTTGGCGTGAAAGCAGATCTTTTGGAAAAATCAGGCTCTTGGTTTTCTTTCCAAGGGCAGAAAATCGGCCAAGGTCGAGAGGCGGCCCGCACCTATCTGAAGGAGCATCCTGAAGCAGTTGCCTCTCTGGAAAAAGCCATTCGGACCAATGGAGCCAGCCTTTTGACAGACGTCGAAGCGCCTCTGAGCCCGCTGGAGACGGAGGACACGGAACCTTCAGAAGCCGCGGTTTAAAGATCAATCCTGTGCCAGATAAAAAAGGGGGAAGGCCATGAATAGCGCAAACCGTGTATCCATTGATGATTTGTTGTCTGAGGCGCGCTCCGTTCGAGACCATGCCTACGCCCCCTACTCCCACTACTTTGTGGGCGCCGCATTTGTGAGCAAAGCGGGCCATGTCTACAAAGGATGCAATGTGGAAAATATATCTTACGGATTGAGCTGCTGTGCGGAACGCAATGCCATTGCGCAAGGGGTGACCTCTGAAGGTCCCGGATTGCGGATTCAGACCTTGGTGGTCTTGAACCAAACAGAGGATGATTGTTCTCCCTGTGGGGCGTGCCGCCAGGTGATCAAAGAATTCTCAAGCCCCGAATCCCGGATCCTCTTTCGCTCGGGGGGCGTCCTTCAAGACATCAGCATGACGGATTTGCTTCCATTCTCATTTTCATTTGTGCCAGAAGCGGCCCGAGGGAACTTCCACAATGGATAAAATACACATTTGGGGGGGGCATCCTCTGAAGGGGACGATTCCCATCGATGGGGCCAAGAATGCTGCGTTGCCTCTGATGTGTGCGTCTTTGCTCACGTCCGATCCCCTCACCCTTCACAACACCCCAGACCTTCAAGACGTCCATACCATGACAAGCTTGCTGAGCCATTTAGGCGTCTCTGCGTCTTGGGACCAGGATACTCTGAGACTTCAGGCACAAACGATTCACACCCATGAGGCGCCCTATGACGCGGTCCGCAAAATGCGGGCCTCTGTTCTGGTGCTGGGTCCTTTGCTGGCCCGCCACGGAGAAGCCATGGTGTCTCTGCCTGGCGGGTGTGCCATTGGGGCCCGCCCCGTGGATCTCCATATTCGGGGTCTGGAAGCCTTAGGGGCGGAGGTCACCTTGGAGAATGGCTATGTCCACGCATGGGCCCCGAAGGGCCTGCAAGGGGGGGTGTTTACATTTCCCACGGTGTCCGTCACCGGAACGGAGAATCTTCTCATGGCCGCATGCCTGGCCAGAGGCACAACCCAGCTGATCCGCGCTGCAAGAGAGCCGGAAGTCACCGATCTGGCCCGTTGTTTAATCGCCATGGGCGCCCGAATTGAAGGAGTGGGCACTGATACGTTGATCATTGAGGGGGTCCCTGCTCTCCAGGCTGCCACCCATAGCATTCTTCCGGACCGGATTGAAACCGCAACCTACCTGATGGCGGCGGCGATCACAGGCGGGGAATTGATCCTCCAAAAGACTTCCCTGGGTCTTTTGCCATCGGTGGTCCCTATCCTGGAACGGATGGGGCTCGAGCTTCGGGAGGAGGAGGACCAAGTCTTTGTTAAAAGTGATCTGCCAAAAAACTTGCATCCCGTGGATGTTGTCACCGAACCTTATCCGGGATTTGCAACAGACGTGCAAGCCCAATTAATGGCGGTTCTGACCCTTGTGGGTGGGGCTTCTTTGGTGACAGAGACCATTTTCGAAAACCGCTTTATGCATGTGGCTGAATTGGTCCGTTTAGGGGCGGATATGACGATTCAAGGCCATTCATGCCTGATCCGAGGAGTCCCAAAGCTGACAGGAGCCTGTGTAATGGCCACCGACTTGAGGGCGTCCGTCTCTTTGGTCCTTGCAGGACTGGCAGCAGAGGGGGAGACTGTTCTCAACCGCATTTATCACCTCGATAGGGGATACGCGGCTCTGGACCAGAAACTCGCTGCTTGCGGCGCCCAGATTCAACGCCTTGATGGAGAAGGTCGCCCTTTAACCCATCTCCGCTGTGTGAGCTAGCCCAGGATGACGCATCCACGCCTCCCCCCCTCCCCGCCTCGCTTAAGCCCCAGAGGAACTCCGCCATCTCGGAAACCCCCTACCAAAGGCCTTTGGCTTTGGGGGAAACACAGTGTGCGCGCGGCTCTGGAAAACCCTCAACGCACCTGTTTTTCTGTCATCTGCACCACTGATCTTCTGCCTTTTGTGAACCCGCTCCTGGAAGGGCGTGCCAAACCTCCAACCCTTGAAATTCTGAGAAACCAGGACATTGAGGAACGGCTACCTCTCGGTGCGATCCATCAAGGGATTGCCCTGACTGTCCAACCCCTTGAGCCCCTCTGGATTCAAGAATTTCTGGCCCAACAGCCTGACGCCCAGCGCATTGTCGTTCTGGATCAGATCACAGACCCTCAGAATTTTGGGGCCTTGCTCCGAAGTGCCTGCGCTTTTGGGATGGATGCGGTACTCACCCTTGAGCGCAACAGCCCGCCCCTCGGCGGCGTTGTGGCGAAAAGCGCATCTGGCGCCCTGGATAAGATTCCCGTTGTGTTGACGGCGAATTTAGCGCAAGGACTGGATCTCCTCAAGCGCGCAGGGTTTTGGTGCGTGGGTCTGACAGAGAATGGAGACATCCCTTTAGACCAGCTAGACCTGAACTGCAAACTGGCGATTGTCATGGGCGCAGAAGGCAAAGGCCTCCGCAGACTGACGGAGGAGCTGTGTGATTTGCGTGTCGCCCTTCCCACATCCCCTCTTTTCCCAACTCTGAATGTCTCCGCCGCAGGGGCGGTGGTGTTCTATAGGTGCAGAGGACCGTCCCTATAGGAAGACTCCGATGGTTTCGAGATTCAACGGGACGTTTTGACGTCGCGTTGAGGTGATAGAGAGATCCAAATCTCCGGGGTGAGCATCATTCTGGCCGAGGCCAATGACGGATGGACCACTGAGAAAATCCTTAATAACGACGCTTTATGGGACGGGGGTGGCGTAGATATGTGATCCAATCATTTAAATTGAGCGATAGCTCTAAATCTCTCCCAGGAAGTTCATCTGAACACGGGGGGAGAGTTCATTCTGTGAAATGACCGTCAATTGCGGCCGGAGGCGTGTGAGGACAGAGCGTACATGGGGCCGGATCCCAGGGGTGGTCACAACGGCAGGGGATGGCGTGTTCATCTGCACTTGCGGGCTACTCAACACCTCCCCCACCCGGTCTAAAAAGAGCTGCATCCGGCTTGGGGGAAGAATCAACTGCCGTGCTTCTCCATCCCCGGACAGAGCATTTTGAAATTCGTTTTCCCAAAGGCCTGAGAGGGTTAGGAGAGGGAGGGTGCCATTTTTCGCCAGTAAACTGCCGCAAATCTGACGGGACAGGCGGCTGCGAACGAACTCTGTCAGACCTTCTGGGGTGCGGTTGACTTGCACACCGTCAGAGATCGCCTCCACAATGGTGCCAAAATCCCGAATGGAAATGCGCTCGGCCAAGAGATTTTGAAGGATTCTCTGAAAATGGGTGGGGGGAAGCTGGTTCGGGACCATCTCTGCATAGAGTTTCTGAACCGGTTTGGGCAATTGATCAATCAGTTGTTGCACCACAGAAAAAGACAAGAGCTCCGGAATATAGTCCTTCAAAACCTCCGTCAGGTGGGTGGCCAGCAACATCACTGGATCTGTGATGAGGCATCCTTGAGATTCTGCCGCTTCTTTTAACCGTTCGTCAATCCAAAGACCGGGGAGACCAAAAACCGGCTCAATTCCTTCTTCTCCAGGGAAGTTGAGGCGATCCCCTGTAGGGCTGAGGGCCAGAATTCTTTGAGGATAGACGCGGCCAGAGGCGGCTTCAATCTCCTTCACTTTGATGACATAGGAAAAGGTATCCAATTGAAAATTATCCACAATACGCACAGAGGGAATCAGAACCCCCAGCTGACTGGCCAAATCGTGCCGCATGGATTTGACCCGTAGAATCAGGCCGTTCGGATCTTTGACAAAAGACAGAAGCCCAATCCCCAGCTCCAGCTTGACGGGATCCACCTTCATCACTTCTGAAAGCGTTTGTTCAAAAGACCCTTCCGAAGCGGTGTCTCCGGCGGGCGCAGAAGGGGACAGAGGGTTTTGAGGTTCCAAAGGTTTGCTCATGCGCCAGGCTCCAAGGCCAGCGAGGCTCGCCAGGGCAAAGAACGGCAACGCAGGAACTCCAGGCAAAAGGCCGAGGCATGCCATCAAAACACCGCTCAGACCGAGAGCGACTGGATATGCCCCCAGCTGCTCCCCAAATGCTTGGTTGGTCGTTCCTTCGGAGGAAGCTTTGGAAATCAACATACCGGATGCAATGGAAATAATCAGCGCTGGCACCTGCGTGACAAGACCATCCCCAACGGTTAAGACCGAATAGGTTTGGGCGGCTTGGGAAAAACCCAGGCCTTGTTGAGCAACCCCAATCAGAATACCGCCAATCAAGTTGATAAAGGTAATGAGGAGTCCTGCAATCGCGTCCCCACGGACAAATTTCGCAGCCCCGTCCATGGCGCCATAAAAATTTGTTTCCTCCTGAATTTGCTTACGTCGTTTTTTAGCTTCATCTTGATCGATCAATCCGGAGGACAGATCTGCATCCACCGCCATTTGTTTGCCGGGCAGAGCATCCAGGCTAAATCGCGCCACCACTTCTGCGATCCGTCCAGAACCTTTGGTAATGACCACAAAATTAATAATCACAAGGATGGCAAAAACGATCATACCGATTAAAAAATTCCCCCGCATAATGAAATCGCCAAAGGCCTGGATCACCTGACCCGCTGCCGCTGTTCCATCATGACCGCTGGAGAGAATCAAACGGGTGGAGGCCACGTTTAACGAAAGCCTGAGCATGGTTGCGACCAAAAGAACCGTTGGAAAAATGCTAAACTGAAGGGGCTTTTCTAAAAACAACACCGTCATCAAAACAAGCACAGAAAAGGCCAAGGACAGGGCCAGGCAAAAATCCAGAAGCATTTTTGGGACGGGCAAAATCAGCATCAAGAGAATAGCAATGAGAGCAAGAGAAAATGTCGCCTCCCCTCGTCGAAGAGCGCCACCAAACACGTTCCAAGTGTCCCGTGTGCTTTGTTTAAAAAAGGCTTGATTGGCCATTGTCAGGACACCTTGTCATGGGCATGGGACGGAGCACACACCTGTCTGAGATGATCTTCATAGGATTGAATTTTCGCCCGCAAAGATCTCAAAGACAGACCCAACAGATGGGCAGCCTGCCCTTCATCCTGAGCGCAATAATCGAGTGTTGATAAAATAAAAGCTTGCTCGGCTTCTGCAAGGGTTTTCCCGATTTGGGGATCACTTAGACCCGCAGGGGGAGACACCACCAAAGCCAAATGATCCGGCTCAATCATCCCATCCGAGCAGAGAAGAATGGCACGGTGCATGGTGTTTTCCAGCTCCCGGACATTCCCAGGCCACGAATGTTTGCTGAGTATCTGAAGAGAACGAGGGCTAAGCTCCTTCCGAGATATTCCATTGGCTTTACTGTATTTTTCAACAAAATAATGGGCCATTGACACAATATCCAAAGGTCTTTCTCTCAGAGGTGGCAGAGTGATGGTCACCACATTGAGACGAAAAAAGAGGTCCTCCCGGAAACGGCCAGCAGCAATTTCTTTCATCATATCCCGGTTGCTGGTGGCAAGAAGGCGGATATTGACAGAGACCGGCTTCGTCCCTCCAACCCGGTCGATTTCCCGCTCTTGGATCGCCCTCAGAAGCTTTGCTTGCAAATGGGGATGCATTTCGCTGATTTCATCCAGAAGAAGAGTCCCCCCGTGGGCCTCTTCAAATTTACCAACACGCCGAGCCACCGCACCGGTAAATGCGCCTTTTTCATGGCCAAACAATTCGGATTCGAGAAGATTTTCCGGAATCGCTGCACAATTCACGGAAACAAATGGTTTGTTTTTACGGGCGCTTTTTTGGTGAACCATCCGTGCCAGGACTTCCTTACCTGTCCCCGATTCTCCTGTGATTAAGATACTCGCATCACTTTTAGACACCTGATCCGTGAGCATCAGAACTTTTTCCATAGAGGGGTCATTGAAAATCACTTTGGACCGCGACCCCGCCAGAACGTCCAGAACATCCGCAATGAGCGTCGCATCCGGAGGCAGAGAGAGATACTCCTTAGCACCGGCACGAATCGCCTGAGTCACCTGATCTTTCGTCACCTCTCCTAGACCACAAGCAACCAAAAGGACATGGATACGCTCTAAGGACAAGGCCTCCAAAAATCCCGGAATATCTTCACCCACATCCATTAACAGAACATCAAAACTGCTCCCGCCCCTGAGAAGGGAGACCGCCTGCTCTTTCGTCTCGGCTTGGGTAATTTCTCCCCCTTTGCTCAGAATGATTTTGGCTGCATCAGTTAAATAACCACCCAAGTTTCCAATAATAAGAATGCGCATCCTTTATCCCTGCCTTCTCTTAAGATTCGGCTTAGTTGTTTGCTGTGCCAACTGTGCCGGGCTCTTATAAATAATCCGTTCGGACAATGTCGGTAAGAGTGACACCTAAATGCTCGTCCAGGATCACAATCTCCCCTTTCGCAACAAGCCGATTGTTCACAAGGACCTCCACATTTTCTCCAACCCGTGTCTGGAGCTGCACAACAGCACCCCGGCCTAACTTGAGAAGGTTCGCAATCGGCATCGTAATCCTCCCAAGCACCACAGAGACCTGAACAGGGACATCCGAAACCGCCGTCACGATGCTAGGTTCCGTGGGTTCGCACTCTCCTGTGTTCATTTTTGTTTTGCCCTCTTTAAAAAAAGGGGCTTCAACTGTTGGGGTTTCAACTGTTGGATCTGTTGGATTCGTCATGATGATCTCCTATGGGGTTCGAAAAAGTGAGGGATGTTTCTTTCAGAAGGTCTAGAATTTTCTCAATTAAAAGGCTTTGAATTCTCTCAACACACGTGTCCTCCCAAAGCATGCGACAATCATCAGGGCTCAAGGTGTCATCCTCCCCAAAGACAGCTTTTGAGTAAACGGTTCCATTGAGACGGTCTTTCAACCACCGACAGGTTTCTGGGTGGGTCACAAAACGAATGGTGGGAGGGTTGTCATTTTGTAAGGTCTCCAAAATAAATCGGCACAAATTCTCGCGACCGAAGCGGGACCGAAGAAGGGGCATGACTTTCACAAGGCAGTTTTCTGTCATAGACGTTGCAAGGGTCACGACCGCCTCCCTCTGACTCTCTAATTCCTCCACCGCATCCTTGCAGCGCTGAGAAATTATACTCAGGAACGCTTCCGTTTGGGCCTCCCTTTGTGTCAAAGCTGTTTTCAGCCCATCGGCCACTCCTTGTGTATATCCCTCATTCATACCCAGCTGGTAGCCGGCTTCATGAAGTGTCTTCTCTCTCTGGACTATTTTGGAAGCTTGTGTTGGCTTTGTCTCCCCTTGTTCGTCCAAGAGTGTATCAAAGAGAAATTTTTGCACGATGGGCTCTCCGCTCTCTCTAAACAATGAAGTCATTGTCACCAGAACGTTCGGAGATTGTGATCTCCCCATCATATTCCATCTGTTTCACAACAGACAAAATCCCTTTCTGGGCGATCTCAACATCCCTCAGACGCACAGATCCAAGAGCCAACATGTCCTCTTTAAGGAATTTGGCAGCCCTCTCTGACATATTGGAGAAGAAAATCTCTTTCAAAGGATCGCTCAGCCCTTTCAAAGCCAAAGCCAAACTGGATTTATCAATCTCCCTAAGAACTTTTTGCATATCGCTGCGATCAATCCGTTTGAGATCGTCAATGGTAAACATCAGGGCTCTCACACGATCTGCAGATTCTGGATTTTCTTTGCCCAAAAAATCCATGAAAAAAGATTCCGTCTGGTTATCAAACGCATTAAAGATCTCAGCCAAAACCTTGTGAGGATCTTGCCGTTTTCCCCGATGACCGACATCTTCGACAAATTCAATTTTCAAAGAGTTTTGAATTTCATTGAGAGTTTCTTTTTTAATAGAGGTTGTCTTAAGCATGCGCATAACCACATCTTCTGCCAATTTCTCCGGCAAAATTTTTAAAATCCCCGCCGATTGAGCCGCATTGATGCGGGATAAAATAACAGCAATCGTTTGGGGCTTTTCATGGGAAAGAAAGCTTGCAAAAGAATCCTGTTTCACCTGGGACAGCTTATCCCATATCTCAGATTGATCACTCTCTACACCCTCAAGGATCATTTGGGTGCGGTCACGCCCCAAAGTCTCTTCAAGCATTTTACGCGTTTGCTCGAAATCCCCCATAATCCCTTTGCCGCCCAGAATGCCTTCGATAAATTCTTCTAAAATAAAATCCACAAGATGAGGATCCATCGGACCCAAATTGCTCATGGCCAGTGACAATTCCCGAACCTCTCGGTCTGGAAGAGCCCCTAAAATGGCACTCCTGCTTTTGTTTGATATAGATAAAATGATCGCAGCAGACTTATTGAGTCCGGATAACGATTCATATGTCATAGGGCGCGCCATAGCATTACCTTCTCATACCTTTCAAAAATCTATTTTTTAAGCCAACGCTTTAAGAGCATAGCTGCGCTATCGGGATATTTTTGGATCAGCTCTTCAATTTGATTGAGTTTGTCTTCTCGCGTCAAAAGCGGCAAGCTCGTGGATGCTTGAGACCCCGAACCTTCTATGGAAGGCTGGAGAGTACCTTCTGCGAGCTCTCCAAAAGAAGGATCCATCTTACGAGCATCCAAGGACTGCCCCTCTAACCCTGACGCGGCAATTCTCTCGGCCCGTGATGTCAGCAGAGGCCGCACAGTAAACAAGAAAATCAAGAGGATCACAGACGCCACAATCAGCGATTCAATAATACGAACCCAGTCCTTCTTTTGAAGACCTAACGTGTTCCAAAGACTTTCTTTCTCAGCAATCAATTCAGGAGATTTTGCAAAGCGCAAATTCATGACATCCACCACATCGCCCCGTTGGGCTTGAAACCCGACAACCGCGCGAACCAATTGGGTCAATTCCTCTAGCTCTTTCGAAGTTCGTGCTTTATAGACCTCCTGTCCATTGGGGGTTTTTTCGTAGAGTCCGTCCACAAGAACAGCCACAGAGAGCCTTTTAACGCCGCCCATTTCCCGCACAGAAGTTTTAATTGTTTTAGATATTTCATAATTTGTTGTCTCTTCTGATTTTTGTGATTCGTTGTTTTGAGAGGTTCCCGTGCCTCCGGGGGTACTGAAATTAGGGATATTACTTTGGACTCCACTCGGTCCGCTTGTGCTTCCTGTCTCTGCACCTCTTTGCATGTCTGAGTGAGTCTGGGTCGAACGGGCGACCTGGCCATTCGGATCAAAAATTTCCGATTGCTCCGTGACCCGGTCCATGTCCAATTCTGCGGTAATTTCGGCCCGGACTTTTCCGATACCAATGGATTGCTCCAGAAGGGACTCTATCATCCGGGCTAAGCGTGTTTCATAGAGTGTCCGTGCGTCTGCCATAGATCCGGGGCCGTTGGATCCTATTTTTTCTGATCCGGATGCCAACAAAACTCCTCGGTCATCTAAGATAGAGATATGGTCTGGCGTCAGTTCAGGAACGGATGAGGCGACCAGATGTTGAATGGCTTGAATTTGATTCGCACCCAGGCGGCTGACCCCTCCACGCATTTTCAGAACAATGGCCGCCGTAGGCTTTTGGTGATCTTTGCTAAAAAGGGCCCGCTGCGGCATGACCACATGCACACGCGCCGCCGCGACGCCTTGAATGGTTCGAATCGTTCGGGCTAACTCCCCCTCAACCGCTCTCAACAAATTGATATTTTGAATAAAATTGGTGCTGCCCAAGATCTCGGAGCGATCGAAAATTTCATATCCGACAGCTCCCCCCATAGGCAAACCGGCTTCTGCAAGCCCCATCCGCACTTTTAAAACTTCGTTGCTGGGGACGTAAACCTGTTTACCGCCATCCCGAATTTCAAAGGGTGTTGCCATAGTTTGCAGTTTTTCAGAGATCTGACCGCTGTCTCGCAAATCTAAATCTCCATAAAGCAAAGCCATGTCAGGCTGGCTGACACGGGTCAGAAGAAAAAACAAAAATGCCAGAGACAGTAAAACGCCAGAAGCACCAATGGCTAGCTTTGTTTTTCCAATCGTCTTGAAATAGTTTAAGATTGCCTCAGGGGTCATAGGTGTTGCCTGTGTCTCTTGTTCCAAGTCTGTTTTTTTCATCGTATCCCTTTGAAGAAAAGGAATCTTTCTCTCTCTGGCAAAAGACTAGACAAAAATTCCTTAAAAAAATCAAAAGATTGTAGGAATAATCTTGAGATGAATTGCTAGCTGTTCGGCCGTGCAAAATATGCTAGATTCTGTGTAGGATTTTTTTTGGTAAGGTTTTGTGAATGTTGAAGGATACCTGAGCGTCCTTTGTGCTCAAAATCCACTTTTATTTAGGAGGTAAGTGTATAGAATGGGTGTTCCCAAGAAAGGACAATCGGTGTGCTAAATTTTAACGGGAAAAGCATTGCTTTCTGGCTCATTATTGGCCTTTTTTTGATTGCTGTGTTCAATCTCTACCAGGGAACACAGACACCCAATACCCAGGTGATGGATTACTCAGACTTCGTGTCGCAAGTCGATTCAGGCCAAATTACAGACGTCTTGATCCGGGGAGATCATGTCGCAGGCCGTACCCGTGAAGGACGCGCTTTTACTACCTATGTCCCCTCCCAGGATGGCTCTCTCGTCAGCAATCTCCTGAACCACCAAGTGCGGGTCAAAGTGGCCCCCCCTGAGGAGGCAACCCCTTCCTTTTTGCAAGTTCTTTTGGGCTGGTTCCCCATGCTTCTTTTGGTGGGCGTCTGGATTTTTTTCCTCAGGCAAATGCAAGGAGGCGCTGGTCGGGCTATGGGCTTTGGGAAATCTCGTGCCCGACTGCTTGATGACAAAGCCGCTAAGGTGACTTTTGAGGACGTTGCTGGGATTGATGAGGCAAAAGAGGACCTCCAAGAAATCGTTGAATTTCTGCGCAGCCCTCACAAATTTCAAAAACTCGGGGGTAAAATCCCTAAAGGGGTTTTGCTCATTGGCCCTCCAGGGTCTGGTAAAACCTTGCTCGCAAGAGCCATCGCAGGGGAAGCAAATGTTCCCTTCTTCTCAATCGCTGGTTCTGATTTTGTTGAGATGTTTGTGGGTGTCGGTGCCAGTCGGGTGCGGGATATGTTTGAGCAAGCGAAACAAGCGGCGCCCTGCATTGTTTTTGTGGATGAGATTGATGCAGTTGGGCGGAATCGTAGCAATACCCCTGGGATGGGCAATGATGAACGAGAACAAACCCTCAACCAGCTTTTGGTGGAGATGGATGGCTTTGAATCTACCCAAGGGGTGATTCTCATCGCGGCAACCAACCGCCCAGATGTCTTGGATCCAGCGTTGCTGCGCCCGGGTCGTTTTGATCGACAGATTGTCGTCCCCAATCCGGATGTGGTGGGCCGTCAGAAAATTCTCCAAGTCCATATGCGTAAAGCCAAGGTTCCGTTAGCAGATGATGTGGACGTGCGCACCATTGCCCGGGGGACTCCTGGATTTTCAGGCGCAGACCTGGCAAATCTTGTGAATGAAGCCGCTTTGTTAGCCGCCAGGCGCAACTATCGAGTGGTCTCCATGCGGGAGTTTGAAGACGCAAAAGACAAGGTTCTGATGGGGGCAGAGCGCAGATCTATTGTGATGACCGATGATGAAAAGCGCCTCACCGCTTATCACGAAGGGGGCCATGCTTTGGTTGCCTTTCACTCTCCCGCCTCGGATCCAATTCACAAGGCCACCATTATTCCGCGAGGGCGTGCGCTTGGCATGGTCATTCGCTTGCCCGAAGGAGACCGAGTCTCCATGCCACGGGTCACCCTCATGGCAGATCTTGCGGTTGCGTCTGGGGGGCGTATTGCAGAGGAACTGGTTTTTGGAGACGACCAAGTCACCACCGGAGCCTCGTCCGACATTAAAATGGTGACGGAAGTGGCGCGGCGCATGGTCACTGAATGGGGGATGTGCGATAAATTGGGCTTCCTCAATTATGGCGAAGGACAACAGGAAAGTTTTTTCCATCCCCAGCGGGCCATGTCGGTCTCTACCATTGAATTGATCGACCAAGAAATCCGACGAATCGTGGATACCGCCTACGGAGTTGCCCGGAAAATCTTGGAAAAAAACTTAGATCAGCTGCATCTGCTGGCCCTCCATTTGCTGGAACACGAAACCCTCAGCGGCGAAGAGATTCGTGGTCTTCTGGAAACCGGTGTGTTCAAGCGCCAATCCTCCCCAGAGGTTCGGAAAAACTCTCTCAACCCGATCACTGGTGCCCCTCAGAAAAAGCGGACCTCAAGGCCACGGGCACCCAAATCAACCCCTGAGGCGCCTCAAACATGAAGGCGCTATTTTGACACACCCAATATTCTCCCAACCAACGACAGAAAGAGACATCCGTGCCCCCCATGACCTCCGCTGATTTGTGTGATGCGATTGAACAGATTTTACAGGACAAGCTTGCCAGCGACATTGTGCGACTTCCTCTGAAAAACCACCCCCTGATTGCTGATTTTTTTATTGTCGCAAGTGGAGGCTCTGAACGCCAATTGTCCGCCCTTGCAAGCCATGTGCATGAGCACCTCAAAGCATTGGGGATCCGGGTCTCCTTAAATGGCGTCGGCAAAAGCCCATGGGTCATTGCGGATGCCGGATCTGTCGTGGTCCATCTGTTTTTGCCTGAAACCCGAGCCTTGTATGCGCTGGAAGATTTGTGGCGTCATGTACCGAAAGTCACGGAAACCACCCTTTCTTAAAAAATTCAGTGAGCGCAAGGACCTGTGTAATCCGAATCCCAGATTCAACAGGACCCAGAAGGAGGAGCGACGTATCTGTGGATACAAAAGCTCTGGACTGACGGCGTCATGGTTAAAAATGGGACTTGGGATCACTTGATAACCTCAGACAAAGCGCCGGGGTGGACTTCAGTGACCCTTTGACTTGAGACAGATCCCTCAGGGGTCTCACTTGGGTCTTCTCAACCGCTTCTCTCGTTTTCTTTCAACCCCCATCTCATTTCTCCTCAACCCCAGCCTCTTCCTTCCTAAATTAGGCAAACAGCAGACGGTTTCCACCATTCGGAAGTACGTCAAATACTGTCCAAAATGCCAATTTAAAGATAGTTTTAAATTCATAATTGACAATTTATTTTTGATTTGACAAGGTTATGAATGGTGGGAACCGTCCACCGCGCGCCGGTGCTCTTGAAAAGAGAAGAGACAGTGTCAGTGGGTATGAGGCTGAGGGAGTGGTGCCCTAAGGGTATGAGACTGAGGCTAGAGGTTCGGAAGAAACATTCCCATGGGTTAAGAGGTCAGGTTTTGTGTCAACTTAAAAACGGGCCTTGTTTGCAAAATCCCAACTGTCTTCTCAAGAAATCAGGACGCTTCGTGGGGTTCTGGCAAGTTTTGAGCGCCCGATCCTGTCCAAAGACCCCCCAGTTGAATGAGCTTCCGTCTCATCCCAGGATCGTTCAAACACTTGAACCTTCTGATAAAGCCAAACCCCTTGAACTTGAGACACAATCTCCGGGGCGACCCTCATATTTCAGACCTTCATCTCTCGGCCCCATTCCCCCCCTTTGGTCTGGGTTCTCTTCAACCCCAGCCTCTTCCTTCCTGAATGAGGCAAACAGCAGACGGTTTCCACCGTTCGGAAGTGTATCAAATAGTGTCCAAAATGTCAATTTAAAGATAATTTTAAATTTATAATTGACAATTTATTTTTGATTTGACAGGATTGTGAATGGTGGAAACCGTCCACCGTTTGTCTGGGGGCAAAGTGTTGATCGGCTAAGGCAAGGCTAAGGCCTCACATGTGCGATAAGGTTGGAAGGAAAGCGTGACTTCCAAGTCTCAAATGTCTCAAATTTCAAGTCTCAAAACATTGTTCTCTTTCGCATTCTCAAAGGTGACTCCGCCTCTTTCCAAAGCTTGCTTTTGCCTTTGAGGTCTCTTCCTTCCCCCTTTGGTCTCTTTCTACTCAACCCCAGCCTCTTCCTTCCTAAATTAGGCAAACAGCAGACGGTTTCCACCATTCGGAAGTACGTCAAATACTGTCCAAAATGCCAATTTAAAGATAGTTTTAAATTCATAATTGACAATTTATTTTTGATTTGACAAGGTTATGAATGGTGGGAACCGTCCACCGCGCGCCGGTGCTCTTGAAAAGAGAAGAGACGGTGTCAGTGGGTATGAGGCCGAGGGTGTGAGCTGAGGGAGTGAGGCTGAAGGGAGTGATGCGCTGAGGGTATGAGGCCGAGGGTGTGAGCTGAGGGAGTGGTGCGCTAAGGGTGTAAGGCTGAGGCTAGAGGTTCAGAAGAAACATTCCCATGGGTTGAGAGGTCAGGTTTTGTGTCAACTTAAAAACGGGCCTTGTTTGCAAAATCCCAACTGT
>JBIKIF010000005.1:0-85308 GCA_044361745.1 Holosporales bacterium | reverse complement strand
ACGAGATCCACCGTTCGGAAGTGTGTCAAATAGTGTCCAAAATGTCAATTTAAAGATAATTTTAAATTCATAATTGACAATTATTTCTAAATTTGACAAGTTTGCGAATGGTGGGAACCGTCCACCGTTTGTCTGGGGGCAAAGTGTTGATCGGCTAAGGCAAGGCTAAGGCCTCACATGTGCGATAAGGTTGGAAGAAAAGCGTGACTTCCAAGTCTCAAATGTCTCGAATTTCAAGTCTCAAAACATTTTTCTCTTTCGCATTCTCAGAGGTGACTCCGCCTCTTTCCAAAGCTTGCTTTTGCCTTTGAGGTCTCTCCCCTCCCGACTTTCTCTGGTTTCTCTCCACCCCCAGTGTCTTCCACATCTTGGTCTGCCCTCTCCTCCTCAACCCCATTCTCGTCTTTCCGAGGTTGGGCGCAGGGCAGACGGTTTCCACCGTTCGGAAGTGTGTCAAATAGCGTCTAAAATGTCAATTTAAAGATAGTTTTAAATTCATAATTGACAATTTATTTTTGATTTGACAAGGTCGTGAATGGTGGGAACCGTCCACAGCGCGCCGGTGCTCTTCAAAAGAGAAGAGACAGTGTCAGTGTTCAGAGGAACCCTGCGCTGAGGGCTGCCTCTCTTAAAAGAGACAGTGTCAGTGGATGTGAGGCTGAGAGTGTGAGGCTGAGGGAGTGGTGCGCTCAGGGTATGAGGCTTTCGGTTCGGTTTCCCCTCCATCCCCAAGCTCCCCATTCCCCTCTTTGGTCTGGTTTCTCTTCAACCCCAGCCTCTTCCCTCCTGACTCAGACACGCAGCGGACGAGATCCACCGTTCGGAAGTGTGTCAAATAGTGTCCAAAATGTCAATTTAAAGATAATTTTAAATTCATAATTGACAATTATTTCTAAATTTGACAAGTTTGCGAATGGTGGGAACCGTCCATCGCGCGTTGGTGCTCTTCAAAAGAGAGGAGACAGTGTCAGTGTCAGGAGGAAGGGTTGGTGCTGAGGATTGGGGCTCAGGGTATGAGCCTCAGCAAAAAAGTTCCATGGCTTGTGGGGCTCAATCCAGATGAACTCCTTAACCAAGACGTTAAGGCTAATGCTTGTCATAACCGCCTCATCTATAGCACCCAACAGCTGAAATCCGATCTTCTCTCCTCTCTCCGCCCCATCCAGAAGACCCCATCAAAAGTCCAAAACTTCTTCCTCAAACCCTCCGGTTCTTATGCTTCCTAATGTCAACTATTTAATGAACGGGGTAATATCTTTACCGAGAGCGTCACCTCATTGAGTGCTTCTCTGGAAAACTTAAGCATTTTCCCAGAGTCTTCGCGCGTTTCGACAAAACAAAAGACGCCTATGCAGCCTTCATCGCTATCGCATCAACGATCATTTGGCTCAGATAATTTTTGTTCACGGGGCCTCCTCGTGAACAAAAAATAAAAATTATTTAAATGTTGGACAAATAAAGCGGTAACATTCTTTTTTCCGTCTAACGAAAGAGGATGTGACCGCATGGAAGAGTTTATCAGAAGTTTGCCCTGGGATCAGGTTTATTTATTTTTGCAAGCCCAGAAAAGGCTCCACACAGGCGATGAAAAACGGGTTCATCGGTTTTTTGAGGGCGTTTGCCTTGTGCTCAGAAGTGGGATGCAGTGGCGCTTTTTGCCTCCTGCCTATGGCTCTTGGCGCGCCGTTCATCGAAGATTTTTAAGATGGAAACGGCAAGGGATTGGGGACTGTTGGCTGCACTATGCTTTGAGTGGGCAAGCTGATTGAACGAAAATCATGATCGATTCCACCATTGTTCGGGCCCACGCCTGTGGGGCGGGTTACAAAAAAGACAGCGGCACATTGCAAGCCTTAGGCCGCAGCAAAGGGGGGTTTACAACAAAAATTCACAGGGTTTGTGAGGCGTTGGGGGGTACGCTCAAATTTACGTTGACCCCAGGACAGCGCAACGATATCACACAAGCCTCCGAACTTGTCGCTTCGACGCAGAGAGCTTTTGTTATTGCTGACAAGGCTTAGGATAGCCAAGAGCTCATCGATCAAATCGTGGCTCAGGGCTGTGTCGCTGTCATTCCACCCCGAAAAAACCGGAAAAGGCCCAGAGAATACGACAAGCATGTCTACAAGGAACGGCACCTCATCGAAACCCTCTTCGGAAAACTCAAACACTTCAGGCGGGTCTTCGCGCGTTTCGACAAAACAAAAGACGCCTATGCAGCCTTCATCACTATCCCATCGGCATTGTGTACGATTGACTTAAAGCATCCCATTGAACGTGTTAATATTTTCTTAAAGGATTTTTCTGGCGAACCAAAAATACAGGGGATAGGGCAATAAGCGCAAAAATCGTAAGAAAAGAGACATTTTTTTTGGAAAATCGATTTGAAAGGAGGACGTCGCGAGCCCTTTGATGATATACGTCGCGGCCCTTTCTGGTGAAAGTATCCAGGGCATGGGAAATTGATTTTTATCCGTCATACGGGTTTTAACAAAACCGGGGCTGACGATGCGAATATCAATGCCTTTGTGCTCCAGCTCCACCTTCATACCTTCGCAAAAATTCAAGAGTGCCGCCTTGCTCGGTCCATACACATTGGCGTTGGGAAGCCCGCTATATCCAGCCACGCTTCCCACAAAAACAATTTGGCACAGTTGACTTTTGGAATGATGAGATTCCACACCATGGAGCAAACGAACAGCACCCATAAAATTCGTATCGAGGGTTTGTTCAAAATCTAAAGCCGATCCTTCTGAAAAAGGCCCAGGCTGATAGGTTCCGGCACAATAAATAATACAATCAATGTCAAAATGATCTTTTATAAAACCCTCAAAAGATTCCGTTAAGCTCTTTTGAGAACACACATCAAGAGTACAAACCCGATGATTTTTATTCGATAAACTTGATTTTAATTCTATTAACGCTTTTTCCGTACGACCACTTAAGACAAGTTGCGCCCCCTCCTTGTCAAGGATTTCTGCAAGAGAGCGCCCAATACCAAAGCTTGCCCCAATAATCCAAACCTTTTTTTTGTTCCAATTTTTTATGGGGGCCGCCAAAGACTAAGATCCTTTTTTCATAAACAAAGTCACTTCTCCAACTGTCAAGCCAAACTTCTTCATCTTAGCTTTATTGATCATGGTATGATCATCCAGGGCAAACATCCAATCGTCAAAATCAAATTCATACTCTGAGCCGTTTACGGGGACTTTTAAACGATAAACCCACTGTATGGCGTTGCCCATGGATTTTCCTTCCCCTGTCCCAACAACATCAGAAGCTGTGCTGGTGAAATGATGATCGCTCAACGCATTGATCGTCCATACACGCTGGGTTTTGGTGCCATCACTCCATTCAAAATCTTCTGTAAGTTGACCTTTGTTACCCTCCCAGCGCCCTTCCATTTTGACGGTAAAATGCTTGATCACTTTCCCGGAATAGTCTTGGAAAATACCCCAAGCTTGAAGAGGCCCATTAAAAAAATTTTTAATGCTGACCTTGGGTTTACTGTCCTTATAATCCTCTAAATCATAATTTTGACATCCGCTGAGTAATATCAAAAATGAAGTGAGAAATTTTCTAAGCAGTCTCATCGGTTTTCTCCTGGTCAATGGATGAGCAACATAACGCTCCCGTGGCTAATATTTTAAAGAAACAGGGGATGAGCGCATAACTTATGGACAGGATTTTTAATCCAAACACGCTCTTTGGATTTTGGCTGAATCCAGAATAATAAGGGCATAGCCGCAGCAAAGGCCATGGATTGGAGGGGGCCAAAAAAGCATAACCAAGAAGAGATTGGCCAGACAGGCTTTGTTGTGGGGCCATTTATGGACCTTTTTGCAGAGTAAACTGATGCACATCCGTGCGTTTTGCAGTGAAACCCGCGATACAATAGCTTAAATAAAAGCGCCAAAGCTTAATAAATGCCTCATCAAAGCCCAATTGAATCACCTTGTCGCGGACACTATCAAAACGATCCAGCCATTCGTGTAACGTTCGCGCATAATCATGACCAAAGGTAAAATTATCAAGGACTGAAAGACCTACCTGGCGAGCCCCTTCCATGAATTTTTGGGGACTTGGGAGCATACCCCCTGGAAAGATGTAAAGTTGAATAAACCCAGGAGCCTTTCGGTAAGCCTCAAAATGATCATCATGAATGGAGATGGTCTGAATAATAGCCTTGCCACCGGGGTTAAGGCATGTTGACACTGCGCTAAAGTAGTTGGGCCAATACTCCTCCCCAACGGCTTCAAACATTTCAATACTCACAATGGCATCATATTGACCCTTAATTTTTCGGTAGTCTAAGAACTGAACATCCAATTGATCCTTAAAAGCACTGGATTCAATGATTTCCTTTGTATGGTAAAATTGTTTTTCTGAGATGGTAACACCTGTGGCCTTATACCCACGTTTTGCTGCCTCAAGAAGAAAAGCACCCCAGCCGCAACCAATTTCAAGGATATGACTTCCTTTGGGAAGATCCAGCTGATCTAAAACACGGGTAATCTTTTGATGCTGTGCCTCCCCTAGGGTCGTTGCCTTATGAGCTGAAAAAATCCCAGACGAGTAGCACATACTGGGATCCAACCAAAGGGAAAAGAAATCATTGCTTAAATCATAGTGGGCGCGAATATTGTCCCTGCTCCCTTTCATGCTGTTTCGTCGTATGAAGGATGTATAAAGGCGATAGATATATTTTTTGATCCCGGATAAATCAAAGAACTCCTTGAAAGGCATTTCATTTAAAATCCCAATGATAATGAGATTGGCAAGGTTTGATGTTTCCAAAAGTCCCATCTGATAGGCTTTTAAAAAACCGACTTCTCCTTGTTTAATAACATCCTTAATGATGTTCCAATCCTTGATAATCATATCAGCACGGGGACCAGGGATGGATCCGTGGTATTCTAGGGTTTTGGCGCCTGGCGTTGAAACCACCAAAGATCCCGTTCCGAGATTTTTGGCAATTTTCTTAAAAAATGCTTCGTAGCGGTATTGTGTATTCATCATAATGACTCAGTCATATTCTCTTTTGGTAATTGTGCTTTAGGGTAGTAACGTATGCCCTTGATCCAGAGTTTTAACGCTTGGTAGTGAATGCGGCCCATCACTAGAATGGTCATAAATGGATAATGAATAAAGGATTTTAATAAATTTTTTTGATTTAAGGGCTTGAGTTTACCTGTCATGCTTGTCAGAAGGATTTTATTACCATCAATGATATAGTCAATCCAAAATCCCATGGACGACCTACTTGGCGCGTTTGAAAAATCCTCCGGAACACAAAAGCGAAAGCGATAATTTCCATCAACAGGCATAAAGGGGGACACATGAAAAACTTTTTCAGCTTCATAATGCTGATCAGAAGTCATCTTCATTCCATCTTTGTCTCGAATAAGATATTTATGATTCTCCCCAAAGGTGTTGTTTACGTCAGCGATTACTGATTGAAGATTTTCCTCTTCGTCAAAAAAGAGCCAAAAACTAATGGGGTTAAATCCATACCCAAAAACCCTTGGCATGGTGATGAGGTAAATCTTATGATGCTTTAAATCATAGGTTTTAATCATTGCCTCAAGCCAATTTTGAATGGGGCTTCCGTCTTGAAAACCAAAGTCTTTATGACGAAGGGAATAGGGGCGCCATTTCTCAAAACCCAACAATGGACCTTTTAAATCACTGAGAGATGATACATCCAAACACACGTAAAATGTTTTGTAAAAAAAGCGGTTGACTTTTGGAGTGAGGCGATTGTGCATAACCGTTACGGGAAGAAACTTATGCATGACTGGCCATCCACTCCCTCTTTCCCCCTAACTTTAAAGCTACATCCACGCCAGATTTGAGGGCATCTTCATGAAAACCATATCCCACATAACTTCCACAATACCAAATGCAGTCTTTGCCTTGGATCTGTGACAGTCTCCTTTGGGCATGAAGACTTTCCTGCGTAAAGAGAGGATGATCGTAGGAAAATCGTTGCAAAATGTTCTGAGGCTTTTGACTGGGATTAAGCGTGATAAACAAGGGAAAGTCCATGGAGATTTTTTGTAGGCTGTTCATCCAATAGGTGACGCACACAGGATTCTCAAAGTGATAGCCTTTAGAAATTAAGGTGTTCCAGCTAGCCCAGGCCCCCCTTCTTTGGGGCATAAAACTCTCATCTTGATGCAAATAGACATCATTTTTTGCATAGGGGAATGCTTTCAAAAAATCGATCTCTTCTGGTGTTGGATTTTTGAGAAGAGAGAGCGTTTCGTTGGCATGGCTTGCAAAAATCACCTGGTCGAAGAACTGTTTGTTTAGATTTTTCTCCTTTGTGAGACTCGTAACCTCTACCCCCTCCTCTTGACGCTGGACGCTGATGATTTCTTGGTGGCAAATATTGTCTTGGAATGGACGGATGAGTTTGTTCACATAAACACGACTCCCCCCCTTCACGGTATACCATTGAGGGTGTTGATTCACCGTCAAAAGACCATGGTTATCCAAAAATTTTAAAAAAGGGATTAAGGGGAAATCCAAGATTTTTTTAAAAGGCGCTGACCATATGGCTGCGGCCATGGGAATCAGGTATTGATTGATCAGAGCTTCAGTAAAATTTTCCCTCCCTAAAAACTCCCCCAAGGTCATTTCTTGGGGTGTTTCACCTTCCTTTAAAGCACTTGTGCCGCGTAAATTAAATCGCTTGATCTCAAAAAGAAACCGCCAATAAGTGGGGCGAAAAATATTGCGACGATCTGCAAAGATCCCATAGGGCCAAGCGCTTGAAAACTCAAGGGATTTTTTTCTGTCTGACACGGAAAACGACATGTCCGTTGCCACTGTGTCCACATTGAGATGGGACAGCATGGACCGAAACTCTGGATAATTTTGATGATTAAAAACAATAAATCCGCTATCCACGACAAGATCGGGATGGAGGGATGGCAAGGATATTGTGTTTGCATGCCCACCCACATAATCATTTTTCTCGAACACCGTGATAGAATGATGTTGATAGAGCAACCTTGCGGATGCGAGACCCGCTACACCCCCACCAATAATGGCAACTTTCATATATGACCAATCTCTTGCTTAGTTTTTAGCATGAGCCGGCCCTTTGAGTATGGAAAGTCCGCCATCAACGTGAAGCGTCTGACCCGTGATCCAACTGTTTTGAGGGTCTAATAAAAATACAACGGCGCGGGCGATGTCTTCCGGCTGGCCAACACGTCCTAAGGGATGCATCTGAAGAGAATAGTCCAGCGAGGCTTTATTGTGAGTAATTTTCTCCGTTAAATCCGTTTCTGTGAGACCAGGGGCTATGGCATTAAACCGCAGATTACGCTGGGCGTAAGTGGCAGCAGCAGAACGCATCAGTCCCGTCACCCCAGCCTTAGCAGCAGCAATGGCCTCATGGTTCGGAAGTCCAATGGAGGCAGCAGCGGATGATATGAGCACAACAGAACCACCCTTATCAAGGTATTGAGCAGCACTTCTGACGACTGCAAAAGCTGTGGTGAGGGAACTTTGAATCACTTGATCATACTGTTCTTGGCTGGTGGAGGATGCCGGTTTTAACAAAAGAGATCCCGCAAAATTAACAACACCATCAATAGAGCCCATTTTTTCCTTAGCAAGAGCAAAAACCCTACCCACAGCCTCAAAATCAGTTGCATCCAATAGAGAATCCGGTGTGATTTTATCTGCAGACCGAGCCGTCTGATAAAGGCGATGTCCTTCATCTTGCAACAGCTTGCAGGTGGCCCTTCCCATGGAGCTTGAGGCCGCAATAATTAAGAAGCTTGCCATTTTATTGATTTTTTATGAGTGACCTAATACCTTGAGTGTAGGTTGTTTTTTATCGAATGAACACCCCTTCCTTTTTTTCCCCAAGATAAAATACATTCCAAGGAATTCACTCGATTCCCATGAGTTTTTCGGGTAGAATCATGAAAGAACATATTTTCCAATCTGCTTCTTTAAAATGATACGGAGTCATTTAAAAACCAGTAAGTTTTAAAGTATGGCCCAGAAGAGTTCCCGGACAAAAATCAAACCATGAAAAAACTGAAAACACACAGCCCTGAAATTAATCTTAACGTCCATCATGTCCCACAATCTTTTTCAGATCATATTGCCTATCGACTTGTGAAGTTTCTTCGCTTTTTTGCAGATACTTTTTTTTCAAACCGTTATGGACACAGAGCTGTGGTTCTGGAAACGGTTGCAGGTGTTCCTGGCATGGTTGGCGGAATGCTTCAGCATTTAAAAAGCCTCAGACAATGCAGTCATGACGACGGGCGCATTAAGGCTTTGTTGGAGGAAGCTGAAAATGAACGCATGCATCTTATGACATTTATTCAAATCGCCCAACCGAGCGGATTAGAAAAGATGTTAATTGTTATTGCCCAAATTATCTTTTTTATAGCTTATTTCATTCTGTACTTGATATCCCCTAAAACATCCCATCGTTTTGTCAGCTATTTAGAGGAAGAGGCCGTTTATTCTTACACTCAATATCTCCATGAGGTGGAAAGTGGGAAAATAGACAATGTGCCAGCACCAAGCATTGCCGTGACCTATTGGACATTGGGAAGCGATGCAAGGTTATCAGATGTCATTATAGCTGTACGTAAGGATGAAGCCCACCACCGGGATCAAAATCATCATTATGCCATTCACTAAAGCGCATAATGTGCTGTGCTGTGTTGTGACCTTCAGGGGGATCCTATGATGTACTTCGCTAACTGCGTGGCATTTAAAAAACATTCCTCAATGCGTGAGGTGCTGCTCCAATCACTGACACACCCCAACCCCTTCAGGGTATCCATATAGTAACCTGATTGCTCTGTTGTTTCACGGACAATGGCATATTTCCATCGGTGGGTGGATATATAGTCCATATGCGTACAATCAATACCCATCACTTGCTGAAATTGCTCAAGGAGGAGGTTTTGTACGTGTGTGATATCTTCGTCAATATGTGCATCCGCCCACTTGTTGCAGGAATAGGCGACAATAGAGGTTACGTCCTTGTTACGTCCTGGTTTAGTTGAGTTAATCGACACCCATTGAATAGGATGATCCACCACTTTTGCGGCGATCCACTGGTGTTTCCATGGCCGATTAAAACCAATCATTACAGAATAACACCCGTGCATGTGAGCATAATGAAGGGGTGTATTATTTGGTAAGTGTCCCGCCAATAAACATAGGGTTTGTGCAAGGGGAGCCGTTGAAATCACCATGTCATACACGCCAAGGGATACGCCACCTTTATCCAAAAGATGCCATCCATCCCGCTGCCGCTGGGATAATGGCGCCACTTCGGTATTGAGCTTAATGTCCAAATTTTCAGCGAGTTTTTTGCATAGGCTATTCATATGGGGTGAGGCTACCAAATGTTTCTCACCCCATAAGCGCTGAGTGACTTTCTTCCCCAAGTGGCAATCTATAACCTTGCCGCTCCACTCTGCAACGACGCCATTTTCTAGATATGGCTTCAAAAACGCCTCAAATTCCTGAGTGCGAACGGTAAAGCTGTCGGCACCATGATCAAAACAAAAGGGTGCAGCATAGCGCGTGGACAGACGACCACTCACACCCCGTGATTTTTCAAACAGGGTCACGTGTGTTTTTTCTGTTAATGCACGCGCTAGTGTAATCCCTGAAATTCCTGCGCCAATAATGGCGATGCGCATCATCACAATGATCCCATTATGGCAATCATCACCAAGACCACTACAGTGGTTGCATTGCGCCTCAATTGATAGAACCATTGCGGCAAAACCCCAACACGTTCAAGCTCTAAATCAAGCCACAGAAGGTAAAGAAAGCAAAGTATCTGTAAGAAAAATCCTAAAAACAATGGATAGGCAAGCAAAGAAATCCACGCAATGAGGGCCGTTGCATTGCTCCTCAGCAACAGATTGCGGGGACATTTTTCAAAAAAGAAAAGATAGATTGCCCAATGGATGCCGCTCAAAAAACTAATAATCACTGAGCCATAGCAGTTGGCAAAAAAACGTGCATTGAGGGCTTCGTAAACATGCCAATCAAGGGCGCAAATGATAAGTGGCAATGTGCCGCCATAGGTAAGATATTTTGCATATGATTGTTGGTGAGAGATCATCAATTTATCGATTTTTTTTACATTTTTCAGAGCAGTACCTTACCTGATCCCAAACTTTTTCCCACTTCTTTCGCCAGACAAAAGGTCTCCCGCAGCTTTCACACGTTTTTGATGGCAAATCCAATTTTTTAATCCCTTTAGGCATGGCTACCGTGTCGAATGAGAAGCGCCCAATCACGTGTAAGACTATTTTTTAGGGACCACATAGATAGTTTCTCCTATCCTATTTCTGCTAGTTTGAGCATTTCAATATGATTTCCATGTCACATATAAAATGCCCGCTATACTCAACGACTGACTGGTCTATATCCTTCACCTGAATTGTCATATGGTGGATGGTCCATAGCTTTTGACACAAGAAATGCCATTACTTTTTCTTTATAGTATAATCCCTGAGTGCACTCTGGCAATGGGCTAGACGATGAAACCGCCATGCAGCAAAGGACTCATAAAGTCTTTTTGCAATAGGACGCATTACGGAAAGGCCTACAAATTTCGCCAGATATTTCCAGCCCCTCATGTGCCGCCAAATAGTCAGAAACGCCTCAACACCACTGTGGAGTTTTTTGTTTTCGTCTTGAACGTGAAGCAGTTTTAATGCGTCAGGGTAGGAAATCCCTAAAACCTCAATGTCGGAGGCATCTACAGTAATATCTACCCACTTAAAAGTCCCTTCTAAAGCAATACGTTTGTAATACTCAATCTCGCGGCGGCACAGACCACATTGACCGTCATAAAATACCGTGATCATAGAGCTCCATCTTTCATGCGTTGTAACGTATGTTGGGCTTGAGTCACAATAGCTTTTTGTTTTTCAGGGGTAAACTTATCCCATGTGGAAAAAACATAGGAAAGGCGATGATTGCTCCGTAGCTTGCTTTCATTACGGGCCAAAAAATCCCAATAAAGACTATTGAAGGGGCAAGCATTATCCCCTGTCATCAGGTCCGGATCATAGGCGCAGCGCTTACAATAATCACTCATGCGGTGAATATATTTACCGCTCGCCGCATAGGGCTTGCTCGCCATGATACCACCATCACCAAACAAGGCCATACCCAGTGTGTTGGGCATTTCTACCCATTCATAGGCATCAGAATAAACTGCCAGATACCACTCCTGAACCGCTTTCACATCGAGCCCCGCGAGCAGTGCAAAATTGCCCGTAATCATAAGTCTTTGAATGTGATGGGAATATGCATGGTCATGGGTGTGAGTCACTGCTTCACCAACGCAAAACATCTGGGTCTGAGCACCCCAGTAAAAATCAGGAAGTGGCGTGGTTGCATTGAAGAAGTTTAAATCCCCGTACTCAGGCATATGGTGCCAGTAAATCCCCCTCACATATTCACGCCAACCTAGAATCTGGCGAATGAATCCCTCCACCGCATTGAGTGGCGCTTTACCATCATGATACGCCGCTTCTGCCTTTTGACAAATTTCCAGTGGTAGGAGCAAACCCGCATTTAAATAACTGGAAATAAGTGAGTGATATAAGTAGGGCTCTCCTGTCACCATTGCATCTTGATAATCGCCAAATTGTGGTAAACAGAACTCAATAAAATGGTCTAGCTCCAATAGGGCCTGCTCTCGATTTATAGCATAATCAAAAGGTTCAAGCTTACCAAAATGATGGGGGAATTTGTCACGAACTAATGTCAGTACTTCGTGGGTGATCATCGATTTTTTATGACGCATGCGTGCGGGATATTGAATGCCTGCCTTGGGGGGCTTCCTGTTTTCTTGATCGTAGTTCCATTCACCGCCAGTGGGCTTATTATCTGTCTCTATTAAGATTCTGTATTTCTTACGCATCTCCCGGTAAAAAAACTCCATCCGCAGTTGCTTTTTATCTGTGGCCCATTTTTTGAACTCAGAGATTGAACACAAAAATCGGTCATCTCTGAAGATTTCAATGGGTATGCCTAAGCTGGTTTTCCATTCCTGCATCATCGTCAAAACGCGCCATTCCCCCGGCTCTATCACAATGATACGCTCTGGTTCTAATGCTGCAATGGCACGTTTTAACTCTCCATCTAAATGACCTGTATTGAGGGGGTCATCCAGCTTGATATAACGTATATTATACCCTTTAAACCTTAGCTCCTCAGCAAAATGGCGCATGGCTGAAAACAAAAAAGCAATTTTTTGAGGATGATGCGGCACATAAGTAGCTTCACTCATGACTTCAAAGAGCATAATGATGTCGTTTTGTTTCCGGGCTCCCCCAAGCGACACAAGGCATTCAGAAAGTTGGTCAGCAAGAATGAGGCGAAGTGTAGTCACGGATTTTGGGCCAACTCTCTCTCAATCGCTTCAACTAAATTCTTAGCCTCAGGGGAGGTCGTTGAGTAAAAATAATCAATTAATTCCCCCTTGCGATTGACAAGATATTTATGGAAATTCCACTTCGGCGCCGTACCAAAGCCAAGGGTCTTTTTTGCCCAAATATAAAATGGGTGGGCTGCATCGCCGGAGACAACTTCCTTTGATGCCATGGGAAATGGGATCCCATAATTGAGCTCACAGAATTGAGCAACTTCTGCATTGCTGCCAGTTTCTTGGGACCCAAAATCATTGCTTGGAACACCAAGAATCACTAAACCTTGGTCCTTATACTTTTCATAGATTTTTTTTAATCCATTATATTGGGGGGTGAACCCACACTGTGAGGCAGTATTGACAATAAGAATAACCTTGCCCTTGAATTGGGATAAGGGCAAAGGTTCTTCGCCAATCAAGGTTTTGAAATGAAAATCGTAAGCACTTTTTTTACCTATATCCATGGATTGTGAAGCCCTCGGAAAAAATAAAAACATTAGAAAAAAATCCCATCAATAATTTCATACAAAACCCTCAAAGTAAATCTTGTGGGGGAATGAAAGACTAAAATTTTCTAAAGCCTATGAATCCTGGGGTTCAGAGGGTGGTTTTGGAATTTGAAAAATCACGCGCAAAAAGTTCGAGCGCTGTAAACTGGCGGATGGGGTGGGATTCGAACCCACGAGACGCTTTCACGCCCGCCGGTTTTCAAGACCGGTGCCTTCAACCACTCGACCACCCATCCGTTCTTAAAAGCTACTTTACCAACATATTACGAGTTGCGGAAGGGAGACGTACAACAAGGCCATCCAACTCTGGTTTCATCAGAATTTGACATCCCAAGCGAGACGTTGGCGTGAGCCCAAAAGCCAAATCCAACATGTCGTTTTCATCGTCTGTAGCCTCTGCCATAGCTTCGTACCATGAAGGATCAATCACCACATGACATGTGGAGCAAGCCAGGGAGCCTTCACAGGCCCCTTCCAATTCATCCAAACCATTTTGATGGGCAATCTCTAAAACAGAGAGGCCAAGAGGCGCGTCCACCTCAAGGGCAGCACCGTCTGTTTTAATAAAAGTCATCTTCGCCATAGAGGCTCCCATCTGAGGATTTCATTCACTTTCGAGAATTTATTCTTAACAATTCAAACCAAGAGACACAAGCTTTTTCAAAAAAACCATTGTCTTCAAATGGGTGTTTTTCTCAAGACAGCCCGATGACAGACCCCCCCTCCTTGTGATACAAAGAAATACTGTCTCTCTGGGCCTGTAGTTCAGTTGGTTAGAACCCACCGCTCATAACGGTGTTGTCGTAGGTTCGAGTCCTACCAGGCCCACCACCCAGCTATTTAAATCAGCATTGCAAGATCAAACTGAATGCAGCCTTAAAACTGACTCTAGAGGCGGCTCGTCGTGCCAGTTTAGGGACTCAAAACGGAGCCCAGGGCCGCCCCAAGCTCCGTTTTATAGGGGTTTCAAGATTCAACGCGGGTTTTTAGGTCGATTTGAGGTGATCTAGCCTACAAAGACGCCGTCCAATCAAAAAGGTCTGGTTGATTCACGCGCTTTGCGTGTTCGGCTATGCGGATACTTTCGAGGACCCTCACAGTTTCCTCCACCACCCGATTCACAATGACATAATCGTACTCAGCCCAATGCTGGGCTTCGGATCGTGCCCGCTCCATCCGCCCATCAATCACGTGAGACGCATCGGTCCCCCGACCCTCAAGACGCCGCCGAAGCTCCTCCACGGAGGGCGGTAGAATAAAAACACGCACCACAGGCCCCTTCGCCCTGTGGGAAATGGCCCGGCCTCCTTGCCAATCTACGTCCAGAAGAACGTCCCGCCCTAGAGACAGTTGAGCCTCCACCGGCGCCCTTAAGGTCCCATAGCGTTGACCAAACACTGTGGCGTGCTCTAAAAAATCTTGACTCGCAACCCGCGCCTCAAAGACCTCTGGTGAGAGAAACCAATAGTCTTTGCCATCTATTTCTCCAGGACGCGGAGCCCGTGTTGTTGCAGATACAGACAAGAAAATATCTGAATACCGGGAGAGAAGCTCTCCACAAACCGTTGTTTTTCCAGCCCCAGACGGGGACGAAACCACAATCAAAAGCCCCTTCTGTTTCAAGGTTAATTATCCTCCCCTTGGGAACGAATCTGCGCATCCACAGCTGCCAGCGCTGTCATATTCAAAACACCTCGAGGCGTAATAGATGAAGTCAAAATATGAACAGGCTTGGCAAGACCCAACAAAAGGGGGCCAATAGAAATCCCCCCACTCATCCCCTTCACAGCATTAAAGGCAATATGGGCCGCTTCAAGATTGGGCATCACCAGCAAATTGGCAACCCCAGTTAAGCGAGAATTCGGGAAAATACGAGACCTCAAAACCGGATTAAACGCTGCATCCGCATGCATCTCCCCTTCTGCTTCCACCTCTGGATGGGCCGCCTCAAACAAAGACAACGCCTCCCGCATTTTTTGGGAAGAGGCAGTATCGGAAGAGCCAAAATTTGAATGGGAGATGAATGCAACCTTCGGCGTCATCCCAAAATGCTTCACAGCGGATGCTGCCATTCCTGCAATTTTTGCCACCTCTTCTGCAGACGGATCAAAATTGATGTACCCGTCACAAAAAAAGAAAACCCCCTCATCCGCCACCATAACGTTCACAGAAGAAGCGATGGTCTTCCCTGGTGCCAGCCCGATCAGATCTTGGAGCAAATCCAAGTGACGGTTGTAACGAAACACCGGACCACACAACATCCCATCTGCTTCTTCTTTCAGCATGAGCAGAGAGGCAATCGCCGTTCGGTTTGAACAGATTTCTTTTTTCGCAGTCTCAGGGGACACCCCTTTTCGCTCCATCAGACGATGGTAAGTCACCCAATACTCATGATACCGAGGATCATCCAAAGGATCGACTAAGGTAAAATCCTGATCCATTTGGATTGTCAGCCCAAGTTTTTGAAGACGACTTTGGATCACCTCTCTCCGACCTACCAGAATAGGGTCTGCAAGCTTTCCCCGGACAACCTCTTGAACCGCCTGCAAAACCCGTACATCTTCCCCATCCGAATAGACAATCCGCTGACGACTTTTTTTGGCCCTTAAAAAGATCGGCTGCATCACAGAACCAGAGCGAAACACATACGCCTCTAGCTCATGACGATAGGCAGAGAGGTCAGAAATCGGTCGTGTCGCCACCCCGGAATTCATCGCCGCCTGTGCTACCGCTGGGGCAATTTCTAAAATTAACCGAGGATCAAAAGGCTTCGGAATGAGGGCTTCTGGGCCGAACCGATGCTCCTCACCCCCATAGGCAGCACTGACCACATCGGAGGGTTCTGCGAGCGCTAAGTTCGCAATCGCCTCCACACAGGCCATTTTCATTTCCGTGTTAATGGTGGTTGCACCAACATCCAAAGCCCCTCGAAACATATAAGGAAAACACAGAACATTATTAATCTGATTCGGATAGTCAGAGCGCCCCGTGCCTATAATGACATCTGGGCGTACCGCTTTCGCCACCTCTGGAAGAATTTCAGGCACCGGATTCGCCAACGCAAAAATCAAAGGATGGGGTGCCATTTTTGCCACCATTTCCCCCTTCAAAACCCCTGCAGCTGAGAGGCCCAAAAACAGATCTGCCCCCTCCATCAAATCTCCTAAGGTGCGTGCAGACGTTTCTTGGGCGTAGACTTCTTTATAAGAATCCAAGCCCTCCCGTCCTTGGTAGAGGACCCCTTGTGTATCAGTGACAAAAACATTTTCGCGTGACAGGCCAAACGCACACAGCAAATCGAGACACGCAAGAGCCGCAGCACCCGCGCCAGACACGACACATTTCACGCCATCAATGGGTTTTCCAACAATGCGCAGGCCATTCAAGACCGCCGCAACAACAATGATTGCAGTGCCGTGTTGATCATCATGAAATACGGGGATATGGAGACGCTCTCGCAGTGCTTTTTCAATCATAAAGCACCCTGGCGCCTTAATATCTTCTAGATTAATTCCCCCAAATGTTGGCTCAAGGCTTGCAATAATTTCGATTAATTTTTCCGGAGATTTTTCTGCAATCTCCAAATCAAAGACATCAATCCCTGAAAATTTTTTAAAAAGAGCCGCCTTCCCCTCCATCACCGGCTTTGCAGCCAAAGGACCAATATCCCCAAGCCCCAAAACAGCGGTTCCGTTCGTGATCACTGCAACCAAGTTCCCACGGGCCGTATAACGGTCAACAGCCGAAGGGTCCGCTGCAATCACCTCACACGGAACAGACACGCCGGGAGAATAGGCGAGTGCCAAATCTTCACGGGTCAGCATTGGCTTGGTCACCTTCACAGCAAGCTTTCCAGGGGATGGCAACGCATGATACGCCAGGGCATCCCTCCTCCGGCTTTCCTGTAAATCTTCCATGTGACCCTCCTTCAAAAAATCATAAACCCACACACAGGCCTAAGCCCTCCGGATACCAGGGACTATTTGCCAAAAGTCCCCTCCAAAAATAGTCAATTAACGAGAGACACCAATGGCAGAAACCGGACGCGCCTGATAGACCCTAAACAGAGTATAAAACATAAAAGCGCCTGAAGAAAAAGAAACCACAAGGGCCAGCGTCACAGAAGGCGACAAATACAGAGTCGCAAAAAAGCTACCCAAAGCACTGCCCAAAGTCTGGAAAAATCCAATCAATGATGAAAGGGTGCCTGCAATTTTCTGATCATGATAGCGGAGCAACGCAGCACTTGTCAGCACATTAACAATGGAACACATCCCCCCCAAAATCATCATGAAGCCCATATATACAACGGCAGACTGACATCCCAAAACCAGGGAAATTCCATTCAATAACAGACTAATAAAAAGAAGCCCCCAACACCCCCCCCCAACCCTTGTCCACGGGAGCTTCCACCCCCACGTTGATTGATACACCCCTCCTAAAAATGTTCCAAACGTGAAGGTAAAAAGAGAAATGGGGAGCAGTTCGCCAGAAAGACCAAAAAAAACCTTGGCCAACAAAGGGGCCGCTGTCAGATAAGAAAAAAAGCTTGCAAACACAAACAGCGAACTCAGCAAAGCAAAAACAGTTGGCGGGCTTGTCAAAAGAAGGCGAGACTCCCGAATCATTGTCAAAAAAGTCAACTTTGATTTTTGAACAGTAAGTTTATGAAGAAAATAGTAAGTGCATCCCCCAAGGCCCACAGACAAAATGAACCCTAGAAAAAAACTCTGCCTCCAACCGAGAATATAGCCAAACATCAAGCTCACACATCCAGCCAAAGGTGTCATTGTTAATGCAAAGGCAATCATTCGGTCAAAGGAGGAGCCGGTGTATAAATCACGACAGAGCGCGCGAGAGATAATGTTCCCAGAAGTTGCACCAAAACCTTGGGCCAAACGAGCCAGCAACAACACGGAAAATGAGGTTGTGAAAAAGCACACAAGACACGCTACAGCAGAAATCAAAGCCCCCATATAGAGGGGGAGCTGTCTTCCATAAAGATCAGAGAAGGATCCCCAAAAAAGCTGACCAAGCGCTGCACCAATCATAAAAAAAGACATAGTGAGGCCTAAGAAATTTTCAAGCCCGGGAAAATCCCGGCCAATTTGAGGCAACTCTGGCATTAAGATCATGCTGGACAAAACACCAAAAGACGCAATAAGCCCCAGATACATTTGGAACAAGAATGAATGACATCTTTTCATGGGTACAATCATCGTCAATCCAAAGAGTTTTTGGAGAAAAATAAAAATCACAAGAGGTTTAATTGTGGCAGAATAAAGCAGATTTTTCAAGAGAAAACCCCTTGTTTTTATCATGTTTTACCCCTTGTTTTCCTTGATTTTTGTCTCAATAAAAAATAACATTTTTCTTGTCAAGAAATCATTTGAGACCGATAGGATTTTCCTCTTTTTTTCTATTTGGCGCACCTCTCAAAACATTCCAGGGAGCCCTTTCGATCCTATCATTTTTTTATCCCACAACCCTCACAGATGGACGCAGGTTTTTGCCAAGACGAAGAGAGCGGTTTTTAGGGAGGCCTTTTTGGATATTTCTGGCACTATTGCGCAATTTAGGGTTAGTTAGAATTAACCCAGCTTTTCAGAATCAGAGGAATTTTTTATGACCCCAAAGCCGTTCCTTTCAACCCCAAAACAAACGTCTCTCCTCAGCTATCCCCGTTTCTATAGAGACGTTTTGAAACGGGCTTTCCTGTACTGGAAGGGATCTGAACGGACCAGCGCATGGCTTCTTTTGGTAAGCTCTGTTATCTTTGTAGGCTGCTTCGTCGGCACCTCCTTTCTCATCAATCAGTGGATGAAAAATTTTTATGACGCCCTTCAGGCATACGACGCCAAAGCCTTTGGCCGCTTGATCCGTATTTTTTGCGGTCTTGCGTTCGTTTACATTATGGTTCAAGTCGTCAAATCCTATCTTGTAGGTCTCTTAACCCTGCGCTGGCGACGTTTTATGACCCGCCACTACATCCAATTATGGCTCTCGGATCGTTTGTATTATTGGCTCCAAATTCGGGGACAGGGCGCAGACAACCCGGACCAAAGGCTTGCCCAAGACCTCAATATCATGACCGGTCAAACTCTTACGCTGTTTTTTAAATTTTTTGAATCTTTGATTATGCTCAGTGTTTTTTCGGGCGTTTTGTGGGGGCTCTCCGACCCGTTGTCTTTTGAGCTCTGGGGGGTCCATATCAACCTCCCAGGCTCTCTCTTTTTTCTTGCCTTAGCCTACGCAGGAATCGGCACTTGGATGACCAAGAAGGCTGTGGCCCCTCTTCTTGCCCTTGATTTTCAAATGGAAACCTATGAGGGAAATTTTCGGTACAGTCTTGTCCGTGTCCGGGAAAACGCTGAGAGCATTGCGTTTTATCAAGGGGAAGAGACCGAGGCAGAGACTTTTGGGGACCTCTTCAAAAATATTTACACCAATGGACACACTATTCTTCTCAGACTTTTGGGAATCAACACCTTGACATCATGGTACGGTCAAGCTGCCATCATTGTTCCTTTTATCGCGATGGCCCCCAGATTCTTTCGGGAAAAACTTCTCATGGGCATTCTCATGCAAGTGGCAGGCGCTTTTGGAAAAGTAGAGAATTCCCTTTCTGTCATCATCGAAAATTATCCCCAAATTATCTCTTGGAAAGCCAGCACCCTCAGGGTGTTGACCTTTGAAAAGTGCATGAAGGAACTCCAAACCCTCAACAATCAAAGCAAACTTGTGCGCAAAACCCACACGCAGACACCTCTGATTCTTGAGAACCTTACTTTAACAACGCCTGAAGGATCTTTGATTGCCCATATTCCCAATCGAACACTCCATCAAGGGGAATGGACACTTCTTCAAGGACCCTCTGGAATGGGGAAAAGCACCCTTCTCAGAACCCTCAGTGGGGTGTGGCCGTTTGCGGAAGGGACCCTTTATTTTCCCAAGGACAGCACCCTTTTCTTTGTGCCTCAAAAACCTTACCTCCCGGTGGGGAGCCTGGCTCAAGCCCTGACCTACCCTCTCTCTGCAGGCACCTTTGGGAAAGACGAGCTTGCCTCTCTTCTGAGGGATGTCGGTCTTGCCAAGCTCATTCCATGTTTAGATCAGAGAGAGCCTTGGGCGCAGATTCTTTCCGGAGGAGAGCAGCAACGCCTGGCTTTTGCCCGCTTGCTTTTGCAAAACCCAGACTGGGTCTTCCTGGATGAAGCCACATCCGCCCTTGATGACGCCGCCGAGACAGCTCTGTACGAACTTCTCAAAAAACGTTGCCCCCACATGACGGTCTTGAGTGTGGGGCATCGGCCTTCACTGCAGGGATTCCATACCCACACCTGGACATGGGAGGACCGTCCCATTGAAAACTGAAGAAAGTTATGTTCTTTATCTTTTAAATACCAAGTACACTCATGATGAAGACATCAAAGAGGCCACCTATTTTTTGAACGAGACAAATCTATGATTCAACCCTCTCTGAATCGACTCTCTGCGCTCTTTTTCACCCTAAGTATCCTTGGGATTTGTGGGTGCGAAAAACAGACACCGCCTCAGGGAGCCCCCTCTTCAAAAGTCACAATCCTCCGCCTTGCCCCTCAAACCCCCCCCTTAACCCTGGAGTTCACTGGCCAGACTGTCGGCGTCCGGGTGGTGGACGTACGTGCGCGCGTTGAGGGAATTCTTTTGAAACGCTTGTTTACCGAGGGATCTCAGGTCAAGAAAGGTGATCCCCTTTTCCATATTGACCCTGTGTTTTTTGAGGCCCAAGTCTCCAAAGCTAGCGCCGGTTTCGCCAAAGCCAAAGCCCAGCGAGAAGATGCCCAAAAGAATTTTAACCGCGTCCAAAAACTTCTTCCCACTCAAGCTGTCAGCCAAAAAGACTTTGATAATGCCCTCAGCACCCTTCAAATGGCAGAAGCGGCTGTTTTAGAGGCTACAGCGAACCAAACCCAAGCAGCCCTCAATCTCAGCTACACCAAAGTCGCAGCTCCCATCACCGGATTTACCTCTCTGTCCGGCCCCAAAGAAGGCAGCCTCGTCTCTCCGAACCAAAATACGGTTTTAGTCACCTTGACCCAGCTCAGGCCGATGAACGTTCTTTTTGGCATGACAGATAAAGAGTGGCTGCTTCTCCAGAAGCATCTTGTAGGGGGGGGAGACTCTCTTCTGAAGTCGACGCAAGCCTATACTAAACTGACCCTTGCGGACGGCACCCCCTACCCCCATGCTGGGGCTATTAATTTTGTTGACCCCCAAATGGACCCCCAAAGCGGCACTTTTCGGGTGCGTGCCCAATTTAAAAATCCTGATCTTCAGCTAAGATCTGGACAGTTTGTGAAACTCACCCTTGTGTGCCAAGACACTCAACCCATTCTTCTCCTCCCCACCCGTGCCATTCTTCAGGGCCCCAAAGGGCCGTTTGTCTATGTGAAAGACCCCCAGGGGAAAGCTGCCGTCAGGCGGATCAAGGGATATGAACACACCAACCACCTATTTCAAATTGAGGGGGGGCTGAACACCGGAGACGAAGTGGTCATCGATGGAGGCCTCAAGATACGAGAAGGCGTTCTTCTCGAAGTCACTCATGCCCTCCCTTCCCCTCAGTTCGAGCCCCCCCAATGATCGCGGATTTTTTCATCCGAAGACCCATTTTCACAATTGTGATATTTATTATCGTAATTCTTGCCGGTCTTGGCTTTATGGTCACTTTACCGGTGGCGCAATTTCCTCAGATTGCTCCCCCCAACGTCGCCATCAGCGCCATGTTTCCTGGGGCAGATGCCCCAGGGTCGGAACGGACGATGACAATCCCCATTGAAAACCAGATCAATGGGATCGATCAAATGCTCTACATGACTTCCACCGCCAGCAGTGATGGGGTGAGCATCACCAATGTGGCTTTTGAGGTGGGAACCAACATTGATATGGCCCTGGTGAATACTTTTAACGCGGTGAGCTTGGCCCAGGCTCGTCTTCCCCTCGAAACCCAAAAACTTGGCATCACCGTTCAAAAAAAATCTCCAACGATTCTTCAGGTCCTGACCTTCCAGTCTCCAGATGCCCGGTATGACCTGACCTACATCAGCAACTATGTCTCCAACAACATCGTGAAAGAGCTGAAGCGGCTCCCCGGGGTGGAAGATGCCCAAGTGATCGGGGCTAAGGACTACGCCATGCGGGTGTGGTTGAATCCGGATTTAATGGCCAAGCACCAGGTCACCACCACGGATGTCTACAAAGCGATTCAAGAACAGAACGCCCAGAATCCGACGGGGCGCATTGGCATGCCCCCCACTGCCTCTCCCCTTGCGATGACCTATGCCATTCTGACAGAAGGGCGTCTTAAAGACGCAGAGGCCTTCGAGAATATTATCCTCAAAGCCAACCCAGTGGATGGCTCCTCTTTGCGTTTAAAAGACGTTGCGCGGGTTGAACTGGGCTCTGTCGCCTATAATTTTCTAGGGCGGATCAACGGACAACCCTGTATCACTGTGGGAATTTTCTCCAAACCTGGGTACAATGATCTCACCGTTGCGAATAGTGTTCGCCAGACCATGGCAGAACTTTCCAAGCGTCTTCCAGAAGGGATCACCACAAGCCTTCCCCACGACACAACCATTTTCGTCACTATTTCCATTAAGGAAGTGGTCAAAACCCTCTTTGAGGCGGTGTTTTTGGTGTTCTTCATCGTCTACATATTCCTGCAGAATTGGCGTGCCACCGTGATCCCGATCATCGCCGTCCCTGTTTCCCTCATTGGAACTTTTATTGGGATGGGAGCCTTGGGCTATTCCATCAATACCCTCACCCTTTTTGGGATGGTGTTGGCCATCGGAATGGTGGTGGACGATGCCATCGTGGTGGTGGAAAATGTGGAACGCCTCATGAATGAAGAAAAACTTTCCCCCCTGGATGCTACCCTGAAGGCCATGCGCGAGGTCTCAGGCCCCATTGTGGCCATCGTTTGCGTGCTCTGCTCCGTATTCATTCCTGTCGCATTTATCGGAGGTCTCGTTGGAGAAATCTATAAGCAATTCGCCATCACCATCGCGATCTCTGTCACGATTTCTGGCTTCACAGCCCTGACCCTGAGCCCGGCTCTGTGCGCTCTTCTTCTCAAACCGCACAGCAAACCTCCTCTGAAACCTCTCCAGATCTTCAACCAAGGGTTTGACCGTCTGCGGGAACAGTACGGTCGATTTGTCAATCTTTTCAATCGGCGCACAGTCCTCAGTGTCTGCATTTTTGGAGGGGTGTTGCTTTTGTCCGGCGGCCTGATCCAAAGACTCCCCACGAGTTTGGTTCCCAACGAGGATCAGGGATACCTTGTCGCCTCTGTCATCATGCCGGATGGATCAAGCCTGGAGCGTACCTCTGAGGTGGTCAAGAAAGTCGAAGAGATCGCCCGCACCATCCCCGCCATCCAAGATGCTATTGCCTTAACAGGCTTTGATTTTATTAACGCCCAACTCAAGCAAAACAGCGCCGCGGTCTTTCTCCGTATGAAGGATTGGTCCTTACGGAAAGATCCCCATCTCCAGGCCCCTGCCGTTCTTGGGCAATTCTTGGCGCAAGCGTCCCAGATCAAGGAAGGGATTGTTCTGGCCTTCAACCCCCCAGCCATTCCAGGACTTGGAAAAATCGGTGGGATCGAATTCTATCTCGAAGACCATGGAGGCCGAACCCTTGAAGAACGCAGTCAGCTGACCCAAACCTTTATTCATGAAGCGACCAAACGCCCCGAGCTTCGCCAAGTGATGACCACCCTAAACACCAATTCCCCTCAGTATTTATTCAACGTTGACAAGCCTAAAGTGAAAGCCATGGGGGTCTCTCTCTCAGAAGTTTACAACGCGATCAACAGTTTTTATGGAACCCGTTACGTCAATGATTTCAATCTGTTTGGGAATGTTTACCAAGTGCAGCTGCAAGGGGAGACTGCCTTGCGGGGAGACATTCATCTGCTGGACCGCATTTATGTGCGCTCAGGAACCACCAACCGTATGATCCCCCTCAGCGCCCTCAGCCGCTTGGAGAAAACGGTTGGACCTGAAATGGTGGATCGCTTCAATACGTACAGTGCCTCCTTTCTCAGTGCCCAACCCAATACAGGTTACAGCTCAGGCCAGGCGATCCAAGCCCTTGAAGAGGTTGGGAAGGCCCATCTGCCAAAGGATATGGTCCTGTCCTGGACAGGGGCTGTGTTCCAACAGAAAAAGGCAAGCGGGCATGCGGCCATTATTTTCCTCCTAGGCCTTCTCATGATTGTTCTGGTTTTGGCGGCCCAGTATGAAAAGGTTCTGCTTCCTTTTGCCGTTCTTCTGTCCGTTCCTTTTGGTATTTTAGGGGCTGCCCTTGCGGTGACCATCTGCGGGATGACGAATGACATTTATTTTCAGATTGGCCTTCTCACCCTGATTGGGCTCTCTGCGAAAAACGCCATCTTAATTGTAGAGTTCGCCATGCTGGCCCGGGAAGAAGGCCGGCCCATTCTGGATGCCGCTCTGGAGGCTGCAAAACTACGTTTCCGCCCCATTCTCATGACCTCCCTTGCCTTTATTTTAGGGGTTGTGCCTCTGGCCATCAGCAGTGGTGCTGGCGCTGCGAGCCGCCACTCCATTGGAATCGGCATCTTGGGGGGCATGCTAGGCGCCACATGTCTTGCGGTCTTTTTTATTCCCTTTTTCTACGTTCAGGTTCAAACCTTCAGCGAATTCCTCAGCAAGCTTCGGGAACGGATCGGCCTATGAAGCTCAGGATATCTTCCCCCTTTTTTCTCTCAAGCCTCAGCCTTCTCCTCAGTGGATGCATGGTGGGCCCTGATTATGAACGCCCCCAAGCGAATGTCCCCAAAGGGTGGATTTCAAGTCCAGTGTCTGCCACTCAATCCTTAGACAGCCTGCAGTGGTGGCGCAGCTTTGAGGACCCCGAGCTCATCCAATTGATTCAAACCGCTGTCACAGCCAACCAAGACATCCAGGTCGCTATCCAACAGATCGAACAGTACCGGTTGCTCCTCGGACTCTCTGAGAGTATGTTTCTTCCATCCGTGGGGGCGACCGCCAGCGGACTGAAAACAAAGCTCCCCAAGGGCGCGCCGACAACGACAGCCACCAACATCAAACTCTCCGATTTTAAAGCAGGCCTCAATGTAGCCTATGAAATTGATTTCTGGGGAGGCCTACGGCGCGGTAAAGAGCAAGCTCTCGCCCAGTTGACAGGGAAAGAAGCGGCCCACCGGACCGTTCTGATCACCGTTGTCTCCAACGTGGCGAAGTCCTACCTGACTCTTCTTTCCACTTCCACAAAGCTCAGACTCACCCGCCAAATTGCCGCCAACACACGAAGGCAATCAGATCTCATGGAAGCCCAATACCGGAAGGGTCAGGTGTCTCTTCTGGATTGGGAGCGCACGCGGGCTCATGCCTCCGCTGCCGACAAACAGGTGGCCCTTCTCGAACAGCTCTACAGCCAGAAAACCCAAGCCCTGTCTTTATTACTAGGAGGTGCGCCTCAACAGTTTTATTTTTCAAAAGACGTCCAAACGCTTAAGCGTCCTGCCCTTGAAGGGGTTCTCCTGCCATCGGCCCTTCTCCGCAGACGACCTGACGTCCTTGAGGCAGAACAAAATCTTGTGGCGCTCAATGCGGCAATCGGCATTCAAACCGCCTCTGTTCTGCCCTCTTTCAATCTCACCAGTTTTCTTGGTTTTCAGTCTCCCAAGCTGGGCTCTCTGATGGTGCCTGGAACAAGCACTTGGCAATACGGCGCGGTGATGACCTTGCCTCCCTTCCAGGGGCTCAGTATCTTTCAAGCAATCGAAGCGTCCAAAGCAGCCAAAAAAGCAGGAGAACATCGTTACTTAAAGTGCGTGTATACAGCCCTTCATGAAGTGGAGGACGCCCTCACCGCCTACGTGAAAACAGGCCAGCAATCGGAGGCCAGCCAAGAATCCTCGGGCGCCCTAACATCCGCCTGCGCTTTGTCTGAGCACAGACACCAGGCGGGATACACCGCCCTTTCAGATCTCAAGACCTCGGAAATTCAAAGAGACCACGCTCAAATGGATGCGGTGGATCTCCACACCCAATCCTTGATCAGCGCCATTGATCTTTACAAAACCCTCGGTGGCGGTTGGCCCCCACCCCCTTCCCCCTCACATTCCAAGCCTAAGCTGAGCAACTGTCCCCCTGACCCAAAATCCTGAGGCTGTCTTTAAAAGAGGATCCGAACTCCCCGGTTTGCGGACTCTTTGGATCCTCGCATCAATAAGGTGACCTTTTAGAGCGCCGCAGCCCAAGACCTCCAGGTGCGCCCTTAAAGAGAAAACAAATCCGGTCTCGCCCCCAGAAGACGCCAGACCATTCTTAAACATGCTGAGTCCAGGCTTTATCCCATCCATTGTCCTCCATTGATATGCATTGTTGCTCCTGTGATGAAACCAGCTTCATTGCTTGCCAAAAAAGATGCTAATTTGGCAATCTCTTCTGACTTTCCAAGGCGGCGCACGGGAATTGATGAAATGATTTTTTCAAGGATGGGTTCTGGGACTGCGCGAACCATGTCTGTATCGCAGTACCCTGGGGCAATAGCATTCACCGTAATGCCCACACCTGCAACCTCTTGAGCCAAGGATTTCGTGAACCCTAAAAGGCCCGCTTTCGCAGCAGTATAATTTGTCTGCCCCCTCTGACCTTTGATGGCATTCACTGAGCTGATGTTGATGATCCGTCCAAAATTCTGCCCCCGCATGACGGGAACGGCTTCTTTACACATATAAAAAACGGAAGACAGGTTTGTCCTGATCACCGAATCCCACTGCTCGTAAGTCATTTTTTCAAGCAAAGCATCTTGCGTGATCCCTGCGTTATTAATGAGGACATGGATTGACCCTAAAGTTTGAGTGATTTCTTTCAGAGTCTCACGACAGGCCTCTGGATCACTGACGTCCGACTTGCGAATGAGAACGCCCGTTTTCTGTTGAAACGCCTGAGCGTTCTCTTCATTACCATGGTAAAGAGAGACGACAAGGTCCCCTTGTTTTTGAAACCCTTTGGCCATTTCAGCACCGAGTCCACGGGTTCCTCCTGTAATGACAACAACACGGGACATGATCTCATTTCCTTTCTCATTTTTGATTTTCTCAATAATTTTTTGATTCTAAAGGGAGGTTTTTAAAAAAATCTTCAGGACTGCTTGAAATCCCGGTAATCTTGGGATAGCGTCAGGTGATGAATTGTCATTTCTCTTCAAGGGATTCCACAGAACCCACTCAAAAGCGTGAGTGGACTTATTTTTACCTGAGGTTTAATGCGGGTGTAGCTCAATGGTAGAGCAGAAGCTTCCCAAGCTCCAGACGAGGGTTCGATTCCCTTCACCCGCTCCATTCCCCCTCTGATTTCTGCAGCTTTCTGCAAATATCACTAATATTTTTCCTCAAAAATTGTCTGTTCGAACAAAAAAAGTCTTCTGTATACAAATACAAAAGACTCTAGGGCAGTCTATTTAAGATTTCTGTTACTAGAAATATTTAAAGTTATATCTAAGAGATACAAATGAACAGAGCGATAGACTTTGATTTTTAGCAGGATATTGTATGGGAAAATTTATGACGCGCATTTTAGTTGTGGATGATGAAAAAGATTTGGTTTTTTTAATTCAAAAATTTTTTGAAGCAGAAATTTCTCAAGGTGTTTTTGATTTTTATTTTGCGCATAACGGGCAAGAAGCCCTCGATATGATCCATCAATCCGATTCTTTTCAGGTAATGATCACCGATATTGGCATGCCAAAATTAGATGGTATTGGTCTTTTACAGGCGATCTGCAAGCACACCCCTTGCCCCAAAACCATCGTGATCTCTGCTTATGATGATTTTCGTTACGTCAGGCAAGCGATGAATCATGGAGCATTTGATTTCATGGCCAAACCTTTAGATTTTAAAGAGCTCGCAAAAGTTCTCAAAAAATGTGTCGCAAGCCAAGCCATTTGTGCTTAGCTTTCTCATCGAAGCTCTGTCTCAACCAGAGACCGCCATAGGGATCAAGAGACGTCCCTTTGAGTCATAGGAAAAACCTGATCAAGAGAGGATTTTTTCTGGGTTTTTGGTGTTCAAGGAGTTGACATTTAAAGGGGTTTCAGGTATCTAAGAGAGCTCTAGGTTTGCGGAGGGATGGCCGAGCGGTTAATGGCAGCAGACTGTAAATCTGCCGACGAATGTCTACGCAGGTTCGAATCCTGCTCCCTCCACCACCGTCCCTTGCACCTTTCGTGCTTCGGCGTGGTTGTCAGAGCAGCAAAACTAACGGGCCTCTGGTCCACGCCGGAGCTTCCGCGAAGGCGGGTGTAGCTTAATGGTAAAGCCCCAGCCTTCCAAGCTGGCCACGAGGGTTCGATTCCCTCCACCCGCTCCAGACATCAAAAAATATCTAGAGAGCCTATGCGCTTTGAATTTAAACGAAAAGGTTTTTGGGGACTTGGGCTTTTGGGGGCTCTCATTGCCTACGTTGGGTACCACACTGTAGAGGGGGAGCGGGGTTTGCGCGCCTTTAGCCGTCTTTGTCAGACCCATAAGAATGCCTCTCAAGAGCTTGCGACGCTTGAGAATGAGAGGGATCGCCTGGACTCACAGCTCGCACTCCTAGACTCTGAGATTGACCCGGAAGCCCTTGAGCATCAAGTGCGCACATTTTTAGGGTATACGAAACGAGAAGAAAAAATTATCGTTTTCTCATAAGAGAGGGGGGATGAGGTGGATGGGTCTACCTGTGCCTCCTCGTAAACTGAAAGAACCCGATGTCCTCTTTATTAAAGCTTGAGACCGTTGGATACCATTATGGAGAAGGGGCACAGAGGATTTCTGTTCTTCAGGGCGTCTCTTTTGAACTTCAGCCTGGGGAAATGGTTGCCCTGATGGGGCCCAGTGGCTCTGGAAAATCCACCCTTCTCAATCTTTGCGGACTGTTGGATTCCCCCAAAGAAGGTTCTGTGACTCTTTTAGGAGACGATGTCGCCGCCCTGTCCGATCATCGACGGACCCGCCTTCGCTGCTACCATCTCGGTTTTGTGTACCAGTTTCATCACTTGCTTCCGGAATTTTCTGCTCTTGAAAATGTGGTGATTCCCCAACGTATCGCAGGGGTCTCCCTCAAAGACGCCACCTCGCGCGCGTCTGATCTTTTGGAGAGGGTTGGGCTCTCCCACCGAACGCACCACCGTCCCAGCGCCCTTTCTGGGGGAGAACAACAACGGGTCGCCATTGCCAGAGCACTGGCGAATCGTCCAGATCTTCTCCTTGCGGACGAGCCCACAGGCAACCTGGATGAGGGGACAGGACAGAACGTGTTTGATTTATTCCGCCAGCTTGCGCGGGACCATGGCCTGGGCGTCCTGATGGCCACTCATAACCCAGAGCTCGCCCAGACGATGGATCGTCGCATTTTTCTCCATGAAGGACATGTCACAGAAGAAAATACCTCAAAATCTCAGCATTCAATATAAGTGTGTTTTCATGGGCTTCTCCCTCATTCATTGGGGCGGATAGATGATCATCCATCGATACAGTGAATGGGTTGATTTTCAGTCCCATTTCCCTTGTTCCGAGAAGACTGGCTTTGCAAAAGGATGGACCCATGCTTGAGTGGCGGATCTCCCACGCCCCTATCTCTTATGAAAACGCCTGCGACTGGATGGAGGACCGGGTAGAGGCGATCGCCCGGGGAGAGGCGCCGGAGGTCGTTTGGTTCCTGGAACATCCGCCCCTCTATACAATCGGAACCTCCGGGAACAGGGCAGATATTCTCGAGAATCCGGATGAACTGCCGGTTTATGACACAGGCCGCGGAGGGCAAGTGACCTACCACGGGCCAGGCCAACGGATCGCTTATGTTCTCCTGAACCTGAAGGCCCGGGGCTTAGGACCCAAAGAATTCGTCCGGTGCTTGGAGCAGTGGCTGATCTCAGCCCTCAAAGTCTGGGGCGTAGAGGGTTTCACAAACCCAGAGCGCATTGGGGTCTGGACCCGAACCCATGGCCAGGAGGAGAAGATCGGGGCCCTCGGGGTGCGCATTCGTAAAGGGGTTTCCTTCCACGGTGTCGCCCTCAACAACACCCCCAACCTTTGTCATTTTCACCAGATCATTCCCTGCGGCCTGAAGACCTTTCAGACCACTTCCCTTCAGGCTCTGGGGCTGACCCTCAGCCAAGACGTCCTCGATCAAACGCTTCAGGAGACCTTCGCCTATGCCTTTCCATCCCACCCCTCCAGCCCCTCAACCCCACAGCGCTTTTGAAGCCCATTACGGTCCAGATGATGTAGCCGGCGTGGATGAAGCGGGATGTGGCCCCTGGGCGGGCCCGGTGGTGGCGGGGGCTGTGGTTTTCACTCAAGAGGCTTTCGGATCTCCCCTCATGCACCTTCTGGGGGACTCAAAAAAACTCAGTGAGAAAAAAAGGTTGGCCGCGGTGGAGGCCCTTCAGGAGGCGGCCGCCCTCCCCTGCCCTCTCTTGACCTTCGGCATCGGGTCTGCGTCCGTCCAGGAAATTGATGCTCTCAATATCCGGCAAGCCCGTTTCTTAGCCATGACCCGCGCCCTTGCTCAGCTTTCTGTCAAGCCCCAGGTAATTCTCCTAGACGGAACCAAGGGCCTGGAAGCCACAGTTCCCGTGATCCCCATTGTGGGGGGAGACGGCCAGAGTGTGTCCATCGCCGCCGCCTCCCTGCTGGCCAAAGTAGCCCGAGACGGAGAAATGGACCGCCTGGCTGAAAGTTATCCTGCATACGGCTGGGAGCGTAACAAAGGGTACGGCACCCCGCAGCATCAGGAAGCCCTCCGACGCCACGGCCCCACCCCCCATCATCGCCAGAGTTTCAAACCGATTGCCCAATTGAAATCCTTGGGCCTCTGAGACAACGGGGAAGGTGAGTGTAGCAAGCCCCTTAGGCCTGATCCTGAGCAGTTTTTCCAACTGCACCCTGTCGAGCCAGTTCCCGCGCTTCTTTTGCCTGACGCAACTCATCCGCTGAAGGCCGAGTCTTTCCCTCGAGCACAAAATTAGGCACGGGAAAAAAAGTATCTTGTAGCTCAAACAATCTGTCTAAAGTGATTGAATCCACAGAAAATAATTTTCTGTGATACTGTAATTTTGAACAATTATCTTTGAATACACGCTTTATATCCAACAGATTATTAAGACTTTTAATATTTTGTTGTTTTAAAAATTCTACTAAAGCATATTCTATATTGTCTGACAATAAGACGTCAATCGATCCTTTTTGTCCCGGGGAGAAGAATTCGATCATTTTCTCTGTGACGTCTATTTGAAACTTATTTATTGTGAGAATAATATCAGACAATTGCATCAGATTTTTCAATGGATTGAGTGATGATTTAAATTCAGGATAACCTTTTTTAAGCCACTCTTTCAATAGAGCAAAATCCTTCACCAAATCTAGCGTTCCCATCTCATTTTTGTAAATAGTTGCTAAATCTTCATTTTTTAGCAATCTATTTTTTGTCTCTTGTTCCTTTAGCGCGCAGGCGTCCAAAAGAGCTTTTTTCAAGCCATCAGATAAATTCTGAACATAAGAACGCTTAGCGTCTAGAGAGGTTATTTCCTTGGGGTTTTGTCCCTCAATATTCCCAAAAAATTGATGGATTTGATCCACTTGACTCAAGACGTTTTCTTTGTATTTAGCAATTAAATCTTGCACTGCCGGATTGTTTCTATAGTTTCCGTCTGACAAAAATTCTCTATTATTCCCAGCCCATATTATGATTTGATTTGTCACAGACAGTAAACCCTGAGGAGAACTGATTAAATCGTTCACCAGCCAAAAAAATGATTTGCATTTTTCTTGACGAACGAGAAGACCATCCTTGTCGTAAAAATACAAAACTTTTCCTTCGTCCAAACTCTCAATCGCCTCTTGTTGCATTTTTTCAAATTCACCACTCCTGTATTCAACAGGCTCACTCATCTCAAGATAAAGATTGCCAAGACCCATTGTCTCAAGAAGGCTTAGCTGAGCGTCTGGAGTGTATTTTCTGAGGTTTCCATCCCCTATGAGCCCCTTCAGTAAAATAAAATTGATACCTTTTTTCCCACCAAGCTGGGAGAGTTTTTGCGCATCAGTTTCTTCAGGGATATGTTCAATAATAGCAGCAGTCCCTACTGGAAAAATTTCCGTGAATTTGTTTGAGGAATCCTTTTCAAGATTGACAAAGCTTTGTACAATTTGATGCGCCTCCTTGCTCCATTCTTCTAATGTTTTTTCCTGTTTTACAGGATTTGTATTTGGAGATCCTGCCTTGTAAAACTCTATCGATAATTTTTCATTAGCTTGAAAATCAGATAAATTGCTTATCAGAATCCCGGAAGTTTTTGCTCCAACATAAAAAAGATTGTCCTTTATCTTCGCCAATATTCCGTTAGATCCATCCGCTTTCGTAGACGCACGAACCGATTTGACTGCGCTATAATCCCACCTCGAAGACAAAGAAAAAAATTTGTTCATTCCTTCTACAATGGGGTTGCCTTGATCATCAAGGATGAGTGTACGTGGCAAATTCTTCTGCAGAGTTGGATCTTGATAGAGTGTATCTGGCTTCTCATTTTCAGAAATAAATACACTGTAGAATGCGCCCTCTTTTGATACGATTTTTCTGCATGTGATAGAGTCACTAAATTTTCCAATACCCCTGTCTTCCAAGAACTGCTCTACAACATCAGGAAGACGCGCCATTGCCCCACTACTTAAGACAGGCAAGCTGCCGAGAAGAAGAGCTCTTAATACATATTGTCTCATTCTAAAACCATCCTTTTAATTTGAATTATACGATTGATTTGTTCTCTTCCAAGAATTATGGTTTTTCTGTAAATAATTACAATATTAGTAATTGGATTTTTTTAACAATGATTAGAAGAAATTAAATAATTTAATTTTGAGTTCTTTTTCTGTGAATACATCCTCTCGGATTTTTCCGATTCTTTTGCAAGATTCAAAAGTTTTGTTGACGAACATAGCCTGGTATTTCCTCGAAACAACCTGGCAACATGGAAAAAGAAGACCAAGAGAAATTAAAATAAATTTCGTACACAGAACCTAGATCCCGCTGAGATTCCTTCCGCTCTCAAGAGATTTCCTCTGGATTTTGTTTTCTCTGAAAGCGATGGACAAGACCATGGATGGTCCCCAAGGCCCACATCTTCAGTCCTCCGTTTCCGTCGGTTTTTTTGGAATGCATAGGAAGTAGAACACTCTGAAACCCCAGCTTTTCCGCCTCTTTGAGGCGGTTGGCGGCATGGGAGACAGGGCGCACCTCACCGGACAAACTAATCTCCCCAAACGCAACGGTGTGGGGGGGGACCGGAATATTCTTGACACAAGAGAGCAACGCAGCCGCAACCGCCAGATCGGCGGCTGGTTCGCTGATTTTGAGGCCTCCGAGGACGCTGAGGTAAACATCTTTGCCCCCAAAACTGATCCCACATCGGGCCTCAAGAACGGCGAGCACCATGGCCAAGCGCTGGGGATCCCAACCGACAACCGCCCTTCGGGGGCTCGCCAAAAAAGAAGGCGCGACGAGGGCTTGGATTTCCACAAGAAGGGGCCGCGTTCCCTCCATTCCGGCAAACACACAAGACCCCGTCACCTGCTCTCCTCGGTGACTCAGGAACAGAGCGGAGGGATTCTTCACTTCTTCCAGACCTTGCTCAGTCATGTCAAAGACCCCAATCTCATCCGTGGGGCCAAAGCGGTTTTTCACCGCCCGCAGCAGACGAAAGGGATGGGACCGCTCTCCTTCAAAATAGAGGACCGTATCCACCATATGCTCAAGAACACGGGGGCCTGCAATCATCCCTTCCTTCGTCACATGGCCCACCAAAATAATCGTGACCCCCCGCTTTTTAGCCAGGGCAATCAAGGCTTGGGTTGCAGCGCGAATTTGGCTGACAGTTCCAGGAGCCGCCTCCACCTCATCCACGCCCATGGTCTGGATGGAATCAATCACCAGGACAGACGCGCCGGTGTCCGTATCAAGAGCCTTGAGGATTTCCGCAATGCGAGTGCTGGAGGCCAATTCCACCGTGCTGCCCTCCACGCCCAAGCGCAGGGCGCGCATCCGGATTTGGTCCAGGCCTTCTTCTCCCGAGACATAGGCCACAGAAGTCCGTTGACTCAGACTGGCAACCACCTGAAGCAACAGGGTAGACTTGCCAATACCAGGGTCCCCCCCGAGAAGAATCACAGCCCCGGGCACCAGACCGCCTCCCGTCACCCGATCAAATTCGTTGAAGGCGGAGGTCATGCGGATCAGGGGCGGGTCCTCCTCTCCCCGCATCAAAGGAACGAAGGTCAAGCCCCCCCCGGCCCTCGCCCGCCGATTCAGCGCCCCAGATTTAACAGGCCCAGACTCTTCCACAAGGCTGTTCCATTCCCCACAGCCTTCACACCGTCCCGACCATTTGGGGAAAACACTGCCACATTTCTGGCAGACAAATTGACTGGTGATCCGTGCGATGGTTTGGCCCTCCTCATTTCCTCTTTCTTTGTAACTTAAAATTTAGGGAGTACGGAAGAGTTCAGAAGCTCCTCCCATCTCAGAGAAAGCAAAGGCTCCTAAGCTTGACACATAAACTGGCGTTTTAAAAAATAAGGGAAGATGAAGAGAGGCCTCAAACTCCCTGTTCAATCAATTTGCTTGACAAATCGCGCAATGACTTTTTTGATACCACTTTCAAAGGCAATCTCCAGGTGTTCGCCTGAAATTTTTTGGATGCGTCCTTTACCAAAATGGGCATGGGTCACCATTTTCCCTGATCTCAGCCCAGCATTTTCTTCAGAATCTGGCTGATAGATATCATCAAAACCAAAAGACTTTTGATCTCTCTGAGACCAAGACCGTCCGTTTTGAGCCTGAAGACGTCCCCCATTCAGAGTCACAAATTCCTCTGGTAGCTCATCAATAAAGCGAGAGGGCATGGATTGTTGCCAGCCCTGATAGAATCGCCGGCTCCGTGCGAATGTAATCGTTGCCCGCTTTTTTGCCCGGGTCAGGCCGACGTACGCCAAACGCCGCTCCTCCTCAAGGCCTTTCTGGCCATGCTCATCCAAAGTTTTTGGGGAGGGAAACAACCCTTCTTCCCAGCCTGGCAGAAAAACTGTATCAAATTCTAGGCCTTTCGCCATATGAAGAGTCATGAGAGAGACCGCCGACTGAGACGCATCGGAGACTTTATCCGTCACCAAACTCACGTGTTCTAAAAATCCTGGAAGATTTTCAAATTCCCCCACCACTTTGACCAGCTCCTTCAGGTTTTCAAGGCGGGTGGCCGCTTCCGATGTGCCTTCCTTTTTCCAGAAATGCGCATACCCTGATTCATCGAAAATATGCTGCACAACCGTCTCTAAAGGCTGGGAGCCCAGGGATCCCCGCCACCTCTGGAGATCGTTCAAGAAAAACCGAAGGGCTGCCCGTGCGCCTCCCCGAAGCTGGTCAGACTGGCTCACGATTTCCGCCGCTTGAAACAGAGAGAGGTCTTGGTCCCGCGCAATCTCCTGCATGCTTGCGATGGCAGACGCCCCAAGGCCGCGCTTCGGTGTGTTGAGAATACGCTCAAAAGCCAAACTATCATTGGGGTTCACAACCACCCGAAAATAAGCGAGAGCATCTCGAATTTCCAGCCGATCATAAAAACGGACAGCCCCTACAATGCGGTAGGGAATATTCATAAGAATCAGCCGCTCTTCAAACTCACGGGTCTGAAAACCCGCCCGGACCAGAATCGCTGTTCCGTTGAGATCGTGGCCCGAACGAAGAGATTTCTCGATCTCCCCACCGATAAACCGGGCCTCCTCCTTATCGTCAGAGACCCCCTGGATCAAGACATTCTCATCCTCAGGCGTGCCTTGGACAGCCCGTAATGTTTTGCCCAGGCGGTGAGTGTTTTGAGCGATCAGGTGAGAGGCAGCCCCTAAAATGGGGGCTGTGGAGCGATAGTTTTCCTCAAGACGCACCAGGGTGGCTCCAGGAAAATCTCCCTCAAATCGCAAAATATGGTCCACCTCTGCGCCCCGCCATCCATAGATGGACTGGTCATCATCGCCAACGCAACACACATTCGAAGACCCCTGAGACAAAAGGCGCAGCCATAGATATTGGGCCACGTTGATATCTTGATACTCGTCCACCAAAAGATAGCGGAATTTTTTGTGATACTGGGCCAAAACCTCTGGATGCTTTTGAAACAGGTGAATATTGAGCAAAATCAGATCCCCAAAATCCACTGCGTTTACCCGCTTTAAAGCTTGCTGATATTCGCTATAAAGGGTGCGATAGGTCTCAAAAGTACTGCTCTCAAGGTTGAGCCTTTGAAGTTCAGCACGCGTCACTGCCTCCGGCAAAAGACCCCGGTCCTTCATCCGCTCAATCACCCACAGAACAGAGCGGGGCGGGAAGGCTTTATCATCTACCCCCATCATTTTGAGAAGCTGCTTGACGAGACGCAACTGATCATCCGTGTCTAGAATTGAAAATTGCTCTGGCAGCTGAATAAGACCTGCGTGCCGCTTTAAAATCCGCAAACCAATTCGGTGAAAAGTCCCAAGCCACAGGCTGTCTTGCTGGTATTCCTCCGGGAGAAGGCTTTGAATCCGCTCCTTCATTTCTTGCGCCGCTTTATTGGTGAAAGTAACCGCGAGAATCTGGGATGGATACGCAAGGCCCGTCTCACACAGATAGGCGAACCGTGTGGTCAACACACGGGTTTTCCCCGTCCCCGCCCCTGCCAAAATCAGGAGAGGTCCTTCCGTGGTCACCACCGCTTGGTTCTGACACGGATTCAGGGAGTTCAAAAGAGAAGAGCCCCCTCTCAAAGAAGGTGCAGCCGGAATTTTCATCGGTCTATTCTCCCCCACAGAAAGATTCTTTTAATGTTTCTGAGGTTACTCTTCCCCATCAGTGAGGGAAATGGTTTCACCAGGTTCACTTTTCAATGCTTAAGCTGTTGCGCCCCATGATGGTTCCGCGCAGAGCCATGCGTTCAATAGGTGGTGCGCCCGAAGGGATTCGAACCCCTGACCTTTGCCTCCGGAGGGAAACGCTCTATCCAGCTGAGCTACGGGCGCCTAAGTTTTTATTGTCTGAGTCTTGCGACTCTCAAACCATTTATATACGTAAAGAGCGATGAAAAAAAGACTTCCCATTGGTGAAATTTTTGTTCTAGCACCCCGGAAAGGACAGGGCACTAGCCAGTGCAATAATTCTGACCTCATGATTTTGGAAAAACGCGCCTATTGTCGAGGCGCTGAAATCTCGGGCCACCCTGGAGTTTATCTGAGTCTCGCGACCAAAGGGTACGCCGCATGCCCCTATTGCTCGCAAGTTTTCAAAAACCCCCATGAGAGCCCTTAGCCTCATTTTTTCCCATTCATCCGATGGCACTCACGCGCTTTGGAGCTTTTTTCCGGAAGGATGAAGCAGGCCCACTCTTTGGAAACGATTTTCCAGAAGGACCCTGCCCAGGCTTCGGGGCAAAACGGGCCCCTTTGTCCTGGGGCTTTTGAGACCATCCACGCTTCGCAGGCGCACCCCCTTCTGCATCTCTCCCGTACGGCTTCTTACCCCAAGACTCACGCTTTCCAGGGGCACTTCCTTCTGCATCCCTCGGGTAAGGTGGCTTTTGAGACCATTCACGCTTTCCAGGAGCACCCCCTTCTGCATCCCTCTCGTACGGCTTCTTACCCCAAGACTCACGCTTTCCAGGAGCACCCCCTTCTGCATCCCTCGGGTAAGGTGGCTTTTGAGACCACTCACGCTTTCCAGGGCCGCTACCTTCAGATTTTTGAGAAGGCTCTCCACCGTGGAAGGCTTTTTGCTTCGGGTTCCTGGAAACTGGAGGTCTATCCTCATAAGGGTGAGGTTCAGAGCCAGCAGAGCGTAGAGGCCGTCTTTCACTCCCCTCGCGAAAAGGCCGCCTGGCAGAAGAGGGCGCAGGCGAACGTCTTTTGCCACGGGCAGGTGCCGCCTCTGAATCCGCACTTTGTCCATTCTGAAGACGGTGAATTTGAGCCCACTTGCGGTTTTCTTCCGGTGACACCAAAGAGAGAGCGTGACCTGTCAGACCCGCGCGACCTGTCCGACCAATCCTATGGATGTAGTCTTCTGGGCATTCGGGGATATCGTAATTAATCACATGACGCACATGGGGGACGTCAATTCCCCGCGCCGCAATATCTGTGGCCACCATAATGCCATTGGTTCCATGGCGAAAGGCATGAATCACCTGTTCCCGTTTTCTCTGGGTCAAACCTCCATGGATGGCATCCGCAGGCTGGCCCTGACTGTTGAGCTTTTCTGCAAGGCGATCCGCCCCCCGTTGCGTCCGCACAAAGATGATGGCAGACCCATTTCGGACGCTGAGTGCCTGAAGGAGATGGGGGAATTTTTCCCCCAAGGTGGTGTCAATTTTCTCTTGGGTCACCTGCACCGAAGGGGTACTGACGGTTCCAATGGTAATGCGCTCTGGATTCGTTAAATAATTGGCTGCTAACTTAAGAATGCTGGAGGGCAAGGTTGCAGAAAACATAAACGTTTGGCGAGAGGCAGGGAGCTCCCGCACAATCGTATTGATCGCATCAGTAAAGCCCATATCAAGCATGCGGTCCGTCTCATCCAGCACAAAAAAATGCGCGTTTTCAAGAGGCAGAGTCTGGCGATTTAAATGGTCGCAGATCCGACCGGGCGTCCCAATAACCAGACGCGGGCGCTTCCGAAGAGCCATCAACTGATTGCCCATAGGCTTGCCGCCAATCAAAAGAACGGTTGAAAAGACAGGCCGCGGCCCCATCAATTCACGAACCGCCTCTTGCACTTGCATCGCAAGCTCTCGCGTGGGGGCCAAAATCAACCCTGTTTGCTGAGGAGCGTTCAGGAGTTTTGTGAGGAGGGGCAACAGGTACGCCATTGTTTTGCCCGTTCCCGTTGCGGCCGAAGCAAGGACGTCTCGTCCTTCCAAGGCAATGGGGATTGCCGCGGCCTGAATAGGTGTTGGGGTTGTAATGCCCATGCGAGAAAGATTCTCAACAAACAGTGAAGGAAGTCCAGGTATATTCAAAGAGGTCATTCGAGAGCCTAAATAAAAAAGGGCCCAAGAACGGGCCTGCCAAAAAAAAATACTCCCTCTAACATGTCTTTTTTAGTGGGCGAATGCAAGAACTTTTCCCCATCGTCAGTAATTTTCAACGAAAACATTCTGTTTTTTTGTCACAACCCAAGGGAGAGCCCCACAATTCCTGGGGTTTGGGGGAACAGTCGAAGCACATCTTCGAGGGGCCATTTTTCCAAAGATCTGGCCTCTTGTGGAAAGGATTCTATGAACTATAATAGACTACAAACTGAGTAAAATTGAAAAAAGGTAAGTGACTTATGCGACAGACAACACACGTCACCCCGCGTTCAACCACCGCATCGGGGATCAATGTTGGTTTGCGAGCCCACCTTCAAAAGGTTTATGCCTACATGGCGGGGGGGATCGGCTTCACGGGGCTTGTGTCCTACATGGTGGCGGCAACGCCCGCTTTGTTCAACTCCCTGATGGCGCCCCCTCTCGGTTATGTCTTTTTGTTTGCCCCTCTCGGGGTTGCCCTCTTTCTGAGCTTCGGCATTCAGAAACTGCGGGCCCAAACGGCTCAGCTCCTCTTTTGGGTCTACGCCGGCCTTATGGGCATTTCTTTGTCTGCGGTTTTTCTGATGTACACAGGGCAAAGCATTTCCCGCATTTTCCTGGTGACTTCTCTCACATTTGGATCCATGAGTCTTTACGGATATACAACAAAGCGTGACCTTTCCGCCTTTGGATCTTTCCTTTTTATGGGCCTGATCGGTGTGGTTCTCGCGTCCTTGGTCAATCTATTCATGAAGAGTTCAGCTCTTCAATTTGCCCTATCCGTCATCTCGGTCTTGGTCTTCACGGGTCTCACAGCTTATGACACTCAGGCGATCCGCAATATGTACGATGAACGCTTGCCCGAAGAAACCCTCAGCAAAATGGCGGTCTTTGGCGCTCTGCAACTTTATCTCGATTTTGTGAATATCTTTCTGTCTCTCCTCCGTTTGTTTGGGGATCGGCGCTAGATTTTCTGTCATGCCGGCCCGTGATGATACCCAGGCTTTGCTTGGGTCCAAACCTTGGGCCGGTATCCATTTCCAAGTCAGTCGTATTTGCTCTCTGTCTATGTTCTCCCAATGACCCGAATGCATCTACGCTTCCAAGGCAAAGCCTTGGGCGCCGGGAGGACATCAACGACAGAGTTGATGATGGTCAAGAGCTACACTTTTTCCTCATGCCGGCCGGCGGTAAACTGGGTATGGGATCAAATGATTGAATTTGAACTGAGCTATATATGATCATTTGATCAAGTCCTTGCCAGAGGATTGATTTTTTGAATTCAAAATATTTCTTAAAATCAGATATTTTTTAAAAATTATTTAAATAATTTGTTTTTTAAAACAAAAGATTGTGAATTTTTTGTTATTTCATCTCTCATTTTATGATTTACTTCAAGTGTTCACACAGAACTGGGAAAATTAACTTGGAGAATTGGAAGATGATACAAAAAATGGTATTCACTTGTTTAATGTTAGCCTCAAGTGTGGCGGCTCTTCCCGGCGGGGCTTTGGGGATGGGGAGAACAGACGGGGATGCCGATCAAGGGAGCACAAACACTGGAGCCAGAGCCAAAGCTCGAACAAAGGAATCTTTGTGGATAGAAGCGTTGGGTCAACAGCGCGCAGAAGCGATGGAAGAGGGTGATGTGATAGATGCGAATAGGCTTTGGATGCAAATTGTAGATTTAAGATCATTGGAAACTCAAAAAAAGGAATTAATAAATCAGTTGTTCGAAACTGAAAAAAAGGGTCAGCTTCCTGACGCCGACATAAATGAAATTGAGAAGCAGGTCACATCTTTGTCTAACGAACTCGCGTACATTCAAGGGGAAATCAATTCTTTCGATCCGTCTCCTGCGCCTGCAACTCCTTATACTCAGCAATTTTCTTTCCAAGAACCAGCGCACTCTTTTTGGGCCGCCATTCAAACCCCCGAGGATCTATGGGCTCTAACAACCAATGAACTCGCCCACGATACTATTTGTAATATCATTAACGATTGTCATGAAATCATCTCCCTAGACCTTCTTAAAGAGGCTCTAAAATCCCCCCAACAAAAGGGACAGGCTCTCTTAAACTCTCTTGGTGGTTTTATGAAATTTTATCCCAATCCTAAGGATCCTTTGGATTTACAGCATTGTATCTATCGTGATTCGAAGCCGGAAAATCCAGACTATGAAGCGAATTATAATAAAGATCGAATGTCAGCCGCTGCACAATATGCAACATGGAATCAATATTCTCCCATCCAAAACATTGTCATGCTGTTAAAAAAAGCACCGACGTTGGTTGAAAAAATTGCTCAGTTGGAGCGTGCTGAAACTCTCACCCTGGAGTCTGCCTTGGAAGAAATTAATAAATTTAATCCAATGACGACAGCCCCTATAAGGATTACAGAAAATACACACATACCATCTCTAGTGGAGGATATGCTTAAACAGAAAGCTAATTATGCAAAACGGAATAGTAACGACGAAGCTCGTAATCTGGCCAAAGCTTCGGACGATGCTCTTAATATTTTTAAGGCTTTTGCCCTCTTTATGAAGAAATAACCTAATACCGCCGCTCCTCTGGAGGCAGAGGGGCGACGCCGTCCGGCAGGGGGCCCATACGTACGGGCCGTGTTCCCAGGCGGACGGATCCTTCCGGGGACAGCCAAGCGACGGTGTGACACATCCATCCTTGGTCGTCCCGTTTTGGGAAATCGTCCCGGGCGTGGCTGCCCCGGCTTTCCTCTCGGTTGAGGGCGGATCCCAAGGTGACAAGGGATTGAGCCACCAGATTCTGCAGCTCAAGACCGTCCACCAGATCCGTGTTCCAGATGAGGGAGCGGTCAGAGAGGCCTAGCTCTGAAAGGGATTGTTCGACAGCGCGCATTTTCTGAAGGCCCTCTTCAAGAAGGGGTTTGGTACGAAAGACGGCACAATGGGTTTGCATGATCCGCTGCATCTGGAGGCGGACTTCCCCGACCTTGAGACGTCCCTGAGAGTGCCTCAGATCTTCAAAGCGTTTGAGCGCGGGCTCATGGGCGTCAGGGGCCAGAGGCTTCAAGAGCGCCCCCGGGCGGACAATTTGGGATGCCCGAAGGGCCGCCGCGCGCCCAAATACAATCAGATCGAGAAGAGAGTTGGTGCCCAGGCGGTTGGCGCCGTGAACAGACACACAGGCGGTCTCCCCAATGGCCATCAGCCCTGGCTGGACCGCGTTCGGGTCCGTCTCTGTGGGGGCGATGACTTCCCCGTGGATGTTGGTAGGGATGCCCCCCATGTTGTAGTGCACCGTGGGGAGAACGGGGATCGGGTCTTTCGTCACGTCCACCCCTGAAAAGATTTTGGCGGTCTCTGAGATCCCTGGCAACCGCTCATGGAGAACCTGGGCGGGGATGTGCTCAAGGTGCAGCAGGATGTGGTCCTGGTGAGGTCCCACGCCCCGCCCTTCGAGGATCTCAAGCGTCATGGCGCGGCTGACCACATCCCGGGAGGCCAGGTCTTTGGCGTTGGGGGCGTACCGATCCATAAAGCGTTCGCCGCTACTGTTGGTGAGATATCCCCCTTCTCCCCGCGCTCCTTCCGTGATCAGGCAGCCGGCCCCATAAATACCTGTGGGGTGGAATTGGATGAATTCCATGTCTTGCACTGGAAGCCCGGCCCGCAGGGCAAAGGCATTCCCGTCTCCTGTACAAGTATGGGCAGAGGTGCAGGAGAAAAAGGCCCGCCCATACCCCCCCGTGGCCAAAACCGTCATAGACGCCCGCAAGCGGTGCAACGTGCCATCCGCCAAGCACCAGGCGAGAACCCCTTGGCAGGCGCCGTCCGTGTCCATCAGCAAATCAAGGACAATGTATTCAATGAAAAAGGTGGTTTGGTGAGCCAGGCATTGCTGGTAGAGGGTGTGCAGAATGGCGTGGCCTGTTCGGTCCGCGGCTGCGCACGCCCGCTTGGCCATGCCTTTGCCATGATCAATGGTATGCCCCCCAAAAGGACGCTGGTAAATGGTTCCCTCCGGGGTTCGGGAAAAGGGAACCCCCATGTGCTCCAGCTCAATGACCGAAGGGATGGCTTGCTCACACATGTAGGCGATGGCGTCTTGATCCCCCAACCAATCAGACCCTTTGATCGTGTCATACATATGAAATTGCCACGAATCCCCATCATCCATATTGTTGAGGGCGGCCCCGATGCCCCCTTGGGCAGCGACCGTGTGGCTGCGGGTGGGGAAAACCTTGGTGACACAAGCGGTTTTCAGACCGGCCGCACTCATCCCAAGGGCAGACCTCAGGCCTGCGCCGCCAGCGCCCACAATGAGGACGTCAAAGAGATGGTCTTGAATGGGCGTCACCATAGAGCTTTCCTAAAAGGTTTGAGAGAGACAAAAGAGTGCCACGAGAAGGGCAAGGGCCGTCAGGATACGGATGACCATGATCAGGAGGTCCCGACCTCGGACACAAGGGACGTAATCTTCAAAAATAGCCTCCATTCCCAGGCAGCCATGGAACAACAGAAGCGCGGTCCAGAGAAGGGCCAGGATGCCGTTGAGGGGGCTCAGCCATTCCTGAAACGCAGACGCCCCTGCCACAAGGGCAGGCAGAGCCGCCGCCACAAACCACAGCGCCATGGGGATCAGCAAAACAGCGCTCACCCTTTGAAGAAGCCAGTGGCGAACAGCAGGAGAGCGTTGCCGCGGAGTCAGAGGAGAAACCATAAGGCGCCTCCTGTGCTGATGGCGGAAAGAAATAAAACGACACTCCCGGAACGGGTCACGTCTCGAATCTCAAAACCATAACCGAGATCCCAGATCAGATGACGGATGCCATTCAGGAGATGGTAAAACAAGGACAACAGAAAACCCGCCAACACCAAAAAAAAGAAGGCACCCCCTAAAGGCCCCTCTCTGAGGGTCAAGATACCGGGAAATGCCCACAGAGCGACCCAGAAAAACCCACTTAAAAATAAAAAAATCCCTGTCGCCCGGTGGGTAATGGAGAGAAGGGAGGTGATTTGAATCCGGTAAATCGAAATGTGAGGAGAGAGGGGGCGCCCCCCCTCCCCTGTGACATGTTCCTTTGATGGGGGCAGGCGGACCATCTTAATGCCCTAACATCGCAAGAAGGAGAAGGGCCACGATGTTCATGATTTTAATCATGGGGTTAATGGCGGGCCCAGCCGTATCCTTGTAAGGATCTCCCACTGTGTCTCCGGTGACGGCTGCCTTGTGGGCCTCCGATCCTTTGCCACCAAAATGACCATCTTCAATGTATTTCTTGGCGTTATCCCAAGCACCTCCACCAGAGGTCATGGAAATCGCGACGAAAATACCCGTCACGATGACGCCCAGCAACGCACCCCCAAGAGCCGTCAGCGCTTCCCCTTCCGTACTGCCGCACCAGCGCAGGACAAAATAAAGACCGAAAGGCGCCAGCACCGGAAGGAGGGACGGAAGAATCATTTCCCGGATGGCGGCTTTGGTGAGGATATCCACCGCCCGGCCATAATCTGGCTTGCCTGTGCCTTCCATGATGCCGGGGATCTCTTTAAATTGGCGGCGCACCTCTGTAACAACCTCACTCGCGGCGCGTCCCACCGCCATCATGCCGGCCGCGCCGAACAGATAGGGCAGCAGACCCCCAAAGAAGAGACCGATGACGACATACGGATCGGTGAGTCGGAATTCCAGGGAAAGATTGGGGAAGTAGGTCCGGATGTCCTCCGTATAGGCGGCAAACAGCACCAGCGCGGCCAAACCTGCCGATCCAATGGCGTATCCCTTGGTCACCGCTTTGGTGGTGTTCCCTACCGCATCCAAGGCGTCCGTCACTTTACGGACATCAGACGAAAGACCGGCCATTTCCGCAATCCCCCCTGCGTTGTCTGTAACAGGGCCATAGGCGTCCAGGGCGATAATCATCCCCGCCATCGCCAACATCGTGGTGGCCGCCACCGAAATCCCAAACAAGCCGGCAACGGTGTAGGTCCAGATGATCCCTGCGCAAATCACGAGCACCGGCAAAGCGCACGCTTCCATGGAAATGGCAAGACCTTGGATAATGTTGGTGGCGTGTCCCGTTTGAGAGGCTGCCGCAATGCTTTGGACAGGGCGGAACTTGGTCGCCGTATAGTATTCCGTCACCCAAACCAACAGACCCGTCACCACAATCCCTGCAACGGCACACTGAACCAAATCAGAGCCGGTGAGGAAAGAAGTCCCAAAAGCAATCGGCGTGGAAAAATCTAAGAAGTATTGGGTCAGAAGCGCAATCAGGGCGACAGAAATAAACGCTGTGCTGATCAACCCCTTATAGAGAGCCCCCATGATGTTTTGGGAACGACCCAATCTCACAAAGAAAGTCCCCCCAATGGAGCTTACAATGCATGCACCGGCAATCAAGAGAGGGTACATCATCATCTGAGCCTGGGCACTTCCCGTAAACAAAAGGGCGGCCACTTGCATGTTGGCCACAAGGGTCACCACATAAGTCTCAAAGAGGTCAGCCGCCATTCCAGCGCAGTCCCCCACGTTGTCTCCCACATTGTCGGCGATCACCGCTGGGTTCCGAGGGTCGTCTTCTGGAATACCCGCTTCAATCTTCCCGACGAGGTCGGCGCCAACGTCCGCCCCTTTGGTGAAAATACCCCCCCCCAGACGGGCAAAAATTGAGATGAGAGAGGCACCAAAACTGAGGCCCAGAAGAGCTTCCATGGTCGTCCTCAAAGGAAGACCGGCATCCCCTAAATAGGCGGCATAGCCTGTGACACCGCAGAGACCCAAGCCGACGACCAAAAGGCCTGTCACCGCACCGGCCCGGAAAGCCAGATCAAGGGCAACCCCCAGTCCCGTCCGAGCCGCATGGGCAGTCCGCACGTTCGCGCGCACAGAAACGTTCATGCCAATATAACCTGTGATTCCGGAAAGAATCGCCCCGAGAATAAAGCCAACCGCCGTATAGCCCCCTAAAAGAGCCCACAGAATTCCAGCAACGGCCACCCCTACAAAGAAAATGGATTGGTACTGACGATTGAGATAGGCGCGAGCCCCCTCTTGAATTGCGGCTGCAATGCCGCGCATCGCCTCTGTTCCGTCTGCACAGGACAGAATGCGCCAAGCTGTAATGATTCCATAAAGAAGGCCAAGGCCTCCACACCCAAGTGCAAACCAGCTTGCTGGCATCATGATTTTCTGCCTTTTTTTGTGAGTCCAAGAACGCCCTACATCTCCCAGGCGTCCCCCCTTGTACAAAAACCAGGGGAATTTTTCAACTAGATGAACGATTCTTTCTTAAGCTCCCTTCTCTGGCCGCAGAGAAGGACGGTGGGCCCATGGGAAAACATAAAGAATTACCGTGTGGTCATGGCGCGCCAGCCTGTCGCCGAGAGGCGACCTTTGAGGCTTCTGTGGTCATCCAGATTAAATATTTAAAGGATCACCACGTCCCCTCTCTGCAGCGCCCTTGCAGGTCGGGAGCCGACACGTCATGCCGAAAATTGAGAGTCATTTGATAGAGTTTTAGCTCTGTGTGTTGACCAGGGTTCAACACTCTTATTCATCAGGTGTGGTCACGTAGACAACGGGTTTTTCAGCGGAATTTGTGTCAATTGCAGCCGGAGAGAGCGGTCATTTTATTTCCCCCCGCAGAGTGATTCAACGTTCATGGTAACATAATTCCTGATGTTTTTCAAGCTCAAAAAAATAAATTTAATTTTTTGAGTGCAGCAAAGCCTTGGTTTTTTGGGAAAATTCTTTTACTTTTTTGTCTGTTTTTTATTTTTTTGAAGAAAGACACGATGCAGAAGCCCCGAGTGCCCCGTTTTCCAGCTGAACCCTCTCCTTTTTTTGCAGAAACCTTGAGCCTCGGCCCTCTCCGCCGGGAGGAAAAAATGCGCTGGCTCCATCTCTCCCAGATGCCTTCCGTGGGGCCACGGACTTTTTTTGGGCTTCTGAAGAAATTTGGCACCCCTGAAGAAGCCCTGAGGCGTCTTCCTGCGCTCTCAAAGCCTTCTGGAGACCCAGCCCCTGTCCCAACTTTTTCCTCCATCAGCGCGCTTTATGAAGCCTATGGGAAAGCAGGCGCACACCTGATCGCCTATCCGGAACCTCTCTACCCTGAACTCTTAAGGCATATTCCGGACCCACCCCCCTTGATCAGTGTATTTGGGGACCTATCCCTTTTGTCTCGCCCTATGATCGCAATTGTGGGGGCACGCAATGGATCCGCCTCTGGGAAACTTTTGGCAGAGCGTTTTGCAAAATGCCTCAGTGAAGCTGGGTTTATCATTGTCTCTGGCCTTGCCAGAGGGATTGATACATCTGTCCATCAAGGCGCTCTAAAGGGGGGGACTGCAGCCATTCTTGCCGGGGGGATTGATCAGGTTTATCCTCCCGAGAACCGGCAGCTCTATGACCAGATCAAGCAAACAGGCCTCATCATCTCTGAAGCCCCCATGGGATGTCCGCCGCGGGCAGAGCTTTTTCCCCGCCGTAATCGCATTATCTCTGGCCTGAGTTATGGCGTTCTGGTGGTGGAGGCGACCCTCAAATCTGGAAGTCTCATCACAGCGCGGGGGGCCAACATGCAAAACCGTGATGTCTTTGCAATCCCAGGAAGCCCTCTTGACCCCAGAGCCTCAGGACCCAATGCCCTGATCAAAGAAGGGGCAATCCTGGTTCAAAGGCCCGAAGAAATTTCGGAGTTTTACGCAGAGAAGGTGTTTCCAAATCCTCCCCTCCCCTCTTTGGAAGACCCTCTGCCCCTCCATGCTCAGTCTTTTGAAGGGCAGACTCCCCCAAATCCACCGCCAGATGATCTCCTCAAACGGGTCTTAGAAGCCCTCAGCCCGAACCCGATCTCCACCGAATTCATTGCATCCTCTTTGAATATTTCCTACCCCTTGATTTCAGGAGCCCTTGTGGAATTAGAAATGGCAGGTTATCTTGACCGCCATTCGGGAAACAGGGTCTCGCGGCGTGCGTGTGCTCCCTAACCGAGACTATTGGTGGAAAGGAATCAAGAGTGAGGGTCGTTCTCGTAGAGTCTCCAGCGAAGGTAAAGAGCATCGCTAAATACTTAGGCAAGGGCTATCATGTTCTTTCAACCTATGGTCATATTCGGGATTTGCCTTCTAAAACAGGCTCTGTCAATCCTGCAGAAGACTTTTCGATGACCTGGCAAACTCTTGAGCGTTCGGAGAAAGCCCTCAAAGAGATTGTATCCGCTGTGAAGCCAGCAGACACCGTGATTCTCGCGACGGACCCTGACAGGGAAGGGGAAGCCATTTCATGGCACGTTATTGAATATTTAAAAGAAAACAACCTGCTTAAAGACAAAAAAATCGAGCGGGTCACCTTTAACGCCATCACTAAAAATGCCGTCCTTGAGGCCATTCAAAGCCCCCGCACTCTGAACCAAGAATTGGTTGAGGCCTATTTGGCCCGCCTGAGTCTTGATTATCTCGTAGGCTTTACCCTCTCCCCCATTTTGTGGCGCAAGCTTCCTGGAAGCCGTTCCGCCGGCCGTGTCCAAAGCGTTGCTTTGAGGCTGGTTGTCGAAAGAGAAAAAGAAATTGAGACCTTCCAAAGCCAAGAATACTGGACGGTGGAGGGATTGTTTCAAGACAAGACAGATGGGCCGATGTTTAAGGGACGCCTCATTGTTTTAGAAAAAGCAAAGCTTGAAAAATTTAGTCTCACAACAGAACAAGCTGCTGGGAGCGCTGTCGCTTTGGCTCTCACCCAGACCTACCATGTGGCAGATCTTGAGAAAAAACGGACCAAGCGCATGCCCCAGCCCCCTTTTACCACGTCCACGCTTCTGCAGGAGGCCTCTCGCAAGCTAGGCTTTAGCCCGTCCCGTACGTCTCAAATTGCCCAAAAGCTTTACGAAGGCATTGAGATTGATGGGGAAACCACCGGTCTGATTACCTATATCCGTACGGACAGCGTCACTGTGGCGCCTGAGGGAATTACGGACTGCCGCGCGTATATTCAAGCGCAATTTGCACCAGATTATTTGCCAGACACACCTCGGGTTTACAAAACCAAAGCAAAGAATGCCCAAGAAGCCCACGAAGCCATCAGACCCACGGATTTGAAACGCAAACCGGGGGACCTCACGAACGTTCTCGACGGCCCCGCTCTCCAGCTTTATGAGCTGATCTGGAAGCGCATGCTGGCCTCTCAAATGGCCCCTGCCCAGTTTGATCAAACAAGTGTAGATATCGCCAACACCTCGGGAGATCTGATTTTTAGGGCAAATGGATCTGTCCTCGTCTTTGACGGCTTCCTCAAACTCTACCAAGAAGGGCGGGATGAGGGAGATGAGGACGAAGATTTGCGTCAACTCCCCCCCCTCACCGTTGGTCAATCAGTTCTGTGTGGGCAAATTGATCCATTCCAGCACTTTACCCAACCGGCGCCCCGCTATTCAGAGGCCAGTCTCATTAAGAAAATGGAAGAGCTTGGGATTGGGCGCCCCAGCACCTATCCCCGCATCATGCAGGTTCTGAGAGACCGCAACTACGTCCGCCTTGAAAAAAAGACTTTGTTGCCGGAGGAAAGAGGACGTCTGGTCACCGCCTTCCTCACCCATTTCTTTGAACGCTACGTTGCTTATGATTTCACCGCTCAGCTTGAAAACCAGCTGGATGAAATTTCTGCAGGATCCCTGCCTTGGAAAGAGGTGCTTCGCCAATTTTGGGTCGCCTTTCACGCCACCATCAAAGACTCTGAAAAACTGAAAATCTCTGATGTCCTGGAGACCTTAGAGACAGATCTGGCGCGCCACCTGTTCCCCAGCGGAGAACGGACCTGCCCCGACTGTAAAGAGGGCCAGCTGGGTTTGCGCTTGGGCAAATTTGGCGCTTTTCTAGGATGCTCCAATTATCCCACCTGCGCTTACACCCGCCCTCTTCACGGCACAACGGACGATGCAGATGCCCCCACCGGAGACAGTCCCTTCCCGAAAACTCTCGGCACAGATCCAAAAACAGACCTGGCGGTCAGCCTTCGCTTAGGCCCGTATGGCATTTATCTCCAGTGGGGAGAAGGGGCGAAACCCAAGCGGGTCAGTCTGCCCAAGGGATTTGACAACGAGGCTTTGAGCCTTGAGCAGGCTCTTGTCTTTGGAGCTCTGCCCCGCGCTCTGGGGCAACATCCCGAAACGGGAGACCCCTTGGTTGCGGGCCTTGGGCGCTTTGGACCGTACATCAAACAAGGAGACAAATTTGTTTCCTTCAAAGATATGGATCTGATTCTCAACGGAACTCTGGAGGATGCGGTGGAAGCGCTGGCACAAAAAGCCCTCCAGCCTGCCCGCCCTGCCCGAGGGAAAGTCGCCGCTGCAAAGAAGAAGCCGGCCCCCAAGGTTACTAAAAAGACAACGTCCAAACGGAAAGACACGCCTTCGCAAACAAAAAGGACAAAAGAATGACCAGTTCCTGCCCGCTAATTTTTGGTCTTGAGGGTCCCCAAATCACCCCCAAGGAGCGGGCATTTTTCACGCAGGTGAATCCTTTTGGATTTATTCTCTACCGCTGGAATCTTGTAGACCCTAAACAAATTCGGGCCATCACCCGTGATTTAAAGGATATGATGGAGCGGGAAGATCTGCCGATTCTGATTGACGCAGAGGGTGGACGGGTGTTTCGCCTTCCAGAGGATTTTTATGACGGTCCACCACCGGCTGCCTTCTTTGGCACCCTCTATGACAGGGACCCAGAGGAGGGACTCGCCGCCTGTGAGAACAATGGGCGAGCCATTGGACAAACCCTTAAAAATCTAGGATTTACGGTGAATTGTGCCCCCCTCCTGGACCTTCTGGTGAGAAGCGCCCACACCATTATTGGAGACCGGTCTTTCAGCGAAAACCCGAAGACAGTGCGCGCCCTTGGAGAGGCCCTCATTCGCGGCCTACACGATAGTGGCATCACGCCTGTTATCAAGCACCTCCCTGGTCATGGCCCCTCCGAACAAGACAGCCATGAGACGTTGCCCCGTGTGTCCCTCTCTCGCGCGGATTTAGAGTCCCATTTCCAAGCCTTTCAGGTCAGAACTCCCAAGGGAGCCCCTGTCTGGGGGATGACCGCTCACATCGTCTATGAGGCCATTGACCCCAGCCTTCCGGCTACTTTTTCCAAACCCGTCATTGAGACGATCATCCGGAAAACCATTGGCTTCGAGGGGCACTTGCTGAGTGATGATCTCTATATGGATGCTCTCAAAAATTGGACGCCCGCTGAACGCGTGCGTCTCACTCTCGACGCTGGCTGTGATATCGCCCTTTATGCCCGCGGTGGGATAGATGTTTATGAAAAAGCAATCCAGGGTCTCCCCTAAAACAGAGAGATCCTTTTCTGTCATATGGGAACGAGGGGATAGAGACAAGACCCCTTCCCTTAAGATACAAGAGGGCTTGCCCCTCCAGCCCTTTTGCTTCTGACTCAGCCCCAGCTTCCAGCTTCTCCTTAAAAGTCTTTGATTTTCTCAGGGAACACCAGCTAACGCAGGACAATTTCCACGGTTCGGAATGGTGTCAAATATTGCCTAAAATATTAATTAAAAAATAAATTTAAGCCCATAATTGGCAATTATTTTTAAGTTTAACAGCGCCCACCGCGGGCCCATTCTTCCGACAAGAAACCCAGGAGTTTTGGGAGTTCTGGAGATAAAGGTTGAGCTTGGAATCTATCCATGAAGCTGTCGTTGATATGTATTTTGATTGCAATTTACTATGAGGCCCTTTTTGTAAAGCGACTGCGTCAGCCTAAATAGGCCAGAAAATCATCTTCAGTCAGAATCTGGGTCCCTAATTTTTGGGCTTCCTTGAGTTTCGAGCCGGCCGCCTCTCCCGCAATCAGAAAATCTGTTTGGGAGGATAGGCTTGTGCTGATCTTGGCCCCCACCCCTTGAGCCCGGGCTTTCGCTTCTTGGCGGGTGGTGTGTTTTAAAGTCCCTGTGAACACGATCGTTTTCCCTGCCAAAGGATTTTGGGAGTCGCTCAAAAAAAGATCTGGGCGAACGCGAAGATGTTGTTTGAGGGATTCTAGAATTTTTTGATTATTGGGCTCTGCCATAAAAAGGATGAGATCTTCAGCCATCGCCTCCCCGACCCCTTCAATGCTCAGCAGATCTTGATACCCATCCCCTCCCCTCTCACAGGCTTTTTGGAGGGCGGTCTCTAAAGTGTGGAGGTCTCCGTAATGCTGACTCAGAGCACGGGCTGTGGCTTCTCCCACCTGGGGAATTCCAAGGCCGTAAATGAGACGAGAGAGGACCACGTCCCGGGCCTTCTCAATGGCACTAAAGAGATTGTTGGCCGATGCCTGTCCCCAGCCATCCCAAGACCTCAAGGGATTTGGGGAGAGAGCATCCCGGGTTTGCAGGGTAAAGAGGTCGTCTGGGGTTTTCACAAGCCCTTGCTCAAAAAACAGAGTCAGGTGAGACGGACCAAGGCCTTCAATGTCAAAAGCTTTTCGGCTGACAAAGTGGCGCAGTCTCCAAATGCCTTGGGCTGGGCAGACAAAGCCACCGGTGCATTTTCGGGCAATTTTCCCCGGCTCCCGCAAAGCGGCGCTGCCGCACATCGGACAGACATCCGGCAGAACAAACGGAACACTCTCTAGAGGGCGGCGCTCCGGAATGCAGCCCACCACTTGAGGGATCACATCCCCCGCCCGCTGGATCCAGACGTGATCCCCAATCCGAAGGTCCTTTCTCAGGATTTCTTCCTCATTGTGAAGGCTTGCCCGTGTGACGATCACCCCTCCAATACTTATAGGCTCTAGAATGGCCACAGGCGTTAACGTGCCCGTCCGACCCACCTGAATCTGAATATCCGTCAAGACTGTCAGGGCTTTGGTGGCGCTAAATTTATGGGCGATGGCAAAGCGGGGTGTCCGCGTGCCGTGACCTAGACGTTCTTGAATCCGTAAATCATCAATTTTATAGACCACGCCATCAATATCGTAGGGAAGGATCGACCGCATGTGGTCCACTTCATTGTAAAAGTCCAGAAGATCTTCCCGGGTCATGCACCGACGGCGGAGCGTGCTGAGCGGGAGCCCCCACCCCTTCAGAATGTCTAAAGTCTCCCCATAGGTGGGGGCGAGAAAGGTCTCTGCCCCAAAGCCATGCACCCAAAATCGCAGGGGTCTCTTGGCGGTTTCTTGGGGGTCCAGCTGACGGAGAGATCCTGCAGCCGCATTGCGGGGGTTCGCAAAAGGAGCCTCCCCTTCAGCAGCGCGGGTGACATTGAGGGCCAGGAAATCCTCTTTGTTCATGTAAATTTCCCCACGAATTTCCAGCAAGTCCGGAAAGGAGGACCCCTGAAGGTGGCTGGGAATCTGCCGAATGGTTCGTGCCCCTTCTGTGACGTCTTCACCCGTGACCCCATCACCACGGGTTGCCGCTTGAACCAAACGTCCCTGGACATAGGTCAAAGCCAGCGATAGGCCATCAATCTTCACCTCCGCCATCCAAGGCAGAGGCCCCTCCCCAACCCTTCCCAAAAATCGGTCTGTGCGTGCGAGGAACTGGTCAAGGTCCTCTTCAGAGAACAAATTGTCTAAGGAATAGAGGGGGGTTTTATGGGCCACTTTAGGAAAACGTCCCGTTACAGGCGCCCCGATGGGCAGAGGACTTGCGATCTCAGGAAAGGCAGCCTCAAGCGCCTCTAGTTGGTTCTTGAGGGCGTCATAGTCCCCATCACTGATGATTGGGGTGTCCTCATTATAATAGGCGTGGCTATAGCGCGCGAGCTCAGAGCGTAACTGGTCCCCCAGAGGACGGGCATCCGCCAACACGGTCGGAAATGTCCTCAGAGGCGGAAGAGACAAAGACACACCCAGAGCTCCCAGACATCAAGGTTTGATAAAATCGCCCCGAATTTCTACGGGAACACGACGTTTGAGTTGAGCAAGCTCTCTGCGCGAAATTCTCTCCAAATGCTCTATTTGAAGGAGACGCTGAATCTGTTCCCGGTTCAGCTTTTCAGGTTTTCCAGAAGCTTCCGGGGGCTTTATCCCAATCACTGCTAAAATGGTGTATCCAGAGGTCGTGCGAATGGGGGAGGACAACATTCCTTCCTTCAACAGGGGAAGGACACGGGCAATTTCTGGGTCACAGTCAAGGGCTGAGACAAGCCCCAAACGTCCCCCCTCTTGTGCAGATGAACTTTGGGAAAGCTGACGTGCAACCGCTGGAAATGGAGCCCCTTGCTGGAGCCATCCAATAATTTGATCCGCTTGTTTTTTGACAGACTGTTCATCTGCTTGATCCGTCACATAGAGGGTAATTTCTGCCAGATCATACAGGGTCTCCTGCTCCATACGGGAGCGACGCTGGAGAAAGGCTTCTTCTTCTTGAGAAGAGGCACTGAGACTGGACCCAAAAAATTGCCGAATATATGTCGCCCATAATAATTGGAAGCGTATTTGATCCTGTAGAGCCGCCAAAGGAACTCCTTGAGAGGCAAAAATCTTGGCAAGGTCTCCGGGCTTCATGCCGTTCCCTTTTTCAATTCCTTCGATCGCCTCAGTAATCTCCGACTCATCTACGGTGATACCCGCTTTTTGTGCTTGTTGACGTTTCAAAATATCATCAATCAGGCTGCGGGCGACAGTTGAGGACAGATGGGACAAAGCCTCCGCTGTTAGGGGCATCCCTACCATGAGAGCAGTTAGACGAAGGCGGTTCTCAAATGTTTGCGTGAAAACTGCCTCTCCGCCGACTAGAAAGACCACGCGATTGTCTGCTGCCTGAGAGGACTTTGAACCACAAACCCCAGGGGAAGAAGTCCCCCCCCAGAATCCAACTCCTAACATGGCATAGGCCAGAACCAGTCTCTTTGAGCGTCTCAGATCACCCCATTGCGCCACAGCCCATCCCTTTCTGAATAGAGTTGAAATCCCTTCTAAAGGAGCAAACTCTTTTCCCAAGGTCAAGGAGTTTGTCACAAGACGCTCTCACAATTTTCAGTCTTTCGTTATTCCCTACAGGGACCCCTAGCTTGCGTTTACGTCAACCCAGCTCAGTTTTCCGTCGGGCCGACGGTAAAGAACATTGGTCCGGCCGTGATCTTTATGGCGGAAAATCACACAATGAGAATCCGTCAGCTCCAATTGCATCGCAGCCCCGTCCACACTCAGAACAGGAATTTCTGTGACATGCTCTGAGAGAATAGCCGGGCGCTCTCCGATACGCGTATCCGCCCAAGCGTGATCCAGAACAGCGTCCATGGCTGAGAGTTTATGAAATTTGTGGGTGTCATGATGCTTGTGGTGATCATCAATCCGTTCCTTGTGGCGGGCAATTTTTTCGTCCACACGCACCAGGGCCCGGTCAAACGAGAGGTAAGGCTCATCCGTTGTGACATGGGCACGAATATAAACGCCCCGACCTAAATGAAGAGAAATTTCGCAGACAAACTGATGGTGTGTCTGTTTGTCAAACCAAATAGTACACTGGGTTGGTATCATATGGTATTTGGCCGTGAGCTTTTGGAAAGCTTCTGTGCAATGGGTGCGAAGCGCTTCCCCTAAATCCATGTGTTTTCCTGTGATTTGCAGTGGCATAGGGCCCCCCGATTTTTATCATTGTAAAGCCTGTAAAGTACCCAAGCTTAAAGGCAAGCCTCGAAGAGATCTTTGGCGTACCTTCGAACTGAGTAGATCCGGTTCCAAGTGGAGTTTTGGAGATTTGATGCTTGAAAGTAACATGAGCTGCATAGCGTACCCATATTTAAATTTTTGCCCTAAAAAGACAATCTCAAAGGCATTCATCAGTTCGTGCGTACATCAAACTAAAACTTACTTACCCTTTTATTCTATTCTCTTTAAAGATCAGGGTCAATTGATACCCCATGGGAAACGGCCCTAGGTTCATCTCTGAGTGACTTGTTGATGTCAATTTTTAATGATCCATTTCCAGACTGTCTACGTTCTGAAAATAGATCCCGGGTGAAGAGTGTCAAAAGCGAGCAAGCTCGCAGAAACTCTAGCCCCGGGATAAGGTTGTCGATAGGTCACCTATGGGTTGAACGGAGTCATAGATACCGTTAATGACTGATGCGCTTCTTAGGCAAATTTTTAGCAAAGACCTTGAGGGGGTCAACCCGATTGTCAACAACGTCTTGATTGACAACAACCTCTTCAACACCCTGATATGAAGACAAATCGTACATGGTGTTTAAGAGAATATCCTCAAGAATAGACCGTAATCCCCGAGCACCTGTTTTGCGCACAATCGCCCGCTTAGAAATCGCCCGAAGCGCATCGTCTGTAAACTGAAGATGGACATCATCTATTTCAAAAAGACGTTTATATTGCTTGACAAGGGCATTTTTGGGCTCGGTCAAAATTTGAACCAGAGCCGTTTCATCTAAGTTTTCCAGGGTTGCCAGAACAGGAAGTCGTCCGATGAATTCAGGAATCAAACCGAATTTTAATAAATCTTCTGGTTCGATTTCTGAAAGAATTTCAGCAGCTTTCCGTTCTTCTGGACTGCGGACCTCTGCTTCAAATCCAATGCTGGACCCTTGGGAACGGGAGGCGATAATTTTCTCAATCCCCGCAAAGGCCCCCCCACAAATAAACAAAATATTTGTGGTATCAATTTGAAGGAATTCTTGCTGAGGATGTTTACGCCCTCCCTGAGGTGGGACCGACGCGACCGTTCCCTCCATAATCTTGAGCAGTGCTTGCTGTACCCCCTCACCGGACACATCTCTCGTAATCGAAGGATTGTCCAGTTTGCGAGAAATTTTATCGACTTCATCGATATAAACGATTCCCCGTTGCGCCCGCTCCACATTGTAATCTGCGGCTTGAAGAAGTTTGAGGATAATATTCTCAACATCTTCCCCCACATAGCCCGCTTCTGTCAAAGTGGTTGCATCCGCCATGGTAAAGGGTACATCCAGAACCCGCGCAAGAGTTTGGGCCAGAAGCGTCTTTCCAGAACCAGTGGGACCAATCAGCATGATATTTGACTTCGCGAGGGTCACATCCTGAGGGCCACTAGTGTTTTGCAACCGCTTGTAATGATTATGAACGGCCACAGCCAGAACCCGCTTGGCTTTCTCCTGGCCGATCACGTATTCATCAAGGGTCTTTTTGATTTCTGAAGGGGTTGGGAGATTACCCCCAAAAACAGGGGTAGACTTATCCTCTTCACGGACAATTTCCATGCAAAGATCGATGCATTCATTGCAAATAAAGACAGAGGGCCCAGCAACTAATTTGCGAACCTCCCGCTGTCCTTTACTGCAGAACGAACAGTGAAGAGGGTTTTTAGAATCACGACTATTTTGTTTGCTCACTTCTAAATCTCCGGAACACACCCGAGGGAACTGATTCTTATCGTAGCAGATCTGTCTTAAAAAGCCCCAAACAATTCGGGCTCAAAAATCATCCGATTTTATTTCTGAGGGGGAGACATTTCGACAGGACGTTTTGCAATGACATGATCAACGAGCCCAAAATCCACTGCCTCAGACGCACTAAAGAAGCGATCTCGCTCCATTGTGTTCTCAATAACAGAAAGTGGTTGACCCGTTTTTTCATGATAAAGATGGTTGATGGATCGTTTGAGTTTAATGATTTCTTCAGCGTGAATGGCAATATCCGTTGCTTGGCCCTGGACACCCCCCAAAGGCTGATGAATCATCACACGCGCGTTGGGAAGAATGAAACGACGACCCTTCTGCCCTGCACACAAAAGAACAGACCCCATGCTTGCCGCCTGCCCAACACAAAATGTTGATACGGGAGACCGGATGTAATGCATCGTGTCATAAATTGAAAAACCGGCTGTCACAACGCCCCCAGGGGAGTTGATGTACATAAAAATTTCTTTTTCTGAGTTCTCCGACTCTAAAAAAAGCAATTGCGCACACACAAGGCTTGCCATCTCATCATGAATGGGCCCTGTGATAAAAATAATGCGCTCCTTGAGGAGACGTGAGAAGATATCAAAAGCTCTTTCTCCTCGAGCTGTTTGTTCAATCACCATAGGAACAAGGGTATTCACCGCTGGAAATGCCATAGAAAACTTACTCTTTCGGATGTTTGACCGTGCCATAAGCCCACAGGGGCCCGACTTACTTTACCACTTTCATTTTAAAAAAAATAGAGGACTCGAATGTGTCTATTTTTTTGCAAACCATTCAACAAAAGCGCGGAATTGGCTGGGCGAATATCCATATCTTATGACTCCGCTTCAGAAAAATCTGTGTCCGTTTTGGGGCGGATGACACGACGGCGCCTGAGGGGCTGAACCACTGGCGCAGAGCCGTCTCCTGCCCCTGGTCTTTGAGGTCTAAAAGAGCGCCGAGGCTTCAAGAACGCAGGAAGAGATTCCACATCCTGATCCGCTTCTTTAGGTCTTTCAGCTTCGGGTTGTGCCTCCGGACTAGGCTCCGCAGGATCTGACTTCTGACCCCCCTGGGGAGAGCCCGCAGATTCCAGTTGTGCAGATGGGGATCGGTTGGCTAGATCCCTACTATCGCTTCCTGGATTGTCCGACAGACTCGACGGGCGCAGAGCCTCGGAGGGCGTCTCTGAAGAGGGGGTGTCTGTTTTAGGAGACAAAATCCGTCGGTAATGTTCTGCGTACTGAAAAAAATTTTCAGCCGTAACAAAATCCCCAGCTGAAAGGGCGTCCCGACCTAAATTCATATATTTATCAAGAATTTGCTGAGGGGTCCCCCTGATCTTTCCTGAAAGGCCTGAACTCTCAAGAGTCGAATCTCGGCCCCCTGAAAAAGAGCGGTTGTTACGCCCCCCGTTTGGGTTGGTAAAGTGACGACGCGGTTGGTTTTGCTTTATAATGGTCAATGCAAATTACTCATTGTTGAAATCATGAATCACTATGCTTGTCTTTCAAGCCAGACGAAGCTATTCCTAAACCCCAAAAAATTAGGTCTCTCTATCAGAGATACAAAGGATCGTTTTAAAAAACAGTAAAACAATCACGCGTCAAGAGAAAATCATCAAAAAATGACGGTCTGCGATTGAAAAATGTCTTCGATGCTGTTTTTAGGAGACACTGGATCGCTTCTCACCATCAAAACTATTATTTTGATAAACTTTGGGCCAAATGGTCGAAAAATGTGTCTGGCTTATGGAGGCAAGATTGCCTTTTTGGACTGAGGGGAATTTTTCCCAAAAAAAGAATTTGGTGACGTGTGGCCTCTTGAGAAACCACCTCCCCTTCCCCCCAAAGAGGATTGTCTGTCTCGCAACACGGGCATTGAAAGGAACTCATATTTTCGATCAAACCGACCAGAGGAACACCAAGGGTTCGAAACATTTGAACAGCACGCGCCATATCTTCAAGGGCAAGAGGATGCGCTGTCGTCACAATCAAAATCTCCATTAAAATTTGCTGCGCAAGGGTCAAAGGAACGTCCCCAGTGCCCGGCGGAAAATCAATGATCAGAACATCGAGCGCCCCCCATCGCACATCCCAGAGAAGCTGACGAAGGGCATGGTGCATCATGGGGCCCCTCCAAATCGCCGCTTTTTCAGGGGGAATCAAAAACCCTATAGACATCACTTTTAAACCATGGACCTCCAGAGGAATAAGGGTTTTCCCATCAGAATCCGGCTTCTCGTTGATGTTGAGAAGGCGCGGCAAGGAAGGACCATGAATATCCGCATCAAGAAACCCAACCTTGAGCCCCTGTCTTTGAAGCGCAAATGCAAGCCCCAAAGCAACGGTCGACTTCCCAACCCCTCCCTTACCAGCAGCCACCCCTAAGACACGGGACACACCTGGAAGAGGCTGGGGGGTCAAAGGAGGGGGCATCGGTGTTCTCCAGAACATGAAGGATATTCCTCAATTTACGATATAGAGCCCCCCAGACACAAGGGCCAGGCGGGGATCCGAATCAGCTTGAAGCTTTCCGGTGGTTTTCTGCCAAGACATTCCCTTGTTTCAGACCAAAAGCGTGGGGATCTCCAATCTCCTGAAGACCCATCGAAACCTCCCACCAAGACAGAGTCTTCCCGCCCGGATCCGCGATGAAGCCTTTGAAAAACATTCTCTGGTTCAAAGTCCAAGCATACGCCCCGATAGGGGTCCGGCAAGATCCATCGAGCGCTTGGAGAAAGCCCCGTTCTATAGAGGTACATAGGCGGCTGTCTTTGTGATCAAGGGGCTCCAAAAGAGCGCGCACATCTTGAGCATTCTCACAACAGGTGACGACCAAAGCGCCTTGGGCTGGGGCCGGCAACATCTCATCCAAAGACATCAAGCGGGTGATCCGGTTTAATATGCCAAGACGTTTCAGGCCAGAATAGGCAAGGATAACCCCGTTCACTTCCCCCGCATCCAGCTTATCGAGGCGGGTTCCAACGTTTCCCCGAAGATCCTCTAAAACCAAATGGGGGAAGGCACGTTTGATTTGAACCTGACGCCTCAGAGACGCTGTGCCAACGACAGATCCTGGGGCCAAATCGTCAATATCTTTGCCTTCCCGCCCAATCCAAACATCCTGAACAGAATCCCGCTTCAAAACCGCCCCAATCATCAGAGACTCAGGAATTTGGACCGGCATGTCTTTATACGAATGAACTGCACAGTCAACCTCCCCCCGAATCAGTGCATCGTCCAATTCCTTTGTAAACAGGCCTTTCCCCCCAATATCCCGCAAAGGACCCCCGAGGAAACGGTCTCCGCTGGTCACCAAAGGCACAACCATTACCGCCATGCCCATCTGCTCAAAGCAACGGGCCAGCCCGTTGGCTTGTCTCACGGCAAGCGGACTCGATCGTGAACCAATACGGAAAATTCTAGATGGCGAATTGTTCATTTAAGATCCGAGCTTCGAGATTATGATCAGGGTCAAATAAGAGGGAAATCGGTTGGGAGATATCCTTCTTCAATAAAACACGGGTGACATGATTCACCTCTAAATCATCCGCGACCAAATGAAGGGGGCGGCTCTCTGGGTCAAGGACATCCCATGTCACCGTTGCTGTTTCTGGTAAGATAGCCCCCCGCCAACGCCTGGGACGGAAGAGGCTGATGGGGGTGAGTGCGAACAGAGGAGATCCCAAAGGAAGGATTGGCCCACCGACAGACAAATTATAGGCCGTACTTCCAGAGGAGGTGGCAAGCAAAATCCCATCACAAATCAGCTCTGAAAAGCGCACAAGACCATTCACCGACAGACGAATTTTAGCAGCAAACCTGGAGGCTCTTAAGACAGACACTTCGTTAATCGCCTGAGCCACCACCTTCTCTCCAGACAATGTCCAGGCTTCAACAGCAATTAAGGGAAGGGGCGTAGACTCTGCCTGCGCAAGCTTATCATACAGAGATCCCTTGTTTTCATTCATTAAAAACCCAACTGTTCCACAATGAACGCCATAAAAAGGCTTACCCAAATGACGAAACCGATGCAATGCTTGTAACATGGCCCCGTCTCCTCCCCAAACGACCACGACGTCCGCGTCTTCAGGAGGAACCTGGCCATAGCGGGCGATAATATCGCTGAGAGCTCCCTCTTTGATTAGAGTGTCTGAAACGACACAGTGGATTTTCAATAAAGACTTCACATCAATCCTATCGGTCTAACCCATGGGATGAAAAACGACCTAAAGAGATCTTGAAATCATCACAGCCGAAAATAAACCCCATCAACCGAAATCCGCCGAACGAATTCAAGGACCTGCAACATCTGTACAGATCTGGCTCCACAGATATTTTTAAAGCATCCACGCTTGAAAGTAACATGAATTTCCTTTCGAAAACCTACCGAATCTGAGCACAATGAACCCATAACTCTGAATGCACTCTTAAAACTGGATCCAGAAACGGCCTTCCCCTCCAGTTTATTTTTCTCGTCGTGAAAAAACCAGTCTCAAGAACTCATAAAAGAATAAGCTAACGTTTCTGTGAAAAACAAGCCACCATTGCCTGGGAACATTTCCTTAAAAGCGCCTCAAACATCCCTGGCCCCTCTGGAAGATCGGCCCCTAAAGGATCGAGCTCAGAAACACACCCCCCGCTCCTCGTGATCTGATTTTCCACCTTAGCAAGAGATCCGCGAAACTGAGGTTCAAAAAAAACGCAAATCCCTGCCAAGGGCTTGTGGATCATTTGGCTTTCTTGAGGACGAATCGATTGCTCCGGATGAACGAGAAGTGCCTTGGGGCGCCTCAGGTGATAGCGCTCCACAAAATAGGCGTACGCCTGATGGGCCACCAAGAAATCCAGGTCTCTGAAGGGCTCAAGCATCAATGCAATCTCTTGATCCAATTTCTGGAGCGTCTCTTTAAGGTTTTCAAGATTGGCCTCATACACAGAGCGCCCTTCTGGATCCAGCCGCACCAGATGCTGGGCAACGGCGCGCGCAATCAGCATCCCATTCTGAGGAGACATCCAGATATGACCATCCCAAAGGGTATGGGGTCCGTGCGAATGGGGATGCTCACTGCCCTGGTGCTCTGAACAGCAAGGCCTGTCCCCTTGAGGAAGCAGATGGAGGCCTGCCTCCTGTAAAAGAGTCAGAGAAGCCCCCTGGGAACGGGCTGCAATCGCTTTGGACAGAAACATCTCAAAAGTTGGCCCCACCCAGACCACTAAATCCGCTGTTTTCAGAAGAATTAATTGCTGGGGACGGACCTGCGCCGTATGGGGGGAGAGAGCCCCCTCCAGCAAAAGGACAGGAATCCCCCGACCCTTCATGACAGAGGCGACCAAGCTATGAAGAGGCTTGAGGGTAACCACAACTTGAGGCACAGACGCCCCACGGGTCTCACACCCCCCGCTCGGCGGGAAGACAAGACACACCAGACTCCCCAGAAAAAACAGAAGGCTTCCGTAATTTATCATACAGAAAGACCTTGCTTAAATCCTTTGGGGTTAAAGGGGAGCGCCAATTCTTTCCACTGGCTATAAGTCTCCCGAGGCAAGGGAAGCCTCAACCGAGGATCACGTACCGCCCGCATCGCCAGGTCCGCCGCCGCCCGGTAATCGGGATGGCTTGTCGCGCTCTTCTCCGGGTCAATGCGGGCATCTGTCACAGTGCCGTCTTGAGCCAAATGAATCACAACGGTGACCGGTACATCCCGTCCCTGGATCGCTGTTGGATTCCAAAAACGTTGAATCTCCCGCTTGATCAAATCCTGCGCTGTCACAGACAGCTCCCCAATAGTGGAAGCAACTGCTGTTGTCTTGCTATCCACATCAGTTTCAATCAACTGATCAAGGCTGAGCTCCCCCCCGTCGTCTGACTCAAGCAAGGAATCTAAGCTGACCGCTTTCTGTTTCTTTGGCGGATTTTTCTTGGGGGGAGTCTTGGGGGTCTCCTTCTTTGCCTTGGATTTCTCTTTTTTGTCTAGAACCTCTTTTTTCTTGGGCTCCTTTGGAGGCTCAACTTTGTCTTTGGGTTTCTCTTTCTTCGGTTTTTCAGGCAACGGGGTCTCTTCCGGAGGCGGCACATCAAAAGGCTTAGGCGGGGGGACCGCATCCGGGATCTCATCGATCACGGGCTCCGGCGTAGGTTCCGGCTCCGGCTCGGGCGGAGGTGCGGGCCGAGAAGGCTTAGGGCGCAAAGGCAAGGGCTTCGGTTTCGGAGCAGATGTTTGGGGGCCTAATGTGACCACATCAATGGGAATCAGGATGGGCTGTTCCGGTAATTTGGGGGGGGAACTTGCAAGGCGCAAAGTCAACACAAGCACCAGCACCCCGTGCAACACACAGGACAAGATGAGCCCAGGCTTCAGAAAATCCTCATTCAGATGGGAACGCACAACCACCATCTTCCCTTATAATCACAAACCTATTTTACCTCAGCTCAATGCAAACATCGATCTGAACAACATCTTAAAACTGGCCTTAGAGGCTGCCCAAGCTCCGTTTCACAAGCATTCCAAAACCCAACGCCACGTTTTTACGTCCCGTGGGATTATTTTGACGACCGAGGTTCACTCAGCAAAGCAACCTTCCCGTATCCCGCTTGTTGAATTCGACCCATGGTATCCATCACCTGGCCGTAAGAAAGCCCCGTATCCGCCCGAAGATAGATGCGGGTCTCTGGGTTTCCTCCGGTCAGTCGCCTCAGATGATCCGGCAAGTCATGGGGTGGAATAGACGTTTGCCCCACAAAAATACCCCCCTCTCGGGTGAGCGTCAGAATGCAAGGCTCTTGCTTGTCCTGAAGAGGCGGAGACGCACTCGAAGGCAAATCCACGGGAACACCATGGTTCATAAGAGGCGCCGTCACCATAAAAATAACAAGAAGAACCAACATCACATCCACCATGGGGGTCACGTTGATTTCCGCTTGGGGGACAAAAGCCCGCCTCCGGGAGGACGACTTGGAAGAGGACAGCTGAACCCCCATCAGTCCTCTCCCTCATCCATGCGACGAGACAGAATCGCCCAGAATTCCTGGACAAACATGTCTAGCCGGTTTCCATAACGGGTCAAGTCTCCCGATATTTTGTGGTAAGCCACCAAAGTGGGGATCGCCACAATCAAGCCGAGAGCGGTGGCAAACAAGGCTTCCGCAATGGCAGGCGCCACAGTTGTCAGGCTGTTGCTCTGGGCCGCCCCCATGGCTTCTAAGCTATTCATAATACCCCAGACCGTCCCAAACAAACCCACAAAAGGAGCCATCGATGCGACAGAAGCCAGAAATCCTAAGTATTTTTCCAGGGCTTCCATTTCCCGGCTCACGGTCACCTGCATGATCCGCTCAATCCGGTCGTGCAGAGCACTTTTATGCCCATCCTTCCCCTTCCGTCGGCCTGTGGCACGACGCCACTCCCCCATGGCTGCAGAAAAAACAGCGGACATGGGATCCTGGGTCCGCTTCACAAAACGCTCATAAAGGGTGTCCAAAGATCCGCCAGACCAAAAAGCTTCCTCAAAAGCATTCGCGAGCACCCTGAGGCGCGCCATCCGGATCAGCTTGGAAAAAATAATGGTCCACGACCACAGAGACGCGCCAACCAAAATCAAAATCACGCTTTTGACCACAAAATCAGCTTGGACAAAAATGTCCCACATCGAAAAATGAGCCTGCACTATCGGCGCAAGCGGCTGCATATCCATTGCACAACCCTATCTAAACCTTGAGGGAATTCACCACCGTCTCCCTCCCCATCTGGTTTACAGAATGCCGGAACCTTGGTTCTGGTCAAGAGGGTCTTTGCGCAAGAAGGTTTTTGAGAAGAATCAACGACCTTCCTGAGTCTATTTTCTATTTTCTGTGTTTGAAGAAAACAGTATATATTATTTTTCTTAAAAAATGATTAATTTAATCCTTATTCAAACATCCTTGAAGATTAAAAAAATGAAACGGTCATCAAGCTCAGAAAGCAGCTTGATGATGACAGAGGATCAGTCCTTTTTTGTCACCCCTGAGGTGAGATGGAACGGTTTCCCGCCCATAGCTTCCCGTGGCTTTGTCTTGTCATTTTTGATATGATTTAAACCATGGATAAGAAATCTGATCTCATGGCAGCCTCTTCCAATTCACAAGCATCCTCCTCTCTTTGCCCAGATGCTTTGCTGGAGAAAATTGCCCTGTACGATAAAGATACGGATGCAGAATTGATTCGGGGCGCTTATACCTTTGGGAAGAAGGCCCACGCAGATCAAGTGCGTTCATCGGGAGAGCCTTACTTCACCCATCCGGTCGCCGTGGCAGAGATTCTCATTTCCATGCATCTGGATACGGCGAGCATCATCACAGCCCTCCTCCATGATACGGTTGAAGATACCACAGTAACCTTAGGGGAAATTCGGACATTATTTGGAAAAGAGGTGGCTTTTCTAGTGGATGGCGTCACAAAACTCACCCATGTGGAGGTCCTCTCAGAGCAGGCAAAGCAAACCGAACAATTCCGAAAATTACTCCTCGCGATGTCTTCTGACATCAGGGTTCTTTTAGTCAAACTGGCGGACCGCCTCCACAATATGCGCACCCTTCATTTCATACCCTCAGAGGAAAAAAGGCGCCGAACCGCCAGGGAGACTTTGGACATCTACGCCCCCTTGGCTGAACGTGTGGGGCTTCGGTCGTTTAAGGATGAGCTTGAAGACCTTTCCTTTGCGGAGCTGAACCCGTCTGCCCGTCTCTCCATTCTCTCTCGTCTCAGTTTTTTGCATTCCCAGGACGCGGACGCCCTCCCTTTGGTTGTTCAAGAACTGGAAACGCTTTTAGAGAAGCATCACATTCAAGGGACTGTGTTAGGTCGGGAAAAACGCCCCTATTCTATTTGGCAAAAAATGCAGAGGAAAAACCGGTCTTTTGAGCAGCTCTCTGATATTATGGCTTTTCGTATCCTCGTGGAGGAAATACCCACCTGCTACCAAGTGTTAGGAGCGCTTCACAGTCATTACGCCATTGTCCCGGGACGCTTTAAGGATTACATCAGCTTGCCTCGGAACACCCATTATCAATCCCTCCATACCACCCTGATCGGCCCGCTCCAAAAACGGGTGGAAATTCAGATTCGCACCCATGCCATGAATCAAGTGGCAGATTTGGGGGTCGCAGCCCACTGGCAATACAAGCAAGGTTTCCAGCCTGAAAAAAATCAATACCAATGGATTCGGGAGCTTCTTGACTTACTGGAGCATGCGGAAAACCCCGAAGAGTTTCTTGCCCACACCCGTCTTGAGATGTTCCCGGATCAGGTTTTTTGTTTCACCCCCAAAGGGAGTCTCATCACTCTGCCAAGAGGCGCTAACGCCATTGATTTTGCCTACGCCGTCCACTCACGGGTTGGGAACACATGTGTGGGGGCGAAAATGAATGGACGATTGGTGCCCTTGCGCACCCGTGTGATGAATGGGGATCAGGTGGAAATCTTGACCTCCGCCCTTCAGTCCCCCTCCCCTGCTTGGGAACATTCGGTCGTGACGGCCAAAGCGCGCTCGAATATTCGTCGCTTTATTCGACACAAACAAGAGGCAGAATTCGTGCAATTGGGTCGATCTCTGTTGCTTCAAGCCTTCTCAGAAGCAAACGTTTCCTTCGCCGAAGACATACTGCTTCCCCACCTAGAAGCCTTTGAATGTGAGACTCTCGAGCGCTTGTTTGCCCGGGTTGGGTCTGGAGGACTCCAGCCCCAGACCCTTGTGTGCCAGCTCTTTCCCGAAAAACTCAAATTTTTTGAAAAAAAATCACAAATCACCAAAGAGCCAGACCCAGACAAATCCAAAGCGACGGTTAAACTCCCGATTCAGGGGCTCATCCCAGGAATGGCCATTCACTACGCCCCGTGCTGTCATCCCTTGCCAGGCGATAGGATTGTCGGGGTGATGACCGTTGGCCAAGGCGTGACCATTCATACCCAGGACTGTGAGCACCTTGCCGCCGTTGACATTTCGTCTGAAGACTTTCTGGATCTCTCTTGGAAAAACACTCTGCGCCCGACGAATAAATACGTCGGGCGGCTCGCTCTCACTTTAGTCAATCAGCCGGGCGCTCTCGCGACCCTCACAACCCTCATTGCCAAAGCGTGCGCCAATATTCTTAATCTCAAAATCCGAAGTCGCCATGGAGATTTTTTTGAACTCTTTGTCGATCTTGAGGTGCACAATCTCCAACAGTTTCAAGAAATTCTTGCAGCCCTGCGCATGTCCTCGTGGGTTATCTCCGTCGAGCGATGGGGACACACTTCATACTAAGAGCGCACAAATGAAGCTGCTCTTCCGGCCCCTTCGACGTCATGCCGGCCTGAGGTGAACCCAGGCTTTGCTTGGGTACGAACCTTGAGCCGGTATCTATTTCCAGGCTGTCTGCGTTCTGCGTCTACTTTCTACCCATAGATCCCAGATGGAGAGTTTCCAAAGCGATCGAGCTCTCAGAAACTCCAGCCCCGGGAGGGCGTCATTGATAGGTATGTTCATCGCAACTTAGGATCACTTACTCAGTCAGATGCACGCATCGGACTGAGATTAACTGCCCTTCAGCCCCTCCCAGAAAGATTTAACTTTGGCAATAAAACTGGTGGCATGGGGGTTACTTTTATCATTATCCCCAGATGCGTCAAACTCTGCCAAGACCTCTTTCTGTTTTTTCGTCAGATGCACAGGCGTTTCCACAAGCGCATGGATATAAAGATCCCCCCGGGAGGTTCCCTTCAAAACAGACATCCCTTTCCCTTTGACGCGGAATTTATGACCCGACTGAGTCCCTTCTGGGATCGACAGACGGACCCGCCCCCCTTCAATGGTGGGCACCTCAATGGTTCCACCGAGGGCAGCAGTCACCATGGAAATCGGGACACGGCAATGCATATCTCGGCCTTCCCTCTGAAACAATGGATGGGGACGAATATTGATGAAAATATAGAGGTCCCCTGCAGGGCCTCCGCGCATCCCCGATTCTCCTTCGCCCCCCATGCGAAGTCTCGAGCCCGTATCGACCCCCGCAGGGATGGACACAGACAACGTCTTGGTTTCTTGCACCCGACCCGAGCCACTACAGCTGCGACAGGGGTTCGCGATAGTTTTCCCAGCGCCCTGACAATTGGGGCACGTCCGCTCCATCATAAAGAAGCCCTGTTGGGAACGAATGGCCCCTTTTCCTTTGCAGGTGGGGCACGTGATAGGCTGAGACCCCTTCTCAGCCCCAGACCCTTTACACTCCCCGCAGACAGCCAATGTGGGAAGCTTGACTTCCGTCTTCATCCCCTTAAAGGCATCTTCCAGGCTGATTTCCATGTCAAATTGAAGATCAGAACCGCGGGCAGCCCCCCCTTGATGGGTGCGTTTGCGCCCTCGGCCTCCCCCCATGAGTTCGTCTAGCATATCTTCAAAGAGGTCGAAGCCACCCCCATCTTCAGAATAGAAGCCCCCAGGCTGTCCCCCGCCCCCAAATCCCCCTTCAAACGCTTGGTGGCCCATTCGGTCATAGGCCGCCCGCTTCTGGGGATCACTCAGAACTTCGTAAGCTTCTGAAATCTCCTTGAAGGTGCTTTCCGCTTTCTGATCCCCGGGGTTTTTATCCGGGTGATAAGTCATCGCTAACTTACGGTAAGCCTTTTTGAGGGCTTCAGGGGAGACGTCCCGGGGAACGTTTAACGTCTTATAGTAATCCTGCTTCTCGGTCTGTTTCTGAGCCATGGGTATCCTTAGTCAAATTACCCCTCAACTATAAAGCGACCGCCCTCCCCTGCCAAGCATTTTCTCTGTGTTTTCCGCCCCTTTGTGACAAGAGTTTGAAAGACTATTTATTTTATTTAAAATACAAAATGAATGAACAATAAATAACTGCAATATTAAGGGAGAAGTTTATGAGTCAGGGAACACAAAAGAAGCCTCCAAAGAGCTCTGGCGGATTCTCATCCTCCATCTTGGAGAGACTGAAGAAAGGGGGCAACTCAAAAGGGCAAAAGAAAAAATAGGGCTTTGAAGTGCCCGTAGCGACACTTGCTTGAACGCCCACCTTTTCAAGACCCAGGCCAACGCAACATCAAATCTATGTGACTGAAGGACAAGGAATGACCATTATGACAAAAAAAACCTTGACACTTGCGACTCTGATGCTGATGACAAGCGGGGGAACCTGGGCTGGAACGAGCGAATTGCGCGTGGGAAATCGAGCCATTTATCAAAACAACCCAAGCAAACTCACTCGTGGAATGACAGATCTTGATGATGGATATTTCTCTGGCGATGAATCCACGGATTCTACACGTTTTCCTCAAGACTTTGCGCCCAAGAATCGTCAGCTGCAGCCTACAAGAAAAGCTCCTTCACCCCCGGCACTCCAAGCAGCCCGAGAAACCGATGCTCTCGAGGAGGCTGCCAGGAAAAAGGCTAACGCCGACATCAAAGCTGCCCAAGAAAAAGCTGCTCTCGAGGAGGCTGCCAAGAAAAAAGAAGCTTCCGAGAAAAAAGAAGCCCAAGAAAAAGCTGCTGCCAAGAAAGAAGCCTTACTCAAAAAAACTTCAGAACAAAAAGTTAAAAAGGAATTAGATCATTTCATTCAAGGACCTGGTTTTTTTGAGAAAATCACACAAAGAATCTGGAAAAAAAAAAGATTCTCAAAATCAAATTTTGGCATCAGATATTTACGAAGTTTTCACAGATTATCTAATGGAAAACAAAACGATAACAGAAAAAGGGATGACTGAATTACTTTTCCCCAAAATCGAAAATCTCAATGCGTATGAACAAGAGGCTTGGAAAAAAATCATTGAAACAGATGCCCGCGCGATCACATCCAAATGGGTCTATGAGGGTAACAAAAATTTCACCCCTAAAAATGCGGCTGTTTATGCAGTACGTCTTAGTCTTCTTAAGGATATAGTTCTGGATATAGATCAAGAAAAATTCAATAATCCTTATATGGAGAATTTCAAAAAAATATTATTTCAAGGACATGGTCATAAAAATTTTAGAAAACACTTAATCAATGAGTTGAAAAAACAAATTCAAAAGAACGATACCCTCTGGCAATATTTTCTTGATATTCACCCAGAACTCAAGCCAGAAACATCTAAAGATCGTCAAAATCTAGAGACGTTTAACGATATCATGTGTAACGCGGGCACAAAGATATTTGTTGGATTTTCTCCCAAGCAGAATAAACCTTCAAAAAAACAACAATGGGCAGAGGCTCTCCTTCAAAGCGAAACATATAAACCGACGATGATTCAACCTATTTTTCGCAGATTAACACCCCTCGAAAATATTTTGATTCAAAGCATGGTTGACCTCGCCAAAAATGACAGTATAAGCAAGCTAAATGATCGGATCCTTTGGCTTAGCGGCCTCAAAGGTGACAAAATAGACAGCCTCAAAAATGATAAAATAGACAATATTCTTGGGAATTTGTACAAAAAGATTCATGCATATAACAAAGGACAGGTTTTATCTAAAATTTCTACAAACGCCAGGGAAGCGTTAGATAATGTTCCAGATGTCAAAAAAGGCATGAAAAGTAAATCCTAGCCCAGTCACCGTCCCCGCATTAAAAGAGCGGTCATCCCCAGCATCACCAAGATCCCGAGCCACAATTCGGGTCTTGGGGGTTCGTGGAAAATGAATACACTGCCTAAGGCCAGAAGGGCAAAACGCCACACCGATAAGGGGGAAATCAGCGAAAGGGGGCTGAGGTGCAAGGCTTGGCTCAGGGACCACTGAGCAAACGCATCCAGACCCCCCACCAGACTTAGAACAAGCCACTGCCTGGGGGACGGCCAAACCCATAGGGGCATCACCAAAATCCCTAAAGAAAAGCTGGACAGGAGCAGAAGGGACAGGGTGGCTTCTACAGGGGAGACGGCCCGCTCCCCGCTTAAAAGACGCTTCCCGAACAGATTCGCACCCGCGAACGCCACAAGGGTGCATAGAGGAATCCCCAGGGCCAAAAAATTGGCCCAAGATCCTGGCGCCCACAGATGAAGGGCCGCGATTTCACGATGGGCTAAAAACCCTGATCCCATCAGAGACAGGACCAAAGCCACAGACACCCCCCAAGACGGTTTTTCTTTCAAAAAAAGAACGGCGGCCAAAAAGGTCACCACAGGTCCCAGCAAACGAAAGCTTGCGGCCACCCCGAGGGGGAGAAGTTTCAAGGACCAAGTCCAACTGAGAAACCCGAACACACCACAGGTTGCCCGGAGAAGAGCGTTCTTCGGATTCCCTGTGAGACCCAAAGAGACAAGTCCTTTGCCCCAAAATTTCCTGTTGACCAACAGCATAAAAACAAGGGGAAGGCTGCTTTGGAAAAACGAGATCTGAACCGGGGACAGCGCCGGTTCTGTTCTCTGAATCTCGTACAAAAGAAGGGTCGCCCCTGCAAATCCAATGACAGAAAGCATCTTCCAAACAAGACCAGGGATATATTCCAAAGGAAACAGATTCACAAAAAAACCTTCTCAAAAGCAAATGAGCTAAAACGGGCTGGGCAGAGAACGTAAACCCAGGTAATATGAAGTCTGCGCTGATGTTAGAAGACTGTGGGTTAAAGGACAAGGTATGACGGAAGAGGATCAACGTGACACTCCCCTCATGGGATCAGCCTCAATAGACGAGACGCCCGAGCCGAAAGGGCGAACCTCTGGTCGCACCCCATCTGACCCCGCCCTTAAAAAGGCCCTAAAGATGCGACGGGCCACCCGCCTCATGGTGGTGCAGGCTCTTTATCAAGTTGATAAAATAGGCACGCGCCCTCACCTGGTTGAAGAGCATTTTTTTGAAAAACCCTGTGCAACTTATTTTTCTGAAAAGGGAATTTTAGGAGATCGTGCGTATTTTCAGGAATTGGTTATGGGGGTCACGTCCCATCAAGAGACTCTTGATGAAACAATCTCCCCCTTTCTGGCGGAAGGCTGGCGCATGGATCGGCTTGAGACAATTCTGAGGGCCATTCTTCGGGCGGGCACTTACGAATTGGCTCACCATTTTGATGTCCCCGTCCCTTTGCTGATTAATGAATACGTCTCTTTGGCCCGTGATTTTTTTGATGGCCGTGAGCCAAAGTTTGTGAATGCTGTTTTGGATAAAGTTGCAACCCACGTGAGGCCCATCGCCAATGAGTCTAATCCTTCGTCAAAAAGCGATTTCCCTGCGTAACCTCTTCCTTCTCACACTGTGCTTCCTGAGCCATTCAAATGAACAGAGTGCTTGGGGGCAAGAGAAAGCCTCCCCTCTCGAAAGCAAACCAAACGAAGCCCCGAAAAAAGATCGTATATCCATTAAGGATCCTAAAGAAAAATTTAAAGCACAATTGTCCATGACAATGGAGCCTTTTCGATTGGTGCTCCTCGATGGATCTGGCCCAGGGGCGCTGTTTGGGATGGAGGCAGCTTTAGAAGCCAATACAGCGGTCTCCGCCGCAATCATTCAAGAGAACTGGCCCCGCATCCGCAGTGCTTTTTTTGAAGATCTTTACGGGATTCTGAGTCTTTTTTGGCAAACAGGCTACACAGCTTCAATCAAGTCTCTCGAAAAACGTCTTCTGCGCATTGGGCAAAAATTCTTTGGACCAGGTGTTTTAAAGCGGGTCAAAATCCAACGTGCTTATTTTCACCCCTTCAAACCCATTTAGATTCTGTGTAGGATTTTTTTGAACCCATTGTGTGGCTATTTTTAAGATTCAAACTATTTTGCGCTGCTGATGGCTTTCTATTGTCTAGAAAAATCATGCAAAATATTGAAAAAAACTAGATTTTGTTTAGAATTTTCTCCACATAGCGCTAAGCCCAGAGAGGACAACAATGTCTCACCGCTCAATCCTAACAGTTCATGGACGTGATTATGTGATGTGTGATCTTGAGGCATTTTGGCAATCCCAAGAAGCCAAACCCAATCTATCATCCTTGCCCGTGTCTTTAAAAATCTTGGCTGAAGGTTTGCTGCGCCATCCGTCAGAAGCGAATGGACCTGCTCTGCAAGCCCTGATGACATGGGGTTCAGGGGGCAGCGAAGACACAGAAATCTCCTTTTACCCATCCCGCATTCTGATGCAAGATTTTACTGGCGTCCCTGCCCTGGTCGACCTGGCGAGCTTAAGAGATGCCAGCCGTTCGTTCGGCTTGGACCCCCTCAAAATTCAACCGAAAATCCCGGTTGACCTGGTGATTGACCATGCCGTTGTCGCCCAATTCTCTGGCACACAGGAAGCTCTCAGCCAAAATCAAGCGCTTGAATTTCGTCAGAACCACGAACGCTACTCCCTTCTCAAATGGGGAGCGGAAGCCTTTCAAGGGGTTCGCGTCATTCCTCCAGGGAAAGGAATCTGTCACCAAATCAATTTAGAGTGTTTGGCCCCCGGTATTCATGTCAGCAAAGACAACCTGGTCTACCCAGACACAGTGATTGGGACCGACAGCCACACCACCATGATCAATTCCCTGGGGGTTTTAGGCTGGGGGGTCGGAGGGATTGAAGCAGAAGCGGCGATGTTGGGAATGCCCCTCCGTTTGCTCATCCCAAGGGTCGTTGGCGTGTGTTTAAATGGCCACCTCCCAGACGGAGTTCTGGCGACGGACTTTGTCCTCACCTTAACCCATATCTTAAGAAAATCCGGAGTCGTAGGGGCATTTGTAGAGTTTTGGGGGGATGGACTGGATCACCTCCCCTTGCCAGATCGGGCGACCCTGGCCAACATGGCCCCTGAGTTTGGGGCAACCTGCGCCTTCTTTCCGGTGGATGACCTGACGTTGGATTATCTCAAACTGACAGGCCGACCTCCAGAGACCGTCGATCTCCTAGAGGCCTACGCCAAAGCCCAAGGGCTCTGGAGGGGATCCACAAAACCCCTTTTTTCTCAAACCATTGACATCGATTTAGAGACCATTCGCCCTACTCTGGCGGGCCCCAAGCGTCCTCAAGATCGGGTGTTTTTATCTGATTTGAGCGCTTCTTTGGAGGATCATTTACCCACCAAAGGGTGCTCCAAGACTCCGGATGAGCTTTGCCATGGAGATCTAGTGATTGCGGCCATTACAAGCTGCACCAATACCTCCAACCCCACCGCCATGATTGCGGCAGGACTTCTGGCCCAAAAAGCAGTGGAATTGGGCCTCACCTCCCAACCATGGGTCAAAACATCCCTGGCACCAGGGAGTCAAGTGGTGACCGATTATCTGAAAATTCTTGGGCTCGATGTGGCCTTAGATGCCCTTGGTTTTCAGGTGGTTGGTTATGGCTGCACCACGTGTATTGGAAACTCAGGAGATCTCAACCCTCAAATTTCCCAACAAATCCAGGAAAAAGACCTCACGGTCTGCGGGATCCTATCCGGAAACCGAAATTTTGAAGGACGGATTCATCCTCTGGTCAAGCTGAATTATCTCGCCTCCCCTCCCCTCGTTGTGGCCTTTGCTCTTGCGGGTACTTTATACACGGATTTGACCACCACACCTATCGGAACCGGACCTCGAGGAAAGAAGATTTTTCTCAAAGACATCTGGCCCACAACGGAAGAGATTCAAAAAGCCATCACCCGCGCTTTAACCAAAGATTTATATGAACGGAATACGGCAGAGCTGACGTCCGGAACAGCGGAATGGGAGGCTCTGGACACACCTCGTGATGGGTCTTATCCCTGGGACCCTCAAAGCACCTACATTGAACAAGCCCCCTATTTTGAGACTCTGCCTCTTGTCCCTGCATTTCTTGAGGATATCAAGGGGGCCCGTATCCTGGTGATGCTTGGTGACAGCATTACGACAGATCACATCTCCCCCGCAAGTGTCATCGCTCCAGACAGCGACGCCGGAATTTACCTGAAGGAGCGTGGTGTTCAAGAGAAAGATTTCAACTCTTATGGAGCCCGCCGAGGCGCCCATTCCGTCATGGTTCGTGGCACATTTGCAAATCCCAGACTCTCAAATGAGCTCAGCCCCCTGAAAAAAGGAGGGTATACAAAACATAGTCCGTCAGGAGAGACACTGACAATTTTTCAAGCAGCGGAGCGTTACAAGGCAAGCAAAACACCCCTCATCGTCATCGCGGGGAAAGAGTATGGATCCGGATCGTCTCGAGACTGGGCAGCCAAAGGACCAAAACTTTTAGGGGTGCATGCCGTTCTTGCAGAAAGTTTTGAGCGTATCCACCGCTCCAATCTCATCGGCATGGGAATTCTTCCGTTGTTGTTTCAAAAGGGAATGACCCGCCAGGATCTCAATCTTCAAGGAGACGAGATAATTGATATTTTGGGGCTGGTCGGTTCGTTTTCAGAAAAACTTCTGTTAACTCTGCGGATCCAATCCTCTGAAAAAACATTCCAACTGATCCCTATCTATTCAGACATTCGAAGCCCAGGAGAATTAGTGATTGTAAAAAATGGAGGCATCTTGCCTCTCTCCCTTAGAACACTCATCCGTGCCCAGAAAGAAAACAATCCTCTTTGAACAAAGCTCTGAGCCATAGCTATTCTAACCTCAGATCAACTGCTTGCGCTGATCTGAGGTTGTTACCCCGTTCAATCAATAGGTGAATCCTCCCTCTCTCAACCATAAAAGAAATTCCTCTGGGCGCTCTCTTCTGGATCCGTGACGCTGATCCACCCTGCATCGTCACAGGAAGGCTTTTCTAAAAGCCAGCTGGTCCAACCCAATCGAAAGGGAAATGGGGTTTTTTTCCCCAGTTGACTGGCGGGTTTTTGGATCAGCTTCAGGCCGAACCGAATATGGTATCTGGCGCCCACATAGCAACACGTCAACTGTTTTAAAACGTTGAAAAAGCTTCCCGTTGGAAGAAAATCGAGGAATTCTTTAGGAGTTTTGATCGTGAGACAAACGCCAATGCCTTGGTCTTGGGCCCACACACGCCTACCGAGAACTGCCGTGTGGCCAAGGCACGTGTTCTGGGGATTGATGACCCTGAGGCAGGTCCGTTGATCTCTCTCTAAATGAAACCAACGACCTTGGAAATCTAAGATTTTCACGGGATGACCGAAGTAATCTTGGAGAATTGTCTTGAGGCTTTCAGATGTATGGGGTTTTTTCCAAAAAAAGCGGGTGTAGTTGAGGAGAGCTCTTGTATCAAATGCTGGGCTCGAACCAACGCCGATCAAGCTGACCAGAGCTTTTCCAAACGGGGTTTTCTCAGGTGTGACGTTTTGAAGCGCTGGGTTTGATTTTTGTTCGATCCGATAAAAAAGAGACAGAAGGCGATGGTTAAAGAGATCCAGAAAATCACGCGTGACCGCATCTTTACTCCTCAAACGATCACAAATCATTTCTGTATAGGCAATAGGCAAGGGGCCTTGGACACCAGCGATCCCAAGAAAATTGACCTGAACCTCAAGAGCGCTTTTGCCCTCACGATGAAGAGGGGTGACGACCTTGCCTCGAACCCAGGGGCCCTGATAGGTGAGCAATGGCAGAGAAGAAGGCGTGTGCCACAGCAACAGCTGACGATGCGCAAGGGGCCAGGAAGGCCTGGATGGTTTGACCTCGGACAAGAGTCTGATGCGATAGAGATCACTCGGGGGCGCTGATAGAAAAATCCGTGATTTAAAAAACGCCACTTCTTTCTGGGGATCGATACTTGTCCCCAGAGGAACTGCGGAGGGGTTGAAGGAATGGAGAAGCCGAACCGCTTGAGAAAATTCAAATCGGTAGGGTTCTTGGATGAGAATCTCTTCAAGGGGCCTGACGGCGGGTTTTTCAGCTGTCATATGAGTCGATTCGTACAGGGTTTAGCCAGCCATTTTTTGAAAAGGCGACCAGTCGATTGGGAGATCATCTGAGTTTCAACAAGGGTGTTAAAGCCTGCCGTTGAGCGGAAAAATTCGTGTAAAATCATATTCAAAAGAAAGTATCCTTGGGTGTTTGCCCGAACATCATCGATCGTGAGAGAGAGGGAGAGGAGAGGAACAAATCCTCGCCATGCGTCGACTCCAATACGCCCCATACTTGTTTTAACCGTTAAGCTTTGAATGGATTCGATCACGCCAACCATGGAACTTTGCCCAACGTTATAGAGGCGTAATAGTTCTCGTAAGGGCTCAATACTTCCCGTTTGCGTGCAGACACCTAAATGGTCGAGAGAGAGATGACTGATCAAGCGCCACTGGGTTTCACCATCCATTGCGGGCATCACGGACGGGGTGGGACGATCCATGGTGACCGCCTTAATACCTGCAAAATCCCCCATGAGATCCAAAGTGGCGCCGACAGGAAGTTTTTCTGCAAACCGTCTATTTGTGCAGAGGGTGTGGGCATAAATCGTCATATCCGAAGGTGTTTTGGTGTGAAAGTTTTCATCCACAAACGACAGCATTAAGTCTGTACCTGGAATTTCTTTGGAACGACAGCGAACACGCTTTTGGACCCAGAAACACCCTCCCTTTCTAGGAGTTTGATTGGTATAGGAAAAATAAGGCTCATAAATTTGAGCGGGAGTCCGCATATCTGTGGCAGATGAAATCTTTAAAATACTGTGGATTTCAAGGGCTGATTCTCTTCTGCGATCTGGGAACAGACGGTATTCCATTTTTTGATGATCCACACGGATCGGGTCTGCTGTTTTAAAAAACAGATTCACCGCTGGCACACATCCAATCTGTACGTTTTGTTTGACCATCGGCCATTTTTCGGGATAGGCCTGGGGGCCTAACGCAAAAAACAGAGTAATCTCGTCTCCTTGAACACCCGAAAAGGCTTTTGAAAACTCTTCAATTTCTATAAATAAAAATTTACTTGGAAACATAAAATACTCAAGAAGGAGTCGGTGTCCTGATGTCAACTGCATGGGAGACGGAACCAAAGCTTCTGATTCATCAAAACCGACAGGCTTAAAGGGCTTCTCTCCTAAGAGCGTCAAAGGACCATCCGACTCTTTTTGGACAAACACAGGAGTTGGGGCGTAAGGATCATAAGTATTCAGCCACCTAAAAAGGGTGAGGGCTGTCAGAATATCCCCCCCAAGGTGTAACTGCAGGGTGTTGATGTCGAGACCTTTAAAGGACCCCACCGTTGAGCGAATCCTCACCTTAAAAAGCCAGGGTGATTTGATCAAATGATTGGGGGTGATTTGATGATTGTGAACACGATCATAGCCCACCTCTACCACTTCCAGGGGCCATATTTGAGTGGCCATGGTGGTTTGGAACACACAACTTTCGCCACTGTTTGATGTCGCTGTTAATTGGGTGCGGGCTGGGATGATTGTCCCTGCAAGCTTTTGGGCCATTTGGGGAATGGCCGCAGTCTTCACCATCACACAGGACGGAATGGGAGAGACAAGTTGAGGATAGAGCGCCTGAAGTAACGCGGATGAAAAGAAAGTGTGTTCATCCTCCAAATTCAGTTGGAGTTTTGCCGTCAGAAAAGCAAAAGATTCTAAAAGGCGTTCCACGTGAGGATCACTAGACCCCTTATGGCTAAAATCCAACCCTTGAGCAATTCTTGGATACGCTTTTGCAAACAGCTGCCCTGAGGACAAGAGATAGGCCATCTCTTGGCGGTAATAAGTCAAAAGCCTGGAAAAATCTGGATTTGTCTTGCGAATCATTGCTCTACACATTTCATTGACATCGATTCTTTTTGATCAATAAAAATTTTTTTTTCGTTAAGAAACCGAAAAAGACGTCAAAATGTCTAAATCAAGCATCTTCAAGCCATTTGTCTCAACTAGCAAATGCCTCTGAATATTTTTGCCAAAATAACAAAAAATGAGAATATAATGAGAATTGATTTTATCTCTGATTATTTGGGGAGTTTTTGACAATGAATAAAAATATAAAATCATATTTACTCCTTGTTTTGACAATTTTCTTTATAGTGCATGATCTTCTTGGAACCCAAAGAGCCCTTCCCTGTTGAGCCTAATCAACAAAAATCTTCCTTTCCTCTATCGGACTCCGAAACCTCACAGGGAGAAGACTCTTTCAGAAAGTTTTCTGAGACTCCCTTGAGAAGAGGACCCACCCACTATCGACGGCTTAAAAAAGTTTTATCTTCCTCCTCATCCAGCCCTGCAAGTCCTCTCAAGCCATGGTTAGAAAGCCCCCCTGCCCCCCTTGCACCCAAAGACAGTCTTGCAAGACGTCGTCCGCTAATGAAAAGCTCTTCTGCCAAATGGGCCCCAGCTTCCCCTCATTCGGTGAGCACAGCCAGAACTCTTTTCAGTGGGAAAGAAGGTCAGCTGCCCCCAATTGAAAAAGCAAAACCCCGATTCACAAGCCTCTCCGAATAAAGGAACGGGTAAGATATCAACGTTGCCCTCCTGAGACTCATACTAAAGCCGGAATGCGCGAGGTTAAAACACCCATCACCTGAGCTTCATCCTCCCAAACCAGCTGAAGCGCTACTGTCTGAATATTTTTCCTGAACGCTGGGGGGAGGCGCACCCGATCTTTGTCTGTTGTCACAAGCAAGGCCCCTGCCCTGTCGGCCCTGTGTTGAAGACGCCTCAGATCAGCCCCCTTGTAAGGGTAGTGATCAGGAAAAGCCTCAAATCCCACACTGTCCAAGCCCAGGGCCTCGAGAGTTTGGCGAAAGCTTTCCGGATAGCCGATGCCTGCAAATCCCAAAACCTTGGTCCCCTTGGGCAAAGAGGTGGTGGGGTGAAGGGATGCCCTGAGAACCGTCAGATCCCCAGGGATAGAGGGGGGGAGAGGCGCCCCACCTCCAAGCCAAACAAGGGCGTCCGCTCTGGCGAGGCCCTCCTGAAGGGGTTCTCGCAACGGACCTGAAGGAAACAAGCGCCCATTTCCAAACCCCTGACCAGGACGGACCACCACCCAGGACACATTTTTGGCAAGGGAGGCATGGGTGTGGGCGTCATCGAGAACCCACACGGTGTTGTTCGGAAAAGGACCCAGCCTCAGGGCCTCCGCCCTGCAGGCACTGACAATGGTGGGGGCCGCCCGTGCTAACAAGAGGGCTTCATCCCCCACATCGAAGAACGTGTGGAGATCAGGATTCACCCAAAGGGGTCCCTTTTCCCGCCCCCCATAGCCCCGCGTCAGCACAATGGGAGAGCAGCCCCTCTCCCGTAGAAAAGACACAAGAGACAGAACAACAGGGGTCTTCCCTGCCCCCCCCATCACCAAATTCCCCACGGAGATCACAGGATGGGGGGCTTTCACTTGACGAAGACAGCGACGTCGATACACCTCCCGACTCAGACATCCATACAAAGACCCCAAAGGGGAGAGGAGACGGGAGAGAAGGGAGACCTCAGGTCGCCACCAAAAAGACGGGGCCTTCATCGGGAAGCTTACGCCTTTTTGTGAAGCAAAGGCAGCAGAGCCTCCGTCAATATCTTCAAAACTTTTGCCTTTTGGGCCGTGACCAAAGTCAGCGCCCGATCGCGCAAATCTTGACAAGAGCTTGGATCCTCCAAGAGGGCTTGCACTTGGACTGCAAGTTCTGCCCCATCTGCCACCTGCTTGCTGGCATGGTGGGCCTGAAAAAGGTCAACAATATCCTGTTGTTTCTGAACCCGAGGTCCATGGAGAAGGGCCGCCCCCAACAGTCCCGGTTCAATCAGATTGTGACCCCCGACCCGCGGCACCAAAGACCCCCCTATAAAGGCGATAGGATTCATATGAAACCAAGGACCGAGCTTCCCCATCCCGTCCACCAAAAACACATCGGGAAAAGAAGATTGGAGCGCGTCCACCCCTTTGCTATGACAGATAAACGTTAGGCCCGCTTTCTGAAGAAGGGCCTGAACCCGGGGGACACGATCCACCGCCCGCGGCACCAAAATCAGACGGGCCCGTGGAAACGCTTCGCGGATTTTTTGATGGGCCGCGATCACCTCTTCCTCCTCCCCAGGATGGGTACTGACCGCCATCCAAAAAGGATCTGCCTCAAGAGCTGTTTCGTAAACCTGTCGACACGCCTCATCATCCGCTAAAGGCGCTGCCGTCCATTTGAGAGAGCCTGTGACCTGAACATGGGGAGCCCCTAAAGCTTTAAGACGGGCCGCCTGCGCCTCAGACACTGCAAAAACAGCGGAAAGATCTTGGAAGATATAGCGCAACAGAGAGCGCCCATAACGCCATCTCTGGGCACTCTCATAGGAAATCTGGGCATTCACCAACAGCGTTGGAATCCCCCGTTCCTGAGGGGCTCGCAAAAGGATCGGCCAAAAATCGCTTTCCACAAAAAGCGCCACATCTGGCTTCCAGTGATCCATAAACCGACGGATCGTCCAGGGCCAATCCAAAGGAACCATTTGATGAATGACCTGCGGGCGATTCCCAAGAGGGCGGGCCAGCACACGGGCCGATGACGCGGTACCTGTGGTCAGAAGAATGGAAAGGGAGGGATCCGCAGAACAAAGAGCATCAATGAGACCAAGGGTCGCCAAGGATTCCCCCACACTCGCGGCATGAATCCAAACCAGAGGTCCCTCCGGACGAGCCTGGGAGGTCTTCCCAAAGCGCTCAGAGAGCCTAGAACGATCCTCAGACCCCTTGAGAAGGCGTCCCTGAATCCAGAGCCACCCGATGGGATAGGAGAGAGTCATGAGTCCTTGATACAGAAGAAAAAGAATGCGTCCCACGAGTTCCCCCTTCAGTGATCATACGCCCATCCTCCATCAAAGGGGGACAGGGACATCCGCCACAGCAAAAGCCATGGCGGATGTTCGCTTTGATTGACCCTCAGGGTGATGCAAGCACCAACCTGAGGGGGCCTTCAATCTTAAGAAATAGCGACAGTGGCGCCCGCGGCTTCCAACTGCTTCTTCACTTTTTCAGCTTCATCTTTGGAGACCCCTTCCTTCACAGGCTTCGGAGCGTCTTCAACGAATTTCTTGGCTTCAGCAAGACCCAAGCCTGTAATGGCCCGAACTTCCTTAATGACTTCAATTTTCTTCTCACCGGCCGCTTGAAGCGTGACGGTGAACTCTGTCTTCTCTTCGACAGGAGCGGCAGCAGCCCCTGGGGCGGCGGCCATTGCCATCATGGGAGCCGCAGCGGACACACCCCATTTCTCTTCGAGAAGCTTAGTAAGCTCAGCAGCTTCCAAGATGGTCAGGCTGGAGAGAGATTCAACAATTTTTTCGAGATTCGCGGACATTTAATTTTCCTTTCGGGTCGTAACAAACACTAAAATTATTTGGCTGCATAAGCACTGAACACACGGGCCAGCTGAGACGCGGGCGCCGCAGTGATCCGAGCGATTTTGCTGGCCGGAGCCACAAAGAGACCCAAAAGCGTGCCCCGCAGCTCGTCCAAAGAAGGCAGCTGAGCCAAGGCTTGAATTTGGGATTGATTCAGGAGAGCACCGTTCAGGATCCCCCCCACGATTTCTAATTTTGGATTTTTCTTCGCAAAAGCGCAGACGACTTTAGCTGCGGCCACCGGATCCACCGAATAAGCCAACATGGTCGGACCTACGAGCAACGACACAAGCCCCGCATGAGGCGAGTCCTCTAAAGCCAAACGCGCCAAGGTATTTTTTGGCACTTTCAACTTTGCTTGTGCAGCGCGAACATCTCCCCGGAGGGTATCCATTTCTGCCACAGTCAAACCACTCTGACGTGTGACCACGACCAGAGAAGCGGTTGCGAGTTTTTCGCGAAGATCGGCAACAAAGATATGCTTTGATTGGCGGTCCACGTTTTCTTCCTTCCGTTAATAAGACAAACCCACTTGATGCGGACCCGAGAAAGAAAAGACCCAAAAAAAAACCCTAAAGCGCATGCCTTAGAAAATCTCAAAGAGGGCATTCAATCTCGGCAGGCAGGAGATTTTCCCCATTAAGCACCCTCAGATGCACCTACGGTCTTTGACAAGAATGCGTTCAACTGATTGGGAGTCTACCAAATACCCTGAGAGAAAAGCAACTTTTTTTTAAAAAACATGACTCCTGACCATTGTTTCGGCCGTCTTTCTCAGGCCCAGCAGGGGGCTTGAGGATCCAGTTCACGCCAAACTGCGTACAAGTGGGGAATTGCCCAGCGGCCCTTTATCGATATCTCACCATGTGTTGAACGGTGTCACAGCTTCGGAGGAGATGCTTTGGGAGGGGATGGCCATCCAGAAAATTTTTGAACAACAGAATGCCTACGCTTTCGTCGGAGGTAGATGCATGACGGGAACCAGAGGGGATGGGATTTTCCTTGCATATGGGCATTTTTTCTGGAATACTCAACCGTTAAGAATTGGTAAACAAGGGGGCTGGATGACAAGAAAGCTGATGCTTCAGAAGGTTCCTCAAAAAAATCCCCATGATTACATGGAAGATCTTGCTCTTTCTAATGAATGGCACTATGAGCGCACTTCCGATTCTCAGATGTCTATCACCCTGGATGATTTTTATTTCAATGTCACTTTTTTGAGCCACTGGGACCAGCATGCGTGCTACCTGGATACCCTTGGTATTTTTGACCTCACCATTTCTGATCGTTACAGGCGGGACGCCTACGATATCCTTGCCGCCTTATCGATGGACACACGGATCGGATCGTTTACCCTGTGCCCGAGCCAGAGATGCCCTCTGTTTCGACACGCCTTTTTGTCTTACCCCAAACACCCGATCACACTCCATCATGTGAATGATATGTTTGAAGAGGCCCTGATGGGTGCGGAAAAACTTTCCCAGGCCATGCGCCTTTTGCTGGAGGAAAAAAAGACCCCTCAAGAGGCAGTTTTTGGGTCTTTAATTGAAGTGATTGGAGAAGCCTGATACTCAATTGAGTCAACGTGAGTACGGGGAAGAGCCCTGCGGCCTCTTATCGATGTCATTCCGGCTTAGGGGAATCCAGGCGGGCCTGGACACGAACCTTGCCCCAGTCAAACAAATTTAAGTTGAGACAAAACCTGGCCTCACTCCCTTAGCGCACCACTCCCTCAGCTCACACCCTCGGCCTCATACCCTCAGCGCATCACTCCCTTCAGCTCACACCCTCGGCCTCATACCCTCAGCGCATCACTCCCTCAGCCTCATACCCTCAGCCTCATACCCACTGACAGCGTCTCTTCTCTTTTCAAGAGCACCGGCGCGCGGTGGACGGTTCCCACCATTCATAACCTTGTCAAATCAAAAATAAATTGTCAATTATGAATTTAAAACTATCTTTAAATTGGCATTTTGGACAGTATTTGACGTACTTCCGAATGGTGGAAACCGTCTGCTGTTTGCCTAATTTAGGAAGGAAGAGACTGGGGTTGAGGAGAAACCAGACCAAAGAGGGGAATGGGGCCGAGAGATGAAGGTCTGAAATATGAGGGTCGCCCCGGAGATTGTGTCTCAAGTTCAAGGGGTTTGGCTTTATCAGAAGGTTCAAGTGTTTGAACGATCCTGGGATGAGACGGAAGCTCATTCAACTGGGGGGTCTTTGGACAGGATCGGGCGCTCAAAACTTGCCAGAACCCCACGCAGCGTCCTGATTTTTTGAGAAGACAGTTGGGATTTTGCAAACAAGGCCCTTTTTTAAGTTGACACAAAACCTGACCTCTTAACCCATGGGAATGTTTCTTCCGAACCTCTAGCCTCAGCCTCATCCCTTAGCGCACCACTCCCTCAGCCTCACTCCCTCAGCTCACACCCTCGGCCTCATACCCTCAGCGCATCACTCCCTTCAGCCTCATACCCTTAGGGCACCACTCCCTCAGCCTCACTCCCTCAGCTCACACCCTCGGCCTCATACCCTCAGCGCATCACTCCCTTCAGCCTCATACCCTTAGGGCACCACTCCCCCTGAAACCGTCTCTGTCTTTTGTTAAGAGATCCGGCGCGCGGTGGACGGTTCCCACCATTCGCAACCTTGTCAAATTTAGAAATAATTGTCAATTATG
>JBIKIF010000011.1:0-27687 GCA_044361745.1 Holosporales bacterium | reverse complement strand
CCCTCAAAAAACACGCTATCTCTACCTAGATATTGATACTTTTGTGAGGGGGCTCTCTGATTCAGAAACTCTGCCCTTCTGGCTCTCCAAACATTACAAGACAAGCAGCAAAGATGTAACCCTTTACATTCCAAAAGACTGGCATCCTGGGGATTCAGAATTAGAGAGCACAGATTTTTTCAAGCCTTTGGCAGGAGATAGAAGGAGTTATCCCAATTGTCAAATTGGGGTTGAAGTTCCCTTTCAAGGCCAGAATCAATATGAAACGTTTGTGCGCTATGTCCTTGACGGGGTGAAGGAATTACATTACCCGCACATAAATTACTATTACGGAAATTACTGCTACAGCAAGGAATTGAATATTCTGAAATTTCCTTTAGAAGTATACAAAAATCTCCTTGCAGGAAAGGGCATGACATTTATGGGTGATTTATGTGAACAAATGACTCTTCTCGCTCGAGAGGACACCGTGGTTTTCAAGCGCCGTCTTGTCAAGAGCACAGCTGTAGACCTATTAGGGACTATATGTCTATTTCAGGGAGAAAAATTTCGCGTACTTGAGGGTCCAGCCTACACGGTATGGGCAAATAGTTGGATCCCCAAGGATCAAAAAGAAAGTTTTTGCCGGGGCTACATCAAAAAGGCATGGGGAGGTAGGGGCATTTCAGCTATTGATGCGTTCTTGGGCAAGACTTAACAATAGACGATCCCTTGCCCATTTGTTTGCCCACAACAAAATAGATATGGAGCAGAGCTAGGGATCAGACACTTTCCCAGTCCCACGCTGCAATACGGGCCAAGTGATGGTAATCTTGATAAGGAAGGGCTTGGCCTGGAAAAGGCCGGGCCCGGTACGGCATTTGGGGGTTGTGGAACAGACAGATCAAGTCTGTCAGACCGCTTAAAGTTTGGTGGATGAGGACGTCTATCGGTGTCTTGAGGGACAAAACAGTGCTTTTATCTCTGCCTACCAGTCCCCAATAGTCCAGGCTTTCAATCTCTTTCAAAGGGGCAAGGCCTGAAAATCCCCCTGCCAAAGCGATCGCGCCCGCCAGAGGCAGTTGGAGGGAAAATCCACCGGTCACACTGTCTTCGTGAGGCAGGGTTCCGGTCTTGTAATCGATCAAAGATCCTGTGTACCCCCAAGAATCGATACGATCTGGCCGCGCTGTGATTTTGAAAGGTCCTGTCTCCGTGTGCAGCACCAGGGACCCCATACATTCTGTGAAGGTTTCGTAAGGCGGGTGGGTCAATCGCCTGGCCTGTTCAGTCACAAGGAACCAATCAGCAATTTGATCAAAGCGGGGGCTCCAAAAGGTGCGCACGCCCGGAAACCGTTCGTAGGGGGCGCACAAGGATTGGCCGATCGCTCGAAAAGCCTCTCGGGTGAACGGGGTCTCGGGCTTCACAAAATGCTCACAGGCTTGATGGATCAGGATGCCGAGGAGGGCCCGATCAGGCACTGCTTCCAATGCTTTGAGAGGGGAAAGCTTGAGAATATGGCGCGCATAAAAAGCATAGGGATCCCGTCTCCAGAGTTCAATCTGCGTCACAGACAGAGTCCGTGGTCGTGCAGAGAGAGGGGGACAGGGGGTTGGGGGATGCTCAGGCGAGAGAACCGTTGGGGTGTCGAGAAGGCGAGCCAGAGACAGCCAGGGGGTCTCCTCAGAGAAGGTGAGTCCTTCCTTTTCCTTGGCCGCTTCAAGGCGCACCAAAAACCGGGAAGGCAGACTGGGGCTTCCGTCTGTGCGCACGCTTCGGGTGAGGAACAGTTTTTGGGCAGCATGGGCTTGGCAGAAATCGTGGGCCATGAGACCCACCCGTCTGTCCGGTGGTGGCATTTTGAGCGCGTCTCGCATGGGCCGAGACAGCCAAGGATCCAGGCCATCCCCCAACGGCCAGGTGCCTTCATTGAGCCCTGCAAGGATGATCCAATCTCCCTGTATCAGGCGTGCCTCCATGGGCCCTAGAATCTGAATTCGGGGATGGCATCCTTTGCTTGAGACAGCGGTTTGATGGCCCAGAAGATCCTGGAGAACCTCTCGGTATTGGGACAGAGACAGGGAGCCGAAGCCGCCCCCGTTTTCTTTCAGGGTTGTAAAAAAATCTATGATCTCTGCGCCATTTTGTAAAACATCCGGATCCCCGATGAGCAATCCCAAGCTGTCTTGAAGGGCCTCAGTCCAGAAGGACACCTCTTGAACGGCGTCAGGCAAGCGGTCTGTCAGAGGTCTCACAGCCTCTTCAAGAAGATGAAGACCCCTTTGGAGGACGCTTTTCTGCGGGCTCGAAGCAGCCGCTTCCTGAAGAGGGCTCAATCCCGGAAGAGGCGTCAGACCGCGCAGAATCTGGGTCTCCAAGAGAGACACCCATCGCCGCTTCGCCAAAGGATTGCGTCTGTGGGCCACCCAAGGATGCTTCAGAAGCGCCAGCAAAGAAACAGGGGCCCACTCTTTCAGTAGGGCGTCGAGGAGAAACAAAGCCAATGTTCCCAAAGGCTCTTGGCTCAGGCGCACCCCACACGTATCCATGACCCGCACATCCCAGCGCATCATGTGATGGGTGATCAGCCGAGCCAGAGTCGGATCTGGCGTCACCACCGTTGCCCGCAGGCCTGTTGTCTCAAGGGCTTCCCTCAGAATCAGAGAGATCGCCAGGCTTTCTTCATGGACATTCTGACACGGGAGCACATGGATGGATGAGATCCCGTCTGTCTCGTGGCATACAGGCGGTGTGGGGAAAGACTCCCCTAAGGATGAGGACGTTAGTGTTTCTGAGAACGCCTTGTGGAGGAGGCGGTGGCGCAAGGGAGACTCTCCAAAAGTCTCAGGCCACATCTGGACATCTTCGGGGCGCACCTCAAGGCGCCTCAGCAGTTTCGCCAAAGCATGTTGGGGACTAGAGGGATGGGAGAGTCCGTAGAGTTGATCCGCCTCTGTCTCCATCAAAAATCCCGGCAGAACAACGTATCCATTCTGATGAAGGCTCACGGCCTTGATGAGGCGGGCTGTGGCCGGCATTGTTCCTGTGGAGCCTGCTACGATAAAATGCCTGTCGCCAGTCTTTTGAATCCCTTCAATCAGGGCATTTGTTCTGTGATGATGGGTGACATAAGGTTCGGTCCACCCATTGTCCGCCAGAATTCTGGGCCATGTTTCAAGGATCAGGCTTAAAAAATCAAGGGTGATCTGCCAGTGGCTGGCAAATTCTGCATCCACCAAATCCACCACCCCCCCTAAATCAGCCTCTTCAATGGCAGCCTGATCAAGGATGCCGATCAGAGAGCGGGCTAAGCGCAGCGTCACCCCCATAGGGGGGGCTGGCAGAGTCCCACGGGACGCTTGGCTGTCTTGATGGGCCCGAATCAAACGAACTAGGATTCCAAGCCGTGTCAGGGAATGGAGCGCCTGATTGTTGTCTGCGAACAGGGGATCTTCTTCATCCATACAGCGAATCGTTGGCAAAATGAGAGAGGAGGTCCTGGCTTCCGCCCGCAAAATTCGGGTCCATTCCGTGACCGCTCGTTGATAGGGCAGAAAGACTGTCGTGCGGGCCATCGCTTCCGGATTTTTTCCGCCAAGGGGGTTTGCAAGAACCCCTTTCGCAAGGTTCAAAAGAAAAGGAGAAGTGGGCCCAATTTTAAAGAGCTTGGGCGTGGAATGCTTCATAGGCCTCTCGGGTTCCAAGGTCGAACCAATCTCCCTCCCAGACCATTCCTTTAAGGCCGCCTGTTGTCAAAGCCATATCCCAATAATAAGACGCATGAAAGGGCGTTGGAGGGGAGAGACCCTCCAGAAGCTCCGTTTTGTAAACGGCAATCCCGCCGTAGATCCACGGGGCTTTTTCTCCACCCACAGGCCAACTGAGAGTCCCTTTCTCCCGATTCATTTGGAAATCTCCCTTTGGTCTATTTTCTGAAGAGATCAGGGTCAGAAGCACATCCGTGTCTTCTTCTGAGTTCCAATAGGTCTGCAGGTTCTGGAAAATAGACGCACCATGGGGAGTTTGATGGGGAGATCTAAATAAAGTGTCCGTATTGACGACAAAGAAAGCTTTCGCGTTGAGAGTAGCGAGATGAGGCTGCACACATGCAAGGGCCCCTCCGGTTCCAAGAATCTTTGGTTCGTGTGAGATATGAATTGTCTCAAACGAGGCTCTCCAGGGGATCAGCGCTTCCTCCACCTGATCTGCCAAATAGTGGGTATTGACGATCAAATGGGGCACACCTGCCCCCACCAGGTCCCTTAAAATATGGTCCAGAAAAGAGGAGCCCGCCACGGACAAAAGGGGTTTGGGGCGTGCCTTGGTGAGAAGGCCCATCCGAGTTCCAAAACCAGCACATAAAACAAACGCTGTCTGAAGAGAGGAGTGGGAGGTCATCAAGAAAAGCCTTTCAGAAAAGAGACACGAATCACCTAGACAGAGGGGGTTCCCAGACACGTTGCTTCCAGTAAAGCGTCACTGGCGTTGTCTTTTAAAGATCCATCTTCGCTCACCAAAAGCTTCACGAAATTGAGAACATTGCGGGCGTAAAGAGCAGATGCATCCTGAGGGTAATGACTGGGGGCATTCGCTTCCCCTACGATGGTGACCCCTCCGTCTGTTGTGAAGGTGGTGTTCCCTTGGGTTAGCCCACAGTTTCCCCCAGCCCCTGCTGCTAAGTCGATGATGACAGACCCAGGTTTCAGCAAAGAAACCATGTCTTCATCAATGATTCGAGGGGCTTGTTTCCCAGGGATGAGTGCTGTTCCAATGATGCAATCAATGCTGGGAAGCAGGCTCTTCAGTTTTTCTGCTTGGCGGACCTGATAGTCCTGTCCCATTTCTCGCGCATAACCACTTTTGTCGTCCCCTTCAGACTCAGACGGGACGACTACAAATTGGGCGCCTAGGCTTTCCACTTGTTCTTTCGCGGCGGCTCTGACGTCTAACGCAAACACAACCGCCCCCAAACGCTTCGCTGTCGCAATGGCTTGGAGACCTGCAACACCTGCACCTAAGACAAGCACACGGGCCGGAGCGGACGTTCCTGCTGCTGTCATCAAAAGTGGGAACAGAAACGGCAAACGGCGGGCAGCCTCTATCACGGCCCAATAGCCACTCACAGTGCTTTGGGAGGACAAAACGTCCATCGCCTGCGCACGGCTGATACGGGGCAGAAGCTCTAGGCTAAAGGCTCGCAGGGGAGAAGGAAAGCGAGACGTGGCGTCGTGGCCACCCAGTAGGCCAATCACAACCGCTTCTGGAGAGAGGTTTCCTAGAACCTCAGAAGGCACACCGTTCACTGTCAGGACTAAATCGGCTTTATCGAATAAGGCAGGCCCTTCTGCAAGGGTAGCCCCTGCCGCTTGATAATCGGCATCGGAAAAAAAAGCCTGCGCGCCGGCCCCTTTTTCCACAAAAACGGAGAGCCCCAAACTTGTGAGTTTGCGCACAGTCTCTGGCGTTCCAGCGACACGGGTCTCATTTTTTTGCGTTTCTTGAGGGATCACTGTCTTAATCATCCAATACCCATCCTCTATTCTGTGACCGTTTCCTGTCTCCTTTAAATTCCGAATTCGCAAAAGATTCAAGACCAACTCTCAGAATAGAAGAGTTTGAGAGCTGGTGACAGCGTCACAAAGAGCAAAAATCCTTGGGATTGGGCCACAAGAGCGCCCTCCTTTCAGTCTATTTATTTTGAGATGGATGCTTGCATCGCGCTAAGGTTCAGATAGGGTTCGGAGAGAGGCAGAGTCAACAAGGGGATCGGGTCCATGGACGGCAAACATCTGATAGGTGGCAAATCTGCAAGAACCCCCCCGGGGACGCTTTTGATTGTGGCAACGCCTATTGGGAATCTTGGGGATATGACTTTCCGAGCTGTTCAGACCCTCAAAGACGTGTCTCGCATTTTCTGTGAAGACACGCGGACGACCCAAGTCCTGACCCGTGCCTATGGGATTGAGACGTCCCTTACGGCCTACCATGAGCACAATGCCGATAATGTCCGCCCTAAAATCCTCAATCTTCTGAAAACGGGTCAGTCCGTGGCCCTTGTGAGTGACGCAGGCACACCCCTGATTTCCGATCCGGGATACAAACTGGTTGCATCCTGTCATCAGGAGGGAATTCCAGTGACGGCTCTTCCAGGAGCGTGCGCAGCTGTGGTTGGTCTATGCGTTTCGGGTCTGCCTTCAGATCGTTTTTTTTTTCAGGGATTTTTACCCCCTAAATCGAAAGCTCGATGCCATCTTCTGGAAAGCCTGACAATGATCCCTGGGACTCTGATTTTCTACGAATCTCCCCACCGCATCCAAGACAGCTTGACGGATATGGTGGCTGTCTTTGGGCCTCGTCCAGCAGCGCTCTCCAGAGAGCTGACTAAAAAATTTGAAGAAACCCGACGAGGGACTTTGCAGGAGCTTCTGAGAACCGTCGAAGAGATCCCGCCCCGGGGAGAGATCACGGTTCTCGTGGCGGGGGCCTCCACCCCTCCTCCAATGGGAGAAGAAGATTTGGAGGATTTGCTGCGCCAGACCTTGAAGCATCTGCCCTTCAAAGAGGCGGTCCAAGCGGTTGCCTTCGAAACTGGAAGCCCGCGAAGGCTTGTGTATCAAAAAGCTTTGACGCTCAAGGAGTCTTTTCCCGATCGCAAAGACCCCTGAGCTTGAGACACAAGAGGGCTTGCCCCTCCAGCCCATTTGAGTCAAAGACTTACAGTCTAAAGTCTGCATCTTCAACCCCCCACCCTCATACTAAATTGGGACCATTCCAGATTGAAATGCCCTGGATTGATTGTTGAGATTTTGACTTAAGACCTCGAGAGCAGCCATTCGATTAAGACATTTTTGGGTGGCCCTCTTCGGTCTAAATCTCATGAGCTTTGGGTCTATGGGGGGGTGTGAGACGCAGTGCTTCGGGGGTCGATTTTTCTGCCAGGGGCGCGTATGGTGGACGCGACTCGGAGAAATAAAGAAAAAAGGCAGATCTATGGAGCGGATTTTGTATTGTAGAGCCGTTTTGGGTTGTGTCTTGGGGATTTTTTTGAGTGGGCCAATGCTTCACGCCAAAACACCCATTTCATCTCATCTTCCCGGGGTGGCCAGTCTTTTTGTCGTGGGAGAGGCGTCTTGTAAATCCACTGATTTGTTTGATCAAATCCTTGAAGAGGTAGAATCCGGAAAAGAGGCACAGAGGTCTTTCCCACCGGGCACCATGTTGGCCTCTGCAGTTATTGTCAATCGGAGAGGCCTGATGGTGACCAGCGCCCATGCCCTTGGGGAGAAGCCTTGCGCCATTGTCGCGGTTCTTCATCAGGGCCAGACCCTTCCCATGGTTTTAGTAGGGCAAGATAGGGAGCGGGACCTTGCCCTTCTGATGCCGAAGGAGCCCCTTCCAAAAACATCTCTCCCCTTTTTCCCTTATCCCGCAGCCTCTCTGAGGATCTCCCCTGGGGATCCTGTTTTTGCGTTGGGGAACCTCTGTGGCTTTCCTCAGAGCGTGACCAAGGGGGTGATTTCCGGGATCGGACGTCGGGTGTCTTCCAACCCCCTGCCGCTCATTCAGACAGATGCTCCTTTGGGGCCTGGGAGCTCAGGCGGCGCTCTGTTGACGGAAGATGGGGTCTGGGTTGGGCTTGTGACGGCAGTATTTGCTAAGGAAGGGGGGGCTTTGGGTGTAGGTTTTGCCATTCCGGTGGCAGATGTGAAAGCTTTTGTGCGGGCTCATGACCCGGAAGGATCTCCCACATGAGTCGCCACATTCCCCGCATCTTCACCCCCCAGACCTTGGTTACCCAGGGATCCATCAGCTTAACGGGTAAGGGGGCCCATCACGTGATGAACGTCCTTCGTTTGGAGGCGGGGGACCTCGTCCACCTTTTTAATGGGGAAGATGGAGAATGGAGCGCCAAGATTTGGAAAACGCATAAGCGAGAGGTGGTTCTGACAGTCCATCTGCGGGTGCGTCCTCCCGAAACCCCGTCTCTGCTGACCTTGTTCTTTCCCCTGATCAAGCCTGCCCGCTTGGAATGGATGATCGAGAAAGGGACGGAGCTTGGGGTGACGGATTTTCTACCTTTTCGGGCGGACTATGGGTCTCACAAGCAGGGAAACGTTGAACGTCTGGAGGCTATTGCCCAGTCTGCGGCAGAGCAATCAGGACGTCTGACTCTGCCGCGCTTGGGCTCTCTTAAGACCCTTCAGGACCATCTGACCCTTTGGCAGCAGAGGGTCCAGACCTCTGCCCTTTTTTGGGGGGATCCGGCAAGTCAGATGTCTTTATTGGAGGCAGTGCACGCTCAGCCTCTTCCCAGTGCCCGGGGATTTTTGATCGGTCCAGAAGGAGGGTGGAGCCCATCAGAGTGCGACTGGCTCCAATCCCATGCCTCGATTCTCAAGCCGACCTCTTTAGGCCCCACGATTTTGCGGGCTGAAACTGCTGCAATTTTGGGTCTTGGGGTTTTATCGGTGGTCCAATAATTTATCCAAATGCGGCATTTTTGGGGGGCGGGGAGGTCTGGGGCCTTAAGGGCAACACATTGTGTTCAAATTGGGAATCTGGATAGGTGCATAAAAAACGAAGGCGACTGGGGTGGCCTGTCGTCACTGTCAAGCGTCCTCCTGAAACCGCTGCCATTTCTTTGAGAAGCGTTAGATGTAAATCCCAGGGATGGTACCAAGATTTTCGAAGGCCGGGCTTCAAGCGCAAAGAGATGCACAATAAAAGGTGTCTTTTCCGACGACGGGCTGAAAACGTCACAAGAGATTGGGGGCTGGCTTCATTCAATCCCAACCCAATGAGGCGACTTAAAAAACGAAATACAAGAATTTTGTTCGCAAAAATAGACTCAGTATCGATGCCGATTCCCTGAAGAGACAGGGCCTTTTCTTCAAGCATGGGCGTTATAAATTCAGACAATTCCGTCCAGATCTCAGCAAGAGAAAACTCCTCTTTCACCGTAGGCCGATCTTCCCAAAACGTTTTCTGTATATTCCGAATATACTCAATCGCAGGGCTGACGTAGGACATATTTTGCTGGAGAGCTGCCCCCTCTTTCATCAGTTCATCCTGAAGCTTCTTGCGCAGATTTTGGATGCGTTTCAAAAAGAGGCATCGATCAATGTTCAAAATTTTCCGAGCTTCATAGGCGATGCCTTTTAGTTTTTCCGCCTCGGTGACATCTAAAAATTTGATCAGATGCTCGCCATTGGCCAAAGGAATGTATTCACATTGAACCAGCAGTCCATCTGAACGATAAATTAATTCTTTACGAGGCGTCCGGCTCAAAATAAAGCTGACGAGGTTATTTTTATAGGCTTGGAAATAAAGGTAATAATAGAAATAAGGGCGACAAGAATCGAGAAGATCGGTTAAAAGTTGCCCCTCTACCTTTAAGCGATCCATTCCCCAAAGATCCAAACAAACCGTATTGGTGAGAATCACACGGCGATCAACGCCTAACAAAAGAATGCCTTCCCGCATATGACTTGAGAGGGCTGAAAGAATGGACGCCTGCTCGCTGTGTTTGCGCTTCATCTTCAGAGGCTCAGTGACATCTTCAAAGATCAGCATTAAGCCACCGTCTGGATAGGGGGTGGTAATGATTTTTAAACTCCGCTCATCCGGAAGGTGGAGCAGCTCCTCCCTGGGCTTATGACTTCCGTGAAAAAAGGCGGAAAACATCCTTTTGTAGGATTGGAAATCGATCACTTCGGGGAGCATGCGTTTGTAACGCAGTTGGTCGAGCATTTCATCGAGAGAAGGGTGCTGCAAAAGCCATTTTTCTTCTAGTTGAAAAAAACGCACAAAACAATTATTAAACTTCTGCATTCTCTGGTTTTTTCCAAAGATGGAAAGAGCAAACGGCAATTGGTTCAGGGCTGACTCAAAATTACGGAGAGACTTCCTGTTGTTCGCCTGCTCTCTCTCCGCCTCTGACACATCGATTGCAAAAAACCAGGCGCCTCCTGACTGATCCGAGGACGCCCACACATCAAAAGTAAAAGATTGCCCATCAACAGAGCGCGTGATTTTTTGTCGAATATCTTTTCCTGTTTTTTGAATTTTTTTCAAAATAGGCCCCTCTTGGCTGTCCTGAAATACAGGAGCGTCTGGAGACTCTTTCAGCCATACGGTCTTTTCAAAAGCAGCGTAGGCTTTGTTTCGAAAAACGATACAACTCTTTTCATTTCGATGCCACACAAGAAAAGGCGCAGAATCCATAGGGATTCCATCATTCATTTCAGGAAAAGAGTCAACTTTAATCAAACGATTTTGAGAGGCAAGAGGGGGGGGCACGTCGGGCACAAAAAGAAAGCGTTCGCTCTCAGAAACAAGGGGGTTTCTGGGGGAGGGCTTGCGTAATTCTCTACGGCCTGCATAGTATCCCAAAAAGAGAGTGAGGGTAGCTAACATTGTTGTTACAGCCATCATGCGACCCTATTAAACAAAACCTTAAGGAAAATTGCCATTCTTGTCAAAGCAATCTAGTATGATTTTTCCTAAAAATTCAAGCACTTTTGCTTTATATTTTATTAATGAAACAATCGCAATTGATATTTGAATAAATATTTCAAATTCATGAGAAATGTTTGTTAAAAAAGAAAAAAAAGGAGTTCTGGAGCATCGTGTCTCATTTAATATTGTTTATTCCCTTTTGTGGTTTGCTTTTTTCAATCGCGTTTTTGCCAATTATTTCCCAAAAATTTTGGGAGCGAAATTATTATTTCGTCTCTCTGTTCTGGAGTCTTTTTACAATTATTGCTTCATGCTTAACATGCAAGAATGATTGGCATCATGGGCTTTTAACAATTTCCCACACTTTATTGATTGATTTTGTCCCTTTCATTGTTTTGATTGGATCTCTTTATATTATTGCGGGAGGGATCATTATACGACTTGGATTTCGGGGAACGCCTCTCACAAATACTTGTATGCTTGGGGCCTTAAGCCTTCTGGCAAGTGTGTTCGGAACCACGGGCGCAGCACTCATAGGAATTCGCCCTCTGATCGCTATTAACAAAGACCGATCCTATGTGGTGCACACGTTTGTGTTTTTTATTTTTCTCGTCTGCAATATTGGTGGATGTCTTTCTGCTATTGGGGATCCGCCTTTATTTCTGGGGTTTCTCAAAGGGGTGCCTTTCTTTTGGCCTCTTCAAAATCTCTGGAAGCCTTTTTTGATGATTTTTGGATGCTTGTTGGTCATTTACTACCTATTTGAGACTTGGCATTGGCGGAAGGACACCCATGCACGCGGGCTCCCACCTCTCCAAGAGACCGCACGTATTTATGGGAAGCGCCAAGTGGGTCTCGCTGTTTTGTTGATTTTTGTTTTGGTGGGAACCGCCCGTCTCCCCATGGGTGAGCTGGCATTTGGTGGGCTTTCCCTGCCAGGAAGCGGCCTCTTGCGCAGTGTTCTTTTGTGCCTCTTGGCATCTGTGAGTCTCATTTTTAAACCCCTGAATGTGCGGAAGCGTCAAGGGTGGCACCTCCATCCCTTGACTGAGATTGCCATTCTATTCGCGGGCATTTTCATTACAGCGGACCCTCCGCTCCAGATGCTTTCCCTGGGGAAAGAGGGGCCTCTTGGGGAGTTTTTGTCATTCGTGTCTCATGAGGGCGAGTCTGTTGCGTTAGCTTATTTTTGGCTGGCGGGTTTTTTTTCATCTTTTTTAGATAACGCACCCACGTATCTCATTTTCTTCACAATGGCTGGGGGGGACGTTGGAAAATTTATGAACGAGAGTGCCCCTCTTTTGGCAGCGATTTCTGCAGGAGCCGTTTTCATGGGGGCTTTGACGTATATTGGAAATGCGCCGAACCTTCTTGTGAAAACTATTCTCGAGGAAGAATATAACATCCGTATGCCAAGCTTTTTTGGGTATATCTTTTGGAGTTTTTGTATTCTCGTCCCTCTTTTCGGTGTTGTGGGTTTCATTTTCTGGGGATAAGAGTTTAGCCTCATTCAATAAAATGGGCGCATGATGAAAGATGGGAGGCGGCGGGGGTTTTAACAAGGCTCTGTCTTTTTCTCTCTAAATATTTTACATAGGATGGATCGTTTGAAAGAGAAGGAAGCCAAAATGCGGCGGGTTGTCGTCACCGGCATGGGAGTTGTGAGCCCTCTCGGTTGTGGAACTGAGTTTGTTTGGAAGCGTCTTCTTCAGGGACAATCAGGAATCCGGCCAATTGTTGGTTTTGAGACTGGGGATCTTGCATGCAAGATCGCTGGGCAAGTTCCGGAAGGGCGGGGGGAGGGGCTTCTGAGTATGGATGATCTCCTGAGCCCGAAGGAGCAGAAAAAGGCAGATCGATTTATTCATTATGCAATTGCAGCTGCGGATGAGGCCCTTCGGGACGCAGGCTGGAACCCTCAGACCGATGAGGATCAGGAGCGGACAGGTGTTCATGTAGGATCTGGGATTGGGGGGCTGCCTGAGATCTATAATACCTCCATTACCCTCAAGGAAAATGGTCCAAGGCGAGTGAGTCCGTTCTTTATCCCGGCCTGCTTGGTGAACCTCGCGTCTGGTCATATTTCCATTCGTCATCAGCTGAAAGGTCCGAATCAATCCATTGTGACCGCCTGTGCGACGGGCGCCCATTCCATTGGGGATGCAGCGCGATTGGTCCAGATGGGGGATGCAGATGTGATGGTGGCCGGTGGCACGGAGGCGGCTGTTTGCCGCGTTGGGATGGCTGGTTTTTCTGCCCTGCGGGCTCTCTCGACCAATTTCAATGACCGGGCTCCTGAGGCCTCTCGTCCTTGGGATCGGGACCGGGATGGATTTGTGATGGGTGAAGGGGCTGGGATCGTGATCCTTGAGGATTATGATCATGCGGTTCGTCGAGGAGCCAAGATTTATGCAGAGCTTGTGGGGTATGGGCTCAGTGGAGATGCCTACCATATGACCGCACCTTCGGAAGATGGCAGTGGAGCTTTTCGGGCGATGAAGGGGGCGTTAAAGCGAGCGTCTTTGAACCCATCAGAGATCGGTTACGTGAATGCCCACGGAACATCCACTCCTCTGGGAGACTCGTTAGAGCTCAAGGCGGTTGAGCGTCTTTGGGGGAAAGATGCAGCCCAGCTGTCCATGTCTTCAACCAAATCAGCGACGGGGCATTTGCTGGGAGGTGCAGGGGGAATTGAAGCTATTTTTTCAATTCTTGCACTGCGGGATCAGATTTTACCACCGACCCTCAACCTTCATAACCCTGAAGAGACGGCCATTGATTTGGTCCCCAATGAAGCGAAATCTAAGACGTTTCGTTATGCTCTCTCAAACTCGTTTGGATTTGGGGGCACAAACGCTGCGCTTATTTTTGGGCGTATGTGATGGAGGCTGGGGACTCTCTTCTGAGGGGCCGGCGTTTCCTATTTTTGCAAGTGTTGGGCTCAGGGCGTCCAGAGGCTTTAGAGCTGCTCAATCAGGGGGGCTTGACTGTTGATCTGGCAAGCCAGCTGATCGAAGATGCGATCGGCGTTTTTGCCCTTCCCCTGGGGATGGTGGAAGGCTTTGCGCTGAATGAAAAGGTTTATACGGTTCCTTTGGTAACGGAGGAAACGTCCGTTGTCCGGGCCCTTTCGAAAACAGTTCGTTGGGTGGCAAAATTGGGGGGTGAGGTGAGTGCCCATCCTTTACCTTTCCAATGGGCCCTTGGACAAATCCAGATTCCTCGTGTTCAAAACGGCCCCCGTCTTCGGGAATGCTTGGCCCGCTGGACCGGGGATTTGATCGAAGACGCCCATGCGGGGCCACTCTCAGCCATGGTGAAGAGAGGGGGAGGGATTCAGCAGATTGAACTGCGCCTTCTCCCCAGGCCAGATGGGGGGGAAATGGGTGTGGTGGATGTCTTTTTCGATGTCCAAGATGCGATGGGGGCGAATCTCATCGTGCAAACCTGTGAGTTTTTGAAGCCCCGTATTGGAATGCTCTGCGGAGAGAGAATGGGGATTGCCATTGTCTCGAATCTCCCGGACAGGAAGTGCACCCAGGCTACGATTGAGATTCCAAACGTCCCTGAAAAGATTGGGAAAGCGATTGAAGAGGCGTCTTTGTTTGCTCAGCTTGATCCCCATCGGGCGGTGACCCATAACAAGGGCATTCTGAATGGTCTTGATGGGGTTGTGATGGCTACAGGGAATGATTGGCGGGCTGTGGAAGCAGGGTTGCATGGGTATGCGGCACGAAGCGGTCAGTATCGTGGACTGTCCACATGGGCCTTTGACAAAGGGGTATTATGCGGTCACTTTGAGGGTCCAATCTCTGTCGGGATCAAGGGAGGGGTGACGCGGGTGCATCCTTTGGCCAAGCTTTGTCTGGAAGTTCTGGCGGTGAAGAGCGCTCAAGAGTTGGCGTGTGTGGCGGCCGGTGTTGGCTTACTTCAAAATCTGGGGGCGCTCAGAGCGTTATGTTCAGGGGGAATTGGGAAAGGGCATATGAAGCTTCATTTAGATAACCTTTTATTGGCTGAAGGGATTCAGTCCGAAGCCCTCAGGCGCCAGCTCAGAGAGCCCTTGCTGGCCCATTTAAATCAGCATGGGTATGTGATGAGCGCTTCCATTCGCGCTTTATGGGCAGACTTAGAGACGTCCGAATGACAGTCCATAGAACCTCTACTTACGGGCATGGCAAATGTATTCTAGCGGGTGAACATGGGGTTCTGAGAGGTGTGCCTGCTGTTGTCTGGCCTCTCCCCACCTATGGGGTCAGTGGAGAGCTTGTGTCAGGAGCCAGTCGGATTGAGGCCCAGACGCCGGCGGGGGAAGAGATTGTTCTCAAGGAGGCTGATTCTCTGAGAGAATTTTATCAAACGGTTTTTGACAAAGACATGCCCGGGGTCCGTCTCAAAATCCAGATACCCCTCGGCATGGGTCTGGGGGGGTCTGCTGCCATTTCTGTGGCCCTTGCCCGCCTGTGGGCACCTCGAGATGTGTTTCGGTTGGCTCATCAATTGGAGCATATTTTCCATGGGGCCAGCAGCGGCCTGGATGTTGTGGGGGCGATGGCAGAGGGCCCCGTCTTTTATCAGATGGCTTCTGGCGTGAGGGAACATCTTGCCCTGTCCTGGCGTCCTTTTTTATATTTGTCATCGACAGGTCTTCAAAGCAGCACCCGAGAGGCTGTGAGCCAGGTGATACGGCTGCGGGATGAAGACCTCAGTTTTGCCCAAGAGCTCGATGAAGACATGGGTCGTGCCACGGCCCTTGTGAGAGCCGGTCTTGAGGATTCAAAAGGCTTGCAAAGTCTTGCTCAGGGCCTCCGGCTTGCGCGGGGATGTTTTGAAGCTTGGGGGTTGGTGACGGAAGGGATGGCGGCCTCCATGGCCCTGCTTGAGAATTTGGGGGCGGTAGCGGTGAAGCCCACAGGGGCAGGGCTTGGGGGGTATTTGCTCAGCCTTTGGGAGAACCCTCCCCCGGACGATCTTCCTTTGATTCCCTTAGGAAGACCGGAATGATCACTGTTTCAGCGCCTGGAAGTTTGATGCTTTTTGGTGAGCATGCGGTTCTTTATGGGACAAAAGCCATTGTCATGGCCCATGTAGGCCGGATTCATGTGACGTGTCGTGCCAGAGACAAGGGATTGTGGGTCCGCTCTGATCGCTATGGGGAGGCAGATCTTGAGGCAAAGGATTTGCGTCCTGAGTTTTTGTACGTGCGGGCAGCTCTATCGGGTTGGCCTGCCCTGAAAAAATGCGGAGTGACCATTGAGATTCGTTCAGATTTTTCTGATCAAATAGGGTTTGGATCATCTGCGGCGCTGATGGCAGCCCTCCAGGGAGCCTTTTTTCTCTGGACAGAGGGGATAGAATCTGCCGACTCTCTTCAAGACAATGACGTTCGAAAAACCCTTTGGCGGAAGGGAATGAAAACGATTCGCCTGGTGCAAGGGGTGGGCTCTGGGGCTGATTTGGCTGCTAGCCTTTGGGGGCAGGTGCTCTTGTTTCAGCCGCCTTCCCAAAAGCGCCGTCTCTCAGTGACGCCCCTAACGTCTGAGGTCCCTTTGGTGTCCCTTTATTCGGGGCACAAAGAAAAAACGGCGGATGTGGTCGCTTACGTTCAGGAACGGGTGGCTTTGTGTCCTGTCATTTTTGATACGCTTTTTGAGGCTTCGGAGCAGATCACGATTCAAGCGGCAGAGGCCATCCAAGAAAGCCGTTGGGGGGAGGTGGGGTTTCTGATGAACCTCGCCCACGGGCTGATGGAAAGCTATGGGGTCAATTCGTCCCTTCTGCATATTTTGGTGAATGAGCTGCGTCTCAAAGAAACCATTCGGGGGGCCAAGATTTCTGGCTCAGGCCTTGGGGACTGTGTGATTGGCTTGGGGTCTGTCGACCCGGAAGCGCACTGGCATTATGACCATGACTTTCCAGCGGTTCCTGTTGAGGTGTCCAAAGAAGGTCTCCGTCTTGATGCCTAAATCGGTGGTTCGGACCCTTCTTCAAGGGCAATCTGACGTGCCCCAACAAGCGGCCTCTCGAGCCTTTGCGCCGATCAACATTGCCCTGATCAAATACTGGGGGAAGCGAGATGAGGCTCTGAATCTTCCATGTACGGATAGCGTGTCCGTGACCCTTCCAGACTGGGGGACCACCACCTCGCTTGAGGTGTCAGAGGGGCGGAGTCTGGTCCTCGGGGGCAGGCATCTTCCGGAAGATCATCCCGTTTCTCTGAGGCTGTGGTCATTTTTGGATCTGTTCCCGGGTGTGCCCCCTTTGTGTATACGGACCGAAGGGAACATTCCCATGGAGGCGGGGCTGGCGTCCTCAGCGAGTGGCTACGCGGCCCTTGTAGGGGCTCTCAGCCGCCTCTATGGGTGGACCCTTCCTTTGGAGCACTTGTCGATTCTGGCGCGCTTTGGCAGTGGGAGTGCCTGCCGTTCTTTCTGGCCTGGGTTTGTGCAGTGGCGCGCGGGGACACGTCCTGACGGGATGGATAGTCACGGGGTCCCGCTCCCGGATCAGATGCCGGGCTTGAGGGTTGGCCTACTGATTCTCGATGGAGGGTCCAAGGGTGTATCCTCGAGAGAAGCGATGCGGGTCAGTCGTCACACATCTCCTTATTTTCCGGATTGGCCTTCGTGGGTGGCGCGGGATCAAGCGGTTTTATCGGAGGCCTTGAGGACTCAGGATTTTAACGCCTTTGGTCGGGCTTTAGAGGGGAATGCTTTGGCCATGCATCTCTTGATCCAAACCAGTGTGCCCGCCTTGTCCTACACAAAGCCAGAGACTGTGCAGGCCGTGCTTCGAATCCATCAGCTGCGGGCGGAGGGGCTGCCAATTTATTGGACTCAGGATGCGGGCCCCAATCTGAAAGTTTTGTTTCAGAAAAAGGATGAAGCCGTTGTGCGAGAGACCTTTCCTGAGATAATGTTGAGTGATCCTCATCGCGTCCCATCCTCTTTTATCAGGTGCAGTGTTTTCTAAAATGACCTATGGCCTTGAATCTCTTGGTGTGCAGATCCCTCGATATGTCCTTGCGCTGGCAGATCTTGCAGAAGCCTATGGGGTTGATCGGGATAAATTTCATGTAGGTCTTGGGTGCCATCAAATGGCGCTCTGCTTGGACACAGAAACAGTGGTTGACTTAGCCATCGGGGCTGCCAAGCGTGCTATGAGTCATTGGAGTGGAGATCTAGAACAGATTGGCCTTTTGGCTGTTGGAACGGAGACATCTCTGGATGAAGCGCGCCCTTTGAGCGCCTTTGTGGCGGAGGGTTTGAGCCTGTCTGGGAAAATTCGTTCCTATGAGGTGAAACACGCGTGTTATGGGGGAACCTTGGCATTGCGCCAAGCGATAGAGTGGCTTGCGTCTGGAGCTGCCCGTGAGGGTCAAGTTGCTTTGGTGATTGCGGCAGACATCTGTCTTTACCCCTGGCGTCATCCTGCAGAATGCACCCAAGGGGCGGGCGCTGTTGCGATGATTGTTGGGCAGCCCAGTCTCGCAGGTTTCTCTTTAGAAACATTTCCCTACAGTGCGCCGTCGTGGGATTTCTGGCGCCCCACCGGTGCAGCCTATCCTCAGATTCATGCGAAACAATCGGTGGATGCCTATTGTCGGGCGTTGTGTCAATGTGTGGAGGGGTTTGTGGAGACCCATGGACTTGAACGCTTTCTCAGCCTAGACCGTTTCTGCTTCCATGTGCCTTTCCCTAAAATGGTGGTGAAAGCGGCCCGTGCTTTATGCCAGAAACTCGGTCTCAAAGAGCAAGATCTCCAAGGGGTTCTGGCGAAAATCACCCCAGGTTTTTCTTGGAATCGTCAGATTGGGAACGCCTACACAGCCAGCCTCTGGATCTCTTTTGCTCAAGTGCTCGGGGAAATGGAGGCTGGTCAAACCGTTGGCCTGTTCTCCTATGGCTCTGGGTTTGGGTCTGAATTTATGACGGCAACGGTGACCCACGAGGGAACGGTTCCTTGGGTGGCCCAGGTCTGCCAAGACTTGGAAACGCGGGAGTCGATTCCCTATGAGCGCTATAGGGTTTTTCGTGAACTCCGAAATGGTCTCTGAACCACACTCTCAAATGATATAAAGAGATGAACCTCAACGCAAAGCCATCTGTCCCTTTGAGGCTTTTTCAATGCATTCTGAGAACGCATTAGGGTGTTAAAATAAGTTGATAGGGGCGATTGAGAGTACAACCACTTTTAATCAGGTGAGATATAGAAATGATGTTTTTTGTTTGGGGCATTGAGACATATTTTCGGTTGTGATGGGCAAAAAAGCATGGCCCACAGAAGGGATATTTCCTCAATCAGCGAGGTCTTGATAGGACTCAGGCATTCAATCTATGGGAGGCGCAGAATGTCTGGCAATGGAATGGTCTGTCAAAAATGTTTTCCTCGATCACCTAAACCCGCATCGGCATGAGGACATAGAGCGCATTTTCATCTTTCAAGTCTTTCACGATCGCGGGAATGGTCCCATCATTCACGTGGATCTGAAAGGTCTCTCCCTTGATTTGCTGGACCACATCTAGGACGTACCGAGCATTAAAGCCCATCTCAATAGGCGCCCCTTGATACTGGGCCGGAATGTCTTCACACGCAAACCCATTGTCCGTATTTTGAGCTGAGAAAGTAATACAACCCTCATGGGCCCGCATTTTAATCGCTCGCGCTTTATCCGGCATAATCATGGAGACACGATCCACTGCCTCAGAAAAGAGAGCCGTTTCCACCTGAATCATATGGTTATTTCCCTGAGGAATGGCCCGCTGATAATCTGGAAATGTGCCTTTCACCAAACGGGAATAGAGCGTCACGTCCCCCATGCGAAAGGCCATTTGAGACGCCGACAAGGAAATATCGACGATTACATCGTCATGATCCAACAATTTACGAAGTTCAAGGATGGTCTTACGGGACAAAATGGCGCCAGGAAACCCTTCTGTGTGGGGAGGCAAAGGCAGCCAACTGAGGGCGAGCCGATGCGCATCTGTTGCCACCGCACGGAGATCCCCTCCCAAAGTATGTAAATAAATTCCATTGAGATAGTAGCGCGCTTCCTCCATAGACATAGCAAAACGGGTTTGATCAATGAGGCGCCGAAGCTCCCCCCCTGTGAGAGCAAATGTATGGATCGGCGTATGTTGGGTCATTGCTGGAAATTCGGAAACAGGAAGCGTTTGAACCGTAAATTGTGAGGGCGGACACCGGAGAATCAGTGTGTTCTGATCAGCCGCTAATTCCAAATCAATAGGCGCCCCATCTTTCAGTTTGCGGACAATATCATGAAGCAGGTGGGCGGAGATTGTGGTTGACCCTTCCCTCTGGACCACCGAAGGAATCCGTTCAAGAACTGTCAATTCTAGATCCGTTCCCACCAGCTTCACCTGGCCATCAAACGTTGCTTCCATCAGAATATGGGTCAAAATGGGGACAGTCGTCTTACGCTCAACAACGCTCTGCTGATGGGATAAAGCTTTCAAGAAAGATGTTTTATCAAGGCGTATATGCATAGGTGAAGGCCTACCCCAAAAAAAACGATTTCTACTTCTACAAGTCTGTCTACAAACAGAAGAAGGTTATTCTTGCTCATACATGAATTTATCCTTAAAAACCATAGAAAAATGTGGCAGAATTCTCATTCTCCCTTGTAGGCTTTTAAAGCTCCTCCTGAGGATTGTTTTCAAACACCAGACAAGGTTAAATCTTTTCATCTCAGGGTGATGTCAGCCTTAGTCTGATCTTTATTGAGGATAGATTGATGCTCTCTGTCACGGTTCGTGTGGTCCCTCAAGGCGGCGCCGATCAGATTGAAAGTATCAATTGGGCTGGAGACGGTCACCCTTTTTTAAAAGTACGTGTGATCGCCCCGCCGGAAGACGGCAAAGCCAACGAAGCGGTGATGAAACTCCTTGCGAAGGCTTTAGATATTCGAAAAGCTGATATCCATTTGTTTCGTGGACGTCGCTGTCGCACCAAAATTTTTAAGATTGCAGATCAAGATGGGGATCTGAAGTTACGTTTTCAAAAGCTCGACATTAGTTAAAGATCTCCCTATAAAGAAACTTCAGTTGTGGCGCGATCCATAAATCAAACGAAGGAGGCGAATCTCATGCGTGGTGATGCAGATCATCTCCCCCCTGAATCTCCCCATCGCCGAGAATTTTTGACACTGACCACATGCACCATGGGGGCCGTTGGTGCGTGTAGTCTTCTCTGGCCGTTCGCTCAAAGCTTAGGCCCAGCGGCGGACGTCTCCGCCCTTGCAACCATCGATGTGGACTTGCAAACCATCCCAAAAGGAGAAGGCCTCACGGTTTTATGGAGAGGCACCCCTGTTTTCATCAGGCACCGTACTCCACAAGAGATTGAGAGAGCCACCCAAACGCCCATGGAAGATTTGATCGACCCCGAACAGGATCTCGCCCGAATCAAGCCTCAACACGCGGAATGGTTGGTTGTCATCGGTGTGTGCACCCACCTCGGGTGTGTTCCAACGGGCCAAAAACCCTCGCAGGCACGGGGAGCTTACGGAGGATGGCTCTGTCCCTGCCATGGCTCAGAATACGATACCTCTGGCCGGGTGCGTCGTGGTCCCGCGCCTCTCAATTTGCCCGTGCCCCCTTATACGTTTCTAGATGAAAAAACTTTGCGGATTGGCCAGAATTCAGACGCTCCTGAGTTAGACAAACCTTAATTTAATAAAAATTTATTTTTAAAAAAACAGACAGAACTCTCGGTGCATGGGGTAAAATTAATCATAATAAGATATTTTTTTAAAAAAAATCTCTAAATTTTTTTTTTAATGTGCACGTGTCCTCATGGACAGATAAAAATCAATGTGTTGTGCTGGGGGAATAGGCACCATTAAAATTCCAACAAAAAAGATAAAGAGAAAATAAATTTATGTCACACTTGTTTCTTTGGATGATGTGTTTTGGTTGCGCGAGTTTGATCTGTCAAGCAGAAACACAAGAAACCCCTTTAAATTCTCCAAAAAGCTATGAAGTTGTCATTGTTGACGGCAAAGAAAGATTTAGAAGAAAATATCCTGTTGTGCCCTTAAAATCTCAAAGCCAGATTAAAATCGTCTATATTAACTTTGCTGAAGACTCTGAGATCATTTTTTTTATCGAAAAACAGATGGCTCGGAAAGCGCCCAGCGATATAGACCTTGTTGTGATTATAGGGAATAAGGCCAATATTTTAGGTGCATTCATTGCAAAACGCCTCAAAACTCCTTGGCTTGTTCTTGGTGCAAAGCGCTCCCTCACTCCCATAGCAGAGGACATAGATTATCGTTCCGTGACAAGTGGCATGAAAACAATGTATATTTCCACGGAACAACAAAAAATGTTACGCGGGAAAAATATCATCATTGTTGACGATGTTATTTCAAGCGGAGAAAGCATGCGGGCAACAGCCACCCTCTGCAAGCACGCAGGAGCCCATATTAAGGCGCTCATGGTCGGGTTCACCGAAGGGGTGCAGCGGTCTGATTTAACTGTGGAGGATCAGACTTATCCCTTAATCAGTATGGGACACCTACCGATTTTTCCGGCAGACTGAAATCCTCAAGAGAACTGGAGGCGCTTGATCGCAAAGCCCCTTTCATTCGATGCAGAAGGGGGTTCGCTTGATGGGGCTTAACTTCAGATAGGCTCCCTCTCTTTTCACTGATCGCGCTTTCTGCCATCATGGAGAAAGATAGATTGGAGAGGGCGTTGATGACGATCAAGAGGGTTTTAACAGGGGTGAAACCGACAGGCACCCCTCATCTGGGGAATTGGGTCGGGGGGATTCGGCCTGCTCTTGAACTGGCATCTCGTCCAGGAACGGAGGCCCTTCTTTTTATTGCGGATGCCCATGCGTTGACTACTCTGCCGTCCCCGGAGGATGTCCAAAAATCTGTCTATGAAGTGGCCGCCACTTGGCTAGCCCTAGGTCTTGATCCCGCGCGCGTCCTTTTTTACCGGCAATCCCGCATTCCGGAAGATTTTGAATTGTTCTGGATCCTGACATGTGTGACACCAAAGGGCCTCATGAACCGGGCCCACGCCTATAAGGCCTTGGCGGCGGAGACTATGGAAAAAACCCCTGAAGATCCCGATAGACAGATTCTGATGGGGGTTTATAATTACCCGATTTTAATGGCGGCAGATATTTTGTTGTTTCAGGCCCATCAGGTGCCGGTGGGAAAAGACCAACTGCAACACCTGGAGATCGCACGAGACCTTGCAGGGAAATTTAACCAAGCGTACGGTGAGACTTTTGTGTTTCCAGATCCTCTCATCCCAACACAAGCAGAGCCTCTTGTGGGTCTTGATGGCCGCAAAATGAGCAAAAGCTATGGGAATACTATCCCCTTGTTTGCCCCTTCGGAGGTTCTGCGGGCGTTGGTCTTTAAAATTCAAACAAATTCCTTGCCCCCTGAAGCACCTAAAGACCCGGACACCTGCGCGCTCTTTGGCATCTACCGACATTTTGTGGAGGAAGCGGAAATCCAAGCGATGCGGGCGCGGTATGCAGCTGGCATTGGCTGGGGGGAGATGAAGACAGTTCTATTCCAGACTTTAGAGGCGGTACTCGCACCTAAACGGGCGCTTTATCAGGAATTGATCGAAGACAAAAAGCGACTCGATAAACTTCTCGAAAACGGGGAGGACAAAGCCCGGGCCATTGCGCGGGAAACCTTGAAAACTGTTCGAACAAAAGTGGGGCTTTGGGCATGACAACAGTCGATATCGTCATTATTGGGGGCGGCCCAGGGGGCTATGTGGCGGCAATTCGGGCGGCTCAGCTGGGGTTTTCCGTGGTGTGTGTGGAGCGCCGCAAAACCCTCGGGGGCACCTGTTTGAACGAAGGCTGCATTCCTTCAAAAGCGCTGCTCCATTCCTCCCACCTGTACCGTCAGGCTTTCCATGACCTAGAGATTCACGGGATCTCCACCCAGGGGGTCGCCCTGGATCTTCCCAAGATGATGACACGAAAAACGGGAATTGTGGGGGAGCTGACCCAAGGAATCGTCCACCTTTTTCGCAAGCATAAAATCACCCATCTCCAGGGAGAAGGGTCTCTCACGGAAACCCCTGGTACAGTTTCTGTGTCCCAGGAGGATGGGATCACGGAAACCGTGACCGCCAGCCGGGCCATCATTCTGGCCACTGGCTCGGAGCCGATTCCCTTTCCGGGTGTTCCTTTTGATGAGACCCGTATCCTGTCTTCCCGAGGTGCCCTGACACAGGAGACGGTTCCCCAGACCTTGATCGTTCTTGGGGGGGGGTATATTGGCTTGGAGATGGGGTCTGTCTGGCAGCGTTTAGGGTCCCAAGTCACAGTCCTAGAGCGGATGGACAGCCTGGTCCCAGGAATGGATCCAGATATTTCAACAGGTCTTCAGAAGGCCCTCACAAAGCAGGGTCTCACTTTCAAGCTGTCTCAGACAGTGACGGGAATCACGCCGGACACAAAAGGGGTGACCGTCTCTTTAACCGATGGATCTGGCGCCGAGACAACCCTCAGGGCGGACGCTTTATTGGTGGCGCTGGGGCGCAAGCCCTTCACCCAGGGATTAGCTTTAGAAGCCCGTGGGATTGAGGTGGATGGTACCGGTCGGATCCCCGTGTCTTCGTCCTTTGAAACCAGCGTCCCTGGAGTCTATGCCATTGGTGATCTCATCTCCGGTCCTATGCTGGCCCACAAAGCATCTGAAGAAGGGGTCGCGCTCGTAGAAATATTAGCTGGTCATGCGGGACATGTGGACAGAAACGTGATTCCCGCAGTGGTCTATACGGATCCTCAGGCCGCTTGTGTCGGGCAACGGGCTCAAGACCTAGATGCCCAAGGAATTCCTTACCGAATCGGGAAGTTTCCCTTTATCGCTAACGCACGGGCGAAAGCCGTAGGAGAAACGGATGGCTTCGTCAAAATTCTAGCCCACGCAGAAACAGACCGGATTCTTGGGGTTCATATCTTCGGGCCCGATGCGGAGACCTTGATTGGAGAAGCTGCTTTAGCGATGGCGTTCAGCGCTTCTGCGGAGGATTTGGCCCGTACCTGTCAAGCCCATCCCACCTATTCCGAGAGCTTGAAAGAGGCAGCGCTTGCGGTCGCTGGGATCCCCCTGCATCTATAATTTTGAGAGCAAAAGACCCTTTGACTTGAGATCAAAACGCTGGGACAAGACGCTCGTGGGTCTTTCAATCCCTCAGCCTCAACTTCAGTCTTGCACCCTCAGCCTGGTTCTTCTCAACCTCTCCCCCTCAGCACCAAGACTGCCTCCTGATTCCAAGCTCAGTCTCTACTTTCATACCTCTCTTCGAAGGGCTGTGGCTTTCTTCGGAAAAAAACAAGCGCGCGCTGGACGATTCCCACCATTCACAAAATTCAATTATAAATTTAAAATTGTTTTTAAATTGACTTTTTAGGCAAAATTTGACACCCCTTCCGAAGGGTGGCAACCCTCCGCTGCGCGCCCGATCTCAGAAGGAAAAGATTGGGGGTGAGGGTAGGAGTCAGACCGAAGGGGAGAAAGACTGTGGTTGAGTCTCGCCCGAGAATTTTTCTCCCTATTCACAAAGTCTTTGCCCATTATGATCTTCTTGGTTTTAATGGATAAAAAACTCAACGGTCGCCATCACACGTACTTTCTTCATGAGAGCCTGATTCCCGGGCCAGGATCGGTCACTGCTGACTGCATTGATGCTCGTCATCGGGTTCACACGGCGGATACCCCCAAGTTTTTGTCCGGTTGTTTTCACAATACTCTCTGCCATGTCTTGAGCATTCTTCATAGAGTCGACAATCAGCTGGGGCCGTAACCCCCTGTATCCATCCAAATAAAAATTCACGACTGTGCTTGTGACCGGAACTCCTCCTGTGACCAAGGTTGAGATCTTTTCGGACACATCCTGAAGTGTATCCACTTTCTTTGAGTTCACCTCAATCGATTGATCGATGGTATAGCGGATCCCTTTTGCAGCACTATATCCATCTGCTTTTCGATCACTAAAACGAGGTGCCCCTAAAGCTATTTCGTTCTCTAAAAATCCGTTTTTTTTGATAAATCCTTGGATCAATTGGATCGCCGCTTCACGCTCTCTATAGAGCTGAGGAAGATCCTCTGCGCTCACTTTAAACTGTAGATTAAGGGACCCCCGATTCGATTTTTCCATACACTCGGCCAGGCCTTGGACGGTGATATAGTGGTCAGATGCTTTCGAATCAACCATGCCTTTGTAAACGAAAAAGCCCGCACCTAAAGGCCCTAAAGCAAGACAAAATCCAATAAAATAAGTGCGCGTGTGGCGGGAAGACAGCATAGAATATCCTTAAAAAATGAACCGATAAATAAATTATGCTCAATCTAAGCATTGATCTGTTTAAAAACACATCAATGTATTTTTTTTGACATATTGATTGTGTCTCGTGTAGGGAACTGTAAAAATTGACGAAAAAGCGGTAGGTTTTCCGTGAGTGACAAGAGGAGACCCTACCCCATGCCATACGCCGTGAAAAATGCTGTTTGGAAAAAACTTTTTTGTGTTTTGAGGACGATTCCGGGAATTCACCTTCGGCATGAGCGCCGTGTCCGGCGCTTTGGTGATGCTGTTCTTTATGGGTGCCGCAGTGGCTGCCAGTGGCTTGTGGCCTTGGGTGTACGGAAAAGGGCGGACCGTGCACGCCCGTTTTAAAAGCTGTCCCCCAAAAGGCGTCTGGGAAAAACTCTTTGAAAACCTCAAGGATGCCTCAGATCACGAGGCACTGATGGTGGACGCGACGATTGTCAGAGCCCACGCTTGTGCCTCAGGGGACAGAAATCAAGAAAATGAAGGCCTTGGCAGAAGCAAAGGGGGTCTTGAAGGAGCAAGAAGCTCCTCAAGGGATTTACCTTCAAAGACCGAAATCGCAGAATCCCATTAGAGCTCAGTCATCTTCAGATTGTCAGGCAGCGTATCATTAAACGCAAAAATCTCCTCAAGGGGTTTATCTGCAAGGATCCGAGAATACCAGGGGAGCGGATCAGTGATCTGCAGACGTTCAGGCAGCGCCTTCAGAAACGTACCAATCTCCTCAAGGGATTTACCTTCAAGGATCCCACAATCCCAGTAGAGCGGATGATTCATCTTCAGATTGTCAGGCAGCGTATCATTAAACGCAAGAATCTCCGCAGGGGATTTACCTTGAAGGATCGAAATCTAAGAATCCCAGGAGAGCTCAGTCATCTTCAGATTGTCAGGCAGCGTATCATTAAACGTACCAATCTCCGCAGCGGATTTACCTCTAAGGATCCGAGAATTCCAGGAGAGCGGATGATTCATCTTCAGATTGTCAGGCAGCCCCTTCAGAAACTTACTAATATCCTCAAGGGGTTTACCTTGAAGGATCCGAGGAGATCGGAGTCATCTTCAGATTGTCAGGCAGCGTATCATTAAACGCACGAATCTCCGCAGCGGATTTATCTTTAAGGATCGCACAATCCCAGGGGAGCGGATGATTCATCTTCAGATTGTCAGGCAGCGTATCATTAAACGCAAGAATCTCCTCAAGGGGTTTATCTGCAAGGATCCGAGAATACCAGGAGAGCGGATGATTCATCTTCAGATTGTCAGGCAGCGTATCATTAAACGCAAGAGTCTCCGCAGGGGATTTACCTCTAAGGATCGGAGAATTCCAGGAGAGCGGATCAGTCATCTTCAGATTGTCAGGCAGCCCCTTCAGAAACTTACTAATATCCTCAAGGGGTTTACCTTGAAGGATCCCACAATCCCAGGAGAGCGGATCAGTCATCTTCAGATTGTCAGGCAGCCCCTTCAGAAACTTACTAATATCCTCAAGGGGTTTACCTTGAAGGATCCGAGAATTCCAGGAGAGCGGATGATTCATCTTCAGATTGTCAGGCAGCGCCTTCAGAAACGTACCAATCTCCTCAAGGGATTTACCTTCAAGGATCAGAAAATTCCAGTAGAGCCGATCAGTCATCTTCAGATTGTCAGGCAGCGCCTTCAGAAACGTAGCAATCTCCTTAAGGGATTTATCTTCAAGGATCTCAGAATGCCAGAAGATCGGACGAGTCATCTTCAGATTCTTAGGAAACGCCTTTATGGCTTCTGGAATGCTTTTCAAAGGAACTTTTAGTAAAAATGGAGCGTGCCATGGATGTATTGGATTTTCCCTGAAATGTTTGACCAATGCCTTGCGAATAATGTAGGGTTTGAGATGTTCGAGTCCCTCATGAAAATAGCTGCTTGCTGT
>JBIKIF010000015.1:0-5768 GCA_044361745.1 Holosporales bacterium | reverse complement strand
CTTCAAGAGCAAGACAAGCAAGGAGATCCTTTCAGTGGAGAAGCCGCCACGCCTCAGGGAATTAAAAAGATTGTGTTGCAACTCGCCTCAGGCGGGAAGGACAAGAAGGCCACCATCGAGCACACCCTGCCAGCAGGGACCTTTGCTAGGGGGGTCTTGCTTGGCGGCGTGGATGCGTCCACAGCCACGAATGCACCGTCAGATCCAAGGCCTGTGTTGATCCGCATCACAGATCCCGGCACATTGCCACGAAAGTTCAAGTCAGATCTCAAAGACTGCCATATCTTGGCCTCCTGTTATGGGGATTTATCCTCAGAGCGGGTCTATATGCGCCTTGAGAAACTCACAAGCACAGAGCGCCGCACAGGAGATCTGAGACTCAGGTGGCGGGATACGTGGTGGGCGAAGACGGCAAAGCAGGGGTTCGGGGGATTGTGGTGGACCGGACAGGCCCCATTGTTCGCAACAGTCTTTTGGGGGGATTTTTCAGCGGCATCGGGAAATTCTTTGAGGGCCAGCCATCGTCTTTCGCATTGCCCGTGATGCCTATGGGTGGGGGCGCGTCCAGTCTTCAACAGGTTCTCATGAAAGGGGGCAGCAGTGGGGCTTCTACAGCTTTGGAAAAGTATGCCGACTTCTTCATCAAGCGGGCTGAACAGCTCCAGCCTGTTCTTCAAGTGGCCGCCGGCCGAGAGATTGATATTGTTTTGACTCCGGGAACCCGCTTTGGTGAGACCTCTGTACGCAAAGCCATTGAGAAGGCACGCCGTCCAGCCCGCCAGAAAGCGCTTGAGACTCTTGAGAGTGACGTGAAAGAGAACACGTGGCTTCCTGAGAGTTCAGGAGATGTGTCATGAGATACCTCACCATGATCTCCCTGATTTTTTTGTCTGCGTGTGCGTCTTACGAAGAGTCCTTTGACTGTGAAGTCGGACGGGGTGTGGGCTGTTTGTCTCTGAGCTCTGTAAACGCCCTCGTGGATCAGGGGAAATTGCCACTTGAGAAGCCAGGAGTGCAAGACACAGAGGCAAACATACAGACGGACCCTCAGAATGGAGGGAGCCCGTGCTGAGTTTCTTGGGCCAGTGGGGGAGCCGCTTAGCAGGGGCTGGGGAAGACGGCTTTCTTCAAAGGCGCGCAAAATCCTATTCGGAACTCTATCCCCTCGCGTGCTTTCTTCCTTATCAGGCCTTTGATCCTGCCAAGGGGCTTTTTTACAATGACAGCAGTGTGGGCTTTGTGCTCGAGACGGCGCCACTTGTGGGATGTTCTCCCCAAATGCAGCGCGAGATTGCAGGTCTCTTCCAGCACACCCTTCCGGAAGGATCGTGTCTTCAGTTTTTGCTGTGGGCGGATCCGTGTGTGGGCGGTCTTCTCTCCGCATGGCAAAACTTGCGAGACGGGTCAGATGAGATCTACCAGCAGCTGGCGCACAAACGGGCCTCGTTCTTGAGCGATCTTGTCTCAGGCTCTCCTCTGGGAGTTCCTGTTAGGACCTTCCGGTGTTTGGTGTCTTATAGCCAAAAGGCCTCCTCTACGGGCCCTTTGGAAGAACAAAAGATTTTGGAGCTCAAGCAGCAGATTCTGTCCTCCCTTCAAACCTTAGGCATGTGCGTGCGGCCTTGGGATGGGACGATGCTCATTCAAACCCTGGACGGCCTGATCAATGGGAGGCTTTCTGTGGAGCCCTCACATCTCCGGTGGAACCCTTACGATAGCCTCGCCTCCCAAATTCCCTTTGGAACGTCTCTTCAGGTCACGCCTTCAGGACTTCTCTTGAACGGCGGTGAGACCCAGGCGCGAACCTATGGGGTGCGCCGTGAGCCGGATCACTGGTCCTTACATGCGATGGGAGAATTAATAGGGGATCCGCTCAGAGATCTTCTTCAAATTCCGTGTCCGTTCTTGATTCACTACGGGGTTTACGTGCCTCCCCAGGACCCCACCCAAACGCGGGTGGGGTCCCGTGAGACTTGGGTTGAGAATCAAGCCCGCTCAAAAATCGGAAAACATATCCCCCTCCTGATCAGTCAGGCCCATGAATTGGATTTTGTCCGCCAGCAAAGGGCCCGAGGCGAGCGGTTTGTGCAAACCAGCTTCACGGTTACTCTGTTGACGCAAGGTGAGCAAACCCATGCCGACCAAATCCTTTTAAGTCTCTTTCGCTCAAAGAAATGGCACCTTCAACTAGACCGTTACATTCAGTTGCCGCTCTTTCTCTCCGCCTTGCCGATGAGCTGGGGCGGAGGCCTTCAGGAAGATTTGTTTTATTTGAAGCGCCTCAAGACAACCCTTTCCACGGAATCAGCGAATCTTCTTCCTCTTCAAGGGGAGTGGCAGGGCACAGGAAAATCTTCCGGGATGCTTCTTGTGGGACGGAGGGGGCAGCTTCTGACTTGGAGTCCTTTTGAAAATCAGGCAGGGAACTACAACGTGGCCGTCTGCGGCAAATCAGGATCCGGCAAATCCGTCTTCATGCAAGAGCTGGTGACAACGACGCTCGCACAAGGAGGCCAGGTGTTTGTGCTGGATGTGGGGCGAAGCTTTGAGCGAACAGCTAAGCTTTTAGGAGGGGCCTATATTGAGTTTACAGCGCACCGGCCTCTCTGCATCAACCCCTTCACCTCTCTTCCGGAAGACAACCTTCAAGAGACAGAAGATGCGCTGTCGATGCTGAAGCCCATTCTATCGTTGATGGCAGCTCCCAAAGACGGCACCAATGACCTTGAGAATTCTCTTCTCGAGCAAGCCCTCAAAGCGGCCTGGACCTCCTCAGGGAGGAACGCCTCCATCTCCTATGTTGCTGATTTTTTGAAGAGGCATGAGAATCAAACGGCGCGTCTCTTAGGCCAAAAGCTTTTTCCCTATACAAAGGACGGCGTTTACGGCCGTTTTTTTGAAGGGCCTGCCACAGTGGATCTCTCAAATCCCCTGGTGGTGATTGAGCTGGAAGAGCTTAAAGAACGCAAAGACCTTCAAGAGGTGATTGTGCAGATGATGATTGTCCAGATCACCAACAAGCTTTATTTAGGGGACCGAAAAACCCCCACCCATGTGGTGTTGGATGAAGCTTGGGATTTGCTGCGCGGAAAGCAGTCCGGCACGTTTATTGAGACGGCGGCCAGGCGTCTTCGCAAATACCGAGGCTCCCTCGTGGTGGGGACTCAAAGCGTCAATGACTTTTATGCAACCCCTGCCGCCCAAGTGGCTTTTGAGAACTCAGATTGGCTTTGCCTTCTCTCTCAAAAGGAAGAATCCATCAAACAGCTCAAGGCGTCAGGTCGCATCAGTATGGACCCGGCGATGGAGACACTGCTCAGCTCTATTAAAACCCAGCAAGGCCAGTATGCGGAGGTGATGATCTCAGGGCCCCACGGGTATGCGGTCAGCCGTCTCTTGCTTGATCCGTTCTCTCAGATTCTCTATTCCACAAAGGCGGAAGAGTTTGGAGCGGTACGCAACCTGGTCTCAAGCGGTCTGTCTCTCACAGAGGCGATTGAAGCGGTCTCGCGGAAACCTCTTTCGGAGAGGACGTTATGAAAATAACATGCGCGTTCATCTGTCTCTTTTGTTTAGGAACCTGGCTTCTCTTAGGCACCCACGTGAGCTTTAATGCCAGTTCAAGTCTCCCTTATGAGGGCTTTTTTTGCATCAAGTACCTTGATGTCCAACGAGGGGATTTGGTGTGCTTAAGGGGCCATGAGACGGCCTATGCCCCAGGGGCTGTTTTAACCAAACGCTTGATCGGCTTGCCTGGAGACAGGATTTCGCGCAAAGGCAGGTCCGTCTTTGTGAACGACACTTTTGTGGGGAAGCTTCGTCCAAAAACCAGGGACGGCCGTCCTCTCACACCCCTTCAAAATGGAATCATTCCCCAAGGGTTTGTCTTTGTGGGTGCGGATCATCCGAGATCCTTTGACTCCAGGTACAGGGAGTTTGGGCTTGTGGACCAGAACTGTATTCAGGGACGGTGTTTTGGGGTGTTCCGGAAACAGACCTCATGAAGTTAGGCGTCATGAAGGTCTCGGGTCTCTGTCTTTATCTTTATCTCCATCTCTCTCTTCTCACGATCACCCAAAGCTTGGCGGTGGACTTTGGAACGTGTGGCCATGTCTATGAGATCTTGGAGCCGGACTTGCTGGTTCAAATCACCCAGAAGCTCCATCAGCTGGACTCTTCCGGAGCCCTTGATCGTCACAATCAAAAGCTGCTCAACGTGGCGAAAAAGAGACTCCAAAATCCAAAGCCCGTCAGCCTTCCCCCAGCCACCCAGGCCAAGACGTTTTTCTTTGATCCCACGATCCGCGTGCCCTTTGATCTGAAAGACCAGAAAGGCCACATATTTCATAAACAAGGAACAGGACTCAATCCTCTTGCGTACCAGTCTCTCTCAAAGCCGTTGCTTTTTTTGGACGGCAGGCGGGAAGCCCAAGTCGCTTGGGCCCAAAGCCAGAAGGAGACGAATGAGGCCAAGGTGATTTTGACAGGAGGGTCCCCCTTTGAGTTGATGAAAGCGCTCGAAAAGCCCGTCTACTTTGATCAAGGGGGCCGCCTCACCCAAAAGCTGGGCATCAAGCATACGCCGGCTCTTGTGACCCAAGAAGGACTCAGGCTGAAAGTTCAAGAAATTCCGGAGGCTCCTTGAGGCGTTTTATTCTTGGGATCATGGCCCTTATCCTGAGCACATCTGGGCTTAGGGCCGACTGTGTGGGGCGGTTTGTGAACCCCATCACAGACATTTGCTGGAAGTGTTTGTTTCCGATGACGATTGCGGGAATCCAAGTGGCGAGCGGGCCTGAGGATACAAGCACGCCGAGGACTCCTATTTGTTTTTGTAAAGATCCGCCCCGGATTGGGATTCCGATATCGTTCTGGGAGCCGGTGCGCCTCATTGATGTGACGCGTACCCCTTACTGCATGGTGAATCTGGGGGGCGTTCAGATGGGCCCCCAAACTCATCATGGCAGAGGCAGTGTGGGACATGCGAGTAAAGGTCACATGAAGCGAAGCTTTTACCAAGTCCACTGGTATGTGTATCCGCTCATTTACTGGCTCGAGCTGCTCATGGATTTTGTGTGTCTTGAGAAGGGGGTCTTTGATGTGGCTTATATGACGGAGCTGGACCCTCTCTGGAATGATGATGAGCTCAGTTTCATTCTCAACCCTGAAGCAGGCCTCTTTGGAAATCCTGTGGCGCAGGCAGCCTGTGCGGCAGACTGCGGGGCAGCCTCTTTAGGCTTTTCCCACGACCACTTGTTTTGGTGTGGGGGATGCCAGGGCTCGCTGTATCCTTTTACGGGAACGGTCTCAGCGCATAGTAGCGGGATACAGGCATCCCTTCTTCTGACGCAGCGGTTCATGGCGAAGCTTCACCGGGAAGGCCTTCTCTGGGGATACACCGGCATGCAAGGGCTCTGCGGCAAATACCCCATGCCCATTATCCGGAAATCTCAGTACAAGACCCAGATGACCTATCCCGTCGCTCAAACCTCCAGCTGCCCCCCCTCGGCCGCAGTGATCTCCTCTGGTCCTCCGGCAAAAGCACGCCGAAGCAGGGGGAAGATTTTGGGCATTTGATCTTGCGGAAGAGAAGTTGTTGTGCGCTTAAAGAAGCGTTAGTGGGTGACACTCTTTTTGAACTCAAGAATTTCTGAGACAGAAAGGCCGGTCCATTTGGAGATATGTTCGACGTCCATCCCATCACTCAAAAGCCCAAGCGCCACAGCACGAAGAGCCTCAAGCTTTCCCTCAAGCTTTCCCTCAAGCTT
>JBIKIF010000016.1:0-3486 GCA_044361745.1 Holosporales bacterium | reverse complement strand
CCTCAAGCTTTCCCTCAAGCTTTCCCTCAAGCTTGCCCTCGAGTTTGCCCTCAAGCTTAATTTCTTCTAGAATATTCATCACGAAATCTCCTCCGAAAGCAGCTTTGATCTCTTGTTCCCAAAAACCACGCACTTCTAAGCGTCCAGCCTCTGCCGTATACGCCACGATATCCATAGCATATGCCGTTTGTCCTAATCTTTCAAGAATGGCTGCCTTCTCAAAAATTCCGCGCAGAAGCTCTGGATGATCCCGAAGCTGGTAAATCCGTTTCATCGCGAGAAGCGCCGGCCCTTGAAGGGTCTCTTGAGCAAGAGCTTCTTCTGGAGTCTGCGATAAGTCCAGAAGAGGAAAGGAGCCCGCAAAGAGCGCTTGGACATTTTCTGCCTGGTCGCCGAAGAGATCAAAGAACCGCATCGTATAATTAAATGACTTAGGTCCCGTATAAAGCACAAAGGGAATCACCAGAGGCAGCTGTTTGAGGTGGGGGTCTTGATTCAGGCTGTGATCCCAAATCGCCACCATATACTGCAGCATCCGAAAGGATAGCCATGGATCCGGCTTGGAGAGATGCTCCATCAGCACGAGGAGATAACCTTCGTGGCCTTGGATTTGCGCCGAGAAGAGAAGATCGGCACTCTTCATGCGCAGCTTATCGCTCACGAAGGAATCTTTGGCGGCCTGAAGGGTTTGGTAGTTCACAAGATCTCTCAAAGACGGCGGCAAATAAGCCTTAAAAAACGCCGCCGCCACTTCGAGACGCGCAAAAACCCGGCGCACGAAGCGGTCGTGGGGTTGGAGTTTGTTCTTGGCCATCTGCGGGTGTCCTTGGCGTGAGGAATCTGTTGAGAAAGGTAGACGACGGAAGGGCTTCCGAAGTCAAAAGCTTTGAGAGCCTTCTCAAGGTCCAAGACGGCTCGGGTAAGCCGCCTTGATCCAATTTTACTTATGTTCGCTTCGCACTTAACCCAAATAATCTTTTTATTGGGGATTTTTTGCTAGGGTGTTGCAAGCCCAAACCTTCTCTGTACTCCTGAACCGATTTGCGTAAATAATCGTTAGAAGTTTCAAGATCTTCAAGAGCCTGACCGAACGCTGGGGAGCGTGTTTTTCCTAACAAACTGAGAAACTCTTTCTCACTGTCATACACGTATGCGAATCTATTCTTCAACCACTCATGGTCCTTTATTGCATTGAAGGCCTCGTTAAAACTGTCATACACGTATGCGAATCTATTCTTCAACCACTCATGGTCCTTTATTGCATTGAAGGCCTCGTTAAAAACATTTGGGTAGCTTTCCCATAAAACCGTAAACAGCTTGGGCTTATTCCCGTATAAATCGGAGAGTTGTTCGTTGAGCCAATCGGAAGTCACGATCTGTTGGAGGCTCTCGCCAAGTAGGCCAGGATATTGTTTTTCCAAAAACTGAAAACTCTTAACTTTGTCTATAGACACAGTCGAGAACTGTTTTTTCAGCCAATCGGTAATAGTTATTTTACCTAAGCGGGTTTTAAGATCTGAACTCCAGCTAGACACGTTATCGCCAGAGAGCTGTTTTTGAAAAAGATCTTCTAGGTTTAATTCTTTTAGAGTATTGACTGTGACTGTTTCCCAAAAACGAATAACCGCCAACCCCCTATCTTTGCTCCAATTATAGAATTCTTGACTTTGAAGTTTCCAGTCTGAAAAATCCGGACTGTTTTCCAGAACAAACGCACCAGTGATAGAGCAGCTTGGGCCATTAGGAATCGAAGGCTGTATGACGATTTCGTTGCTGATAGGACACCCGCATCTTGCGGTTCCGGAGGCAGACATGCAGTTTTCAGGCGAGCTAACTCCGGAAAGCAGAGCTTTTTGGAAATTTAAAGCATAGTCATAGTTTTTTAAATAATCGTGTGCATACCCACTCCCCAGACAACCACTTGCCACTGCAAGAATATTTTCACTGTGGATATTAAAAAAGAGCCCTGTTGAACGCTCTGAGGTATTAAAAAATTCTGCGTTTGACGGGCGGACCAGGGACAGAGAGCCATAGGGCATTCTGTAAAAATATTCGATGGGGTCTCCACCGTAAGCTTTTTCCTTATAAAAATCGAGAGGCCTAAGCGTTCGTGCAATCAAAGATTCGTTGTCATCGATAGCCCCTGAAGGCTTACCTGCTGGATTGAAAAATCGATTTTCTTCATCCTTCCAAATAGCCAGATTTTCTTGGTCTTGCGGCGTCCGGAAGTTTGGATGATCAGTAAAACGTGGTGCAAGTCCCTCCCGCATTGCGTCTTGGATCGGTTTATGAAATCTCCCCAACAAATTATCACACCTTAGTTGGTGAATTGTCGGCAAGGGTATTTCTCGCGTAGGTATTCCAGAGATGGAGATTTCAGCTGATCCTTCAAGGATAATGGAAGCATTGTATTTCCCTGCATAGATAGAGGACAGGGGGCTCAAAGCCAACAACAAAAAGAGGCGAGGACATAAAGATTTCTTCTTTAGCATAACAAAATCCAATAATAAGATATAAAAAAAATTATTTCTGGATAATAACAATTGATGATTAATTGTCCAAAAGAACCTTGTATCAAATTGTGAATATTGGAATTTTTCGTGAAAAATTTCTCCTGTCTCGTCAGGGGTATTAGAAGAATGTTTCTAACCCCTTTTCATTGCCTTAAAAAGATATTAGTTTGACAAAAATATTTCATATGGGCATTTTTTGGGTGCGCTTGAAAGACTTGAAGAAAACACCTTCTGAAAGGTCCAAAGTATTTGCGCTTTCTCAAAATGCCCCAGGGCAGAGAGAGTCAGGGCATGCATCAGCGGAAACGATTGTCACAGAGATTGGTCTGGGCGTTGCTCGGGCTTTTGGTTTGTGCAGAGGTGGGGGCGTCTTGCCCCTCAGGCAGCATGTGCAGGCCCAAAACTTTCCTCTCTGAATCTCCGCCCTCCCAACCATCTCCTCAGCTTCTGGTGTTTGTTTCATTTTCGATGCCCAGAGCGGCCCTTCAGGACCTCTCCCAGCAGGTGAGCCTTGTGGGCGGTACCCTTGTCTTTCGAGGCTTGATCGCGGGGAGCTTTCAAAAAACGGCTCTCAAGCTCAAAGACCTCAAGGGAACGGTATGGGTGGATCCCACGCTCTTTGAAGCTTACAGCGTGACCCAAGTTCCAACCTTTATCTTCAGAGCTGCTCCTGGGGGCACGGACGAGAAGAAAGTCTTTGACCGTCTTCAGGGACACGTCACCCTCCATCATGTGCTTGAGACCTTTGCTTCAAGGGGAGATCTGAAAAAAGAAGCTTCCAGACTTCTTCAAACCTTGGTGAAGGCTTTATGAGGTTCTGGCTTAGAGTTTTCTTGATGATGAGCGCGCTTCTGGAGCTTGGAGATCCTTGGGCGTATGGGTCTGCCCGTAGCGCGGCTCAGGCGCTTTTTAAAAGCGCTCCCTCTGTAAGGGATCTGAGCCCCAGCCTAGTGCCGGGATTTGGCGGAGACAA
>JBIKIF010000004.1:0-123403 GCA_044361745.1 Holosporales bacterium | reverse complement strand
ATCAAGAGCTTGAAGAAAAGCATGCAGCACAAGTTAAGGAAGTGAGGGCTCCTCAATGGCCTGTTAAGACTCCTATTGGCTTTCGGAGCGCTCAGATTGGATTAAGCACAAGTGGGACAGTTGGAGCTCCTGCAGCCTTGTGGACTCCTGTCCTTGAGCACAGGTCACGAAATCAAGAGCTTGAAGAAAAGCATGCAGCACAAGTTAAGGAAGTGAGGGCTCCTGAATTAGCTCCTTCCGATTCAGGCTATTCAAGTCCTGGTTCTGATATTGCGCAGAGTTATTCAGATTCGCTAGAAAGTGGGACACTTGGAGCGCTATTACAGCGTTCCGATTCAGGCTATTCAAGTCCTGGTTCTGATATTGCGCAGAGTTATTCAGATTCGCTAGAAATTATTCGTGAGATTCGGTCACTTATTGGGAAAACACTCTTTCTATAGAGAATATATATTATGACAAATTTAAAAAACAAAAACCTGAAAAACCACCAACTCAACCTCAAAACGTTGCTTTGAGTCTTGGGCAAAACTCACAACTCAACCTCAAAACGTTGCTTTGAGTCTTGGGCAAAACTCACTCCTGACAAAACGGAGCCTCAGGACGTTCCTGAACTCCGTTTTGCGTGTTGGGGTGCGCAACAGAAGTGATCATGGAATTTCCTCAGCCGGTGCGCTCATCCAGAAGTCTGATTTGTAAAAAGGGCTCACGCCCCTGTATGCAATGACAGATGAGCCAAACCGTTTTGAGGATCATGACTGCAGGCGTCATATACTTCAAAGTCCCCAATATACCTCCAATAAGTTGCCATCCATCCCACAAATGCGTTGCAAGGCATGGGGATGCACCCATGGGGCATGGAGGTTAATTGCGATCCAGAATTTTTTTTGAGCCGCTAGATGTTTCTTCCTCGATTTCCATCATAATCTCGTTCCGCTTCAAGAATGGAACTGTCCATGGAGAATCATAGAAAGCAAAGATCGGATGACCGGTGGTTTGAATGTTGTGGGTCTTGATATATTCTTTGAGGATCTCTAAGTGGTTTCCCAGATTGCGATCACTTGAAAAACCTGAAAATTTAATCACCACGTAACGTTTCGCGGGAATTGACAGAATATTCACGTCTTTATTTTGAGGTTCAGGAAGGGTTTTCTCCTGACGATCAGGCGGCATGATAAACCTAACGATCCATTGTACTCCGTTGTTTGAGGATTGCTGAGTGACCGGCGTGCTCATGGGAATTTTTTGTCCACCCTGTTGGGTCACAGGGGCTGTCATTGTGATTTTTTCATGGGGGATATTATCACCAAAAATATAATCAAACAAAAAGCGAAAACCCTTTGATATCGCTTTTTTACGCTGGCCTTCAACCTGTACTTCTGCCACAACCAAGGGAGGATAGTCACGGACCTGGATTGCTCCATCAGACCGAATGATATGAAACTTGGGCTCATTGACTTGACTCATGACGCTTCCAACAGTTGCCAAAAGAAACAAACACAGGGAAAAAATTCCCCCCCATCCCATACGCTTCCTCTTAATTTTCATCGTGTGATTTTTGATCTTTCCATTGAATAGATTCAGTCTACCATAGAATGGGCTATTCTTCAAAAAGTCTCTTGCTCTTCCCCTGGGTTCTCCACCACACTCCATCGTGATGACTCTTGATTTTGAAACCCTCATGCTCTTTCAACTTCCCCTGCTTGGGGGTCTGGGGATTGCTCTGTTCTCCGGCCCCTTAGGGGCGTTGTTGGTTTGGCAGCGCATGGCTTATTTAGGGGATACCTTGGCCCACGGCAGCCTTCTAGGCGTCGGAGTTTCGTTTGTCTTTGGGCTTGCCCTTCTTCCTACAACGGCCGCAACAGCCATTGCTATGATGGCAGTGTTTCTGGCTTTTTCGAAGGGCTCCCTAGAGAAAACCACAGTGTCCCCCGAAACCCTTCTTCTAGGATTATCTCAAGGAGCCCTGGCCATAGGCCTTCTTCTGTTGGCGCTCAGCCCTGGATCAAACGCCGATCTCGTCGGATACCTAACAGGGGATTTTCTCATGATCACCCGCCAGGATGTCTCTTTGATTTGGGGGCTTTTGATCGTCGTTCTGATCCTGCTCCAATGGTTCTGGAGTCCTCTGTTGGCGGTGCTGATTCACCCGGATTTGGCCGTTGTGGAAGGACTCTCTGCCACCCAATTACAGGCAGGATTTTTGTGCATCGCCGCCCTAGCCTGCATGCTGATTCTCAGCGCAACAGGGGTTTTGTTTCTCTCCACTCTTTTGGTTTTCCCAACACTCACCCTCAGTCCTTGGGCCCGCACTCCTGAACAGGTCTGCATCTGGGCCAGCCTTCTGGCCGCCTTCAGCGTGACTGTCGGTCTAGGTCTATCCATTGGCCTCAACATCCCCACAGGACCGGTGATTACGGTTTTACTGCTCAGCTTTTTTGCCTTCAGCCGCCTCATGCTCCTTTTCAAAAAATAAGCTTCCAACATGAGGGTTGGAAGGTCTGTTGCGTCGCTGCCATTCTCTGGGATCGCGGAGGGGTTCAGGCGTAATGGATTGAGTACGCTCAAAATTGATCCCCCATGGAATCGATGCAAATCTTTGTTTTCTCTCAATTTATTTTTTGTCTGTGCTGTTTTAGCAACGTTTGATAGAAAAATGATGTTCTGCAACGGCGGTAGCTTGTTTTTAAAAGTTTCTGGGTAGAAGTTGTTTTCACACATGCTTCGAAATATGTTCCGACTTGTCTTTTTTTGATCAGGTGCCCATGTCCTTTCCTTCTTTTCAATTGCCTTCCATGGGGTCTCTTTTCAGAAGAGCCACGGTTATTTTAGGGATCACCCTGACCCTTGGAGGGGGAGCTCTCTTCCTGACATCACGATGGGGCTATCTTAAGAGCTCCTCTTCCCAAGAGCCCCCCTCCCCTTTACAGGCTGCCTCTCTTGAAGAGACCCTTCAGAATCTTCAAAAACTCATTGATCAGAACGCCCTGATTCCCCCCTCCCTTGAGCTGAAAGAAGCCTTGAAGGACGGCGCCTTAAAGGGAATGGTCGGTGCTTTGGATGCCCATTCTGCTTACCTTCCTCCTCATCTTTTCAAAGAATTTCAGACATCGGTTCAAGGAAATTTTTGTGGCGTTGGCCTGGAGGTTTCAGAAGAAGAAGGCGGGGCGCTTCGGATCATTGCCCCCATTGCGGGCACAGAGGCTGACCGGGCTGGACTCAAGACCGGGGACGTTATTTTAGGGATTGACGGACGGTCTCTCTTTGAACTGCCCCCCTACGAAGGCGTCCATCGTCTACGGGGAGCCCACGGAACGCGGGTGACATTAACGGTCAAACGGGACGGATCTCCCTCTTTTGATCTTACCCTCACCCGCGCACCTATTGCCTTTCAATCGGTCCGGTGGCGTCTAGAGCCTGATGGTGTTGGCTATCTCCGTATCAGCTATTTTGATGACAAAACAAAATCCTTTGTCCAGGCCGCTTTGGAGAGCCTGGGAACAGAAGTACAAACTCCAGGAACAACTCCATCTTTAAAAGGCCTAGTGGTTGATTTACGAAACAATCCTGGAGGTCTTCTAGACCAAGCCATTGGGGTCACCGATTTGTTTCTGGAAACAGGCTCAATTGTTCAAACCCGAACCCGGGACAATCCAGAAGGCACTCTCATCTTCGCCAATCCAAAACCCAAAAAACTGATTCATACACTCCCCATTGTGATCCTGGTGAATCGGGGGACCGCTTCCGGTTCTGAACTTTTCGCGGGCGCAATGCAAGACAACAAGCGGGCGGTGATTGTGGGAAAACAAACGTTTGGCAAAGGATCGATGCAAGCCATTTATCCTCTCCCTGATGGAAGTGCAGTCAAATTGACGGTCGCCCATTACGATACCCCGAGTGGACGAAGCCTTGAATCTGTTGGTATTGCCCCGGATATCCCCTTGGAGGACCTCTTTTTCAATCATTCATCTTTAAAAAAAGACAAAAAGATGGTAGATTCTCAACAATTGTATGCTTTAGATTTGGTGCGTGCGATGGCTACGCATCAAAAAAATATCCTCAGTCATCTCTCTGAGTCTTCTGGTGTTGTTCCGGAGATCGTGTCAGCCAAGGAATTTGGAACTCTCACCCCTGCCCCTCTTTGAAGAAGGTTTCACCGATATATGCGTATTGATCAACCCCCTCTCTCCAAGCGTAAACCTGTTTTTTTTAGGCATTTTCTCAAAAATGTTCTCCTTGTGACGCTGCTGATCGCCTTGGGTGTTGGGGTCTATCTCTACGGTCTCCCCTTATTAGGGTGGCACACTCCCCGTTCCGCTGTTGGCCTGGAGACATCCTCTGTCAAGAAACCTGTTCTATCTCAAGACGTCTCTGTCACAGTGCTGCCTCCATTTCAAAAAAAGGTCCCTCTAAAGGCTTATGCTCAGCCCTTTGAGGCGCCCTCGGGGACTCACAATCAACTGATGTGCGTTGTCTTTCTCAATGAGGATGAAGACTTAAGCAAAAAAGCCCTCGCCCAGTTGCCCAAGGAGATTGGGATTGCCCTTGACCCGACCATACGCAATGCCTCTGCTTGGGCGGGAAAATTTTACCAAAAAGGCCATGAGATCATTGCCGTTATCCCTCTCGAGCCTGAGAATTATCCCTTGAATGATCCAGGGCACGACACCCTCCTCACCCAATTTCGCTCCACCGACATGGCGCAGAACATCAAAAAATCCCTTGATCAAATCCCTTATACGCTCGCAGTCACCCACCGGACTGGCACTTTCTTTACGGCCCAAAAAAAGCCAATGCACATTTTTTTAAACATCCTGAAAACCCAGGGAATGGCTTTCCTTGATCCCTTCCTGACCCCCGAAAGTGTTGCCCAAAACACCGCAGACACCGTTGGCCTGCCAGCTCTCAAAGCTGACTACACCTCGCTCTCGGATCCGCTGGAGAGTTTAAGTGTCAACTTCTTGAACAAAATCCTCTCTGAGAAAACAGGCACAAAAACAGGTACAGAAAACCATCCGCTGACTTTAGCCCTGAGTCTTTCAGAGGATCTTATCGCAGACCTGTCCCGCCTCAAGGAAGAGAAAGATCCCAAAGGCTCTCCATGGGTTTTGGTGCCTTTCAGCTATGCCTTAAGATCTAAAGAAAGGCTATCAGGAGAAGAACCGCCCCTAAAATGAGGCGGTAGACGACAAACGGCGTCAAGGAAAAGTGGTGCAGCCACACCATCATAAAACGGATTGTAAGAAGGCCAAAAACAAAAGCCATGACAGCTCCAAGCGCCATGGGCTTGAGCAATGTGAAGTCACCTTCTGACCAAAAATGGATTCCCTTCAACGTCACAGCCGCCGTAATAGCAGGAATCGACATCAGAAAAGCGAACTTTGCCGCTGCTTCTCGCGTGTAACCCAAGGCACGTCCCATCGTCAAGCAGACCCCCGAACGGCTTGCGCCAGCGATGAGCGCAAAGGATTGGGCCACTCCCCAGCCTAAAAAAGCCTCTAAATACGTCATATTTCCCAGAGTGTACACCTTCCGACCCCAGCGATCGGCGGTGTAAAGTAAAATTCCAAATCCCATCGTACTGAGACCCAGGATCAAGACCCCCTGATGCCCGCGCACGCCCAAACGATCCACAAAAAAACCCACAATCACCACAGGAAGGGTGGCCAAAACCAATTGAAAAAAGAATGTGCGCTCCACCGTTGGTCTGAAGGAAAGCGCATGCATACCACCGCGAATCAACGCCAAGACGTCTCGCCAAAAATAGAGAAGAACGGCGCCTAAGGTTCCCAAATGAACCGCCACCTCCATAAAAGGACCCGGAGGAGTCTTCCCCAAGAAAAGGGAGAAAAAAATCAAATGGGCAGAAGAGCTGACAGGTAAAAATTCTGTCAACCCTTGCAGGGCCGCATACAGAAACACATCAGTCGTTGACATCATGACTGTAATCCTTAAGAATTGTGAGCCATTGTTCCTTTTTTCTTCCCTTTTGTGAAGGCTGAAGAGTGGGGAAATGGCACTTTTCTTTAATCACGAATGCTCGAGTCCCTTATGCGTCCTAAAGAACCCGCTTTCCAAGACCGTGATTTTCGTGAGCCCACTCCGTATGTACTCTTTTATGGCCTTTTTTGCCCTTTTTCTCGCCAGATTCGCCTAGGTCTTCAAGAAAAGAAGCTCCCACACCAGTTACGAGAAGAAAAAATATGGGCCCCCTCTGAAGCGGCATATGCCAAAGATCCCGCTGGGATGCTTCCCATTCTCAGCCACGGAAACGATTCTTTTGTGGGCACTTATCCCATTCTTGAGTATTTAGAAGAAACTTACCCTCAGACAAACCTTCTGGGGAAAACCCCAGGAGAACGGGCTGAAATCCGGCGCCTGATGGATTGGTTTAACAGAAAGTTTTACAAAGAGGTGACGGTCTCTCTCTTCGAAGAAAAAGTGATGAAGAGGCGGCTGGCTTTGGGAGAGCCGGATTCTCAAATTCTCAGGCAAGGACGGGAGCGTATTCATGATCATCTGGCCTATATCGGATGGTTGTTCGAGGGGCGCAACTGGCTTGGAGGCGCATTTTCTTGGGCAGATCTTGTGGCGGCCTCTCACCTGTCTTGCCTGGATTATCTAGGAGATGTGCCCTGGAACAAGCATGCCAGTGCCAAAGATTGGTACATGCGGATCAAATCAAGGCCCAGCTTTAGGCCGCTTTTAAAGGAGGCGCTTGGAGATACACCCCCTGCCCTTCACTACCGCTTATTAGATTTTTAATCCGTGACAACGGTTCCAGTGAGGCCCTATCCCTATGCGTTACCTTCTGATCCTTGAATATGATGGACGCCCCTTTTGTGGCTGGCAAAAGCAGCCAGGCCACCCCTCTGTGCAAGAAACTCTGGAAACGGCTCTCACACGACTGACTCAAGAAACCGTGACCGTTTGGACCGCCGGACGGACAGACCAAGGAGTTCATGCGTTAGGGCAGGCTGCCCATATGGATCTAAAGCGCCCCTTTTCTCTAGACTCCCTGAGACGAGGTCTTAATTTTTACATGAAGGATCTCGGGGTGTCTGTTCTGGAAGTCCGGTCTGTCCCCTCCACTTTCCATGCACGCTTTTCCGCCTGCGCCCGTTCCTACCTTTACCGCATTTTAAATCGGCCCAGCGCTTCCGCCTTAGAGGAGGGGCGCGTCTGGTGGGTGCATAGACCCCTGGATCTTCAGCGCATGCAAGAAGGCGCTGCTCTTCTTCTGGGGACCCATGATTTTAATGCGTTCCGCGCCAAAGAATGTCAGTCCAATCTCACCTTGAGAACCCTGGATGTGCTCGACCTCCAGAAAAAAGACTCTGAAATCCATTTGAGAATCCAGGCGCGCGCCTTTCTCCATCACCAAGTGCGCATTATGGTGGGGACCTTGAAACAAATTGGGGAGGGTAAGCGAGAGCCATCCTCTATTCCGGATATTTTTGCGTCGGGGCAGCGCGCTTACGCAGGCCCTACCGCTCCCCCAGAGGGGCTCTATCTTGAGCGCGTTGATTATCTTCCTGAGGTTTTTTGAAACATATTGGAAGGCCGGTTTCCCTATTCGTTGGGACCTATTAAAACCTCCCGCTGATGTTCGTTGGACAGAGGCCAAATCTATGAAGCCCTCGTTCCAGTGAGCGATCCAGAAGCTCTTAAAAAAGCACGCGCCATTGAGGCGCTGATCTTTAGACAGACGCCGGTTTCTTCCCCCTCTGATCTCATTGAAATCCCTCCACGGACCCTAGACACATTTGGGATGACCTTTCAACTGAAGATTCTCCCCCTAGCCCCCGCAGACCTGGGGAAGGGTCACGCCCCTTTGGGCCATATACTTGCCCTGACGGTCTTTGTAGGAGACTTCGCAGACCGTCTCGGCCCGGAGGAATAGAAACTGGCAGGCCCCCTCCCCGGCATAAATCTTAGCGGGAAGTGGGGTGGTGTTGGAAAATTCCAGGGTCACGTGCCCTTCCCATTCCGGCTCCAGAGGGGTGACGTTCACAATAATCCCACACCGGGCGTAGGTGGATTTCCCCAGGCAGATCACCAGGACGTCCCGAGGGATGCGAAAATACTCCACCGTGCGTGCAAGAGCAAAACTGTTGGGGGGGATCACACACACCGGCGTCTGGCGGTTCACAAATCCGGTGCCGGAAAAATTCTTAGGGTCCACCACATCATTGTCCACATTGGTAAAGATCTTGAATTCATCGGAAACCCGCGCATCATAACCATAAGAAGACAGACCGTAAGAAATCACGCCCGCGCTTTCTTGCCCCTCCACGAAAGGATCAATCATCCCTTTTTGGGCTTCTGCCCGAATCCAAGTGTCTGAGAGCAGCATTAATTTTCCTCCTGTAAAAGATGTTTCTTCAGATCTTCAAGTTTAATAAAAAACGGGGAGGTCTTGAGAATCAACGGCTGTGCCGCTTCTCTATGGGCTTTGGCACGGGGAATGTCCCCCCGACGGTAAGCCGTCTCGGCCAACATCAGATTCAAAACCCCTTTGTCCCCTCGCAGACCCCACACGATCGACTGACCATGCCAGGGCTCTGGATCATCCGTGTCCAGGGCCGCCGCCTTTTCAAAGAAAGCGAGGGCCTTGTCTTGAGCGCCCTTTTGGGAAGAAACGTTTGAGGCCCTTTCCGCCACCGCCAACTTCACCCGTCCCGCCAGATAATAGAGGCTTCCGTGTTCGGGAATGTCCTTGCGTGCCATGGCCTGGAGCACAAATCCCATGGCCTGATCCGCTTGAGTCACCTCTCCGAGATCCAAAAGCAACCGCACCCGGAATTCCTCCCGGTAAGGATGAAGGGACGACGGAGGCCCCAGCAGCGCAAGGGCTTCCCGGATCTTCCCCTGCCGGCTGTAGGCAATGGCTTTCCCGTACGTCAGGACGTCCGAGGATCCCGCCCCGGCTTTCCCCAGAAAATCCTCAGGGGGTTGAGTGTAAGCCGCTATTTTCATCCGGACCAATTCAAAGAGTCGCTGAAAATGGGAAGGAAATTTTCCCCTTCGCCTCGCCACCCTCTCCGCTCTCCGGAGGCGCTCCTCCAGCAAGGGATGGGTCTGTTCATAGACAATGCTGGCATCTCCCAAAGGCCCCCGCTCTGCTTTGAGTTTCTGGAACAAAACTGTGGCCCCATCTGCGGGCCATCCTAAAGCATTCAGTCCATTATAAGCGCACTCATCCGCTTCCGATTCTTGAGAGCGGGTGAAGGACAGGAACGAGCGAACGCCCAACTGGGCCCCGCCTGCAATTCCCAGGAGGACGGGATCCATGGATCCCGTTGCAATCCCAATAAGACCCGCACCCAAAAGACCGATCAGGCTCATCTTCACTGCGTTGTCCATTGCCCCAACCCGGGTAAAAACGTGATGTTTTTTGATGTGACCAATTTCGTGCGCCAGAACCGCAATCAGTTCTTCCACCCGGTCACAGCGTGTAATCAAGCCGGTGTTCACCACCATAATGACGCCAATACTGGACAGTGCATTCATCTCATCCGCATTCAAAAGAAAAATCCGAGATTTCCCTGGAGAAATGCCGGCCACCTCCATTAAGGGATCTGAGAATTCATGAAGGGCAGCCTCAATCTCTGCATCCCGCAGGATCACATTGGGGGAGAAGACGACCGGAAGGGCCTGAACCCCCAAACCGCGACCCCAGAGAATGGCAGAGACGCAACAGACCTTCCAAAAATGCTTAGAAATCACTCGACATGTCATGAGCTGTCCGCTCCCCCCCTTCTTTCTGAAGGCCAACGGGAGACCCAAGATATCCCCGCGTGAGGCTCTCAAGAAAGACGTCCAACTCCATCGGAGTCTTAAAGGTAAACTGCACCGTCCCCCCGGACGCTTTCGTTTTCAGGGACACCCCCAGGCCTGTCATATTTTCCAAATGATGGGCCAAAGCGATTTCCTCCGTTCCCACAGAAGGAGCGACTAAAGGCTTGAGGGGACGCTCACCTTGGCCCCCCCAAGCTTTGCCCCGAACCAACGCCTCCGTCCCGCGAACACTCAACCCTTTTTCCAAGACAATATAGGCTAGAGTTTCTGGATCCTCTGACCCCACCAATGCCCGTCCATGGCCCATGGTCAGCTCGCCTTGATCCACAAGGGTTTGGACAGAGTCTGGCAATGTCAACAAACGCAGCAGGTTGGTCATATGGGAGCGACTTTTCCCAATCTTAGAGGACAGCGTATCTTGGGTGTACCCATACCCTTCGAGGAGCTGACGGTATCCCTTCGCTTCCTCAATGGGGGAGAGATCAGATCTTTGAATGTTCTCCAGAAGCGCAATCTCAAACGCCTCTTGTTCGGAGACATCTAAAATCCGACACGGAAGGGCGGACAGACCCGCCATCTGAGACGCCCGGAGTCTTCGCTCACCAGCAATCAGCTCAAACCCTGCACCAGAACGGCGCACCAACAGCGGTTGCAAAACCCCCTTTTCTGAAATCGACTGAGCCAATTCCGCCAATTGGGTCTCATCAAAACGCAACCTGGGTTGGAATCGGCCACAGGCAATGGCACTGATGGAAATATCTGTGTGAGAGCCCCCCCTCTCCTCCCCTGATAACGTAGGTCCCTCCGCGGAAGAAGGCTGCGCATCAAACAAAGCAGACAGGCCCTGCCCTAGCCCGCGCGGGCGTTTTGAAGTCACATCATCGGTCATAGCGCAATCTCCTCTCGGGCAATAAATTCTTGAGCCAGTTGAAGGTAAGCTTGGGAACCGGGACACCGAAGATCATACACAATGGCGGGCTTCCCGTGGGATGGGGCTTCAGACAGACGGACATTGCGCGGCACAAGGGTGCGGTACACCTTATTGCCCAAGTGTTTCTGGGCATCCTGGACCACCTGTTGATTGAGAAGGCTCCGGCGATCATACATTGTCAAGACCACACCTTGAAGATCTAATACAGGGTTAAACCCCCGTTTCACCCTCTGAAGGCTGGTGAGGAGATGACTGAGGCCTTCCAATGCGAAAAATTCGCACTGCAGCGGTACGAGAACTTTCTGCGCACTCACCAAGGCATTTAAAGTCAACAGCCCTAAGGACGGGGGGCAATCAATAAAGATAAAATCATAGGCGTCCCTCACAGTGGCGAGGGCTTTTGACAGACGGGTGGCCCGGTCCTCAAAAGGGACCAACTCAATCTCAGCCGCCGCCAGATCAGGAGTGGCAGGCAACAGAAACAGATGGGGAATCAGCGTCGGTTGACAGAGGGAGGGCAAAAGATGGGGTTCAAATAACACGTCATAGCTACTCTGGGCTCGGGCCTTGAGAGAAATTCCCAAGCCCGTACTGGCATTGCCTTGGGGGTCAAAATCCACCACCAAAACCCGCTTCTGCGCAGCGGCCAGCGCTGTCGCCAAATTGAGAGCTGTGGTCGTTTTCCCCACCCCCCCTTTTTGGTTGGCCACAGCAATAATGTTTTTGACGTCTGTCATCAGCGGATCCTTAACCCATCACAAATCTCCAAAGGCTGATCCAACCGAGGAGGTTGACACTAAACGTTGTCTATGCCGAATCCGGACTCCTTGACAGGAGGCATTGACGAACGCATGCAGCAAATCTCCCTAGCGACGCGCTACCTCTTGAAGCACAACAACGAATGCCCCAGCATGGGTTAAACTGGGATGTTTTTCAACCCGAAAGACCCATTTTTTCAGTGCATCGTTGATCTCTTCGTCGGCCCGCGCCCCCTTCAGCAAAACATACCGGGTTCCTTCTGTTCTCAGTCCTTCAGACCAGGTGAAAATCTGATCTATCGAGGCAAAAGCCCGAGCGACCCACGTCCGGGGCACCCCGCCTGGAAAGAGGTCCGGGGTCATGTGTTCAAAACGCCGGGAATGAAGATGGGCCCGCACGCCCGTGGCCCGCATCACCTCCTCCAAAAAGAGACACTTGCGTTGGTCTGATTCAATCAAGTGAACCGCCTGAGCCCCCAGCAGGGCTAATACCAAACCGGGGAAGCCCGCACCCGATCCACAGTCTCCCAGAGGAGCTTCCAGATCCAAGAAGGGCAACAGCTGAGCACTGTCCCTGACATGGCGTTCCCAAAAAGCATCAAGGGTTCCTGAGGAGACCAGGTTGAGGGCTTTCTGCCAATGACGTAACAGCCCTTCATAGGTTGTCAACGCCTCCCGGTGCTGAAAGAGGATGTGTTCAATGGTTTGTTCCTGAGGCATGGGAAACCTTTCAAGGATCGATTCAGAGAGGTCCTGTTGAGACACAAGAAGGAACCCCTCCCCTCAAGTCTCAAAAGAGATCCCCAGTATGACAAACTCCCCCCCCCAAAAGCAACTTTTTGAAAGACTTTTTGAAAAAATCCCTCTGCCTTTATGAGGGGGTATTTCAGGTGGCAAGAAAATTCCCCCCGCACTCTTTTCAAAGCTGTGAAATTTGATATGATGCCTCTGATTCGTTAGCTTGTTTTGTTCTGGTGGTTTGCTGATGATGACGCGGGCGTAGCTCAGGGGTAGAGCGCAACCTTGCCAAGGTTGAAGTCGAGGGTTCGAATCCCTTCGCCCGCTCCAGATAAAATCTGGTCAAAATTGGTTGCAGTTTTGCTGAATGTTGGGTCTTCTGTTGTTCTCAATAAAATAGAGTTTATTTTTATATTTTTTGAATAAAATCTAAATCAGTGGGGAAATTTCTATCTGATTTGAGGGTGAAGCATGGCCTTTGTTGCAGTTTTGAGCGATTTAAAAAGGGAGGTTTTTCAACCATGACGGAAAAATCTCAGACTTACGTATCTCACCTGATTGCGTCCATTTTACCCAAGTGCCCGGAGATCGAGCACGGGTCTTTTGAATCATTTGCCCAGCAAATGCTCCAACACCTTTCATCAGAAACGCTGGAAATTTTTTCGAAAGAGTCCTGGGAAAATCTGCTGTTTCAGGGATGGGACTTTTATAAAAAGACATCTCCTGCGGAAGGGGCCCAGGTCCAGTGCGGTCTGGGAGATTTCAAGGGCCCCCAAGGTTTATTTCAAGCAACAACCTTGATGATGTGCAACAAAAACATCCCTTTTCTTGTAGATTCTTTTCAAAGCCTTCTGTCTCGATCTGGATATTCATTTTTTTTCATAGCCCATCCTGTTTTCAGTGTCAAAAGAGACGACAAAGGCCACCTCTTGTCCCTTCATATGCGTCAAGAAAACATTCAAGACGGGATGGAAGAGTCGTTAATTTTTTGTGTGCTGCATGAGGCGCTGACAGCACCGGAAACCCTTGAGCTTGAACAAAAGACCCACCGCGTCCTTGAGAAGGTGACACGGGTTGTGGATGACTGGCCTTTCATGCAGGCCAAGGCCCAGGAACTCGTCAGAAGTCTTGAGAAGACTTCACCAAAAACGGAAGAAATCCAAGCCTTTTTTTATTGGATTAGTCAAGGGCATTTTACATTTCTGGGGTACAATCGTTACCGCTTATTGCCCTCAGGCAATCTCGAGCTTGACCCAGACGTAGAGCCTCTGGGGCTTTTAAAAAATAAGCGCAAGGAATCTCTTCCCCTCCTTTTTGAGGGAGTCCTTGAAACGGATGCGGGCAGACACTTGCTGCAAGTCAAAAAGCCTGGGTATATCATCACAAAAGCCAGTCGACGCTCCCCCGTTCAGAGACCTGAATTTATGGATGCTATTGGCCTCAAAATTTATGGAGAGACTGGTGAGGTGGTGGCTGTCCACCATTTTCTTGGGCTGTTCACAGCCCGTGCCTCCACCCAGAGTGCCCGAGATATTCCCCTTGTCCGTCAGAAGGTTGTTGGCGTTTTAAAAGCGTGTGGCCTGGATCCTACATGGCATGATGGCAAGCGGGTGATCCATATCTTGGAAACCCTCCCCCGTGATGAACTCTTTCAAAGCTCTCAAGAAGACCTCCTCAACCTTTGCCTTCTGGGTTTAGAGTTCCAAGAAACCCGCAACCCTGTCCGTCTGTCTCTCCGCATGGACCCTTTCAAGCGCTATATTTCTTGCTTTGCCCTGATCGCGCGGGATCATTACCGGGCAGGTCTCCGCCTTCAAATCGCAAATCTTCTTGCCCATTTCTTTGATGGAACCCTGATTACAAGCCATGTCCACCTGGAGAGCCTGCCCTTTGCCTGGGTCCACTGTCTCATCCATTTGAACAAAGATCACCCGCCTGAATTTTCTCTGTCTGAGCTTGAGGACAAACTCACAAAGCTGGCCCTCACCTGGGATGATCGCTTCAAGGATGCCTGGATTCAAACTCTTGGAGCCAAGCAAGGCCGCTTGATGCACGAACAAAGCCAAGGGGTTTTCCCGAAAGGATATGAGGACGCCCGCTCTCCTGAAGAAGGCCTCATCGATTTTAAAGTACTCTGTGAAACGATTAAGGCCGGTGAGATACGGCTGTCTCTGACGCAAGACGCGGTGGATCGCCCTCTCCACATCACCATTTATACCGCTCAAAAATCCCTTCTTCTCAGTCACATGATCAGTATTTTTGAGAATTTGGGGTTAAGGGTGATGACCGAATCCGCCTTTCCCGTTTATCTGAAGACCGGTGAGGTTGGCTACATTCATCTGATTGCCACAGAACCGTCTTTCATCCAGTTGCCTGCAGACGCCCAACTGTTGATCGGTGAGGCCTTTAAGGCCATCTGGACAACAGAAGCAGAAAATGACAGCCTGAATCGCTTGGTTCTAAAGGCTGGGCTCAGCTGGCGTGAATGCATTATCTTTAGGGCTTATACCCGCTACCTGAAACAAATTCAGGTGCCCTACAGTCAGCAATTCATTGAAGAAACCCTTGTCAAGCACGCAGACATTTTGAGAGGATTCCTGCACCTGTTTCATGGGCGGTTTGACCCTCTCATGGCTTCCCAGAGAGACAGTCTGCAGGCTCAAGAAATGGCCAGTCTTCAAACCCTTCTCCTGAGTGTCACCCATCTGAATGAAGCACAGGTCCTCCAGTATTTTCTGAATTTGATCCAAAGCACCCTCCGAACCAACTTTTACCAACGTTTGTCCAGTGGTCTTCCCAAAGCGTACCTCTCGTTTAAATTTGATTGCTCTCTGGTCATGGACCTCCCCAAACCTAAACCTTTGTATGAAATTTTCGTATACTCGCCTCGCGTGGAAGGGGTGCATTTGCGGGGGGGAAAGATTGCGCGGGGAGGTCTCCGTTGGTCTGACCGTCAAGAAGACTACCGTGTCGAAATTCTGGATCTCATGAAGACCCAGATGATCAAAAATACAGTCACCGTTCCCGTGGGCTCTAAGGGTGGATTTATTTTGAAACAGGTCACCTCTCCTGAAATGCGGGAGCAGGAAGCCTCCGAGTGCTATGAGATGTTTGTTCGGGGGCTTCTGGACCTCACCGACAACCGGGAAGGCACCCAAATTGTCCCCCCTCCTGCAATGATTCCTTGGGATGGGGATGATCCCTATCTTGTGGTGGCCGCTGACAAAGGCACAGCCAATCGTTCCAATGCGGCCAATAGTCTCTCCAAAGCCTATCATTTTTGGCTGAGTGATGCGTTCGCGTCTGGGGGATCCCATGGCTATAATCACAAGGAGATGGCCATCACGTCTCGCGGCGTCTGGAAATCGGTGGAGCACCATTTTATGGGCTTGGGTCTGAACCCCCAAACCACCCCCTTCACAGTCGTGGGTATGGGAGACATGTCGGGAGATGTTTTCGGAAACGGAATGCTTTTGTCTCGCCAAATTCAACTGGTGGCGGCCTTTGATCACCGCCATATCTTCCTGGACCCCAACCCGGATCCTGAGACCAGCTACACGGAACGTCTTCGTCTTTTCACCCTTCCGAAATCCTCCTGGGCTGATTATAATCCTGCTCTTTTGTCGGAGGGCGGCGGCATTTTTTCACGGGATCTCCGGACCATTCCCCTGACACCTGCGATCAGAGAACGCCTCCAGATCTCAGAGGAAGCCCTCCCCCCAGAGGCCCTTCAAAGGGCCATCTTAAAAACCCCCGTGGATCTTTTGTTTTTTGGCGGCATTGGAACCTATGTGAAAGCCTCCTCCGAAAGCAACCTGGATGCGGCTGACCGGGCCAATGACGCCCTTCGGATTAACGGAAAAGACATCCGCGCACGGGTTGTGGCCGAAGGGGCGAACCTTGGGTGCACCCAAAAAGGACGGATCGAGTATGCCCTGTCCGGTGGGCACATCAACACAGACGCGCTCGACAACTCTGCTGGGGTGGATTGCTCAGACCATGAAGTCAATCTCAAGATTCTTTTTGAAGAATTGATTCGTCAGGGCGTTCTGACATCTGATCAACGCAATGATCTCCTCAGTTCCATGACGCAGGAGGTGGCGGACCTGGTCCTTGCGAACAACTATTGGCAAAACCAGGCAGTCGCCCTGGCGTTTTCCAAAGGGTTTCAGCTTTTTGAAGAACACGGACGATTGCTTCGGACCCTGGAAGCCTCAGGCATCCTGGACCGGACCATTGAAGATCTGCCTTCAGATGATGAGCTTCAGCAGCGCCATGCTCTCAGATTGGGCCTGACCCGTCCTGAACTCTCCGTTCTGTTGGCCTACAGTAAAATTGACCTGGCGCAAAAAATTGGGGATTCCTCTATCCTGGACGACCCCGCGTTTAACCGGGTTCTTCTGAAATATTTCCCCAGGATTCTCTCGGAAAAATTTCCTGAAGCCTGCCTCAATCATCCTCTCCGACGGGGAATCATTGGAACCTTGGCCACCAACATTGTGGTGAACACCTTGGGCCCCAGCTTCGTCAATGAAATTTGTGAGCTCACCGGATGTTCTGCCAGCAACGTGGTGAAGGCTTTATGGGTGGTCCGTAAAGTTTTGCGTGTCAAAGCTTTCGAGGATGCTTGCTTTGATATCCCCAACCCAGAGCTCCAAAAGCAAATTCTTTGGGCCATGGACAAGACTATGAAGCGGTTGGTGATTTGGCTTCTGGCCCATGAACAATTGAGCGACTCTATTCAAACCATTGTGGACCGTTACATTAACGGCTTTGAGGACCTCCGCACCCACAGCCTCAATCATCTTCCCAAAGCCTATCTGGAGGGTTTAGACACCCCCTGGAGCCTCTTTTCTGACACAGAGTTGCCAGCGGATTTACGCCACCGCTTGCTCACCTTAGATCCCTTGTCCATTGCCCCCGATTTGATTCAAATCGCTCATACGGTTAAAAAGCCCCTGCATCACGTCACCTCTCTTTACTATGCCGTTGGGGAATCCTTGGGTCTTCGTTGGGCGCAAGAGACCACACGAAACTTGCCGATTGAAAGCCCCTGGCAGAAAAAAGCCTTCCGGGAGCTTCAGGAACAAATGAGACTCATTCAAAAACATCTCACGAGCCACATCCTCTCTTCCTACCCCACCAAGACCTTCGATCCTCAAGTGATTATTGATCGCTGGGCTTTTGAACATACCGTGTCCTTTGACCGCTACAGAGGCATCCTCGAAGACGTGCAGAGAACCCCCTTTACAGACCTGGCTCCCTTTGTGGTGTTGGCCAGAGAGCTTGAGCGTTTATACGAAAAGACTGTTGGCATGTGTATGATGACCGCTTCGTACGGATGACTGTGAAGCCTGCATCCCCCAGCGCCCTTCTGAAGAGGGGGCGCCAGGGGATACCCTGAGAGAACGGTCCTCTCTGCTTTCTAAAGTTTCAACGTGGCAGAGATCAGCATAGTCCATTTGTTAAAAGAGAGTCTCTCTCCTGTAGGGAGCACTTTGTCTCCTAAATGGAAATAATTGGCGCTCAGCCCCATCACGAATTTCTCCGCCAGCAACAGATCCACCCCTATGCCAAAGACAGGACCCTTAACAGTGGCATCTTTTTTGACCGGTGTCGTATCCTTCTCGCCTGGTGTTTTTTCGACACCCGCGAGTTCTGCTGGAGGGACTGCAGCAGGGTTACCACTAGGATCTTCTGCTTGTCCAGAATCCTGGGCCCCGTCGAATGTGTATTTGCCAGGTTTGTTATATCCATCGGTCCCGTCAGCCTTCATAGTACCAGCGACAACTTCAGCAAGCTTCTGAGCGTTGCTGTAGGGAGATCCAGAGTCAGACCCCAAAGCTTTTCCATCATACTCAGCCCCGCCATAGCCAAAACGCAGGTAAGGCATCACCTTTTTCAGCGCAATGCCAAAACGGGCCGCAGCAAACCAGCTATTTTTTTCTTCCAATTGAAAGATTGTTTTCACCTCGTTCGGATGTTCGCGGATCGTCGGATTTGCATTCATTTTTGTGATAGATTGAGACTTGGCCCAGGAGGCGATATAGGCGCCATCCAGCCCCACCGCCGGGTTTCCAAGTTGAGACTTGAAGGCGTAGATCAAGGAGACAACACCTCCCCCGTTGAAGCCTTTCGGCGTCATTCCGATGAGTGTGTCAGGAGAGATGAGCTTAGCATCCGTGATCGAATAGCCCATGACGGGGCCGATCTGGAATCCTGTAAAGGTGGGCTCGGGTCTATGGGCTTCTGCCTGGTGTTGATCGTGACGGAGCTTCTTATGCACTTTGATCTTGATCGGGGTTTCCGTATCAAGGTGTGTCTTATGCCCAGGGCCTCTTAAAAGAACCGCAGAGACAGGGGCTTTGTCAGAGGCGTGGTGAGAGCCTTCAAAAAGAGAGGGCTCATGGGGCACCTTGGGAACGATGGGCTTGCCCTTCGGAGTCTCTCTCTCACGGACTGCCGCAATGGCATCTTGCCTCGAGAAAAAAGGTTTATGAACAGATTCCGGATCTTGCAATAACGGTTCGTTGCCCTGAGAGGGGGATATAGACAAAAAGCCGTGGGCGGACCCAGAGGTCGCAAGAGCCGCTGCAATAGCACTAAGACTCAGTAAAGAGCGCATAGGAAGACATCCTTTTTTTAATGTGACATTTTTTACATCCATGACTTTGTTGGAGCTTTCTTAAAAAAGACTAAAAGACAAATTATATTTTGCCGATTGAGCAATGAGCAGCAGGTGCATCCAAGGGTGAAGTGCAACACAGTGATCCTTTAAATTTTGAGTGAATGTGTCGAGAAGCGCCATCCACATTAGGATTAAATATTTAAACTGGATCATCCCGTCGGCTCTCAAGGCCCCCCGTTCAGGGCGGGAGCCGACGCGTGATGACACAATCCCAGGAACAAATTATTTTGACCTAGGCCCGGGGGCCAGTAAAATATCTTCTAAAATCACCTGTATCTTTCCATTATAAGTACTTTTTTGAATGCTTCCAGCAATGGAAAAGGAGGTTGGGGGGCGGCTGGACAAAAAATCTCCCAGGGGTTTGCCAACCACGCGAAAAGCCATGGCCTCCAGAGGGGCGCCATCCATTTGGGAAAAAACGGCCCGGAGGTGGCCCTCGCCCACAGGAAAAAGACTCACCAGACGCACATCGTGAAAGACGGCAACCGCTTGAGGATTGCCCATGCCAAAAGGGGCGAGCGCTTCTAGCTGATGAATCAGATCATCCGTCAGGGCTTTTGCTGTGAGAGGGGCGGTGAGGCGAAGTTCTGGAACCGGAGGCTCAGGGCATAAGGCGCGGACCCGGTCTTCGAGAAAAACGCGGAAGGGAGCTTCTTGATCTCTCCGAAGGGTCAGACCCCCTGCCATCGGATGACCACCCCCTCCCAAAAGGAGGCCCTGGTGACAGGCTTCGTGGATCAGGCTGCCGAGATCAATGCCCGGAATGGAGCGGGCAGACCCTTTTCCAAGAGCATCCGGAGCGTCCCCCTCCCAGGCAATTACAAAGGAGGGTTTGAAGAAACGGTCTTTCAAGCGGCTGGCGACAATCCCAATGACGCCTTGATGCCATCCGGCGCCGGAGGTGAGGAGGACGCGGGCCTCGTCTTGAGCCTCTGCTTGATCCATGGCTTCCTGTTCGATGCCTTTTTCAATGTCTTGCCGCTCCAGATTGAGGCGATCCAACAAGCGAGAAATCTCCAAGGCCTGAACAGGACAGTCGGTCATGAGAAGATCCACCCCGAGGCGAGACGCCCCAATGCGGCCTCCCGCGTTAATCCGTGGCCCCAGAACAAACCCTAAATGATAGGCGCTGGCCTTGGTGCGCAGCTGGGCCACGTCCATGAGAGTTTTGAGACCGAGGTTTTGTCTGCCCGCCATCACCTCAAGCCCTTTGGTGACCAACAGTCGGTTCAGACCTCGTAAGGGCATCACGTCGCAGACCGTTCCCAAGGCCACGAGATCGAGAAAATGGATCAGGTTAGGCTCTGGGCGGGTAGCGGAGAAAAGCCCTTGCTCTCGGAGGTAACGAGACAAGGCGACCAACACACAAAAACTCACCCCCACGGCAGCCAGGGACAGAAAAGGCCCCATGTCTTGAGAGCTGTCCAGTCGCTTAGGATTGACGAGGGCATGGCAGACAGGGTGCTTTGCCTCCGGCATATGGTGGTCAATCACAACAACCTCCAGGCCCAAATCCCGGGCCGCCTCTAAGGGGCCAAAAGCTGTGGTGCCACAATCCAGCATGATCACCAGGCGAACACCTTCGGACGCAAGCTGGGTCAGCCCGGGAACGGAAGGGCCATACCCCTCAAGGAATCGGTCTGGAATATAGGTCCGCACAGGGCACCCCAGGGCTTGGAGAAAGCGTCCCCAGAGGGCTGAGCTGGTGGCGCCATCCACGTCATAATCTCCCCAGATACCGATCAGCTCGCCTGTTTGAATGGCCTGACTGATACGCTCAAGAGCGAGGGGCAGATCTGGAAGGACGCAAGGATCTGGCAAATGGTTTTTGAGGGAAGGAGCGAGGAAAGCCTCCGCGTCTTCCAGGCTGTCCACTCGCTCCCCAAGGAGTTTGGCGACAAAAGGACTGAGGCTCAGGTGTTGGGCAAGCTTGAAAGTCCAAGGGGTGTTTTCCTTCATGACCCAGCGTTGCCCCTTGAGGGAGCGCTGATCAAAGCCATGGTCAGAAGACAAAGAGGGCACCCCCATCACAGAACGCCTTCGTCAAGACGCATGGGAAAGGGCGGTGCCAAAAAGACGGTCTCCTGCGTCTCCCAACCCTGGAAGAATATAAGCATGATCATTGAGGCCATCATCCAGGCTGGCTGTGTATAACACCATGTTTGGGAAGCGTTCTTGCACCACCCCTGCCCCTTCTGGAGATGAGACGAGGGCCACAAACTGGATGTTCTCTAAAGGAACCTCATGATCCAGAAGAACTTCAATCGAAGCAAGAGCCGAATGCCCTGTGGCAAGCATGGGATCAAGCAGCAAAAACTTTTGGCCCCTAAAGGGGGGAAGTTGAACAAAATACCGCACAGGACGGGTGGTCTCAGGATCTCTATACAGACCTATGTGGCCAATTTGGGCGTCTGGAACCACATCTAAAATCCCTTGGACCATCCCAAGACCCGCACGCAAAACAGGCACAAGAACAAGGCCTTGGGAGACCTCTTGACCCTGGGCTTGCATCAGAGGCGTCTCAGTCAATACCGCCTCTGTTGGCAAATCCCGTGTTATTTCAAAGGCCATCAAGCGGGAAATTTCAAGCAAGAGCTGCCTAAAGTCTACAACAGGGGTTTTCTTGTCTCGCATACGCGTTATTTTGTGCTGAATGAGGGGATGTTGGATGACCCTCAAACCCGGTAACCCATCCATCGACATCAGCTCCACCCCTTTTTCAATCCATCGAATACTCTACAAAAACATTCCACCAAAAGAAAGAGCCATTCTTTTTTTATTTAACGACGGCCCCCTCTTTCAAAAAAGCAAAAAATCAAAAATCTATTCATATAATTTTGACAAATAATCAATATTGAATCAGTTTTTGGACATTACTGTGCGGTCCAGCCCCCGTCGACGGGAAGGCCAATTCCAGTCATTTGAGCAGCGGAATCAGAGCAGAGGAAAAGACAGAGATCTCCAATTTGCTCAGACGTTGCAAATTCGTGGGATGGTTGTTTTTCGAAAAGAAAATCCTTTTTTGCCTCTTCGTAGGAAAGATTTTTTTCCTTGCCCCAGGCTTCAATTTGCTTTTCTACCAATGGGGTGAGGACGAATCCAGGGCAAATACAATTGCTCGTCACCCCTGTGCCTGCCGTCTCAAGGGCAATGACTTTAGACAACCCCAGAAGCCCATGTTTAGCTGTCACATAAGCCGCCTTCCCTTTAGAGGCGACCATACTATGGACAGAAGCAATATGGATCAAGCGACCCCATTGGTTTGCAAGCATATTAGGAAGCACAGCTTGGGATGTAAAGAAAGCGGCGCTTAGATTTAAATTAAGGACTTGGTTCCATTTATCTTCTGGAAAGGTCACGGTTTTTTCAACGTGCTGAATACCTGCATTGTTGATGAGCACATCGATGGGTCCCAGCTTGTCCTGTGCGTCTTGGATCAATTGACGACATCCTGTGGATGTACTCAGGTCAGCCTTCAGATAAACCACAGTAGAATTGGAGCGACGCTCGAGATCTAAGCGAATCTCTTCAATGTCTTCCTCTTTGGCAATTCCATTGATGGCAACGCGCCAACCTGCGCCTGCAAAAACTTGGGCGATCCCTAGCCCAATTCCGCTGGTGGATCCTGTGATAATAACTGTTTTCTGATTCACATCAAACTCCCTTTGAGTTGGCAATAGATGTGACACTACAGTCCACATATTGAAAAAATCATAAGAGTTTTGAGCCCTCAACCCGCCATCAAACCGTCCCGCCTTCTCTTGGAAGATCGGATATGACCCCCTTTAATCAATAGGTGACGGACCTTCCCTGTCATCAACTCTGGTGTTGATGACATCCCGGGGCTAGAATTTCTGAGAGCTGTCTCGTTTTTGAAACGCGCCATCCGGAATCTATGGGCAAAACCTAGACGGCCTGGACATGGATACCGGCTCAAGGTTCACCACTAAGCAAATCTTAGGTTCACCGAGGCCGACATGAGAATGATTGAATGAACGGGGCAATAAAACGGAGTCTCAGGGCGGACCTGCGCCTCGTTTTGAGTCTGTTGGTGCACGACGCAGACTTAACTCTTGTGGTGTCTCGTCACCTCAAAATATGACGACAAGAGGACTCAAAAAGTCTCCGGAAAGAGAATCTCTCCGGAGGATTGGTCAAACCTAAGCTACTTTCGCAGCGCTTTCCAAAGCTTTTTGGGCATTTGAGACGATTTGAGCAAAGGTTGCAGGCTCACTGACTGCGAGATCCGCCAAAACTTTCCGGTCGATGGCAATGCCCGCTTTGTTCAGGCCATCAATCAAACGGGCATAGGTCAGACCAGACAACCGAGACGCTGCATTGATCCGCTGAATCCACAGAGCCCGAAAATCCCGCTTCTTGTTGCGGCGATCCCGGTAAGCGTACTGAAGACCTTTTTCAACTTTTTCAAGGGCAATCCGGAAACAGGTGCTGGAACGCCCCTGATAGCCAGAAGCCATTTTAAGAACTTTTTTGTGCCGGGCCCGAACCTGGACCCCTCTCTTAACGCGTGCCATAGGTCAGCTCTCCTTATGAAAGGCCGTAGGGGATGAAATTTTTCAAGATGATTTTGGCATCACAGGACCGCATGATGCTTGTTCCCCGAGCTGTCCGTTTCATATCCTGGGATCTTTTCCGCATCCCGTGACGCTTCTTCGCGTTCCCCATGATGATTTTCCCCGTTCCCGTCAAACGGAAACGCTTCTTTACACCGCTTTTCGTCTTCAATTTGGGCATTTTCCAATCCTTTCACGTCCGAAACATTGATTCACGAGACCCATGGCAGCCCAACCGCCAAAGGATCCCCACACCGCACCCCAAAGGTGCCGCTAAGATCTTTTACCATACGCGAGAGCCCCTTCCCCCTTCAAGAGGAAAGATTTTTTCTGAGGTAGAAAAAAAACTTTACAGGAATTTTTAAAATATGGTAGAAGAATTAGCACTCTCTGTGATAGAGTGATAAAACTCAATTCAGTTTAGAATTCAACAAAGGAGTGGCGCCTATGAGCCAGGTCAAAAAGTTCAAGCCCCTATACGATCGCGTGTTGGTCAAGCGTGTGGAAGCGGAAGAAAAAACCGCCGCCGGGATTATTATCCCTGACACCGCCAAGGAAAAACCTATGGAAGGCGAGATCATCGCAGTAGGCAATGGCGCACGGACAGACCAAGGACAGGTTTTGCCCATGACCTTAAAGGTGGGGGAGCGCGTTCTTTTCGGAAAATGGTCCGGAAATGAAGTCAAGCTGGACGGAGACGATTACGTCATCATGAAAGAATCTGACGTTATGGGCGTTCTTGGTTAATTTTTGAATTTTGATGATCACACAGGAGACAACAGATGCCTGCAAAAGATGTACGTTTTGGCGCGGATGCCAGAGATAAAATTGCAAAAGGTGTAGATATTTTAGCAGAAGCGGTGAAAGTGACCCTGGGCCCTAAAGGCCGGCACGCCGTCCTTCAAAAATCCTTTGGTGCCCCCCGGATTACGAAAGATGGTGTGACTGTTGCGCGGGACATTGAACTTCCGGATCCCTTCGAAAACATGGGAGCCCAGATGGTGCGGGAAGTGGCTTCCAAGACCGCCGATATTGGGGGAGACGGAACCACGACAGCGACTGTTCTGGCCCAAGCGATTGTGCGGGAAGGCATCAAAGCTGTGGCTGCCGGGATGAACCCGATGGACCTGAAGCGTGGAATCGACATGGCCGTTGAAAGCGTCGTGGCGGAGCTTGACAAAAACAAAGTCACCATCAAGGGGAACTTTGAGAAGATTGCTCAAGTCGGCACCATTTCTGCCAACGGTGAAAAAGAAATCGGCGATATGATCGCAGAAGCCATGAAGCGGGTTGGGGATGAAGGGGTGATCACGGTTGAAGAAGCCAAATCCTTGAAGACTGAGCTTGATGTAGTGGAAGGGATGCAGTTTGATCGTGGATATCTCTCTCCTTACTTTGTCACCAACACAGAAAAAATGATTTGTGAGTTAGAGAATCCTTATATTCTTCTCCATGAAAAGAAGATCAGCAACATCCAATCTCTTCTTCCGGTCCTGGAAGCGGTCGTCCAGTCCAGTCGCCCTCTGTTAATTATTGCGGAAGATGTCGAAGGGGAAGCTCTTGCAACCCTCGTGGTCAACAAAATCCGCGGCGGCTTAAAAATTGCCGCTGTGAAGGCTCCAGGGTTTGGCGATCGCCGCAAAGCGATGCTGGAAGACATCGCCATTCTGACGGGCGGCCAAGTCATCTCTGAGGATGTAGGAATCAAGTTGGAAAAAGTGACCCTCGGGATGTTGGGTCAGTCTAAGCGTGTTCTCATCAACAAGGATGAAACCACCCTCATCGAAGGGGGAATGGGTCAGACCAAGGACCTCATTCAAGGACGTTGTGGCCAAATTCGGGCTCAAATTGAAGAGACCACTTCCGATTATGACCGGGAAAAACTCCAAGAGCGTCTGGCCAAATTGGCCGGCGGTGTGGCGGTAATCCGGGTCGGTGGCGCCACAGAAGTGGAAGTCAAAGAACGGAAAGACCGGGTTGATGACGCTGTCCATGCCACGAAAGCGGCTGTGGAAGAAGGCATTGTCGCCGGCGGTGGATCGGCCTTGTTGTTTGCAAGCAATGCCTTGAGCGCCCTCAAGCCATCGGGTGATGATCAGCGGGTGGGTGTTGAGATCATTCGTAAAGCTGTCCAAGCGCCTTGTCGGCAGATTGCCGCCAACGCAGGTCAAGATGGCTCGATCATCGTCAATAAAATCTCCGAGAGCAAAGACCCCAATTTTGGGTTTGATGCCCAAGGGGAAGTTTATGGCGACATGCTGAAAATGGGGATCATCGATCCGAAAAAAGTTGTGCGTCTGGCATTACAGAATGCAGCTTCCATTGCAAGTCTGATCGTCACCACGGAGGCCATGGTGGCTGACCGTCCTGAGAAGCCGGCACCTGCTGGCGGCGGCATGGGCGGCATGGGCGGCATGGGTGGAATGGGTGGAATGGATTTCTGAGGAAAGACGTTCACCAACTCACCCGCCTGCCCCGTCATGGTCAGCCCGTTGAGCATCGAACGACGGAGCAAAGCTTCGGAGGAGATGCCCGTTGCGGGCTGAACCATCCAGTAGGCCTCACATAAATATCCCCACGCTCTTTCCGAGCTGGGGAGGGTCCTCACGCCCCTTTGGGGCTGAGGATGACGGTCGCACAAAACTTTAGACCACCTTGAATGCACAAAACAAAGGGGATGATCTCATGAGCAAAGTGATTGGCATTGACCTAGGAACCACAAACTCGTGCGTTTCAGTCATGGAGGGGGGCATCCCCAAAGTTATCGAAAACAGCGAAGGGACTCGCACGACACCGTCCATGGTGGCATTTACGGAATCTGGCGAATGTCTGGTGGGTCAATCCGCTAAGCGCCAGGCTGTCACCAACCCTGAAAACACTCTGTTTGCCATCAAGCGCCTCATTGGGCGCCGGTACGACGATCCAGTGACGGCAAAAGATAAGAAACTGGTGCCCTATAAAATCGTCAACGGGGATAACGGAGATGCTTGGGTGGAATCCCACGGCAAAAAATATAGCCCCAGCCAGATCAGCGCCTTCATCCTTCAAAAAATGAAGGAAACGGCGGAGCGTTATTTAGGCTCAACCGTGACCCAAGCCGTCATCACTGTGCCTGCCTATTTTAACGACGCCCAGCGTCAGGCCACCAAGGACGCCGGAAAAATTGCGGGCCTTGATGTTCTCCGGATTATTAACGAGCCAACGGCGGCAGCTCTCTCCTACGGAGTGGACAAAAAAGAAGCCGGCTTGATTGCGGTTTATGACCTCGGTGGTGGAACCTTTGACGTCTCGATTCTTGAAATTGGCGATGGTGTTTTTGAAGTGCGGGCCACGGGTGGGGATACCTTCCTGGGGGGTGAAGACTTCGACCAGCGGATCATTGATTTTCTGGCAGAAACGTTTCAAAAAGAGCAAGGCATTGATTTGCGCAAAGACCGCTTAGCCCTTCAGCGCTTGAAAGAAGGGGCGGAAAAAGCAAAGATTGAGCTCTCCAGCGCCCAACAAACCGACATCAATCTTCCCTTTATCACAGCAGACGCGTCGGGCCCAAAGCATCTCAACATCAAATTGTCTCGGGCGAAGTTCGAGTCTTTGGTGGATGACTTGATTCAAAAAACCCTGATCCCCTGCAAGCAAGCTATGAAAGATGCGGGAGTCACGGCGGACCAAATCAAAGAAGTCATTCTGGTGGGCGGCATGACCCGCATGCCAAAAATTGATGAAGCCGTGAAGCAAGCTTTTGGCCACGAGCCGAATAAAAGTGTGAACCCGGATGAAGTGGTCGCCATCGGCGCCGCCATCCAAGGGGGTGTGTTGAAGGGGGAAGTGAAAGACGTTCTGTTGCTGGATGTTACGCCGCTGTCTCTCGGTATTGAAACCTTAGGGGGTGTATTTACGCGACTGATTGAGCGGAACACCACCATTCCAACGAAAAAATCCCAGGTTTTCTCAACGGCAGAAGACAATCAGCCGGCGGTGACCATCCGGGTCTTCCAAGGGGAACGGGAAATGACCGCAGACAACAAGCTTCTCGGTCAGTTTGATTTGGTGGGTCTCCCCCCTGCCCCGCGTGGCCGCCCCCAGATTGAGGTGGCTTTTGATATTGACGCCAACGGGATCGTCAGCGTGTCCGCCAAAGACAAGGCCACAGGCAAGGAGCAACAAATTAAGATCCAAGCCTCCAGCGGTTTGTCCGATGCAGAAATTGATCAAATGGTCAAAGATGCGGAAATGCATGCGGAAGAAGATAAAAAGCGCCGTGAAGAAGTGGAGGTCCGCAACCAAGCGGAAAGCCTGATTCACTCCACAGAGAAAAATCTGAGTGAGCACGGGGATAAGCTTTCTGAAGACGATAAAGTGGCTCTTCATGGCGCCATGGATACCTTGAAGGACTCTCTCAAGGGCAGTGATTTGGAGGCTATCCGCACCCAAACAGACGCTCTTGGGGCCGCCGCAATGAAGCTAGGAGAAGCGATGTACAAGGCCGCTCAAGAAGCAGAGGCGGCAGAAGCGTCCTCTGGAGGCGCCTCGGACGGACAGTCTTCGTCTCAATCTTCAGACGAGACGGTTGTGGACGCTGATTTTGAGGATGTCTCGAAAAAGTAGATTCATGCCCACTCAAACTCAGTTGCGTATGAGTCAATACAGGAGAGTTGCCCTGCCGGCTTAGGTGAGCCCAAGCTTTGCTTGGGTGCGAACCTTGAGCCGGTATCCATTTCCGGGCCCACTGCGTCCGGCGTCTCTGGTCTCCCCATAGATCCCGGATGGCGCGTTTCAAAAGGCAGCAAGCCTTCAGAAACTCTCGCCCCGGGCGGTCATCTCTGTATGAGTTTGATCGCGACTGAGTCTAAAGATTCGCAAGCGCCTCTCCTAAGGATGGATATTTGAAAAGGTACCCTGCTCTCAAAAGCTTTTCGGGAAAAACGTTTTGGCCTTTGAGAATTAAGGTTTCAGCCATCTCCCCGAGGAGAAGGGTGGCCAGTCTTTCAGGAATTTTCAGCAAGCAAGGGCGCTTCAGGGTGGCGGCCAGTTGATTCATCAAGACCTTGTGGGGAACCGCTTCTGGCGCTGTGAGATTGAATGGACCGCTTAAGTGAGGCTTCTTGATCAGAAACTCAATGATCCTCACCACATCGTCAATGTGAATCCAAGACATCCATTGATTGCCATCCCCAAATTGCATCCCAAGACCCCATTGGAACAGAGGGATCAGGGGCTTTAAGAATCCCTGATTTCTGGCCAAAACAATCCCTGTCCGTAAGGTACACACCCGGACACCTTCGTGTGCGGCTTCCATGGCGGCCCTTTCCCAATGGACACAGAGTTGATGGGTAAACCCATCCGGGATGCTTTCAGACTCTTCTGTAAATCTGCGGTCTGGATCGGTGCCATAATACCCAATGGCCGACCCACTGATGAAAAAACGCGGTTTCACAGAGGCACCCTGAATATAGGAAACCAGACGCTCTGTCGTTTGAGTGCGACTCAGTTCAATGGTTTTTTTGACCGCTGCTGTCCAACGTTTTGCATGGAGAGGTTCTCCCGCCAGATGAATGATGCCGTCATAAGGGTCAGAGCATTCTTCGGGGTCACCAATATAGGTGATTTTCGGGTGCGCTGGCCTCTGTTGATGGGGGTGTCGCGTCAAAATAGAAATGGACCATCCTCGAGGAACGAAATAACGGCTCAAAGCTGATCCAATCAGCCCTGTGCCTCCAGAAATCAACAGATGCATGCCCCCTCCCCCTCTCCTTATTTTTCAAATGAAAATATAGAGCAAATCTGGTAAAAGATATGTCTCTTTCTTTCGCCCGTCAAAAGAGGTGTGACGTCAGAAGCCATCACAGGGTGATTTTTGACCAGTTCAGGTTTTGTGTGAGCCATGTCAAGAGGAGCTCAATACCCCAGAGATCCTTATACCAGCCGGCAATTTAAGACGCTGGAATATCTGGCTCATTGCTCACAATTTTAAGGACTTCCCCTGGTTTTCTGGTGTGGGGAACGCAAACACATCTGAGGGTCATGCCGGCAAGCTCATTCTTTTTCCCACCCCGTGGGTTGAGATGAGACAGCGGGATTCCCTGGTCTTTCAGGAATCCTACAGGCAAGATCAGATCTCTGATTGCTCAATCAGCGCGAGGGCTTTTTCGCCAAAAACGGTCTTTCGCCATCCTTGAAGCAGGAGAGAGTCTCCAGGCTTGCTGATGAGGTGTTCCAAGTCCCCGCGGGTTCCGATCAAGCGAGGGGCGATGGCCGCCTTTGCGGCAGATTCTTTCAGCAATTGGGACAGGGATCGGTACAACGCCCGCTCCCTTTCGGACGGAAGCTTGGTGGCAGGGGGCGCACAGAGGTCAGACTCTGGGATGGCTGGAATCTCATGAGACAGCCTTCTGAGGAGGCTTGCCAGAGGGTCTTGGCAAGGATACTGCTTTAAAAGTTCCGGATCTTTCTCAAACAGGGAGACAAGTTCACACAGGCGCTCATCCCGCAGGAGCCGGCGTCTGGGGATATTTTGGGAGCTTGCGATCTCTTCTCTCCAAGAGCTTAAAGATTGGAGCAAGGCAAATCCCTGTGCGGTGAGAGGCTGGGCCGCACCCCACCCCTTGACCCGTTTCCAAGCTTCTTGAGGATGGGGCTGGTAAGTAGTTTCGTCCCCTAAAAGATCCATTTCCTCCTGAATCCAAGACATACGGTCCCACTCTTTGAGGCGGGTGACCATCAAAGGATAAAGGGTGCAAAGATGGGTGACGTCTGAAAGAGCGTAAATGATTTGCTTGTCTGTGAGGGGTCTGCGGGACCAATCAATGACCCGTTCTGATTTATCAAGCGTCTGGCCAAGAAGGGTGCTCACCAGGTTTTCATAACTAATATTGTCCCCCAGGGCACAGGCAAGGGCTGCCACTTGGGTATCAAAAAACGGTTTGGGAAGGTGCCCGATCAGTACAAAAAATCCCTCCAAATCTTGGCGTGCGGCATGAAAGACTTTCATCCGGTCCGGCGCGGAAAGGAATCTCCAGAGAGGGGTCAAATCAATTCCAGGGGCGAGAGGATCAACAGCGCAGGCCCCTCCAGGATGGGCCAGTTGGATGAGGCAGACTTGGGGCCAATAAGTGTTTTCCCGGATAAATTCCGTGTCAACGGTGATAAAGGAGCTTTGGACCTGGGCAAGAAAGGTTTCTAGTGCGGAGGTCTCTTGAATCAGATAGTTTTGGGGATTGGCAAACTCAGGGGTCATGGGAAAACTTTCACAGGGATCGTAAGACGTTTCAAGGCAAGGCGCACGAAAAAAGAGGGTCTCACAGCCCAGGCTTCTCGTGCATTTTTCCAGACAGGAATATCTTGGAGACTGTTTCCAATATAAATGAACCCCTGTTTTCCAAAATGATGACACAGTTTGCGAGATTTGGCAGACCCTACTAAATTACACCCTTGGGAAGATCCCCAAATTGCATCAAAAAGACCCAGAGACGTTGTCATAGCCTTGGCAAAATCTTGGGGCGCCCCTGTGATCAGAATCAAAGAATGCCCGTTGTCTTTGAGAGTTTTTAAGTGTGTGAGCAGGGCCTCATTCCATGTCCAAGATTTCGGAAAGACGTCTGAGGCAGCTGCTAAAAATTCCTTCAAAGCGACACTCCCTTGGGTGAGGAAGATGGGGAGTGCCTTCAAAGCCTTGAAAGGATTCTTGCGGAAGAGGCATCCTAGCAAGAAAGCGGGGCTTTCTTCACGGATAAGGGTCCCATCAAGGTCAACTGCAATGGGTCGGCAAAGGGCTTTCACGACAGGGTCTCCAGGGTTGCACAATCTTTTGGGTCTCGTATGATGGAATGATAAAATGATCAACAAGATTTCAGCAAGGATACCTGAATGATGTCCGTTAAGGAAACACTAAACGCCCAGGTCCTGATTATCGGGGCTGGGCCTGCCGGCTACAGTGCTGCGATTTATGCAGCGCGTGCGGGCCTCTCTCCTGTACTTGTGCGGGGTCCAGAGCCTGGGGGTCAACTGATGATCACAACGGACGTCGAAAATTATCCAGGGTTCAGGGCGCCTATTTTAGGCCCTCAGTTAATGGAAGATATGGCAGCCCAAGCGCAAGCCATGGGAACCGTCTTTTATGAGGACATCATTACAGACGTCGCTTTTCAAGGCCAGCCCCTTCGGTGCATCGGGCAAGGGCGCATCTATGAAGCCCGCGCCGTGATTCTGGCCACCGGGGCTGCGGCCCGTTGGCTGGGGATTGACAGTGAGACGCAGTTTCGTGGCTTTGGTGTGTCTGCCTGCGCCACCTGCGATGGGTTCTTTTTTCGAGGCAAACGGGTGGCGGTCGTTGGAGGCGGAAACTCTGCAGTGGAGGAGGCCCTGTTCCTCACCCACCATGCGTCAGAAGTCATCCTGATCCATCGCCGGGACTCTTTGAGGGCAGAGCACATCCTGCAGAAGCGTCTGATGACCCATCCCAAAATACGGATCCTGTGGAACCGCACAGTGGATGAGGTTCTGGGAAAACTGTCCCCTCACAAATCCGTCACAGGTCTCCGCCTCCAAGACACCCAAACAGGGGCCCTGGAGACCCTGGAGGTTGATGGTGTCTTTGTGGCTATTGGCCACACCCCCAATACCGGATTCTTGAAAGACGCCCTTCCCTGTGATGCAGACGGGTATCTTCGAGGCGCAACCGTAGAGTCTCCCCTGGCCACCGCCACAGACATTCCCGGGGTTTTTGCCGCCGGCGATGTCCGGGATAAAATTTACCGTCAAGCGGTCACAGCCGCCGGTCAAGGATGTATGGCGGCGCTGGATGTGGAAAAATATTTGAGTGCCCTGTCGTCTTAAGCCTCGAGAACGATCGGCTTAGAGAAAGAAGGCACGTCTTCTAAAGTCTGGAAGGGAGGCTCGTCTTCGTGCAAGCCTTCCCCCCCTTCCGGCTCTCCCAAAAAAAGCGGGAAGCCAATGGTGGCACAAAAGGCGATCACAAGGGGAGAGGGATGGTTCATCGGTTGAGAATCCTTATGGTGCGGAGGACCCGAGAGAATCCTCAGGCCTCCTGATTTTGCACAGAGGAGTGTCTTTTTGAGAGCTGATTCCATAAGGGATCAGATCTGCCTACGGGATGATTGAGTGAAATTAATCTGGGTTAAATTCAGACTCATCATCAGAACCATCACTCTCGGCAGCAACGCTTGCGGCTTGCTGTTTCTTCCTTTCTTGAACGGCCTGAGAGTCCCCTGGAGACACGCCTGCAGGTAAAAACCAAGGTCGGTCTTTCGCCAGAGAAGCTGCGGAGGCTCGAGCCATTTGGCCCTCATGTTCTTTTCTTCGACGCTCACTTTCCAGAGAAGCTTCAAAGGCTGCAGCCATTTCAGAATCTTTAGGAGAAGCCAGAGAAGCTGCGGAGGCTCGAGCCATTTGGCCCTCATGTTCTTGTCTTCGACGCTCACTTTCCAGAGAAGCTGCAATGACTGCAGCCATTTCAGAATCTGTAGGAGAATCCGCAGCCGCCCCATAACCTGATCTTGGTGCTTGTCTGCTCCGCGGATCTGCCGCAGCCGCCGCAGCAGCTGAGGAGCCTTGAGCCATTTGGGCTTCTTTTATTAGCCACGCCTCTGCTTCACGCTCAGAAATTGCTCGAGCAACACGTTCATTTTCGGCTTCTTGTCTTTGCCGCTCATCTTCCCAAGAATCTGTAGCAGAAGCCGCAGCAGCTGAGGAGCCTTGAGCCCTTTGGGCTTCTTGTCTTAGCCACGCCTCTGCTTCACGCTCAGAAATTGCTCGAGCAACACGTTCATTTTTGGCTTCTTGTCTTTGCAACCTACGTTCCTCCTTCTGAGAAAGTTTGAGAGAATAAAGTTCATCTTCTGCTATTTGTGCCTGCTTAGCCACTTCAGGATCTGTAGCAGAAGCCGCAGCCACCTCATAACCTGATCTTGGTGCTTGTCTGCTCGACTGATCTGCCAGAGAAGCTGCGGAGGCTCGAGCCATTTTGCGTTGTTTTTTTTGCTGCTTGGCTAATCGCTTATGAGCAGATTCTTGAGCCAAAATGTCTTGAAACAAAATGTCTCGAGCCAAAATGGCATCTCCGTCTATTTGGTCGTCTCTTTCTTTTTCTTCGTCTCTTTGTACAACAGCAGCAGCGGGTGGGCGGCCAGTCCCATGAGCAGATTCTGAGAGACTCAGGACTGTCAAAAGGGCTAAAAGACTATGGGGTGCGTGTTTCATTTCAGTAATCTCCTTAAGATAATTCGATAGGAACCGAAGGGAGCGGCCCATACGAAAATAATATCTTATAAAGACAAAAAAAGTCTTATGGGATTGTTTTGATGGTTTTTTGTTGGAGATTTTCCTCAGGCTCTTTTTCTCAAGAGAAATATATTCAATGCAAGTTATTTTCTGTCGGATGAAGTAGTATTTATAAAAAAAATCAACAAAATACAAAAGATAAAAAAATCCAGTATGATTATACAAAAAAAAATTAATATAGTAAAAAATATCAAAATATCTCACGAACAGAACCTGCGGGTTTAAATTTTTTTTTATTTTTTGCAAAGGATTTGACTATGAAGAAATTATTGATTGCGACCTCGCTCCTGATAACTCTAGGTCATTTTTCTGGCTTTGAGAGTTTCGCAGAAACCCAACCTTCCAAAACAGCTAGCCATAAAAAATTACAAGTTGCGGGAGTCACTCTATCGCCTTATTACCGCAAAGTGATTGTGACGATCCTGGAAAAGGGCTTGAATTACAGTCCGATCAAAACGCTTCCAGCCTTCCTTTTAAAGGCAACAGGTCAGCCTGTCCCTGAGGCTCTTTTGAAAATACCGACGAATTCTGAGGGAAAGATCCCTGTGCTTATCGAAAACGAACCCGGCTCTGAAGAGTTTTCCATGGATGACTCTCGGGTTATTATGAATTACGTCAATAATATAGAAAAATCCAATCCGTTACGTCCTCAATGCCCTAAAGCCAATGCGCGCGTTGACCGTCTTTCCATTTACGGGGACGAGATTTTGGGGACACTCACTCATAAAATTGCTTTTGAAACAATTGTTAAACCCCAAGTTCTCAGCGAAAAAACCGACTCTACTCTTGTATCAGAGAATCTTACAAAGCTGCAAAGCGTCTTAGACGAACTGGAGAAGATCTTGAGCGATGGAAGAAACTGGATTGCTGACACAAAGAACATCTCTTTAGCAGATATCACAGTGGTCTCTCACCTTGAGACCCTGACACTAGCAAACCAAGACTTAATGGGATTGATTGGTCATCGGACCTATTTAAAACAGTATGTGGCAAAAATGTTGGAACGCAAATCCTTTAAAGAGGCGATGAAAGACATTTAATTTTCTGAACGAAAATAATTGAGGCACAAGTTCTCTTGTGTCTCAAGCCCAGAGGGGCTTCCTAATCAGAGGGAGCACCCTCTCGAATATCTCCCGCCGTACTCACCTGATCTCAATCCGATCCAGCACCCATGGGCTCAAGCCAATGCCATGCACAGAAGACAATAACTCACCATCCCCCAGCTCTTCCAAATCAATCAAATACAATCAAATGATGGAGCTTTAGCTATAAAAGGGGAGATGGAGCGCTTTCATCAGCGGCAAAAAAGAGAGATGTGCTTAGAGAGATGAGATGTTTCGAAAAATTATTCCATCCAGCAAAACAAAGACAAATAAAAATACAATTTAAAATATTTAAAATTTTACTAACTTAATGTATGTTTAATATTTTTGGATATTTAAAAAATGAAAAATTTTATCCTGAAGATGCCTCTGAATCCCAGATCCCCCGAAACAAAATTCCTTCCGAAAAAAATCTTCTATACACCTATCAGGAATACAACGCGGCGAACGGGATTCTTGGAGGAATTGTGGCTTCCCTATGGATGGTGGAGGGTTCGACAGACTCTGCGAAAGAGAATTTAGAGGAAATCTTAGAAATTGTGGGGTTCGAAGATAGGAGCCTCGGTCAGCTTGTTGAGCAATTGGGTCAAATCACACCAGATAACCTTCAACCCTTCTTAACTCGTCTAGAAAACTCTGATCTCAGAGGATTCTACTCTGAAAAGGCAACGAGTCTCCTAAATCTCCCGAGAGAAAATATCAAAGAAGCCGAAAAGTTTCTCTATTCTCCCAAAGAGTATAACGCTGCAAACTACCTCTTAAAAGTACTTTCTGACGCAACCAAAAAAGTCGATCTTTATTTGGATACTAAAGATTTTACTAATATATTAAATAAACTGAAGATAGCCAGTGAGAATGCTGTCGATCAACTCGTGACTCAGCTCATTGGCACTGAAGAGCAAATTCGTTTGGCTGCAAGTAAATCCCAAAATCCTGATAGAAGCCCGCTTATTGAAACTCTTTGTGTCACGATACAGGATGCCTCTGGGCAGTATATCTCTCGTGAAAGGGCCTTTTTGCTATGTCAATCTCTGGGGCTCAATGATTATCGAACAATCCAAGGAAACGCCCTAAGAGATTTTGAGAGTTACAGGCGTTTCATAATTAATGGAGATACAACTGCTTTCGCGGCACACTATACAAATTGCATAATTAATGGAAATGCACTTTCCCCTTGGGGAGTTTTTTCAGATTCTAAAATTAATGGAAATGCACTTTCCCCTTGGGGGGTTTTTTCAGATTCTACAATTACTGGAGATGCAACTGGTAGCGCGGCACAATATATAGATTGCACAATTAATGGAGCTGCAACTACTAATAACGCAGAATATACAAATTGCACAATTATGGGAAGGAAAGACACTAACGCTCGTTATATAGCCTGTACTTTCCCGAATGAGAGTTGAAAACTTGAGTATCGCCCTAGGATCCTGAGACTCTGAAGGCGGTGACAGAGCAAAGGAGATAGATTTCCCCTTTGTTTGGGCATTTGATATCTTTTTAAGATTGATTTAAGGGGGCCTGGCGCAAGAATTCTAAAAAATAGCTGTATCAAATAAGAATACCAGCCGGCGCATATAATCAATCAAGGTGTTTATGCCGATGAAAAATCCCGCACGCACCAGGCCAATACTGGGAATCTGGAACCGTTGTCTCAAGTTTTTGTTTTATGCAAACACAGGCTCTACCTTCGCCCGAACTTTGCCCCGAGATGTGTTGGCGCGCTTTTGATGCCCGTTGAGCGGCTTGCCCCGATACGCCCGGTGCTGCCGTTTATCCGTCAGAAGTTTTTTCTCCACAAACCCCTCAATCGAACCTCCACGGTACGCGCTGTCTACATACAGGTTGGAGCCCGTGTTGCTTGCGTCAAACCCTCAAAGACTTGACTCTCATGAAGCGAAGTCCCAGACACCCCATAACGCCTCACAAAACCAAACCGCTCTTCTACACTGACGTGATTATTGTACCCAAAATACCGCTTGCTCCCCTTCTTCGTAAACGTCGCGTCTGTGTCGTTCTGCGCTTTCCCAGCCTCTGTCTCGTAGTCTTCCGGATCCCAACTCCCTGGTTTCCGGCCCTTTGGACGTTTCCATCCATCAGGTGACCTTTTTGAACGCAGTAGCCCAAGACTTCAAGGTGCGCCCCCGAAGCCGCCAGATCATTCTTAATCAGCCAACGCGATGGTCCCGGAACTCAAGGGATTCAGAGGGATGGGGATGAGAGAGAGCTAAAGCTTTGGTAAGGAAGTTTTTTAGCTTGCTCATCAAGGATTTTAAGAGTCCGAAGAAGGCCCTCAAGAGCATTGAGAGGAACCATATTGGGGCCATCGCTGGGGGCATTGTCAGGATCTGGATGGGTTTCGATAAAGACCCCTGCGACACCCACAGCAACCGCTGCCCGTGCCAAGGTTTCAACAAACCGGCGGTCTCCCCCACTGCGTCCATCAAGGCCGCCTGGCTGTTGGACCGAATGGGTTGCATCAAAAATTACAGGGAACCCAGAGGCTGAAAGAATTTGGAGACTGCGAAAATCTGAGACCAGTGTGTTGTATCCAAAGGAAACACCCCGCTCACAGAGCATCACTTGGTCGTTTCCCGCAGCAACAGCTTTATCCACAATATGGGGCATATCCTGAGGAGAAAGAAACTGTCCTTTTTTGATATTGAGTGTTTTCCCTGTGTGAGCTGCGGCAGTCAACAGGTCTGTCTGCCGACATAAAAAAGCAGGAATTTGGAGGATGTCTACAACCTTTGCAACCTCCGCACACTGATCTGGAAGATGAACATCTGTGAGCACAGGAAGACCTGTTCGTTTCCGAATCTCTGCAAATACGGGAAGGGCCTGATCCATGGACATGCCCCGAGGGCTATCACTCCGTGTCCGATTCGCTTTATCAAACGAGGTTTTAAAAATCAGTGGGAGATCCAGACGACGGCACACAGAATGGAGATGTTCTGCCATCCCAAGGGCAAACGCCCCACTTTCCATCACACAAGGACCTGCAATCACGACGAGAGGCCGTGTATTTCCAATCTGGACCGGTCCAACAGTGAGCGTCCGTTGGGGTCCCATCAGCTAGGTTCCTTTTGAGTATTCAGGCTGGCCCGCAAAAACGAGAGGAACAGAGGGTGGGGACGAAAGGGGCGTGATTTGAGCTCTGGGTGAAACTGCACACCTACAAACCAAGGATGATCCCGACATTCAACAATTTCAGGGAGCTTGCCGTCCGGGGACAGGCCTGAGAAGATAAGACCCACCCCCTCCAGATCTTTTTGATAATGGATGTTGATTTCATAGCGGTGGCGGTGACGCTCAAGAATTTTTTCTTGTCCATAAATTTGGAGAGCTTGGGTGCCAATCCCTAGATACGCCGGGTAAGCGCCCAGCCGCATTGTGCCGCCAAACCCTCGCTTTTCCCCTTCATAGGTATGAACCTTTCCATTTTTCTCCCACTCACTCAAAAGGCCGACAATAGGATGTTTCGTGCGGAGAAACTCAGAGGAGTGGGCATCTTTCAACCCTAGAAGATTTTGAGCGGCCTCCACCACCATCAACTGCATGCCGAGACAGATTCCTAAACAAGGGACCTTGTGTTCCCGTGCATACTGAATGGCACGGATTTTACCCTGAACGCCACGAACTCCAAATCCACCAGGGATAATGATCCCATCAATAGGGGAGAGTTTTTCCACCAGAATTTTTTCTGGAAAAGGGGCCTCAAAAAGCTCCGCGTCAATCCAGTTGATCTCCACGTGAATGGATTCCTGAGCGCCCGCATGAATCAGGGCCTGGCTGAGGGATTTATAAGCGTCCGCAAGATTGATGTACTTCCCAATGATGGCAATTTGAAGGATTTTGGATGGACGAAGCATCCGTTCACACAGATCTTCCCAGGGGGAGAGATTGGGAGTCGGAGAAGGCAAGCCAAAATGGGCCAGAACACGGTGATCCAGACCGGCTAAATGGTAGGTGAGAGGGGCTTGATAAATGGTTGCAACGTCTCTCGCTTCAATCACATTGTCCAGAGGGACATTGCAAAACAACGCCAGTTTTTGCTGGTGTTCTGAAGAGAGGGCGCGGTCACACCGACACAACAAGATATCTGGCTGAATTCCTGCATGTTGGAGTTCTTTAACCGAGTGCTGAACAGGCTTGGTTTTCACTTCCCCTGCAGCGACAATATAAGGGACAAGAGCCACATGAATAAATAAAACTTGGGAAGGCCCTCGTTCCTGGCGTAACTGGCGGATAGCCTCGAGAAAAGGAAAACTCTCAATGTCCCCAACAGTCCCCCCAATTTCGCAAATTACAAAATCTTCGTCTTGGGTTTCCTGGGTTAAAAATTCTTTAATTTCATTGGTGATATGGGGAATGACTTGAACAGTGGCTCCCAGATAGTGGCCAAGGCGCTCCTTGTTGAGGACATTCAGGTAGATTTTGCCCGTCGTTGTGTAATCAAAAGCCGTGGTGTCCACTTCGGTAAAGCGTTCGTAATGCCCCAGATCTAAGTCTGTTTCTGTCCCGTCATTTGTGACGTAGACTTCCCCATGTTGATAGGGACTGAGAGTCCCAGGATCAACATTGAGATACGGATCTAGTTTTCGCAAGCGCACGCGATAACCGCGAGACTTCAGGAGAGCGCCAAGAGATGCCGCTGCCAATCCCTTCCCTAATGAGGAAATGACACCACCGGTAATAAAAATAAACCGAGACACACCCGTCTCCTTCGTTGATATGGCTTGTCAGTAGAGAAAAAGACTATTCTTGAGGTTTTAACGGTGCAGAGATCTCTTGTTTGGATTCGACTGCCCTGATTTTACCTTGGTCAATTTCTTGTTTTGCGAGATAGGCCAGCAAAAGATTGGATCCCATAAAAAGAGCTGCTAAGACAGCAGTCATGCGGGTCAAGAGGTTCGCAGTTCCACGGGCAGTCATCATGCCTGCCATTGTTCCGCCGCCTAGGCCGGAGCTTGCCTCACTGCGCTGAAACAGAATGACAGCAATCATAAAGACCGTGATGACTAAATAAAAAACAAGAATAAAAAGACGCATTTCATCCCCTGAAATCATTCAAACCCTGACGCTCCAGTTTAACGTGAATCGATTTCCCTGTAAATCAGCAAATTGAAAAAAGACGAAAAATGAGAGCCATTTCCAACATCTCTATTCATTCAATGGGAGACTCCCTCCTGTTGAGGGGATTTTAAGACGCATGGACTTCAAAGAGATTCCGCAAAATACCCTCCCGAACACCCCGATCGGCAACGATGATGGGGTCGACCCCTAAGATGTCATAGATTCCCTGAAAAATGGCAACCCCGCCCATAATAAAGTCAGAGCGTCGGGGGCCAATACAGGGATGAACCAACCGGTCTGGGCGCGTCATGGTCTTGAGGTATGGGAGGAGCTTGGTTAAATCTTTGCGCCAAAGTCGTGCTTCGTGGACTTGAGAGCGGTCATATCGAGAAAGGTTTAAGATCATGGCGGCTAAGGTTGTGACGGTTCCGGAGGCTCCAAGCATTTGGACGCCCCCCTCTTCAATTTTTTTGTAAAGACCATTCCGAATAGCGAATTCATTCACATCTTCTGAAATGAGATTCGAGGCCTCAAGATGCTCGTTGACCGAGCAATTAGGCTCGCGCAAAGACAAGATCCCGTAGGGCAAAGATATCGCGTCACGGATACGAAAAGTGTCTTTACCCATGATGTCCACGCACGCAATTTCTGTGCTCCCGCCCCCGATATCAAAAACAATGGCGGTGGGGATTTTGTGGTCCAGTAAATCAATGCACCCTGAAACGGCGAGCTTCGATTCTTCCAGAGCAGGGATGACCTCAAGGTGTAATCCCGTTTGGACTCGGATTTTTTCTGTGAATTCTTCTATGTTTGAGGCGTTGCGGCAGGCTGCTGTTCCCACACACCGGATATAATCGACTCTGTAGAAATCAAGACGACGGGCGCACTCTTCGAGGACAATAAGTGCGCGCTCCATCGCCTGAGGGGAAAGCTTTCTTGTCGTCAGTATTTCTTCCCCCAAACGAATGATGCGTGACAGAGAGCTCACAGGCGTAAAGAACAGTCTATCCTTCGAAAAATAGGGTTTGGCGATGAGAAGACGACATGTGTTGGTGCCTAAATCAATAGCACCGTAAAGAGCTGTACCCGATGAAAGCGACATTGCAGAATATTCCATACTTCCCTTCTATCATGCCCTTTAAAAAATCACTATAATTTTAAATTTAAGGAGGCCTCAGTCTGATGGTACAGTTTTGTGAGACTGCTGAAAATTTTATCAAAACAGCGCCTTGGGTTCATGGGTTTTTTGGATCCAAGGGTGGGGTGTCTTCGGGCTCTTTTACTTCCCTCAATGGGTCCCTCTCTGTAGGAGATGAGGCGGAAAACGTTCGTGTGAATCGGCAACGAACACTAGAGGCCCTCGGAATTGCAGGTTTTCCTCTCATTTTAATGAATCAAGTGCATGGAGCCGAGGTTGCAACCCTTTCAGACGCCCAAGATTTGGCCGCTTGTTTAGAGGCTCCTCCTTCTGTCGATGGTCTTGTGAGTCGCCTGAAGGGTGTTTCCCTCGGGGTTTTGACCGCGGACTGTGCGCCGATTCTTTGGATGGACCCTGAGGCAGAGATTGTGGGGGCCTGTCATGCAGGATGGCGCGGTGCTTTGGCGGGCATTGTGCAGAATATGTGTGCAGCAATGGAGGCACTTGGGTCAAAACGAGACACCCTATTGGTGGCTGTGGGGCCTATGATCCACCAAAGCGCTTATGAGGTCGGAGAAGATTTCAGAGAGATTTTTATTGAGCAAAATCCGGGGGCAGAAGATTGTTTTCGCTCGGCCCATGGCTCCTATTTTTTTAATCTGCCAGGATTTCTTAAAAAAACCCTTTTAGCCCAAGGTTTGCCCTCTCTTTGGGTGTCTCCATCCAATACCTATGAGGGCTCTTTTTTTAGTTTTCGCAGGTCTCAAAAGGATTTTGCGGGGAAGTGCGGACGCAATCTTTCACTGATTGCACAAAGATAGCTTGATTTTTAAACGAAGAGACGCTACAAGAGTGACAATTAGGCAGCCGTTGTCCCTGAAATTATTCAGGTTCTTGAGGGAATGCTAACGAATTAAGACTAAAATAAAGAAATTCAGGAGGAGATTTTGGATTTTTCCTCCGACAAAAAAGCGGTGTTTCCAATTTTTTGTGCGACTGTTTGATGAAAAATATGTGCGAGGAACCTTATGAATAAGAAATTTTTGCTCTCAATCGCTTGTTTAGGATTAACTTTTTCTCTCGCCGGTTGTGGCAAGAAGAAAGAAGAGAAGCCTGCTGATGCTGCAACCACGGAAGCTTCTGCTGATGTGTCTTCCCCAGCTGCCGATCCTGCCCCAGAAACTGCGCATGCTTCCGAAGCGGCCCCTGTCGCAGATGTGACCCCAGCCCCAGAAGGGCACTCTACGGAGGCCTCACCTGTTGAAGCTCCTGCAGCTGAAGTCCCTGCAACTGAAGCAGCCCCAGCCGAAGCAACGGTGGACGCTCCCCCTGCTTCTGAGCCCTCTACACCAGCCTAGTGAGAGACTAGAGTTTCTGCACACACAGGGAGCCCCTAGAAAACCAGGGATCCCTTTTGTGCTTTGTAGTTTCTCGGAAAAAGATCCTTTTCTTTTCTTTTTGAAAAAAAAGAGCGGGTCGTCTTTCTTTTTTCTCTCTAGCAGAGCTATAGCTAAAGCATTGTAATTCGAGTGTAGGCGCGAGGAGAGAAGTGTCGTTAACCTCCATCAGCGATCGAGCAACGCATCATCAAATGATAGAGGCTTAGCTATAGGGGAGAATCTGTCGCCGTTACTCCTTATGATCCCCACTGGCCTCGTCTTTTCGAAGCGGAGGCACGAATCATCCAAGCAGCTTTGGGGGATAACCTTGTCACTATCGATCGTGTGGGTTCTACGTCTGTTACGGGACTGTGTGCCAAGCCGAAAATTGATAGCATTGCTTCTGTTCAATCCCTTGACGCATCCATCGCCCCTTTAGGTTTCGTGTAGGGAATTGTTGTTCACGGGGCCTCCTCGTGAACAAAAAATAAAAATTATTTAAACGTTGGGCAAATAAAGCGGTAACATTCTTTTTTCCTTTTAAGATGGAAACGGCAAGGGATTGGGGACTGTTGGCTGCACTATGCTTTGAGTGGGCAAGCTGATTGAACGAAAATCATGATCGATTCCACCATTGTTCGGGCCCACGCCTGTGGGGCGGGTTACAAAAAAGACAGCGGCACATTGCAAGCCTTAGGCCGCAGCAAAGGGGGGTTTACAACAAAAATTCACAGGGTTTGTGAGGCGTTGGGGGGTACGCTCAAATTTACGTTGACCCCAGGACAGCGCAACGATATCACACAAGCCTCCGAACTTGTCGCTTCGACGCAGAGAGCTTTTGTTATTGCTGACAAGGCTTAGGATAGCCAAGAGCTCATCGATCAAATCGTGGCTCAGGGCTGTGTCGCTGTCATTCCACCCCGAAAAAACCGGAAAAGGCCCAGAGAATACGACAAGCATGTCTACAAGGAACGGCACCTCATCGAAACCCTCTTCGGAAAACTCAAACACTTCAGGCGGGTCTTCGCGCGTTTCCATAAAAAAGCCTCTACCTATGCAGGATTCCTCTCTCTCGCCTCAGCGATCCTTTGGCTCCGATGAAAACTCGACAGAACCTAAGGCCGGGATGACAAAAAAAATTAAATTATTTAAAAATCAGCTCGGCCCACACAAACTCCATTGTATTGCCCACAAATCCTCTCTCAAAGCGCCCTCGAAAGAGCGCTAAACGTGGAAAGATTCTCCGCAGCCGCACTGCCCCTTGGCGTTGGGATTCAGGAACTGAAAGCCTGGGGCAATGGGGTTATCTTGATAGTCCATCACGGTCCCTACAAGAAACAACAATGCCTCTGTTTCAATGTAGATGTTTCCCCCTGGGGTGGTTATTTTTTCGTCTCCATCGACCGGATGGTCCACATAGGACAAATGATAGGCAAGACCCGCACATCCCCTGGTTTTGAGGCCGATCCGAACCCCCAGAGCTGACGGCGTCCGTTTGGCCAAAAGCTGGGCGATCTGCGTCGCAGCCTCTGGGGTCACGGTCAAAGGATCGGGGCGACGGGGGCGAGAGGAGCCCCCAGAATCAAGAGGTTTTTCCATCGGCTCCGTCCTGCTTTTCTTCATAATCTTTCAGGGCAGCCGCGATGGCATCTGCCGCCAACATGGAGCAATGAAGCTTGACCGGGGGCAAAGACAACTCTCGCGCAATATCGGTGTTTTGAATGCTGCGTGCTTCCTCTAAGGTTTTTCCGTGCAGCCATTCTGTGGCTAAAGAGCTGGAGGCAATGGCGGATCCACAGCCAAACGTTTTGAAGACCGCTTTTTCAATGGTACCATTCGCGCCTACCTGGATTTGCAGCTTCATCACATCGCCACAGGCAGGGGCGCCCACCAGACCTGTTCCCACAGTGGGATCCGTCTTGTCTAGTGCCCCCACATTCCGAGGCTTTTCGTAGTGGTCAATTACTTTAGGACTGTAAGCCATGGTACGTTTCCTTTTGTTAATGGGTATCCCAAGAAATAGAAGAAATATCGATGCCCTCTTGCGCCATCTCCCAAAGAGGGCTCATCTCCCGCAGGCGCTGAACGCTTTGGATAATTGACGCAGCCGCTGTCTCCACGTCCGCCTCTGTTGTGTAGCGCCCAAGGCTAATCCTGAGGGAGGTATGGGCCAGCTCCTCTGGAACCCCCAGAGCCCTCAAAACATAGGAGGATTCCAAGGAGGAAGACGTGCAGGCAGACCCGGAAGATACGGCGAGGTTTTTAATCCCCATCATCAGGCCTTCTCCTTCAACATAGGAAAAGCTGAGATTGAGGTTATGGGGGACTCTTTGAATGGGATCTCCATTCCAAAGAACGTCTTTCAAGGCCCCATGAATGCGCCCCGCAAAGAGATCCCTCAGGCGCGTCATCCGGTCCCATTCCTCTTCCCGGACCTCATGGGCTATATGGGCAGCCTCTGCGAAACCCACACACAGGGCGGGCGCAAGGGTGCCTGAGCGCACCCCCCGTTCTTGCCCTCCCCCATTGATTAAGGGGGTCAGGCGCACCCGGGGTTTCCGCCGGACATAGAGCGCCCCAATGCCTTTCGGGCCATACATCTTATGGCTGGAGAGACTGAGCATATCCACGCCCAAAGCCTCCACATCCAAAGGAACTTTGCCAAAGGATTGGGCCGCATCAGAATGCATATAAATGCCGCGGCTTCGACAGAGGGCTGCAATCTCCCCGACAGGCTGAATGACCCCAATCTCATTGTTCACCCCCATGATGGACACCAGAAGAGTCTGATCCGTCAGGGCATCCTTCAGCTGGTCTAAATCAATGAGACCTTCTTTGCTGACCGGAAGATAAGTGATCCGAAAGCCTTCTTCCGCCAAATGCCGGCAGGTATCCAAGACACATTTGTGTTCTGTCAGGCAGGTCACGATATGGTTCTTTTGCCCCTTCCAAAAACCTGCAGCCCCTTTAATGGCCAGGTTGTTTGCTTCCGTCGCCCCGGAAGTAAAGATAATATCCCGAGGATCTGCATTCAGGGTTGCGGCCAGCTGGGCCCGCGCCTGCTCCACCGCTTCTTCCGCCTCCCATCCATAAAAATGACTTCGGGAATGGGGGTTGCCAAAAACCGATGTCCAGAACGGCTGCATCTTTTGAACCACTCGCGGATCACACGGCGTGGTCGATTGATAGTCAAGATAAATGGGCTTGTTCATAAGGAGGTCCTTTGCAGTGAAGGGTGAAGGCGATGATACAGGGCGTTCCAGGCATCCATCAAATGGACCAGATCCTCTTGTTTTGTGTTCCAGCCCGTGCTGACACGCAGGGCCGTTTCCGCCACGTCCACGGGAGTCCCCATCGCCAGAAGACTGGGGGAGAGGCTTGTTTTCCCCGAAGAACATGCCGCCCCAGAACTCACCATAATTCCAGAGAAATCCAAAGCGATCAGCTGGGTTTCTGCTTTCACCCCCGGCATGGTAAAGCAAGACGTGTTGGGCAGGCGCGGAACCCCCTGCCCAAAGATGATGCTGTCCTCAGGAAGCTGCGCCTCCAGCCAAGACTGGAAGGGGGACTGGGGCGGATCTCTGAGGGCGCACGCCAACGCCACCGCAAATCCCTGGGCCAACGCCACGTTCGGGGTGCCTGAACGCAGGCCCCGTTCTTGACCGCCCCCGCGCATGAGGGGCACCAGAGGAACGTCCTCCCGTACAAGAAGCGCCCCAATGCCTGGAGGCCCCCCGATTTTATGGGACGACACCGTTAAGAGGTCCACACTTGAAAGGTCACGAAAAGACAGGGGAAGCCTGCCGACCGCTTGAATGGCGTCTGTGTGGAAGAATCCTCCCCGGGCTTTTGTGAGAGCGCTCAATGCCTGAATGTCGTTCAATACACCCGTTTCATTGTGAGCCCAAAGGACCGAACACAGAAAGGCCCCAGGCGCTTGGGCCAAGAGGGCCCTCAGGGTGCCCTCCTCCACTTGACCCGACCTGTTGACAGGCACAATCTCCAGCTTTGAAGGGCAGGCTTGCCGGGTCACAGACAGATGCTCCGTCGCCCCCACATAAATCTTTTGAATGGCGGGAGACAGACCTTGGAGGGCCAGCATGTTCCCTTCTGTCCCACCGCTTGTCCAAATCACCTCTTCCGGGCGGGCGCCGAGAAGGGATGCGATCCGGGCCCGGGCATCCTCCAGCAGACTTCGCGCCTTTCGCCCCCAGCCATGAATGGAGGACGGGTTTCCCATATCCCAGGAGATGGTTTCCATCGCTTGCTTCACCTCTGGCCTGAGGGGTGCCATCGCATTGTAATCAAGATAGACAGGTGTGTTGAGGCTGGGGGCCATCATCGCCTCATTCCTGAGGGTTGGGGGGTAAAAAAATCCCCTTCTGGGCGACAGGCTTCCTCAAGTGATGTGTTTTGCAAAAAATCAATCACCTGGGTTTCAAGGCTTGACCACAGCCGGTGGGCTCTACATGTTGATTGATTCGGCAGGCAACCCAACCCACTGGACGCCTTGTTCTTGCAGCGGGTGATCATTAAATCGTCCCCCATGGCATAAATAATATCCGCAATTGAGATCTCTGCAGCAGGCCGAGCCAAGCAATAACCGCCGTAGGTCCCCCGCTGGCTCAACACAAGACCTGACCGCCTGAGGCGCCCGAACAGCTGTTCCAAATAAGGCAAAGGAAGTCCTTGTCTTTTCGAGATCTCTGATAGAGCCACTGCTGGTGCATCAGAGATCGCAAGGTCCATCAAAGCCATCACAGCGTAGCGCCCTTTAGTACTCAGATTCATTTAATTTTGCCTATGGTCCGAAATCAAAACATAAAAAAGGTGAAAAAAAACTGGTATTTTGAAAGCAAATACATTATATTTTGAAGGTATGATAGATTCATTCTATAAATTCCGACTCAGAAGTCAACTATCTGTGTGCGCTGCCCTGATAGGCATTAGGGGTATTTTTTAGGCTTGGATGGCACAATCTATTATTGTTACATGTGAAAAGAAAGAAGTGACTGGGTACGATGGCTGAGGTAATGATTAATGGATCAGAAGGCCGCATTGAGGGTGTTTATCATCTCAGTGGGATTCCTGGGGCGCCTATTGCTTTGATTCTCCATCCCCACCCTAAACAACAGGGGACGATGAACAACAAAGTCACCTACACCCTCTACCGTGCTTTTGTAGATCTGGGCTTTAACGTTTTAAGGTTCAATTTTAGGGGTGTTGGACGCTCTGAAGGAACGTTTGCCCAAGGGGAAGGGGAGATGCGGGATGCCGCCTCTTGTCTCAATTGGCTTCAATCTCAGAATCCAGATCCCTCCTCTTGTTGGATTGCAGGCTTTTCTTTTGGCGCATGGATTGGGATGCAGCTGCTCATGCGCAGACCTGAGATCAAGAGCTTCATCTCTGTCAGCCCCCCTGCCAATTTGTATGACTTCAGTTTTCTAGCCCCCTGCCCGGTTCCGGGACTTGTCATTCAGGGAGGGGCCGATACGATTGTCTCCAAAGATTCTGTCATGCGTCTTTCCAATCGTCTCTCTCTCCAAAAAGGCATTGATGTGTCCCTGAAGACCATTCGGACGGCTGACCACTTTTTTCAAGGACACCTTGAAGAAGTCGCCAGCTTTGTGAAAGAGTACGTCACTGCCCATTCAAATAACCCCGCCGCTTCCGGGTAAATCGTTGGGGTGTTGTACTGAGGGAACGTAGAGAGAAAAAATGTCGATGTTGTCTGCGGCCCACCTGTCGGTGATTTACGGGGCCCGTCTCCTCTTTGAAGGGGTGAACCTGAACTTTCTCAAGGGGGAACGCTACGCCGTTGTCGGGGGAAATGGGGTTGGGAAATCAACCCTTCTCCGCATCCTGTCTGGCGTTGAGGAGCCTTCTTTTGGGGAGGTGACCTTAGCCAATCGCGCCACCTTGGGCTTTCTCTCCCAAGACCATTTTCGCTATGAACATGACCGGATTCTGGATGTGGTGATCCAAGGACGGGCCATTTTATGGAACGCCCTTCAGGAGCAAAAAAAGCTATTGGACGACGGCGTTTGGACCCTTGAGACCGGGGGACGCCTGGGGGAGCTTGAAGAAATCATTGCCCATCAGGACGGCTATACCGCAGAAGGCTTTGCAGAAAAATTGTTGCTGGGTCTTGGGATTGCGGCGGAAGACATCCAAAAACCGCTCTCCAGCCTCTCCGGTGGCTACAAATTGCGGGTTTTGCTGGCGCAAGCGCTCTTTAACCGGCCAGATGTTCTGTTACTGGACGAGCCCACAAACCACTTGGACATTCTCAGCATTGCCTGGCTGGAGGCGTATTTAAAAAGTGAATTTCGAGGTGTCCTCATTTTCATCAGCCACGATCAGAATTTTCTGGAAAATCTATCCACTCAGATTGTGGATGTGGATTATGGAGACGTGCGCCTTTACCCGACCTCTTACAAAAAGTTCTTGGCAGACAAGCAGCTCTATGCGGACCAAAAAGCGAGTGAGCGGAAATCCCTTGAAAAGCGCATTGAACAAATGCAGGGGTTTGTGGATCGTTTCCGGGCGAAAGCCTCCAAGGCCCGGCAAGCCCAATCCCGAGTCAAACAGATTGAACGGATTGAATTGCCGGACATTGAGCACTCTTCCCGCGTATCCCCAACCTTTAAATTCAGCCAGACCCGCCCCCCGGGGAAAGTGGTCCTCACCGTTCACGAGGCTACGAAATATTTCGGCCCGAAGCGAGTCCTCAATAAGGTCAGTCTCACGGTGCAACGGGGAGAACGGGTGGCTCTGATCGGCCCGAACGGAATTGGGAAGTCCACGTTTTTGAAGGCTGCTTTAGATCTTGTGCCCCTCACCCAAGGGACCACAGAATGGGGGCATGAAGTCGCCCTTTCCTATTTTGCCCAAGATCATCATGAGCTTTTGGAAGGGAATGTCTCCATTCTCACCTGGCTGACAAAGCAAGCAGAAAAGGAACCCCTGGCCACCATTCGGGGAACACTGGGAGCGGTTCTGTTTCGCCAAGATGAGGTGGACAAAAGCATCTCAGTTCTCAGCGGCGGAGAGAGCGCCCGTTTGCTTCTGGGGAAGATGATGTTGGAACGCGGCAATGTTCTGCTTCTGGACGAGCCCACCAACCACTTAGACTTAGAGGCCACCCAGGCCCTGGCCAAGGCCCTGAAGGCCTACGATGGGACCATTCTGTTTGTCAGCCATGACCGTCATTTCGTATCTAAGCTTGCCACCAGGATCGTTGCGATTACAGACAAGGGGGTCACAGATTATCACGGAACCTACCGAGATTACCTTGAAAAACACAGCACCGATTATCTTAGCCAAGACCGCCCTTCCCGGGCACCGAAGACATCCCCTGGGAAAACGGCCCCTCCTCCAAAGAAAAAGAACAAAAAATAGGTCTACTCTCCTCTCATTTGATACTCAGTTGCAATGAAAATACCGATGAAGGACGCCCTCCCGGAGCGAGAATTTCTGGGAGCTTGGGTGCTTTTGAAACGCGCCGTCTGGGATTTATCGGGAGACCAGAGACGCAGCATCGCCTGGAAATGGACACCGGCTCAAGGTTCACACCCAAGCAAAGCTTGGTTCCACCTAAGGCCGGCATGACGTGGAGAGGGAAGGCATAACGGAAAAATGACATATTAACACTATCACGTCATCAACTCTGCCCTCCCGGCGATCAGGGAGTCCAAGGCTTTGCCTTCGGAACGAAGTGCCCTCTCGGGTCTATAGGCAAGTTTAAGCCCTATCATCACAGTTCTGATGCTGCAAGAGCACCCCTCCCTGACCGTCATCCTTCAGCCCGCATAGCGGGCGTGAGGATCCAGTTGTCTTTTGATCTCAACCTCGTTTTAGCCATAAAAAACATGTTTTTAAAATAAAAATTATTTAAAAATAATTAAATTTTAACTTATTGATTGTTTAATTATTTAAACAAAAATATAAAGTAATAAAAAATTATATTTGAATATAAGTATTAATTTCTTTGAATATTTTTTTTGTAGAGGGATTGGATGTTTCCAATCCCTCCGCGCTCAACACACAGGAGAATCAAATGATGCATTGGAAAACCCTTCAAACAACCATCGGGGCATTCGCTTTAGGCATCTGCCTCACCACGGTGGTCAGTCCTTTAAAGGCTGCCCCATTTTCGGCCTCACAAGAAATCTTACAAAGCGCCCCAAAAAAAATTTTTCAGCCTTTAAACAGTAAAACCGTAGGGGAAATTCACGGGGGAAATTTTTCAATTTCTGATGCAGAATATTTCGGTGTTTTACAATGTTATATTGACGCAAAAGAACTAAAACGTGGAAACACTAACAACAATACAGAAAAAGGGACACTTGAAAAGACATTAGAAGCACTTGATGCCCATGATGACATTAAATCGCAACTTAAAAAGGTTATAGCAAAAGCTTACGAGATACTGGGCCTAGACAAGAAAGACAATCCCTTAGGGGCAAAAACAGAAGCAGAAAAGAAAATTTTAATTGAGAAGCTTGGAAAAGGCGATTTGAAGCCTAAAGATAGATACAAAACACAGACACAATTGGACGAATTATTCTCTCAGCAACTGGAGAAACTATCTAAGCTATGGGGGTCTCCTCAAAGTAAAAATCTAGAAAATCCCTTTCTTGTCAATATGATGGCTATGAAATTGATTAACATTTTGACTCCATACGGCGATAAAACAATCGATAACCTTCTTTTAGCACATAAAGATAGATACCCGTTTTTCATGTTTGATTTTATTGATCAATCACTTCTAAAAGCGTTTAATTATGATAAAAAGAAGGACCAAAGTAGTGAATATAAGCGTATCATAGGATCATTTAATACATCTGATTTCCAATGCTTCGCACAAGAGAAAGCTTCAGTTATTACTGAATACATGAGCGATCAATTTAAAGGTGAATTCGAAGAAAAATTGAAATACTGGAATAAAAAACCAAGTACTGCATTAGAGAAATTAATGGAAACACAAAAAGAAATAGAAGACTTAGACATAAAAAACCAAGGCTTAAAGAAACAACTATTAGAGCAGGAAAAATATCAGAGCAAACTAACTGAGCAGCAAAAAAATGACATATATAAAGCGCTAACTGAGGTTAAAGGGCTGGGAGTCGGGAGTAGTTTGTTAGTCGCAGCATTTTCGGACCTGTACAATCAAACCCATCGTGAAACAGTTTCATTTGTGAAAAACCGTCCTGCATATAAAGAGGGGCAAACAAAGCTAGAAGCCCGAATTCAAAAACACACGCCAGATCCAAAATTTCAAAAAATTCTAAAGCGCATTCATGATGGAGAATACACTTTTGAAGATCTGAAATCTTTCTATAATTATCTGCAAAAATTATGTGTTGCAGAAAAAAAGGATCTCTCTGCGGCTCTACAAAACCGGGGGTTAGGTTTTATAATTGAACAACTTTCTTAATGTGCACAAGTTTCCAAAAAAACAGATAAGACCTTTTCTAAGACCAAGCGACCTCTCTGAGACGCCCTAACCCATCCTAACGGGGCGTGATCAGACAGAAGTCCTTCTTCCAGGAGGGCCTTCTGTCGCTTTGAAGAGACGAAAGCCTCAAAAGGCCTGCCTGTCAGAGTTTGGCATCTTTCTGTATGGATCCCTTCCTGAAGGCGCAGGCCCATCATCATCCACTCCTCAAACACCTCCTGGGGGGAGAGAGGAGTGGATTCTTTTTGGCCATGACCCAACGCTTCCACCTGGGCCAACCAGGTCTCAGGCGCCCGCTCCGTCTGAAGAGCCCGCTTTGTCTGAAGGATGGGATCTGAGACGCGGCTATGGGCCCCCGGACCAATTCCAATGTAATCTTGATAGCGCCAGTAAATCAGATTGTGGCGGCATTCATGACCTGGGGCTCCGTAATTGGAGACTTCATAAGCGTTGAGACCGTGAGACTCGAGGATTCTTCCTGTCGTTTCATAGAGTTCAACCGCAAGGTCCTCATGGGGATAGGCAAGCTCCCCCCGGAGAAACTTGGGATAAAAAGCAGTGCCAGGCTCATAGGTCAGCTGATAGCAAGAGAGGTGGCGCGGCTTTAAGGTGAGAGCTTCTTCGAGAGTGTCTCTCCAAGCCTCCACCCCTTGGCCAGGGAGTGCATAAATTAAATCAAAGGAAAACCTTGGAAAAATGGCCGCCGCCATCTGGATGGCCTCCTTGGCATGATCTGCAGAATGGGTGCGCCCGAGAAACGTCAGATCCTTCTGGTTCAGCGCTTGAATCCCTAAAGACAGGCGGTTGACCCCCGCCTGGGCAAAATCCTGAAAGCGTCCTGCTTCTGCGGATGTGGGATTGGCCTCTAAAGTGATTTCCAAATCCTCTGCCACCTCCCAAAGATCCCGGGCTTTGTCAATCAATGCGGCCACGATGGAGGCGGGCATCAGAGACGGCGTCCCTCCCCCAAAAAAGATGCTGACCAGGCGCCGGTCACGCCCATAGGTTTGGGCAGACCATATGAGCTCCTGCAGCAGAGAACGCCTCCAGAGATCTTCATCAATCCTGTCCCGGACGTGGCTGTTGAAATCGCAGTACGGACATTTGGACAAACAAAAAGGCCAGTGAATATAAAGGCCAAAATCCTGCGTCATTTAAAAACTTTCAATGTCTTCTCTGTATAGCTGAACATAGCATCTCAAATGCTCTGAGGGCCAGACCAGAGAAAAAAGCCTGATCCCTCAGGACTCTTCAGCTTTTTGAGACGCGATGGCGTTTTTTTCCAAAGTTCCGTCAAGAATATTCCATTTTTCTTGCCTTTAAGGGTAAATTAAAGAAAAATGGTTTTCATTGTGCTGGCATCCTTCTGAAAAGACTCAATTTCTGAGGGCGTGTTTGAAAGAAAATCTTTGGGTTTTTAAAAAAAGTGGAGTTGTTTATGGGCATTATGCACGTTCTCAAAGAAGAGCTCGATCAGTCTCTTCCTATTCGGTGCAGCGTGAAATGGTTCAATTTGCAAAAAGGATACGGTTTTTTGGCACCAGAAGATGGATCTTCTGATGTTTTTATACATTTTTCCGTCTTGGAGCAGGCAGGTTTTCACCATGTTTGTTCAGGGGATGAGGTGATCTGCGAGACAGGTTTGGGGAAACGGGGCGTTCAGGCGACAAAAGTCCATCAGATTACGAGTGTCACCAATCCAGATGTCCCCCTCTCGAGAACACCGGAACCCTGTCCATCCCTTGTTCTGGAGGAGAAAACAGGGTTTGTGAAGTGGTTCAATGTTCTGAAGGGTTACGGATTTATCCAACCTGAGGATAACGGGCGTGACATTTTTATTCATACGGCTGCCCTCAGAAGAATTGGAGTGGATCGTCTCCCTCCTGGAAAATACGTACGCGTCAAGGTCCTCTCCACAGAGCGCGGCCGGGAAGCACGGGAGATTTATCTCGAAAGCACAGATTAATCACGGCGGAAGGCTGGGTTTCTCAGAAGGTCTATAAGCCGGGTTCTGTTCCTGAATTTCCGAAAGGAAATCAGGCAGAGGCTATTCATCTGGGAGAGACGTTACCGCCTCCCTCCTGCGACCGACCCGAACAGGCACGAGGTGGAAATCCCCGGTCAGACTCTGACGCCTGTTCCTACATGGTCTTGCTTGGGGTGGGGTTTACCCTGCCATCCCTCTTACAAGAGATGCGGTGTGCTCTTACCACGCCGTTTCACCCTTACCTCTGAGACTCTGTTGACTCACACAGGCGGTTTATTTTCTGTGGCACTTTCCCTCAGGTCACCCTGGCTGGGCGTTACCCAGCACCCTTTTTCCATCAAGCCCGGACTTTCCTCACCTGTTTCCAGGCGCAGCCTCTCCGACCTTCTGAGAAGCTTATCCTAACGAAACCTCAGCGCGATGCAAGCAGTGATCTGAATAAAGTCTTAAAAATGAGGGCGTGTTCACGAAAGAGCGCGCTTTAACAGCCTGACATCGTTTGGAAGCCTTTCCTCTGGAAAGCCGTTGCCCCTCTTCGGGGGTTCATACTCAGTTGCGATCAAAATAATGGAGATAGTATTCATCCATCCGGATCCCGTTATCCTTCAGCCCCCGGAGGGAGCGTAAAGATCCCATCTTAAAAAATTTTCTGGATGGTCAAGCCGGCAAAGAGACTCTCTTCAAAATCTGTGAAACCATTCAACACATCGTGACACATGGACGACGTCATCCAGGGGCTAACGGAGTCCAAGGCTTTGCCTTGGATACGAAGTTCCCCCCGGGATTTATGGGCAGACCACAGGCAGCCTGGAAATGGATACCGGCTCAAGGGTCGCACCCAAGCAAAGCTTGGGCATCATCTCAAGCCGGCAGAACAACCCTTGTATGAAGGGCGTCATCACATCAAGATTCAGGCCAGGTGACGACGTCTCGGTGCAGTTACAAAAGACTGGGATCCTGTGCCCCCACGAACGCGTGTTGCTCCGGAGTTAATGCCACTAATTGCGATAAAAAATCAGCTGGGATGGAATTTCCATCAAGCAACAGGCTGATGAGGCTTCTGACACGTGTCCTATCCTCCTCACAGAGTGCAAAGAATTGTTCAAAGAAAGACTGGTCAATTTGACTGGCGTCACTCAATCTGCGGATCCAATCAGTCTTCGAAGGAGCTGACGGCGCAGCGGCAGAATGGGGAACGCTGCCCTCTATTGGATCCAACGGTTTTGGGTCTGTATTCAGGAGACTCTGCGTGAGATCCGTCGCTTCAAAGCTTGGCAGCATGGAACTGCCAGAGTCCGAAACAGGCTCAGATGGGGATGTTATTGAACATTCAGAACCCCCATCCTGTGGGTCTGTATTCAGGAGACTCTGCGTGAGATCCGTCGCTTCAAAGCTTGGCAGCATGGAATTGCCAGAGTCCGAAACAGGCTCAGATGGGGATGTTACTGCACATTTAGAACCCCCATCCAACAAGGGAGTGGGAGTGGGTTCTGAAAGGGTTATGCTCCTGAGATCTGAAGGGAGTCCCAAGTCTTCTGTCTGAAAATGAGGGTCTCCTGCTGAAACGGGAGACTCAAAGTCCTGAAAAGACTTTGAAGCAGCTGCAGATGCCGATCTCGCACCAAACACCTCGGAGTGGGAAGAGTAATAGGGGTCAAGATTCCGCCCTCCAAGTCGGTTCGATAGGGAACCAAAGGCCATCACATAGAGATTATGGACGATGGACCTCCCATTTTCTTTAGACAGGAGCATGTCAAACCCGTAATCCCGATAGCTCTGCAGTCCCATGACAATGGTCATGAGCTTTTGTTTCGTCTCCTCCAGAGGAGACTGAGCCCCTGAACCGAATTCTTTCTGTAACAATTGGATGAAAGGCGTTGGCCTAGGCTCAGAGGTCATTTTGGACTCAGGCTCTGCTTCCGGTTGAATGCCTTTTTTCCTGTTGTCTTCTGCCTCATACGCAAGCGCAGCCGCTTCAAAATCCGCCTCATTCGGAGATAACAAAGAATAGTGTGTTTGATAAAGTGTAAAAAGACCACGGGCCGCCTGAGGCAGAGACCCATCGTACTGATGAGGTTTCATGGAATCTGCAATGGGCAGATAAAAGGATTTCAGAGGCTCTGGGATATGGTCAAGCGGGTCAGTCCTTTTTGGAGGAACAGCGGAGCGCGCAGACGGCAGAGCTGACACAGATGCTGGACGTTGAGCTGACACAGATGCTGGACGTTGAGCTGACACAGATGCTGGACGTTGAGCAGAAACCATTGGTTTATGAGGGCTCATTGGGGATGCTTTTTTGCGCAGGGCCGGATCAATAGAGGGTCTATAGCCTGAAACAGAACGCCCAGAGGGATCATATATAGACCTCACCGGAACTTGTCCATGACTCATAAAAGGATAAGACAAGAGAAGAAAAAAAGAGAGAGAAAAGCAAGGATGAAGGGGTTTCTGCGACATAATATGCCTCTATGTCATTAAAATCATGACATTTATACACCCAAAAAATTAAAAAATTGTCAAAATTTTTTTCTTTTTTTGGAAAAAAATTACGAATAGGCATTCTTTCCGCGTGAAAGCGCCGGCCCCTCAAGAACCAATTTTTCCCGTTTTGGGGCTCTTTAGGCGTGAAAGATCCGGCCCCTTAAGCGGGGGTTTACTTCCTTCGCCTTTTGGGGCACCAATGGGCTTAGGTTGAAGAAGCTTATTCGCCTGGGGAGACGGCAGCTTCGGATTTCCCTCTATCATCTGATCCGCAATTCTATTCGTGTGCATCTGACAGTTGACTGAAAAAAGATCCAAGTCTACTCTGATTTTTTGAGAGGTTTTTTCAACATTGAATTGAGGCGAATCATTCTTTTGTCTCATTGAACGTATTTTTTGATCAATCTTATTTTTCTCTTTTTTGACGAAAACACTTAACTCAGATTGTAATTTTTTCAATTGAGATCTGTTTTTGTTTTTTTTTCAGAAGGTTGGACTGTTTCTGGATCAATTGGACCCGCTGGTCACAATCCGTATAGATTTTTTGCCTCTTGGAGTCGAGGTCTTCGAGAATTTTCTTTACCTCTTCTCGTTTCTTCTTCCAAGCAGCCAAATGCTTAGCCAAATCATCAGCGGAGAGATCAGCAGTGGCTTGATCAGCCAACAGATGATCCGCTCCAAAAATCAAAAGAAGCACCCAAAAGATCTTCGTCAATTTTACCCTTGAATTGACAATTAGACATAAAAAAATATATAATGGAATTTTTAAGGAGCGGTTAAATATTAATTCTAAAAATCGAGGGGTCTTGCTTCAGTGAACTTTTGATCAGAATTTTTCTAAGAGATCCCAGATTTCAGATTCCAAAGACACGCTGTAAAGTTGATTGAATTGGGGCAAAAGTGTTGGGGAGGTCAGGTTGATTTCTGTCAGAAAATCCCCGATGAAATCAACTCCGGCCAAGAAAAAGCCCCCCTTCTGCAGACCTTCCTCTAAGGCTGCACAACACGCACGCTGCCTATCTGTTAAATCTGTTTTCCGGATGTCACTGCCATAGGCCGATCCTGACAAGAATTGTCCCTTTGCAGGAACCCGGCTCAAAGCCCCGCGCACACGACCCCCCACAAAAAAGACCCGCGTATCCCCCTGTTCAATCTCTGGAAGGTATGTCTGCACAATCACTGCGTCTTTGGAGGGCCCAAAGAATATCTCTTGAAAAGTCGGCCAATTCCGCCGGTCAGAGGGCCCCAGACACAAAACACCATGACCCCCATAGCCAAATAAAGGCTTGAGAACAATGGTGCCATGGGCGTCCCAAAAATGGAGAACGTCGGCGGGGGCCCGCGTCAAAAGGGTGGGCGCCATCCACTGAGAAAACGCCCGCATGGGCCACAGTTTTTCTGGATAATTTCGCAAGGAGGCTGGCGGGTTGATCACCCGCACCTGAGGAGGCAAGGCTTCCAACACATAGGTGGGCGTCAAGTAAGCCATATCAAACGGAGGATTCGAGCGAATCCAAATGACATCCATTTTTGCAAGATCTAACAAAACAGACGCTTCCTCCGTCTGCATCTCAGACGTCAGAGACAGTGCCCGCGCCCTCACCTGCCCTTGGTCAAAGGATAAATTTTCCGGTTGATACATCCAAACTTGGTGGCCACGGATCACCGCCTCCCGGATCAAGGCAAGCCCGCTATCAAGAGGCCCCAGCTGCCCCAGAGGCTCAATTTGAAAGGCAATCTTCACCTTTAGGACTCAGCGTTTTCGGGTGTTTGGGATCTACTTCGATCAGCAGCACCCCGGTACCCCGGCCGCTCTTCAATGGTTTTCACCCGGACGTCATTGACAATCCGACGAACCCCTGCAATCTGACGGGCTTCAGACAGGACAATATCAAGCTCCGCCTGATTCTGGGCAATCCCTGTGAGATAAATCACTTGCCCGATGGTGCGAATGCTATAGTTACGAGAGGCCACCTGAGGATGGAACAAGATCGCTGTCTTGAGTTTGGTGGTAATCCAGGCGTCGCTCCCATAATCCCCCACCCCCCCTGACTTCCCAACGATCATCTCGTCTTTAATGGACTTGACCCCTGCAACTTTCTTGACAAGCTCCACAGCCCGTTTTTTTAAAATTTCTGAACTGACAATGCCTGTCAGAACCACGCGCCCTTCAATCACTGACAAAGAGACTTCATCCAGAAGAGCAGATTCTTGGGTCAGCCAGGTATAATTAATTTTTGAGCGAATGCTGAGATCACTAAAGACCCCTGGAATTTCTCGCTCATCAGCTGCGGCGGTGGTCATGATTGCCCCTGTTCCAATCACAGCAGTCACAGGGTCACAAGCGGATGTCCCGAACAAAAGACACCCCAGGCCACCGGCCAAAAGAATCACTCGACAAGACATGCTCAAAAACGCAGGAGATTCTTCTCTTTTAAAGATATTCATCGCAAGTGCTCTTTCTATCGTTGATTACAAATGACATTTTTCATGTGGACCGGAAACCGCCATGGCCGAATGACAACAAGATCAAATCGCACATCATTCAAAACATACTGAGGATGCCGGGTCAAGAAAGAGAGGAACGCATTCTGGACCCGTTTCTGATTCCGACGTGTCATCGCTTCGAGCCCTTGCGCAAGGGTCGCCCGCACTTTGACCTCCACCACCACAAGACACGTCCCATCTCGCATGATCAGATCAATCTCCCCCACAGAGGTTTTAAAACGCTTTTCTAAAAAAGAATATCCTTTGAGAGCCAGAAATAAACGGGCCAGGCGCTCTCCCCAAAGACCCCGTTTATAAAACCTGAGACGTGCCGGATTTTTGAGAGGAGCACGGGAACAGGACCGTCTATTGTCAGGCAAGAGAGCCCTCTAAAAAATGCCGTCGACACAGAGCTACGTATTTCTCGTTCCCGCCAATATCAATCTGGCTGCCTTCCGTTAAAAGCTGCCCCCCCTCATTCAAGCGCCCATTCATAGTTGCTTTCCGGCCACAGAAACAAATGGTCTTGAGCTCTTGTAATGTATCCGCCCACGCCAACAGGAAATGACTGCCCTCAAAAGTCTCCCCTTTAAAGTCCGTCCGAAGACCATACGCCAATACAGGAACCCCCATATTATCGACAACGCGCGCCAACTGGGAGACCTGCTCCTTACGTAAAAACTGGGCTTCATCCACCATGACACATGCCAAAGGTCCAAGGTCCGAGCGACGATCCAGAACGTCCTGATAAAAATCAAACTCTGGGCTAAAAGAGATCGCCGCATGATCCAGCCCAATCCGAGAGACAATCTGGCCAGAACCATAACGGGTATCGATGGTCGGCGTGTAGAGAAGGGTGGCCATTCCCCGCTCCCGGTAATTATAGCTGGACTGCAAAAGGGCCGTGGTTTTCCCAGCGTTCATAGCCGCATAATAGAAATAAAGCTTAGCGATGGGGACCTCCGTCATTGTTTGGGATGCTTTCGACAGATTCTTCATAAAAAGGGGTTAAAAGCAACCTATTTACCATAATTACAACACTGCCAAATAAAATTTTTCACAAAAGCTGACGCCTCATTCAGGGTCCGCACACGACCCCGAATTTTTGTTCCGTCCGGACAGGCACCTTGCAGGTAATTCAGTATCTCTGTATTGGCATGGCCGGGACTGTTGTTTAGATCATAAACAGCGTTTTGTATCCCTTGACAATAAGGATCGATCAGCCCGCTGAAGCCCTGAGTTTGGAGTCTCTGATAACACGGATCACCTATTTGAAAGCCCCTCTCTCGATTCCAGAAATCAGAGTTTTGAGTGGAGACAGAGTCTGTCAAATCAGCGGTGGTCCTTTCAGAGGTTGCCCCCTTGAATAGATCAGTGACTGAAGTCCGCACAAAGTCGGTCCAACCAGAAGTGGTGCTTTCAGAGGTCGCATCCAAAACAGGGGTGGTTCTGTCAGAGGTTGTCCCTTTGAAGAGATCAGTGATTGCAGTCGATACAGAGTCCGTCCAACCAGAAGGGGTGCTTTCAGAGGTCGCATCCAAAACAGGGGTGGTTCTGTCAGAGGTTGTCCCTTTGAAGAGATCAGTGATTGCAGTCGATACAGAGTCCGTCCAACCAGAAGGGGTGCTTTCAGAGAAGGTCGTGCTGTCAGGGGTTGTGGAACTGAAGAAATCAGTGACTGCCTTCCACACAGAGGTCGTATTCTCCTGAAGCAATTCCTTCGCCCACTGAGGCACGCCCTCCCCATCTAAACCATAGGATGTCGTTGTGCTTGAACCGGGATCCCAGGTCGTGGTTGTATTCCATCCCTCAGGGTTGCCCTTTTCATGTGTCGATAAGTATTGTGTGATTGCTCCTATAATGGCTGGGCCTACGACATAGTACCCTAGCAGCCCCGCTGCTACGCCCGTACCCAGACTGAATACTCTTATGCAGCAACGATGTTTACGCACAAATGACTGCGAGGCTTCTTCCGACTGGTTTGGATTTCCGAATGGATCTAATTTCGAGTATGTGCCCATCCGTTCTCCCTGCGGGATTTGGTACGGGGAGGTATATCCGTTACCCAACGGTGATCCGCCCTGCTGGAGTGACGATGAAAGCATGAAAACGGACGTCTCATCTGAATGGGCGTCCGCTCCTGATTCAGAATCATCTCCTATCGTCTGCAGCGCTTGATCACCTTCTGTTTTAATGAGAACGGACATCTCATCTGAACCAGATGAGATTTTATTTAGACAATATATCATGTTATCTAGATGAGATAGGAGATTTTTGCCCCATTCTTTGTCAAAATCTTCTTTTTTTTGAGCTCCTTTATCTCCATTCCCATTCCCTATCCTCTGCGACGCTTGAACACCTTCTGATTCAATGCGAAAGGACGTCTCATTTTTATTTCCCCCAACGTCTCCTTGCACGTTAATAAGAGCGGCAGCCTCACCTACGGTATAAGTTTTAACGGAAGGGGGCTCCTCCGAAAATCTAACTATTTTTTTTTGAAGTCCTCTATCTTCATTCCCAGATTCAAGGTCCATCCCCCAAGCCGGCAAGCCGCTTCCGATGAGCCCTGTCATGAAAATCACTGACAGGGTTTTTTTCAGAAATAAATCTTTTTTCACAATTGATTGCCCCATTTCAAAAAAAAATAAAAAACTAAATTAAACAAAAAAAAATAAAATAATATTTGTTTTGTTAATAAATATAATATTTTTTATGTGAAATAATGCAATACTCACCCAGCTGCTGACCCGAAAAAACCATTCCCCCTTTAAAAATGGTTAATAAAAGGTTTTTTTTTTGCTTTTGGGTGGGGGGATTGGGCACAGTAGGGTCATCCCCCACCCAGCCCAAAGAAAGATCCCCCTCTATGTCTGTATTCGTTGCTTTTCAAAGCAGCCCCTCCCCGTTTTCCCCCGAGCGTCATGGGCGCCAGGACTGCCCTGTGTTCCATCTGCGCCTGTCCCATGGAGAAGGAGAGCCCCTCCGTGCAGTGATTGAGGTCCCTCAGGAGACGCACCCTCACGGGCCTTGGGCTTGGGTGGCCTATGCCCGACCTTGTGGGGAGATTCTTCCCCTATGCCAGGGGCGCCTGCAGGAAACACCAGATCAGTTGTCTCCCGGCTGCATGACATTGGCCCTGACTGCGGAGGGTCCTCAGCCCCATCCCTCTCTGAAAGACCTCCAACAGACCCATGTGAGTGATCCTTCCTTTGAGCCTCTCCTGGATGATCGGAGGGGCAAATCAGAGGACATTGTGCGCTCCAAACCGGTTCAGTTTTATATCGATCCCAAAACCCATGAGGTCCGACTCAGCGATTTGTTTCAAGGCACCCGAACGGTCAATCTCACCCCGTTTTTCTGGCGAGATTCTTTAAAGGTGAGCCTCCGGACCCCCCCTCCACGGGGGGTGAAGGTGACCCTAAGCGCCCAGTGGATTCAGAAAACATCTGGGTTTATGAGCCTCAGCTCCCGGATTGCCAGTTTATTCCCCCAGGGGGTGATCAACACATTCACAGGCCCTTCCTTCAAGGCTCACTGGCCGCGTACGGGGCAACACCTCGACCAGTCTGGCTATTGGGTGGCCTATTCTCATCTGAAGGCGGTGCCTGCCCCAGACCCGCGACAGGCGGTCTCCCGGCCGTTTCTATGCCCGTCCCCCGTCAGCCCCCAGCCCACCCGCGCGAAGAGATCGTGGTTTCAGGGAAAATTGATTATTGCCTGGGAGAGACGTCAGAAACGCTTGGAAACCCTCAGCTTTGTGTTGAATCACCGGGTGCGTAGCCCCTTCATTCCTGACGGGTGTGCCAGCGTTCAGGTGGCTTCAGAAGACAGCCTCCCCGAACTCACCCTTGGCCTGGGGCCCCTCATCAGCGAAGAGGAGATCCCTCCGTGGACCCCCTATGAAACCTTCACCCCCGGCATGACCATTCAAGATCAGGGGCGTCTTTATACTTGCATCGCCCCCCATCAGGCAAGGGAGGACTTCGCCATAGACAGACCCTTCTGGCAAGACGCAGGCCCCTGCCCTGAGCCTTTGCCAGACCCTGGCGCTGCCTCTTTTTTTCTCACGCCTCGGGGAGACCCGTTGGTCAGGCACGCCCTCCAGATTGCCCAAACTTTTCTGGCGACCCATGCCCGTTGCCTCCAGGTTCAGGTCTCCTACCCTTTTGACGCCTGTCCCACCCTGTCCCTTGAAGATTCCGTTTGCTTGGAAGACCCCAGGCTTCCCGGGCTCCTCACCGGGAAGGTGGTGCATTTAGAGACCGTCGTGTCTGGAGAGGGGCGCCCGCCCACCACCTCTGTCACCCTGGCGGTCAGTTTAGGAGACGGGATGGCCCGTCCGCCTGCCCCCCTGCCCTACGGCCATCAAACCCCTCAGGATATTTTTGCCCAGGATCCCCAGTCTCTCGCCCACGCCGCGCTCGCCTCTTTGTCCCTCATCAATGGCCCTGATCTTCAGGAGGACACGTTGCAAGCCGACAGTCAGAAGGGCCTCCGTCCTTCTTTAATGGATCATCAAACCCAAATCCGTCTTCGGCTTCAGCGTTTGCAGACCCGGGAGGCCCTACACCACCATATCCCGGTGACGATTTCTGAGCTTTGGTCCGCCCCGCGCCAGATCGCTTTTGCCAGGATTTCACCGGATAGAGATCGTCCGGGATGACCTCGCCTACAAACGACAATTGAGCCATTTTCCCATTTCACTTTTCCATCGGGAGACTTCATGCACGCCCTGCCCCAAACACGCCCCCCATTTGCCCCGCAATACGGATACCAAGCCCCCCCGACGCCCCCCAAAGGGCATGATTGTCCTTGGGTGGTTTTTGGTCCCCTTCTCGACGGCTGCGAGTTCGAATCCCTTCCCCCTGGAGGCCCCCCCAGCCTCACCCTGTCGGCCCAGATCACACTGGAGGAAGTAGACGGAAAAGGACCCCTCCTCAGCCTCCAGGTGGGTTCTGAGACCTTAAAACCTGTGCACCTTTATGATCCCTTGGCTTCAGCCCAGTCTGTCCATCCTCGCTCTCGGGTCAAGGCGCTGTCCCTCCATACACAAGGACGGGGTTTTTATGACATGGGGGAAGGCGCTTGTGCTCTGGTGGACGGCAAGGGCCCAGGCTTTGAGCTCCAGCTGGACCCGTCAGGTCTCCTGATCCGGTTTCCGTTTCAGGTGGACGAACGCCCTCTGGTCATGGACCGCTGCCTCCAAGACGGCGGACGCCCCCATCCCTTTGGGGGATTCTGGGAGGGCAAGATGGAAAGCGCCCGCCAAATGGTCTACACCCTCACGGAGGAATACCCAGGCCAAACACGGGTATCCCTCTCCCCTACCCCAGCGGGAGACGCCAGCCCAAGGCTGGGAGATCTCATTCGCTCAGGGGGCCTGTCGGTGTCCGTCTTATGTCCAGACCTCAAGTCTTACCACTCCACAGTCTTTTCCCAAAAATCCCCGGAAACCCTTGACATCACATTTGTTCCCGAAACCGAAAGGCCTCTCCCATGACCCCTGTCTCTCTCATCGCAGCTGCCGCCGCCCTCACCCCCTTTTTTCCCGCCATCGCCAATTGGCTGAGCGCCCCCAACACCGAACCCCTGGCCAAACAGATTCTCGACATTGCCCAGACAGTGACAGGCCAGGTCAGCCCTCCTGGCCAAAGAGCCGCCCTTCAGCAGGACCCCCAGCTGGTGCTGTCTTTTCAGAAAATGCTCTTTGAGCTGGAGAAAAGCCTGGCGGAGACAGAAGCCCAAGACCGCAACCAGGCCCGGATGCGGGATCTCTCCCTCTTGAACGCCGGACGGCAAAATTTCAGGGCAGACATTATGGTGATGGCGGCGGCTTTTGGGTTGACGGCGTGCCTCCTCGCCCTCGCCTTTTACAGAGGCAACCTGCCTGGAGAAGCAGTGGGGATTATTTCAACCATTGCGGGGATTTTTGGATCCTGCCTGAAGGATGCGTACGCCTTTGAGTTTGGATCTTCTCGGGGCAGCAAGGACAAAGACACCCGGGCTTTGCTGACCGGATTCAAATAGCCACGCCTCCACTGCCGACCGACGTGATGATCCATTTTGAATATTGAAAACGAAATTAGAAAACAAGAAATAATAAAGCAATATCAAAAATGTTAATTTTTGTCAGGTGTTTTTATATTGTGCATCTATTTTAAATAAAATATATTTCTATTGTTAAACAACTATCAATTAAATAATTTAAAAAACAAGGAGAGATTCATGAGAACTATTTTTTCGTTTGGACTTTTGTTATCGGTTTTTTCCATAGAAAACGCCTCGGGAACGGCTCGAATGATCGCTCGTGCAGGGGGGGAGGCCGCCACAGGTTTTGTAAGAGCTTCCGCTACGCCAGAAGGGGGTGTGCAGTCTCTCAGGGCTTTTTGGGAAGAACAAAAAGGCAACAGTTTTGTCAAGCATACAGAGCAGAAAATTCTGGATCTAAACACAAAACTTTACCAAAAACCTCCAATTCCGCCTAAAAAAATAGGCCTTTTACAGACAGTTCAGGGGGCTGGACTCACTGCAAGCCCCCTTGATCAAAGCCTTAATCCAGGTTCTCATTCTGCAACCCCTTTGACAAAAAAGGTGACTCTACACGATGTAAAAAATAATTATCCAAAAGATCTAAGCCAGCAGGAACTAGACCTTCTAAAAAAGGTGTATCGAAAAACAGAGGCGGGAGCTCAAAAAGATGCGGCAGATCAGGGGACTGGCCGTGCTATGGTGATAGATTACGAAGCAATCCGCGAAAAGCCTCTATTGACGAGAGTGGGCTCGAATATTTTGAGCCTTGTTAAAAGAGCTGCGCAGAAGATCGTGCCCCAAAAACCAAAGACCTAGTGCCTTTAGGGAAAAGGACTTTTGTTAAATGGCTACGAGTCTAGTAAAAATGGTTGCCACGCCCAGACTCTTTACGGGTGTGGCCATCCAGATACTCAAAAATACCATGAACAGACCCATCCAACGCAACCACAGAAATATTTTTTTGACGAAGGGTGGTGGAGCCAGGCGGGATCGAACCGCCGACCTCTACAATGCCATTGTAGCGCTCTCCCAGCTGAGCTATGACCCCTTGGTTAAAGGTGACCTTAATTCACCTGTTCGATTCTTTCAAGAGTGAATCAGACAGGAAAAACACTTTATTAAGAGGAGTATGGAGCGGCAGAGGAAAATCAGAGCCTGGGATTCAATGTCCCCAGCTCTATTTCCGGGCTGCGCTCCATCACCCCCTTGGGTCTGATGGTTATTTCACCTCTGAGGCAGATACAGAGCAGGGATCGGCGGTCACTGTCTGTGGAGCTTCCAGAGCGCTCCTTAGGAGTTTACAGAATGGAATGTGCGAATCTCCCTGATCCCTGCTGCTTTTTCCTTATTTCCCAGGCTCTTTTGGCCTTAATTGTTCTGTTGCGTCCATCCATTTTCTTAGCACCTGACATTTTTTTTCTTCCGTGAGCCAACTCCCCGCTCTTTAGGCTTTTGTTTTCCTTAAAAAATAGAGCTATTTCTTGACATAAATTATCGGAAATATGATCATTTTTTTTATTTATCATTTTTGAAAGTTGTTACGAATGAACAAAGTGTTCGGAGTGTTTCTTTTCGGTGTTGCAGGCCTGGGCACAACAGCCTTAGGGATGGAGAGGGGGCAAGAGGATAGGGGCAAACCGACGGGTCCTGCAGCCGCAGTCCCTTATCCTCAAAAAAAAACCCCTGATTATAAAAAAATTGCAATGCTGCTTAATAAACCGGAGGGAGAACAGGGCCCCATGGAGGGGATTCTAAAGACTCTTGCCACTGAAGAACGTAAAGTCCTATCTTTTTGGGATGCTTTTTCGCGAAGTGTCATCTTAAATACGCTTGCCCAATCGATTAAAAAAGATTCGCCCCTTGAAATTCACCGCACCATAGCGCGCTTTGATTATGATATTGAGAATGTCCTACCGGTTGGTAGAGATGGACCCCTTCAAACTTCCCGCATCAGAGAGAACTTGGATTATTATCTTGATAAGATTAATATAAAGAGAAATCCCGCTATGCTGCTTAAAGCAGATGAAATTTGGTTATCCTCGCTGTTTTTGAATAGCGAAATAGCTATTATTTTGACTCATGATCCGGAAAATCAGAAAAGGCGTTCTGAGGCATTTAAAGAATGTGATCGTGTGTGTGGTGAATTTAAGCAGTATATAGAATGGAACACGAGGAATTCCCTTCTAAAAATTCCTCCCCTAATCCTTCAAGAAATTCAGAGCCGCATGTATTTTGCCTATCAACACCTAGTCAGCCTGAGTATTGGCCGTCACACTGTGTCTCGCCAAGAACGCGTAAACGAGATTCTGGATGACATAATGTTCACTATAACAAACATTCAGGAAGCCTTAAAGAATCCTGCCCCTGAACACTTGAAACAGAAATTTTGGTCACAGCTGGTTCACACCTATTGTCATCAGGCCATTGCTCATCATGAAAGAACAAATATTAACGCCTTTAACGAAAGCCTGAGACTTGCCAAAGAGACTCTCCAAAAATTACGGAAAAATAAAAAGGAAGACGAGAAGCGCTACACTATTGCCCAAACGCACATAGAATCCTGCGAGGCGCAAGCAAAAATCCTTACTGTTTCAGCGAATAGCGGACGGGGAAAAATAGCTGACGCAAGACGAGCAAGGGCTCTGACACGGCCTGACGTAATTAAAAAATTATTCGATCCATCTGACGAATTCGAAATCCTTGAAACCCTCCATGAGAAAATGGACATCTTAAAAGCGTTCCTGAACGAAGACAGAGGCTCGAAAACAGGATCGGCGCCGGAGGATTCTATCAAGCGCATTTTAGAACTGGAAGCCTGGATTGCCAAGGATTCTGGGCTCCACCCCACGGATCTCTTCGGTACTTATGAATATGCCATGAAACAAAGATGGGATGTCATTCCGGATCTCAGGGATTATGCCCTCTGGTTTATCAAGGCAGGCCGTTTTGAGGAGGCCTCTCAGCGCGCGGACATTAGTGTCCGCTTAAACACTCAGAAAAAAGAGCCCGAGTACTCCCGTGGGCTCTATCTTGGGGCCTTGGCGGAAAACCTCAGAGGAAATTTTGGGCCCCTGCTTGCTCTACAGGGAAAAATTGACCGCAAAAAAAAGGCCAAAAAAGAACGGCAAAGAAATAAAATAGTAGAGAACGCCAAAGAAGCCATTGAAGCTGCACAGAAAGAACAGGCCGCCGCCGAAGCTGCACAGGCTGAACAGTCAAACAGGCAAGAGCCCAAGAGACTCCAGAGGCTTCAGACAGCCTCGGCAGGTTCCCCCAGTGATCTAGTTTGCTTTGAGCCTGTCCTGTCGCCTCAAAAGGAAAAAGAAGCTCGAAAGGCCCGTCACCAAGCTGCTGAAGAGAGACGGGCAAACCAAGTGTCTGCAGCTGCCAAGAGCAGTTCTGAATCTGAAGGAGGCGTTGCATTACCAACACCCCTTTCCTCATCGAGGGACCCACAGGAAGAGCGGGAAGCCGTTCTTCAAAAAGTCTTGTCTAAAGACGACACTCCCATCAGCGATCTGTATTCCCTTAAGGGAGTTGCTGCCAAGGTGGAGAGGGAAATAAGCGAAGACACGTGGAAGTTCAACAGAAAGCAATTTGACACCTATTTAGAGGCTTTAGGGTGCACACAATCTCGTATGCGGGGCAGCCATAAAACTATTTCTCTCCCTACCATAATCTGCATTACACAGGGAGAGACTGTGGTGATGGTTTTGACCCAGGCAGAAGACGATTCTTTGAATTTTGAGAGTACATCTGATGGGTCTCCTGCCATACAACAAGCATTTGGTGGAAGCCTCACCCTCCCCCCCTGGGACAGTAAACATGTCCCTCTGTATCTTCAGAAGCAAATTCTGAGCGCACGGAAAAGCTTGTGGGCATCGGGCCTTTTGGCTCGGAAGAACCAACCTGCTGCTGCCAAGAATCTTGGATAGCCTCAGCAACAGTCTAGGCACAGCAGGGAGGATCAACGATACGCAATGGCGATCGTAACTTCGCCCCGTATCCGAAGGAGGTGGATTTCTTAAAAGAATCCACCCCCAAAACCAAAAGGATGACCCTGTATGATCATGGGTCCGTGGGGGCCCAAGACCAACTGTCCGCCGCCCATCATGCCCATGCCGCCTTGTTGCCTAGCTTCTGCCCGCTCTGCCCTTTCAATTGCGCTAGCCAACTGCTGGCGAAGAGACCGAACCTCAGATTCTAGGTTGGGCAATTTTTGCCTCAGTCCTCTGAGGTCACCCTCGAATTTTTCTTTTTGAGAATCCAGTTTTCTTTGAAGGTCTTGTTCTTCCTGTTTTTTCCCTTGCATGAGAGAAGACAGCTGACTTGAAAGCTGTTCTTTTTCGTGTTGTGCCCGATATTGAACCTCTTGGATTTGTCGCCTGATCTCCTGTTGAGATTCTTGGTTTTGGGAGCTGGCCTGTTCCAACTTTTTCTTCAGAAGATCTGTTTCGGCCTGTTGTTTTTGAATGAGGGCTTGTTGGGCAATCAGCTGACCTAATTCCATTTGTATATTTACGAGATAGGGGGGCAAAACATCAAAAGTTTGAGGAATCGAAAAATCCTTACTGCTTCCCTTGCCGACCTGTTTGGCAAACTCTACATAACGCTGGGCGCTTTTCAATTTGTCTACAAAAAGGGCTAACTGTTTTTTGATGTGCGCAGGAAGAGATTGCTCTAGATTTCTGATCATTTGAGCAGAATCTCTAGAGCGCATGAGGGCCTCTACGAAAACAGACCATTCTTTAAGAGTCTCGGGCTTGACTCTGTAGTCCGTCTGAGCTGTCTCTACAAAGCCCCGCACAAGGCTTTGAATGTTCCCCATTTGATCCATTTGTCTCAAAACACCATAGAGGACACTTTCATCCAAACAGAGAATGTGCCTGATGCCGGTTACCCCATCCCTCTTGAGACTGGCCAGAATTCCTGATCGGTCAGGGAATTTATAGGGGCCATCCACAGCGGCCAAGGGCAGGGAGAAGACTTTGGAAGGGTTTTGAGCTAAGGCCTCCAGAAAAGCCAGGGGAGCCACAAGATCCGAAAAATCTGAACCTGAGCGCTGTCTTTTATCTTTTTCTTCTGCCACATCGGATAAAAGACCTTGAACCTTTTCGATAGGCGCGTACGTACCCTTGGTCACCACAAGAACCAAGGCTTTGAGCAGTTGAGCCAGGTCTGGAACCAACGTCATCAGTCTATTCAATTGACCCACAGCTTCCATACCGCGCGCTCCATCGAACTCGGATTCCTGAAGGGCAAGAACAATTTTAATCGGGCTTTGGGCCTCAAAGAGTTGATTGATGGCAAATGCATTCACAACCTCTTGGTTGATTCCTCGGCTGTCCATAAATCCAGGGCAGTCACAATACAAAAGCCCTGAGGATTGATCATGGAACAGGTTGGGGAGTTGGGTTTCTGACCCAAGACCGTGGCCTATGACAAAACCTGGCAGGCTGTCAGCTTCTAAGACCCCTAGAGTCCGTCGTCCTTTTTTGGGACTGGAAGCCCCAAGAGGTTTTCCTGCCAAACCTTGCACCAAGGTGCTTTTGCCGCTTCCTGTGGTGCCCAGAACCAAAACTCTGGGGCTGTCTGGCCTCAAGGAGGTGAGTTTGCTCTGAACCGCCCGCTCTGTTTGTTGGATCGCTTGAAGGAGAGAATCCAGACTCTCTTCTTTCTTGGCCAAAGGCGCAGGGGAGCGGACGAGATGACCCGCCAAAACATCGGCAGGCCTTGGGTTCAAGAAAGCTGCACCTGTGGGTCTTGGGTTCAAGAAAGCTGCAGCTGTGGATCTTGGAAGGCTGAATGACCTTTCCAAGGTGGGATGGCTCTGATGGGGGGTTGCCTTGTCCGAAGGGACAGAGGGGGCAGGCTGTAGAACTGAGGTAGCTAGGCTGGAGGTTCTGGCAGCAGCTGTCACAGAGGGAGGCCTCCTGTTCGGCTGTTCAGAACCCTGTTCTCTTTCGGATCCCCAGGAAAAGTTATGCAGCCCAGCACAAGAGAGAAGGAGCACAGCCCCACAGGCGATTTGAATTGTTTTTGTCATTATTTTTGTCCTTTTGGCATGTTTTGAGGCATAAGAGCTCCGGTAGATGGTTTCACTTAGCCTCTTTTTCGGTTGGTGCTGCTTCTGAAGTATCCGGACACTTGAGTTCCGTTGCTTCTTGTGTAGGGTTGTACATAAGTCATTCCCTTGGGTGCAGATATGGAGGGTGAACCCCGTGAGGAGCTAGAATAACCAGAAGATCTAGCAGATCTAGAGGGGCTAGAAAAACTATCCATTCCCCCAAAGCCCCCACCAAAATCCATTCCGGGCGGCATGCCGCCAAACCCCCCCATTTGAGGCATCCCGCAAGAGGGGCCGCCCATGCTCATGTTGCTCATGGCCAAGGCGAGCCTTTGCTCTGCGGCTGCTTGGGCCGCCCTTTGTTCTGCGGCCTTGCGTTCCGTCTCTATGGTTGCTTTGAGCTCTGAGATAGCTTTATTGTTTTGTTCGTCCTGTTTTTTAAGTTTGCGTTTCATCTCTTGCTCAATGGCCTCGTGAGCCTCTTGAACAGACTTTAGTTTCTGGGTCATTTCCAGGTTGTCTTTTTTGGCCCGGTCTTGAACTTCTTTAATTTGCCGGTCTGCGTCTTCCCGAGCTATTTTTCCTTCCTGGACCGCTTTGTCCAAATCATCTGAAAGGCGCTTTGTTTCTGCTTCCTGTTTTTCGAGGGCTTCTTTGTTGGCAATCAGGCCCTGCAATTCCACCATCATGTTCTCTAAGGCTGGCCCCACCAGCTGTCGAACGTCTAAGTTCCCGAGCTGTACAGCCCCCACACGGGTTGCAAAATCTAGATATCTCTGGGCGCCTCTCACTTTGTCCACAACACCCCCAAAGGATTGGGATCTTTGGTAAACAGCAGGGAGGAGTTCTTTAAAACGAAGGGCAAAGGTCTCAGGCGTGGCCAGTCCAGGCACGGCACTCAAAAGGGTCTGTCCAAAGCCAGCCCACTCCCGAAGGGTTTGAAGGTTCTGACCTCGATAACTGTTTTGAACAAGGCTCATCAGTTCGGGAATGAGAGCGCTTACATTCCCAGACCTTTGAATCATCTGATAGATGTGGATCACAACGTCACTGTCAAAGGCAAAGGAGATATTGTGTTGGGCATTGACCAAGGGTACTTTACCGAGCCCTTGGATAATCTTTACCTGATCCTGAAAGAGATCATAGGCCCCCTCTTTTTTGGGTGCAGGAAAAGAGAAAATCTTATCTTTTCCTTGAGCCAAAAGACCAAGTAAAGCAATGGGTGATTCTAATTCTTGTGTCTCTTTTTGAGCCTTACGCCTCTCTGCATATTCCTCTTGAGCATCGGACAAAAGACCTTCAATTTTTTCTTCCGCAGAAAAATTTCCAGAACTTTTGGTCATCATCAGAACCATAGATTGGCTCAACTGACCTACATCAGGCACCAAGGTGAGAAGCTTGTTCAGGCGATCAATGGCCTCCATGCCTCGCGCGCCTTCAAAATCTGACTCTTGAATGGCAAAGAGAATCTTGATGCGACTAGGGGATGCAAACAGTTGGTCAATGGCAAAGGCGTTGACAATTTCTTGGCCCACACCCCGGCTATCCATAAATCCAGGACAATCACAGTAAATCAGATTGGACTGCTTATCATACCAAATATTGGGAACTTGGGTTTCCGACCCAAGGCCATGCCCAATGGAAAAACCATCCAGGGGATCTCCCTTCACGTCTAGAGTGCGGCGCCCTTTCTTAACACTGTTCGCCTCAAGGGGTCTGCCTGCCAGGCCATGGACCAAAGTGCTTTTGCCGCTGCCTGTGGTTCCCAGAACCAAAACCCGTATAGAGTCCGGCCGCCCACACTGCATTTTTGCCTGGACTTTTTTCTCTGTGGCTTGAATGTCCCGTAGCAGTTGATCCAAATCTAACCCTGGAAGTTCTTTGGATGGGGAAGCAGCCGATGCTGCTGATCCGCTATTCCCGTCCTCGACTCTCCGTGCACCAGAGGCGTTCTGGACACTGAGTCCGCACACCAAAAACAAAGCAATTTTGGCCCCAGCTCTCACCTTCATGACAGACCCCCCTTATTATTTTTAAATTTTTATCAATAGACAAAAATATAAATCAAAAATGCCAAAAAATACAATCAAAAAATAAATCATTTTTTGCAAAGGTTTTTGCCTTGATCCCATGGATGGAGCCATTGAGGGGATGTTGTCAGCGGCCCTGAATTTATGGTAAAAAGCTCTTTGAGTACGGTTCTGTTGAGAGTTTTTGATCATGACTTCTGTCCTGCCGATTCCTCCGAAGAAGATCTCTGGTTTGAGAGATATTGCCAAAAACTATGAGGTTTTTCTCGTAGACGTGGTTGGGGTGGTTCACGACGGATTCAAGGCATATCCGGGTGCCATCCCATCCTTGAATGCTTTGATCCGCGCAGAAAAGACCGTTATCTTTTTCTCCAACAACCCGAGACCCGGCCCTTTGCTGAGGACACAGCTTGAGCAACTGGGGGTCAGAGGTGCCTTCCAGGTTTTCACCTCTGGGGATGCAGCTCGTCTTTTTTTAAGCCGGTATGCTCACAAGCGGCTCTTTCATCTAGGAAGCGCGCGCAACGAAGATATTCTTCAGGGCGTGGAGATCAAAACTGTTGAGACCCTTGCGGAAGCAGATCTCGTCTTACTGTCCGTTTTTATCGAACAGGACGAATCTCTCACCCAGTTTGATCCCTTGCTTTCTGAGATCGCCCAGAGAAAGCTTCCCGTTCTCTGTGCGAATCCTGATAAAATCGCTGTTCATGGGAAGAGGGTACGTTATTGTGCAGGGACTTTTGCAGAGAGGCTTGAAACCCTAGGTGCTCAGGTTTTTTACTGTGGGAAACCGAGTCTCGATTTTTACACCCTCTGTTACCAAACATTTTTAAAAACGGTGCCTAAGCATAAAATTCTCATGATTGGGGACACTTTGGACACGGATATTGAGGGGGCAAGGCGTTTTCAGATTGAGTCTCTGTGGGTGCTGACAGGCAACGCAGCCGACTGTCTTCACGGAAAAGAGCTAGAAACGTTCTTCGGGTCGTCTCAACCACAGCCAACCTACGTTTCTGAAGGTCTTGAGCCTTAATATAACCTCTTTCAACAAATAAGTGTCCTCACTTCGACGTCCTCCCGGAGGGAGAGTTTCTGAGAACTTGCTCTCTTGTGAAACTCTCCATCCGGCATCTATTTGAAGGACGTCAACACAGGACAGAGGCGGTATGATCACTCCCTCATACCCATCTGTACGAAACTGAGTATGAGTCCTGACCTGATTCAAAGAAGGTCGGCGGACATCATGGATACGTCACTTATTGATGGGACGGAAGAATATAAAAAAAATCAAGAAAAATATTAATATTATTTTGTTTTTTCATTTTTAATGTGGTTATTATAAATCTCAATAAAAAATAATTTTTTATTTTTTGGGGATTTTTTGTTTGATGAAGAAAAGTTTCCTGGGATGCTAAAAAGAAAAATCTTTCCAAAGAGGAAGCTATTCCTAAGAATTTTTCTCAATTTTTTTTAAATTGTTGTGGAGTGCAATCTTCCATCTCTTCGAAACCCTCAGATGAAGACAGAAAAAAATTATTCGCTTCCATCTTTTCGGAACCCTTAGATGAAAACAAAAAACAAGTGCTCAAAAACAGAAAAGTACTCGATTCCCTCCTTTCGGAACCCTTAGATAAAAACACAAAAGAATTATTCGATTCCATCCTTTCGGGGAACCAATATAAAAACAAAGAAAAATTTATAGTTGAATACAAAGCGGCATTTGATTCTTTGAAAAATCGAGTCATTTACAAACCATTTAACCAACGGCCTCAAGTTCTCCAGAACGATTTGGAAGCTTTCAGGAATTTCATGTATTTTTTGGATTTTGAAAATCCTTGGTTAAACAGTCAAGTTCTTGTGAATTGCAAACCCGCACTTTTAAAGAGTATTTTGCAAAGAGATAGAAAGAGTGCATTCCAAAATATTGACGCAATAGACACAATTCTCAAGCCCTTTTTCACAGGGGATCTAAGCTAGTACAGGAAAGCAGACTCTAGGGAAACGGTGCTCCCTTCCCAGGTCAAACGGGTGGGGGTGCCGAGGAGCAGGATGCCGTTGTGGTCTCCGTGCCCAAAGGCTGGATTCCAGAGAATGGGAACGGAGAAGCCGGCGTGGGTGTCCAAAAGGGCGGCCCACCGGTCTGCTTCTCTCTGGGCAAAGAGGGGGTCGGCGCTTTCAGCCCGTGTCCCGACAGATCCCATCAGAAGGGCTTTCGGGGGCGTGGCGGGATTTCCCAGAGCCCCTGCCCGGATGAGACTGAGGAATAAGTCATCCGCCCGGGTGAAGGGCTCGTTATCTTCCAGAAAGACAAAACACCCAGCCCCCTGAAATGCAGACGGGGTGCCCAGGGTGCGCTGCAAAACAGAAAGATTTCCCCCACGCAGGGGGGCAGGCCCGTCTTCTTGAGGTCCAGGGCTGAGGACTCTCCAGGAAGACCGAAGGGACTCAGAAGATCCTTTTAGGACACTCCAGACCTCATGGGCAGATACAAACGCTTGACGCCCATCCCTCTGCCACACAGAGATGCCGTTGGGGCCGTGGATGGCTGGCCACCTGTGATGAACGGCGCTGTTTAGGACATGGGTGAAATCGCTAAATCCAATGAGGGGTTTGGGGGGAAGGGTTCCGGCATCCGACAATGGATGGGGATGAATCTGCCCCAAGAGGTCCACCACTTCGAGAGCTCCGAACCCTCCTCTCAAGCACCAAATGGCTTTCACGGTGGGGTCCTGAAGTGCCTGAAGAAGGCTGCTGAGGCGTTCACCCGCAGGGGCGCTGTAGTACTGGTTCGGTGTGTCCTCTGGGTGAATGTGGCCGTAGAGCTTCACGGTGAGGCCCGCTTCTGCCGCGCTGTCTTCCAGAGACCCTAGGAGACCGGGGAGATCTTGGAACATCCCCCCTCCGGGGGCGATAAGGGCGACACGATCGCCGGGCTTCAAAAAAGACCAAGGTCTGCTGAAGACAGGGGTCATTCCCCTGCCCCTATGAAAGCCTGGACCAGGGGATTGGGGGAATAGGGAAGAGTCTCCACAGGGCCTGACCAGACGATTGCTCCGTCTGATAGCATGCCAACCCGGTCTGCGATGCGGCGGGCGAGTTGAAGATCATGGGTGATGGTCAGGGTGGTGGCCCCCAAAGTCTTCCGACAGGTGTTAATAACATCTGCGATCAGGCGACTAAAGAGAGGGTCTAGCCCGGCTGTCGGCTCGTCCAGAAACAAGAATGCAGGAGAGAGAGCGATGGCGCGTGCGAGGGCGACCCGACGCTGCATGCCGCCGGACAAAGAAGACGGCAGGAGGTCTGCCACCTCAGCCGCCTCTAACCCCACCATGTCTAGTTTTTCGAGCGCCAAGGCGCGCGCTTCTTTTCGGGGTGTTGTGCTGTTCATCAACACCCCAAAGGCCACATTTTCCCAGACAGGAAGGCTATCAAACAAAGCGGATCCCTGGAAAACCATCCCGATTTTTCCCATCCGGGTTTTTTGTTGGCGTTCTGTCTCCCCGACCACAGAGACCCCGTCCATGAAAAGGGTTCCCCGGTCAATGGGGATAAGACCTAGAAGACATTTGAGGAGAACAGATTTTCCACTGCCGGAGCGCCCCAAAAGAACGAAAGATTCCCCCTGGGGGATTGTCAGATCGAGCGCGTCCAAAACATTCAGATGTCCAAAGCTTTTGTGGACATGATGAAGAGAGAGAGACTGAGGCTCCATGGTGGTGTATCCTTATGAGCTCATAAAAGAGGGTACGCCCTGTAGGATTCGAACCTACGACATCCGGCTTAGAAGGCCGGCACTCTATCCAACTGAGTTAAGGGCGCATCCCCTGCCGCATTCTAGGCATAATCCCACAAAACCGCAACACCATGAACGAGAAGAATACAAAAAGACCTTGCTCTTTTAGGAGAAGATTTTGAGGATCTTTCAAGCCAATGCGTGTTGTCGGTCACGGGCATTCCAAAAGCGGAGGAGCGCTGTGGCAAAAAAATTTTCTGGCTGGAGGCCCTGGGAACCCAAGGAATTTCTTAGAATTCCAACGAATCTTGACACACAGAACGCGATGGCATGACGCCTGTTGATTGAACGAGGTCACATCTCAAAATTTTTAAGACAATTTTTGTGCGAACATCAGGATGTCTCGGGCGATAGGGGCTGCGACACTGCCTCCGAATCCCCCATGCTCCACAACAACGCTGATGGCGAAGCGGGGGTCGTGAATGGGAGCGTAACCGCAGAAAATAGCGTGTTCTCGCTCTGCCCAAGGCTTATGGTCAGTCCGAACAGCCCCTTTAGCGCGATCCGCCATCGTAATGCGTTTGACTTGGCTCGTCCCTGTTTTGCCAGCCATTTCCATACCGGGCTCTTGAATGCGGAACCGAAAAGAGGTTCCTCCTGGTTGAAGGGTTGCGCTTTCAATGCCTTTGCGAATGAGCATTAAATTGTGTTCTTGGAAAGGCAGCGGGATCTCAGGGGGGCGCTGTTCCCCCAAACTATGGGTCGGGATAATCTTCCGACCTGTGGCAAGGCGTATGGCCATGGTGGCCAATTGAAGAGGTGTGACCAAGAAGGCTCCCTGGCCAATGCCTGTGAGAATCGTATCAGTGGGTGTCCAAGCGCCCCGTCGATTTGCTTTCTTCCAAGCGGGAGAGGGAAGCAGGCCTGCCGCCTCCTCCTGCATAGGGGAGAGGAATCTCTGGCCCAGGCCTAAATCTTGAAACACAGGCAGAAGGTGTTCAATGCCTGTGCGCTTTGCGGCTTCATAGAAGAAAACATCGCAAGACCGCGCAATGGCTTGGTGACAATCGAGGGCTCCATGTCCTTCTCGTTTCACACAATGGAATCGATGATTGCGGAATGTAATAAAGCCATTACAGCGAATCAGTGTTGACGGTTGAATGCTTCCCATTTCAAGGGCTGCCAAGGCGATTGCCATTTTAATGGTAGATCCAGGGGCGTAGACCCCTCCCAAAGCCTTGTTCAAGAGAGGCTTGTAAATATTCCCTTGAATGTCCGCCCAAGCGCTTGAAGAAATACCATTGCGAAAAAGATGGGGGTCAAATCCAGGATGGGAGACGAGGGCGTGGATCTCTCCTGTCCGGCCCAACACAACCACAGAGGCGCTGTTGTGGTCTTGTAGACGCTCGGCGACATAAGCTTGGAGACGACTATCGAGAGAAACAGAAACATCTGGCCCAGGTGTGGGGGGATGGGATTCAATGGTGCGCATCACATGTCGGTGAGCATTCACTTCCAGGGAAACAGACCCAGGGTCTCCTTGAAGCACTGAATCATAAATTTTTTCAAGGCCAGCTTTCCCGGTGCGGAGTTCGGGGCTGAAGGCGCTTTTAGAGGCCTGCTCCTCCTTGGTCAAAGGACTGGTATATCCGAGGAGATGAACAGCTTTCCCCTCCAGCGGATAGGTGCGGTGTTGGCCCATTTCCACCGCAATCCCAGGAAAATCTGTGCGGTGTGTCTCAATTAAAACAACTTCGTCCCATGTCAGTGCATCTTTGAGAATCAAGGGCAGGAGGTGGTGGGGATGTTTTTTAAAAGTTTTGAGGGTGTCTTCCCAGTTAAAATTGGGAATTTCAATCATATTGTGTAATTTTTGAAGGCTGGTTTTCAGTTCTTTAGAGCTTCCAGCCCGGACAATCAAACGGAAATTATCTGTGTTGAGACACAGGGGGGTTCCTGTGCGATCGATCAATCGCCCGCGTGGTGCATTGACCAGTTGAACAGCCAGCCGATTGTGCTCAGACAACATTGCGTAACTGTTTTGTTTTTTGATTTGCAGTTGGGAGAGGGGGATCACCAGGCCTCCCAGAAGGGTGGTTTGCATCAAACCAAAAAGGAACGTCCTGCGGGTCAGATGTTCGGGAATGTGTTCGTTATCCATGAGAGAACCCAAAGCGTCGATTCATGCAAGAGAGAAACCATGAAAGAAAAGGATACAGACAAACAACCCAAAGAAAAGGGGGGAAGAGATCCACAGGAAAAGAAAAATGCCCTCCCTGGAAATTTTTCAGGAGGATTTTAGCAGAGATTAAAAGGGCGATGCAGAAAGCAAAGTATCCCCAGACAAGGATGAAAGGTTCTTGGAGCAATTGTTTGCGTTGGGACCAAACCCATGTGCCTAAGAAAGCAACCTCAAGGAACGTGCATCCCAGAGGGGCACCGATGAGGACATCATGGAATAAACTTGCGACCAAGACGAAAGGCAGAGAAACAGTGTTGGGGTGGTAGAGAATCCAGTAATATAAAACACCGTGATACAATGCGGGAAAAGGAAATGGGATCAGAAAATGCTCTGGCCTCAGAAACAAAAAAACCAAAAAAATTTGGAGAAAAAGCTGGGTTCGGTATGTGTTTAAAAAGGCCTCTATGGACTGTTTGATCATTGATCAGACTCAGGAGTCAGAGATCTAAAGGAGAGAGGGATTTTTCGGGGATAAGATAAAAGAACTTGGACGTTCTCTAGGGTTTTCCAGTGAACAAACAATTGAATGCTTCTCTTTTGGTGGTCTGCAAGAGTTTTTCCCACAAGAAGATGGGACGGGAAAGCCCCTCCCTCTGGTGAGCTGACAAAAATTTCTTCCGTCTGAGGCAATTGATCATCCCGAATGTAGGTAAGATTTGGGTGAGCAGTGCCATTTCCAGCAATCATCCCTTGGGTGCGTGTTTTGAGCCCAATCACGGGGATTCTAAAATCCTGATGGCATGCGGGCATGACCCGTGAAAAATGAGGGCTCACTGCGTCAATGCGACCCACAATGTACTGCCCAGAAACAACCGGCTGGTTTTTTCGGATGCCATTTTGAGACCCTGCAGAAATGAGAAACATGAGATTTCCAACAGGATTTGCTTTCGTGATCAGAGAGGCGGTGCAAAATTTTTGATTCCCCAAAGGCTTGACCATTTGAAGCACTGATTGGAGGGCCTTATTTTCCAGACTCACGGAAGACAAATAGAGGATTTTTTGGCGCAAAAGCTGGTTTTCTTTTTGAAGGGCCGCCAACTGGTGTTGGGTTTTGTTTGCATCAAAAGAGCGCATGAAATCATTAAAAGCCTGCTCTGTTTGCTGCCACAAAGAGATGGAAGCGCCTATCACCTCTAGAAGCGCTCCCTCCACCATGGACGCAACGTGAGGCGTTTGCATGCCAAGTAGAATGAGGAGAATACAGGCGCAGATTCCTACAAAGGGAATCAATTTTTTGAGAGCTCGTTTTTTAAAAGAGCGCCGAAAATTTTTATACCACAACACAGACCTCCGCTACGGATGTAACGCTCTTATATTTTAGAATACAATTGCAGTGTAGGTTCTCTATTTGTTCTTAAATTTTTGACAAAATTAACCTCTTGAAGAAGGGTCTGGCCAGCATCTGTCTTTCGAGACCGTTGATGAAAACCCCTATTCGATGAAAGCCATCCCATTGATTTTTGAACCCCCCTTCCAAAACGGTTCTTGAGATCGCTCGGAGAACTGTTTTGATGAATCTAAAGTTGGTGAGGTCTTTGGTTTTGTCAAGGTTTTTACGCAACCCCTCATCTCTCGATTCCCGGCATCCTCAGCCCCCGAAGGATGGGTGAGACGCCAGCTTTTTAAAACAAACAAAGGAAAAGCTTGGTTTGAGATTGCGCTCTACCCTCCTTAAAGACTCTGTCTTCTGGCGATGAGGCCCTTTAAGCTTGATCTTTATGACCCCTTCGGGGGCTTAGGATGACGGACGGCGAAAGGGTGTGCTCGCAGCAAAAAACTCAAAATGGAACGCAGGGCCAGCTCAAGCCCAGGGGGATTTGCTCTAAAATCTATTTTTCTCAGATCATAAAGTCTTTTTGAATAGAATCGATGGATATTCTGAATCCAGAATGACTATTTTTCTTTTTTTAGACGAATGAGCGAAAAACACAATGCAAACGCTGACATTATTTTTCCAGCGCTGGTGGATCCTTTTTCTGCGCATGCATGTGCGCCTGGGGATTTTCGTTCGCCGCTTGCAATTCAATTTGATTCTCGCACTTTCCTCAATTTTAGCATTCGCAAGTTTCTCCATGATGATCTATACGGACCAAGAGTTTGTAGAAGATATTGCCATGATGATCGATGAAAAAATTGATGCACACTCTGAAGTGACCACACAAAAAATCTTGAAATTTATAGAAAATCTGGAAGGGGTAGAAAAAAGTTGCGCCCTATTTCTTCAAGGAGGATCGGCGCGCACCCTTGAGGAACGTGAGCGACTGTTTATGAATCTTTTTGAACGGTGCCCTCAGATTTCAAGCATCTCTGTGATCGATGCTCAAGGAGAATCAGCTCGTCTAACGTACCGTCAATACGGGAGTCAATCACTGATTCTTTCAAACGCCCCTTTTGTCAGAGAATACTGTCAACAAGGGGTCTGCAAAACCGTTTCTTTAACCGAACAAGGGAGTGTTCTGAGCCAGAAAAAGGTCAGTTCTCTCGTGTATGATGATCCTCGCTTGCTGGGGTGGTACCTGCAGGCAAAGGAACTCCAAAAGCCCTTCTTACATGACCTGTCTGTGCTCAACGACCAATCTATTGGCATCAAGATTGTGGCCCCCTTTTTTGCAGAAAAATCTCAAAAATTCTTAGGAGCCATTGCTCTTGAGGTCCCAATCGTAACATTCTCCAGTTTACTGAAAGTGCAGTCTCTTGGTAAGGTGGGTGTCTCATGCATCGCAGACATGGATGGCCAAATTTTGGCCCATCCCAATCTCTCTCAAACATTTAAGCTGGGCCTCCAAGGTCTCGTCAGAAAGTCTATATTTGACTTGTCATCCGATCTTTTTAGAAAAGGATTTAAACACTTTCAAAAAACGGGTAAACAACGATTGGTTTATCAAAAAGATAAAAGCTTGTTTTACGATACGCTGCTTGTGATCCCACTCAAAAAGATCGCAGGCCAAGACTCTATCTGGGCAAAACAAACACTCGTGATGAGTTTTATGGGGGATTATTTGAGTGCACCCATCCAACAAGCGCGCCAGGATATGTTTTTTTTTTCATGGATCATCATCATCATTTCCATTACCATCGTTCTCACGCTCTCAAAAGCTCTCACCCAACCCATTATTCGAATTGCAGGTTATCTCAAGCAGTTGCAAAATATGGATTTTAGCATCCATTTTGACCACAATATGTATTTTTATGAATTGTTTCAAACCGTTGAGGGCCTGAAGGGTCTCACAACAACACTGCAAGCGTTTTCTCGCTTTGTGCCCAAAGCCCTTGTCAAACAACTCTTTTTTTTAAAACAAGAATCTGTCTTGGGAGGAGACCGAAAAACCCTCACCATTTTATTCTCTGATATACAAAACTTCACATCCATTACAGAAAAACTCGATGGAGAGACCCTCATGCGCCATCTCTCCGACTATTTTGATGCTCTGACTCGTGTGATTCAAGAGCGTCATGGCACGATCGATAAGTATATTGGTGATGCGATTATGGCTTTTTGGGGTGCTCCTTTGATGGATCCCAAGCAAGCCGTTCGCGCGTGTCAGGCAGCCCTTTTATGCCAAAGGCGCCTGCAAATCCTCAACCCTAATTGGGAGGCAGCGGGCAAACCTGCTCTGGTCAGTCGGTTTGGGATTAATACCGGAGAAGTCATTGTCGGGAACATTGGGTCTTACGACCGCTTCCAGTACACGGTCCTTGGAGATGATGTCAATTTAGCCGCTCGTCTTGAAGGCCTGAATAAATTTTACGGGACCCGTATTCTCATCAGTGCGAGCACCTACGGAGAGGTCAAAGATCGGTTTATTATAAGGCCCGTCGATAAGGTCATCGTGAAGGGAAAACAGGATGGAAAATGCATTTATGAACTTTTAGGTGAGTTGGGGGACACGGCAGGGGACGACGGGTCCCTTCTCATAGATCTTGCACTTCGGACGGAAGAGGCTTTCAATTTTTATCAAGATAGACAATGGGGCCCCGCCTTAAGACGTTATCAATATATCGCAAGGGACTTTAATGGAGATCCCCTATCCCAAGTGTTCATCAAACGCTGCATCAATTTTCTTAAAAACCCCCCTGATCCAGAGTGGGATGGAAGCCACCAGATGACAGAAAAATAGAGGGTGTGTAGCAGGACTCTTTAGGAGGCGGATTTTTTCCCCCCAAAACCCATCAAAAAGATGGAGAATTCATACAGGCTGTATAAAGGCACAATCAGTCCCAATGGACTGAGAAAATCAGGGGGTGTGACAATGGCCGCCCCAATCACGATCCCGAGAAAAGCGTATTTTCGCCGGGCTTTGAGTGTGGATGCTGTCAGAGCCCCCATCCGTGCCAGCAAAAGAAGAATCACCGGCAGCTGAAAGGACAGGCCAAAAGCTAAAATAAGCTTCATCATCAGGGACAGATATTCACTCATGCGGGCTTCTAACTGGACCCGAACCCCAATTTGGGAATGCCCCCCCTCAAAACTGAGGAAAAATTTCCACGCAAGGGGACAGACAAAACTATATGCAAGGACAGCCCCCAGAACGAAAAGTATCGGTGTGGCAATCAAAAATAAAATAAAATTTTGACGCTCTTTTTTGTAAAGAGCTGGGGCAATAAACAACCAAATCTGGCTGAAAATGATCGGGCTTGACAGGACGAGCCCTCCAAAAAGAGTCACCTTGAGGTAGGTCACAAAGGCTTCCGCAAGCCCTGTGTAGATCATGGGACGATCGGTGCCTAACAAATGGGTTAAGGGGCGGACAAGAAAAGCAAAGATTTCCTGGGCGAATGGATAAACACAGGCGCAGGCAACGCCAAATGCGAGGAACCCGACCATCAAGCGTTTGCGCAATTCAATGAGGTGGTCCACTAAAGACATGGGCTCGGATGGGCCTTGAGGGGAAGTCCTCTCAACAGGGGGACTGACAGCCTTCAGGAGAGGGGGGGGATTCATCGGCGTTTCAATGATTTGGAGCGGTAGGATTTCTTAGGATGCAGAGAAGACTCTTCGGAGATTTCCGCCTCTGGGGAAAACAGGACTCCCCCCTCCTCTGGCTCTGAATTCAGTGTTTTCAGATGCTCAAGGCGCATGATCCCGTTCAACTCCTCACGGAACCCCTCCGTATAAGTCTTGAAACGGGCCATCCAGCGCCCCCAAGAATAGATCACTTTGGGCAAATCTTTGGGGCCAATGACGACAAGCGCCAAAAACCCAATCACAACCCACTCCCCCAAACCCAGAAAATCCATCATTGAGATCGGTCCTTCTGAGAACGGGAGGAGGCTTTGGGCTTTTTGGACGCAGATTTCGGGGGGGATACTTGAGACTTTGAGGAAGATTCGGCATCCTCATCCGTCAGGCCATCCTTAAAAGCCTTGAGGCCCCGAGCCAAATCTCCCATCACGCGGGGAAGCTTGCCGGCGCCAAAGACAATCAAAACCACCACAAGAACCAACAATAAATGACTGAGACTCAGACCCACGGACCAGACCTCTCTTTTGAATCTTTGGATACTGTGACAGAAAAGCAAGACCTCATCAAGAAATCTCGTCCAAGAAAAACAGACATTTCTTTCGCCGCTGTCTCCTCCACAATGCAAAAAAGCCCCAGATCGTTGACAGAGCTAGCCAAGTTTGGTTAGATGGGGCATTCGTTTGAAAAGGTGTGGCTTGTGGGTTTCCAAAGCTATCTGAGGGAGAATTTTAATGAAGAGAACGTTTCAACCAAGTAACCTTGTTCGCAAGCGGCGCCATGGCTTTCGGGCCCGTATGGCAACGGTTGGAGGGCGGGAAGTGATTGCCCGTCGCAGGCGCAAAGGCCGAGCGCGTCTCTCAGCGTAGTCGTCTCTCTCCTTGCGCCTCTCGACTCTCAAGAAACGCTCTGAGTTTCAGCGTCTTGCAAGGTCTCCCCATAAATGGGTTGCGCCTCATTTTATTATGCAGGCCCTTCCCAATTCGGGGGAGTCTCCCCCAGATCAGGCGGTCTTAGATCATCGATTTGGGTTTGTGGTGACCAAAAAAATGGGGGGTGCGGTTGTGCGCAATCGCATCCGGCGGCGTTTTAAAGGAGCCCTGGGGGTTCTTTTGACTAACGGTGTTTTAAGGGTTTCTGACATTCCAGAAAAAATTGCGTTTGTCCTCATCGCCCGAACGTCTGCCTCCACATGTTCTTTTGAGGATCTCTTGACCCATCTGGGGAAAGCTATTCGGCGGCTGTCTTCTCTTTGTACCCTGTCATCAGCATCGGCTTCAAAGAAGCCATAATACGCTCTTGGGATTCTGGGGGCAGGCTTTCCCGTCCGAAAGATCCGACCACTTCAGGATAAAGATGACCCGCAATGTTTGTTCCTGCGCTGCCCATTTTGGGCAAATCTTTTGACGCGACAATGGTTAAATTCCGCACTGCACACCCTGTAGGGCCCATCGACCGGAGACGGTCTTGTCCCTCAAGAGATTGGGGGGCGGGACTGCCGATCACAAACAGATCATGGAGTGTGGAATGTTTCTTTTTCAGATCATCCATTTTTGATGTCTGGTCCGACAAAGGGTTTTTCTGGGGAGACGGGTCGGCATAACCGCCCGCCAAAACGCCAGACACCACCGTGAAAAACCACACAAACCCTCCAAATTTTAAGATATGCTTCATGGATCCACACGTCCTTTTCTGTGTCAAATATTGCTGATTTTATATCAATTTCGTTGTGAGTTTTTCTATATAAAACGATCCCATATTCACTGGACGGCCGTCATCCTCCGCCCCCCGAAGGGAGTGTAAGAATCCAGCTTTTTTTCGAAAACCCAAGCATACTCTGATCTTCAGGTCAACTTGTCCTTCCGTAGAGACGTTATTTTTGGGGCGTCAGGCCTCTTAAGCTGGATCCTTACACTCCCTTCGGGGGCGGAGGATGACGGCTGGTGGTCGCGTGGACGTTGGATCAAATCATTGAAACTGAGCTAAAAAGGGAGGAGCATCCTATTCAAGGGGCTCCTCTTGGTCCGATGACTAGTCCATCAGACCTCCGCTCTCCGAGAGAACTTTTTTCACATCTTCGCTGTCACATGTGTCACGCAAGGTCTGGAAAGCAGGACTGTTGGCATCTTTTGCTTTCTGACAGAGCTCCGTAATCCAGTTCTTGTCAGCCTTTGCCCCTTTTTTCGTCATGCCTTTCATCTTATTCACCAAAGCTGTTTGGAAGTTTCCAACGTTCTTTGTACACGCCAAACACTCATGAATAACTGTTTTAGGACCAGATGTTGCGACAAACCGGTTACACGCAAGGTCACACACTTTTGCACCATCACTTTCGCTAAGATTTAAGAGACTGCCGATATCACCTGCAGACAAGGCCGAAACACCGCTTGCCAAGCCAGCAGACACAAAAAGACCAAGCCCAAGGGCCATTGAAAATTGACGTACATTCATGCATATTTCTCCTCATTCAGAGCGCCCAAAGAAAGAGCGAATGAACACACTCTATAAGGCCCTCAAATTTTTCACCTTTAACAGATCTAATTCTATGTCTAAAAAAAATAAAAATAGTTAATATTATAATTTTTTTAGATAAAAAAGATGGGCTGGGGAACGCGGCAGACACATTTTAAGGCGTAGGGAATTGAGGGGCTCTCTGGCTCAGGATCTGGCTCAATCCTCTATCAGGCAACTCCTTGAGCTTGAGATGTATCCCTCAAGTGTTGTAGAAACATCCGAGAAGAGGAATAGAAATAGGCCTTCTTTTCTGTCTTAAATGAAAGATTGTCTGCTATCATTCTTGAAAGGCTTTCCAAGTCGCAGTTGCCGTGGGCTTTCCTCGAACTGCTTTGATATGCAAAGGATGACTGTCTATGCCCCCTTCTGTCTCTCCCGAAAACTCTGCCCTTTTGAAGGCGCAACTTTTGGCCCGTGCTTTAGAGCGGGCTGGTTCTGAAGGCTGGGACGCAGACCTGCTTGCGCGCGCAGCAGAAGATTTAGGTCAGCCCCCTGTGCTCGCGTGGGGGCTCTTCCCCAACGGGATTCCGGATGCCCTTGAGACTTGGAGTCGCTGGGTGGACCAACAGATGGAGGAGCGTCTGAAGGCCCTCCCTCTCTCGGAGATGAAAGTGCGGGACCGTATTTTTTGGGGGGTTCGCATCCGTCTTGAATGTCTTGCGCCTCACAAAGACGCCGCCCGCCATGCCATGGAGTTTTCCTTAAAATCCCCTCTGAAAACCCATCCGTTTGGTCATATCGCTCACATCGCCCATGACATTTGGGTGATAGCCGGGGACCGCTCAACAGATTGGAATTATTACAGCAAACGCATTTTGCTCAGCGGCATTTATAGCGCAACGTTTTTGTTTTGGCTGAAAGATGGATCACCGAACCACGAAGAAACCTGGGGCTTCCTGGAGAAACGCATTTCCCAAGTATTACAAATTCCTCAGTACACCCAAAAGCTGAAAGCCCCGTTTGAAAAGGGGTTTGAGTTTCTGCGCCACACCCTGAAAACCTGGAGAGAGAAAGAATGACGCCCCTCCCCCTTTTCTATCCAGCGCCTTTAACCCAAGGCACCCTGATTCGGCGTTACAAACGGTTTCTGGCAGACGTTCTGGTGGACGGTCAGGAACTGACTGTTCACTGTGCGAATACAGGGGCAATGCGGGGATTGATCTCTCCGGATGCACCGGTTCTCCTGTCTTATAACCCAAGCCCCAGCAGAACCTATCCCTATGGACTGGAAGCGATTCAGGTGCAGGGAACATGGGTTGGCACCAATACGGCCATGCCGAACACATTGGTGGCCCTGGGCCTGGAGAATGGTTTCTTCCCAGAGTTTCAAGCTTACACCTCCTGGAAACGAGAAGTTCCTTACGATGACGGGAAATCCCGCATTGACTTCCTTCTCACGGGGGATGGCCTTGCCCCCTATTATCTCGAGGTGAAGAATGTCCATGACCGTGTGGGAACGACCGCATGTTTCCCGGACTGCCCAACCGTGCGAGGTACCAAGCATATGGGCGCCCTCAGCCGACAAATTGCCCAGGGGTATCGCGCTGCCGTTCTCTACCTGGTGCAGAGAGACGACACAGAAGATTTCGATCTCGACGCCGCAACAGATCCCCTCTACAGTCAAGCGGCCCAAGACGCATTCCAAGCGGGCGTGGTTCCTTTGGTTTACCAAGCCCGCTTGTCAGAGACAAGCATCACCCTCCAGAGGCTCCTTCCCTTCAGATCCAGATCAAGAGAGGGCACATGAACGAGGCTCCCCGATCCCATCTCTTTGAGCCAGTCCTCCAGACAGGTGGGAACTCCCCATGCCCCAACAGAACCTTCACGCCCTACACCCCAGCAAACATAAAAAATTCCTGAATGCAAAGAGCCGTCAAAGGGACGAACACAGGAGAAAAATCCAGGAAGCAAATCTCTTCAAAAGTACACCTGGGGTATACCCGGAGATTTTTTAAACCAAAGCCTTTCCTGAAACCCTTGGAAAGTCTGGTGGGCGATGACGGGATTGAACCGCCGACCCTCTCGGTGTAAACGAGACGCTCTACCGCTGAGCTAATCGCCCGGATTCTCTGACAAAAAGAAGTACCTCCGTCAGACCTCACCTCTTGTCTCTACCGCTTTTTGACCTCAAACGCAAGAGGTCCTAGCAGTCAACTCTATCACAATTAAGGGGCCCCAGATCCTTCGATGGGCGCCCCTGCATTGACACGACCGATGTTCTTAAAGATCTGCTTAAGAACAGAGGGAGAGTTGCCGCGGGTTGGCGTTTCTCTCTCCAGCATAGTGATGGCTTGGATCTGGTCTTTTCCAAGAGCCTCAATGGACTTGAGCATCCCGTTGGCAGAAAAAACCAGCTTATAGACGGTGTTGGAAACAAGGTCCGGATGGCTTAAAGACGTGGACGATCGGGTCACCCGAGACACATAATACCAAGACTGTTCATCAAAAGTGGAGATGAACGTGGGTTTTCCCCAAGCTGATTGGACCTGATCTTTGGTGGTCACACCGGCCTTGAGCCCTTCCAAAGGCTTTTCCGAAGGGGGGATCCAGCCATGTTGATGAATTTTAGGAGAGCAAGCGCTCAGGAACAGAGACACCCCTAGAGCTAAACTGATTTTCCGATCTGTTCCCATGGCGTTCCCCAAATATGTTATCGACCCGTAGCCTGCGTTCATTCTCTGAGCGTCACTATCCGCCAAGGCTCCCACTTTTGTCAATCATCCGTTTCCCGCAACCGTCATGGATGCCATCCGAACGGTTGGGGCTGTATGCCCTTGGAGAGTCGGTAAATCACTGGCGGGTGTGAGTTCTTTAAACATGTCCTTCAGGTTTCCCGCAATCGTCACCCCTTGGACAGGATAAGCGATCTGACCGTTTTCAATCCAAAACCCCCGAGCCCCCATACTGTAATCCCCCGTCAGCCCGTTAATAGAATGACCGAACAGATCTGTCACAAACAAACCCTTTGAGATGGGCGCGAGGAGTTCCTCAAAAGACAGGGTGCCAGGCGCCATAAACAGATTGCTAACGCCTGAGCCATGGCCTGTCGGTTTCAAGCTCAAAGCACGGGACGCCCGCAAATCAAGAAGCCAGGTTTGAAGCACGCCTTGGTCCACGAGGGTCGTCCGGCAGGTCGGCAAGCCTTCAGCGTCAAAAGGTCTGGATCCCAGACCTCTCGGCAAAAAGGGATCATCGATAATCGTCACCGCAGGGCTGAAAACAGAAGTCTGAAGAGCGTCCTGGAGAAAACTGGTTTTCTGTACAATCGCAGCGCCTGAAATCGCACCCACCAGGCTGTTCAGCAGGCGGCCACTCAGGCGATTTTCATACACCACGGGCACTTTCCCTGGTGTGGCGGAGCGAGGGTTGAGAGCCGCGACCGCCCGTTCCCCCGCCGATTTTCCAATCTTGGAGGCTGGCTTTAAATCTTCAAAAAAACACACACTGTCGTAATCATCATCTCGTTGCATCATGGCGTCAGAGCCCGCCAACACAGAGCCATAGATGGAAAAATACGACCGGCTGTAAGCCCCTAAAAAGCCATTGGTTGCCATCCTCACTGTTCGGCTTTGAGACCAAGACGCTTGAGCCCCCTCTGAAGAAGAGACGCCAGGAACCCCCAGGGCCGCCTCTTCCACCTCGGAAGCCAGGGCCATGAGTTGGGGAAGAGTCAGGGTTGTGGGATCATGGGGAATGTCCTTCCAAGAGGTGGCGATTTGGGAAGGATCCGCAAGTCCAATATAGGGGTCTTCTGGCACCACCTTGGCCATCGAAATAGCTTGGTCCACAAGCGCTTCAAGGGCCTCTTTTGCAGGATGATTACTGCTGACAAAGGCTTGCTTTTTTCCAATCAAGACCCGAAGCCCAAATGCCATGTTTTGGCTCCAAACCGTATCCTCCACTGCGCCACATCGCACGCTGACCGACAAACTATCCCCTGAGCTGAGACTCGCTTCCGCCTGATCCGCACCTTTTGTTTTCGCAAGGCGCAAGAGACTTTCGAGAAGATCGTGAGGAGGTGTGTTGCTTTGTGTCATTCTTGAATCCCTTTTTGCATCAGCCAAAGATGTTTTTTTGTTCCCCAGGACAGCTTGAGTCTTTCCCCATGAGTCCAGAGGTCTGGGCCCAGGACCAGCGTCTCGTCCGCAACAGGCGTGTCGTTTAAGCGCACACCCCCCCCGCGAATCCCTCGTCTAGCCTCAGATTTTGAGGTGAACCACCCCGCCTCCTGCAGACAGTCGAGAAGGGGCAAACCTGGGGCGATCTCCAGAATTTGATCCGTTGCAGCCGCCAAGGCGCGCCCAAAAAATGTCTCCACCGTTTGATGGATTTGGGGAAGAACCTCCGCCCCATGGACCAATGTCGTGACCTCATCCGCCAAGCGTTTCTTCGCTGCGTTCAAGGCGGCGCCAGAGACCTGTGTCAGCGCGTTAATTTCCTCCCGTGGCAGAAAAGTAAAGAGATTCAGAAAGCGGGGGACGTCTTGGTCTTCCACGGTCCGCCAGAATTGCCAAAAATCATATGGTGCCAGGGCATCAGGATTCAACCACACCGCCCCCTGGGCAGTCTTCCCCATTTTCGCCCCTGAACTGGTGGTGAGCAAAGGCACCGTCAGTGCAAAGGCTTCCGCACCGTGCATTTTACGAATAAGCTCCACCCCGTTCAAGATGTTCGCCCATTGATCCGCCCCCCCCACTTGAAGGACACATCCTTGGGTCTCAAAGAGATGCAAAAAATCATAGGCCTGGAGCAGCATATAGTTGAGCTCTAGAAAACTGAGGGGCAGCTGGTTCTCCAAACGATTTCGGACAAACTCAAAACTGACCATGCGGTTGACGGAAAAGTGCCGTCCGATCCGCCCCAAAAAATCCATGTAGCCCAAGCTTTCCAGCCAGTCTTTATTATTGACGACACGCACGGGTGGGCCGTCGGCAGCGCTAAAAAACCGCTCTGCAAATCGATGGAGGGACGCCCAGTTCGCCTCAATCGTCTCCTTCTCCATAACCGTTCGGGCACTTTTCTTGTCGGACGGATCCCCCACTTGGGTCGTGCCCCCGCCCAGCAATAGAATCACCTGATGGCCGGCCCGCTGAAACCAGCGCACTGTCATCAAAACCAATAGATTGCCCACATGAAAACTTGGGGCTGTGACGTCCGCCCCCAGATACAATGTCAAAGGCCCTTGGGACAGGCGGGCCTGAAGGGCTTCTCGATCTGTTGTTTGATACACGAACCCACGGGCTTCTAACTCAAAAAACAACTGATGCAGAGAGAACGTATCCGTCATGAGAGAGAGCCTTGTAATTTCCAACCTGAGTTGGTTATAAGCCAAGATCCCCCTCTCTTGAAAGAGCGTTCCACCGGAACTCAGGGGAGAAAACCTTTCCCCCCTTGGGATATGAGCCCGTTCAACAAATAGGTGAGACATGGACGATGTCATCTATCAACGATGTCCTGACGACCCCTTATCGATCTCATCAACTCTGTGGTTAAGGATTCGCTACGGCGCTCTGTAGGAGCGGCCCCCTAAAAAGGGGAGGGATTCCCCCCTATTTCGGACCTAGGATCATCATCATCCGTTTACCTTCCAGCTTAGGAGGGGATTCTTGCTTGGAGAGAGGCTCGAGATCCGTCTCCATGCGTTCAAGGACTTTGATTCCCAGCTCTTTCCGGGTCAATTCTCGTCCGCGAAATTGGAGGGTGATTTTGACTTTATCCCCTTCGCCCAAAAACCGCTGAGCGTTGCGCAGCTTGACTTGGTAATCGTGCTCCTCAATCCCGGGGCGGATCTGAATTTCCTTAATCTCAACGGTTTTTTGTTTCTTCTTCAGTTCTGCTTGTTTTTTCTGGGCTTCATAGCGAAGTTTTCCATAATCAAGAATCTTACAAACAGGGGGATCAACATTGGGAGACACTTCCACCAAATCAAGGCCAGCAGATCGTGCGCGATCTAATGCCTGGGACTTCAGAACCACCCCCACCATCTCTCCATTTTCGTCGATAAGTCGAACCTTTTGAGCGGTAATTTGGGCATTAACGCGAGGTCCCGTCGTGGCTGGTGGCCTATTGCTCGTATATTGGGTCAAACACACTCCTGTAGAAATCAGTACACCTAGTTGTCAGCAAATGATTAGAAAAGACTCTTTTAAGAGGTCCTATTTCCGCCGCGCTCACTCCCCTTTAGTAGCCTAATTGCAGCCTCCAGTTCAAGGACTTCTTGGTCTGGACTTCCGAGGCGACGGACCGCGACACTCCTTGAGCCTTGCTCTTTCCCGCCAACGACGAACAAAATAGGGATTTTCCCATGGCTGTGCTCGCGGATTTTATAGCCCACTTTTTCGCTCCGGAGATCCAGTTCAGACCGAAATCCCTCTGCCTTCAGGCGTTCATGGATCTCTGTCCCGTACCCGTCATAGGTGTTGGTAATCGGCAGGACCGCCACCTGTACAGGGGCCAACCAAAAGGGAAGCTTGCCTGCGTAATGCTCAATTAAGACGCCAATAAAGCGCTCAAGGGAGCCAAAAATGGCGCGGTGCAGCATGACAGGTGTGTGTTTCGCCCCATCCACACCAATATACGTGGCCCCCAAGCGCCCTGGCAACACAAAGTCTGCTTGTAAGGTTCCGCACTGCCAGGACCGACCAATCGCATCCTTCAGGACAAACTCCAACTTAGGCCCATAAAAAGCCCCTTCCCCTGGATTCAATGTGTAAGTCAAACCAGCGGCGAGCGCCCCTTGACGGAGAGCTTCTTCCGCCTGATCCCAAGTGGCGTCATCACCAGCCCGCGTCTGGGGACGATCGGAAAAGCGCACGGAGAGCTCTTCAAACCCAAGCTCCCGGTAAACCTCTTGAAGTAAATCGCAAAAAGCCTTGGTTTCCGATAAAATCTGATCCGGGGTGCAGAGAATATGGGCATCATCCTGAGTAAAGGCCCGCACCCGCATCAGACCGAAAAGGGATCCAGAAGGCTCAAAGCGCAGACATGACCCGAACTCCGCCATCCGAAGCGGCAGATCCCGATAGCTTTTCAGGCCCTGCTTGAAAATTTCCACATGACAGGGGCAATTCATTGGCTTGAGAGCTAGGGCAGCCCCTTCAATTTCACAGGTAATCATGGCTTCCCGGAATTTCTCCCAGTGACCTGAGGTTTCCCACAATTTCCGAGACAGCATCTGAGGCGTGCGGACTTCCACATATCCATTCGCCTGAAGCTTCTCCCGCATATATCCTTCTAAAAGGCGATAAATGGTCCAACCCTTGGGGTGCCAAAATACGCTGCCTTGGGCCTCCTCCTGAAAATGGAACAAGCCCATTTCGCGGCCTAAACGTCGGTGATCTCGTTTTTCCGCTTCCTCTAGGCGTGTCAAATAAGCATCAAGCTCTGCCTTAGTGTGCCAGGCAGTGCCGTAGATGCGCTGCAGCATCGGATTACGAGAGTCCCCGCGCCAATACGCCCCCGCCAACTTTAACAGCTTAAAAGCCCCTCCCAGGTGCTTTGTGGAGGTCGCGTGGGGCCCCCGGCACAGATCAATAAAATCCCCCTGGCGGTACAGGGTGATGACTTGATCCTCTGGAATCGCCTCAATGAGCTCGACCTTAAAATGCTGTCCTTGGGCTTTGAAAAAGGCGATGGCGTCCGGGCGGGTCCATTCTTCCCGCACAATAGCTTCATCCCGAGCCACGATGTCCCGCATGCGCGCTTCAATGAGGGACAAGTCATCAAGCGTAAAAGGGGTCTCTTTCAGAAAGTCATAATAGAACCCATCCTCAATGGAGGGACCGATGGTAATTTGGGTGCCAGGGAACAGCTCAGATACGGCTTCTGCCATCACATGGGCAGCATCATGGCGTAAGGTGTCAAGATCGTACGAAGACTGTGTCATGGGAAGGGCTCTAGGCTTTCATGCAAGTGGAGTTGATTGTCTTTGAGATTAAACTGAATCAGGCCATCCGTCACCATCAATCTCGTGGAGTCAAAAAATTTATTTCCGGGCCTTTGGTCGCCTGCCAATGGATGAGAGCGCAACTTTGTGTCTGTCAATTGATTTGACGTTTGTCACTTCTGTGACTCTTGTCCAGTCTCTGGGATTTGGTATCAGCCTCTCTGAGCTTCTTCTTGTGAACCCTCGGGGTTTTGTGGCACAAACAGAAGAGACTGGGCGATATGTTCGGCTGGTCCCTCAAACTTGCTCAGGAAAGGCTTTGTTCGTGACGGAATGTCCCCCCCCTGCTCTCTCGCCCGCTGATCTGAAGGCCTCTATTTTTTTGCCGAAGACTTCTTTTCAGCTTCGGGGCAATCTTGCAACACGGGAGCCGGAGACCCTGGCTTTTTGGCAAAAGATCCACCTAGAGGAAAAGCGGCGGGCCGCTCGTTTGGGGGCAGACCTCTTTCTTCTCCACGATGGCCCACCCTATGCCAACGGCCATATTCATATTGGCCACGCCATTAATAAACTATTCAAGGATACCATCAACCGGATGCGGTTCATGCAGGGTCTGGATGTCCATTATATCCCCGGATGGGACTGCCATGGTCTACCCATTGAAGCGAAAGTAGAGGAAGCCTACCGCGGAGAAGGCATATCTAAAGGGGATGTGCCGCCCCTAGAATTTAGAGCCGCTTGCCGTGTCTTTGCCCAAAAATGGATTGATGTGCAAAAGGAGGAATTCCAGCGCCTCGGCATTGGGGGGGATTGGGATGCCCTTTACACCACCATGTCTCCCGCCGAAGAAACGGGGATCGTGGCCGCTTTCCTGAAAATTTTTGAAACAGGAGATGTCTACCGGGGGGTTAAACCAGTTCTCTGGTCCGTTGTGGAAGAAACCGCCCTTGCGGAAGCAGAGGTTGAATACAAAGATGTCACTTCCCAGGCCATTGATGTCGCTTTTAAGATCACCCACAGCCCCCATCCCGATCTGGTGGGTGCCCAAGCGGTGATTTGGACAACGACTCCGTGGACTTTGCCCGCCAACCGGGCGATCGCCTACAGCCCTGAGCTTTCCTATACCTTGATGGAAGCGGAGGAGCGTCCCGGCACTCTGTTTCTGGTGGCTGACGCCTGCGTAGAGGCTCTGTGCCAACGGGCGGGGTTTCAGACCTACCGAAGGGTGCGCTCCTTTGAGGGAGCTCTTCTGGAGGGAACCATTGCCAGCCATCCCCTCCAGGGCCGAGGGTATGATTTCCCCGTGCCTTTGTTGCCCGGCGCCCACGTCACTGGTGATGCAGGAACGGGCCTGGTTCACACAGCGCCGTCCCATGGACCGGAGGACTTTCAAGTGGGCCTGAATCACGGCCTTGAGATTCCGGAGTGGGTTTTGGGGAATGGTCTCTTTGCGGACGCGGTCCCCTTGTTCGCGGGCGTTCATGTGTACAAAGCGGCGCCCCCCATTATTGCCGCCCTGAAGGACAGCCAGGCCCTTCTCAGCCAGGCCTCCCTCACCCACAGTTATCCCCACTCCTGGCGCTCAAAAACCCCCCTGATTTATCGGGCCACTCCCCAGTGGTTCATTGCCATGGACGGCCACACACGCTTGAAAGAGACGGCCTTGCGCGCTATTGGGGAAGTCACCTGGATGCCGGAGGGATCCCGCAATCGTATCGCCCAGATGGTGGCGAATCGCCCGGATTGGTGCTTGTCCCGCCAGCGGATGTGGGGCGTTCCCCTCCCCCTCTTCCTTCACAGGCAAACGGGGGAGGTCTTGCGGGACGCTCGGGTTAACGCCCGGATTCTTGATCTGATGAAAGCTCAGGGCGCGGATGTGTGGTGGAGCCATTCGACGGAGGACTTTCTCAGCCCCTTCCACGCCCCTGATGATTTTGAGAAGGCCACAGATATCCTGGACGTTTGGTTTGATTCCGGTGTAACCCACCAGTTTGTCCTGAAAGAGCGGGGCCTCCCTGTCCCTGCAGACCTTTACTTTGAGGGATCGGACCAACATCGGGGATGGTTCCAGTCCTCCCTCCTGACCTCCTGCCTCCTGAATGGAAAAGCCCCCTACAAGGCGGTGTTTACCCATGGGTTTGTGGTGGATGAGGCGGGGCGTAAAATGTCCAAGTCTCAGGGAAACGTGGTCTCCCCACAGGAAATCACCGCCAGCAAAGGGTCGGATATCCTGAGGCTTTGGGGCCTTTCTTCTGATTTTGAGGGAGACGTCCGGGTGGGCCCTGGCCTTCTCAAGCATGTGGAAGATGTCTACCGGCGTCTGCGGAATACCTTTCGCTTCCTCCTCGGAGCGCTCGCCGATTTCACCCAAGACAGCGGAGTCCCTTTGGCGGAGATGCCGGAGCTGGAGCGGGCCCTGCGCCACCACCTCCTGGGACTTCAACAGCGCACCTACGAGGCGTTTGAGGCCTACCGCTTTCAAGCGGCACTCCAGGATATCCACACCTTTTGTGCGACAGAGCTGTCCGCTTTTTACCTAGATATTCGCAAAGATGTCCTCTACTGCGATGGCCCCCAAAGCCTGGAACGCCGGGCCACCCAAACGGTTCTCAAGGACCTGCTCTGGACCCTTGTGCATCTGCTGGCTCCCCTCCTGCCTTTCACCTGTGAGGAAGTGTGGCAATTCATGCGCTCAGAGCTTAAAGAAGCCTACGGAGATCTTCCGCCCAGTGTTCATCTCAGCCGTTTCCCTACGCCCGAGCTCTCCTGGGCCCATTCTGCCCTTGCAGAGCACCACGCCCTTCTCCGCCGAATCCGCCAAGTAGTGACTGGCGCTCTTGAGCAAGCCCGCGCAGGCAAACACATCGGCTCAAGCCTGGAGGCCCACGCCCAGATTCATCTCGGCCCTCCCTCTCCAGAGACCCTTGATCCGGGCATCTTAAAGCTTCTCTGTCTCACATCCAGTCTATCCATCACCCTTGAATCCCCCCCTCCAGAGGCTTTTTGTCTTCCGGAAGTGCCAGGTGTCTGGGTCACTATTACGAAGGCGGAAGGCGGGAAGTGCGGCCGGTGCTGGATGATTGTCCCGGAAGTGACAGAGCCCTCCCCCATCTGCCATCGGTGCACCAGAGCCCTCTCAGAGCGCGCTCTCCAGGGGCAGGTGTCATGAACCGCAAACGTCTCCTCATCGCTTGCCTCAGTGTGGGCCTGATCGCCAGCTTTGATCACTGGACCAAAACTCTCATTTTGGCGAATCGCGCCCATCTTCCTCTTCACCTCAGCTCTTTTTTCAGCCTGGTATTTGCCCAAAACAGAGGCGTCAGCTTTGGATTTCTTAAAGCAGGATCACCCACCCAAGTCTTTCTGTTAGGCATCCTGGCAAGCACCATTTCTTTGTTTGTGTTGAAATGGTATTTAGAAGCCCGAGGACCCTGGCTTTCCTTGGGTCTTCTCCTCATTTTAGGAGGGGCGGTTGGAAACCTTATGGATCGCTTTCTTTGGGGAGCGGTGATTGATTTTCTAGATTTTCACCTCTATTCCTATAGCTTTCCAACATTTAATGTGGCTGATGTCTGTATTTCTTGCGGAGTGGGGGTTGTGTTTCTCACCCAATTGATGGAAAAATCCTCTAAGTAATGATGAAGGAGAACAAAAGATGCGGTTCACGACATGGTGTATTGTAGGAATCACGGGGAGCTTTTTTCTATCCGGATGCGATAACATCCGGGAATCGATTGGCCTTCACAAAGAAGGTCCTGATGAATTTTCAGAAGCTCCGGTGAATCGTGATCTTGTCCTTCCTCCAGATTTTCAGTTTTTGCCTAGCCCGAAGGGAGAAGCCCCCTTCACCCCCCAGGGAAAAACCGTCCCCTCGAATCCGTTGAAGACATCGGGAGAAAAGGCCCTCATACAATCAGTCGAGGCTCAAACCTCCCAAAGGAACTCATGACCCCTGTCCTCCTTCCCTATACGCAGGATATTTCTGGGGTGGTCGCAAGCCGTGCCATCACTCAAGATGCTTATGATGCCAGTCTGATCCAGACGCAAACCGCCCTTGAATCTCTCCGCACAGCGGGAGAAAATGGGGGGTGCCCGATGTTGGAAGCGGCTTTCTGGGACACTGACCTTCCTGCCTTTCAATCCATTGGTAACACCTACAGGCGGTTCCACAGCGTCCTTGTCATTGGGATGGGGGGGGCTGCTCTGGGCGGTCGCGCACTGACCGCCCTCTTCCAGTCTTGGGTAATGTCGGATTCTTCTTTTCCTTTTGTTTATTTCCTCGATAACCTCGACCCAGAGATTTTTTGGGAAATCATGTCGGTCTTAAACCCCCGAACCACAGGGATTTTGGTCATTTCTAAATCTGGCGAAACTCCAGAAACCTTGATTCAGATGATGCGGTGTCTTGAGTACTGGCAGGATTTTCTGACGTCCTATGAGCTCAGCTCTCACGTGACTGTGATTACGGACCCGGGCAAAAACACCCTCTCAAAAATTGCAAAGCAGATGCGCTTCACGACCCTGGAGCATCCCCCGGCCATCGGAGGCCGCTTTTCTTGTCTGACGGTCGTTGGCCTGTTGCCGCTCCTGATTTTAGGGGGAGACCCCCGGAAAGTCCGACGCGGCGCAGGGGAAGTGATTAATACCGTTTTTACCAAGACCATCAGCCCTCCTGTCGAAGGGGTGGCGGCCCTCTGGGCTCTCCAGCAAGAGCGCAAGATCACCACCCACGTGATGATGCCCTACGGGGATGCTTTTGGAGCGCTGAGCTCTTGGCACCGCCAGCTCTGGGCGGAAAGCTTAGGCAAAAATGGACAAGGATTCACCCCTGTTCTCGCCATGGGACCGATGGACCAGCACAGCCAGTTGCAGCTCTATATGGATGGCCCCAAAGATAAAGTCTTTACCTTCCTTACGGAAAAACAGCTGGCCCGGGAAAAACCCAAGCCGGAGATTTGGAAGGATTTCCCTGAGCTGAATTATCTGGCGTACGCCTCCCTGGAGGACCTTCTCCACGCCCAACGGGTGGCGACAACTCAGGTCATGATTGAGCGGGGGTGCCCTCTTCGGGTGATGCAGGTCACAACCCTCAATGAGGTGACAATGGGGGCCCTCTTCGCCCATTTTATGATCGAAACCCTTCTGATGGCTGCACTCATGGAAGTGGATCCCCTAACCCAACCAGCGGTCGATGCAGGGAAAGCCCTTGCGAAGCGGTTTCTCCTCAACCCAGATTCCTATCAAAAAGCATTTCTTTGAGGTTTTGCTCTCCCCAGCAGATTATTTTTGGCATCAATCTTGCGGGGTTTTGAGGTCGCAATAACTCAAGGAGAAGTGTGTATGGCCAGACATCCAGTCAGAACTGTTCTAACAAAAGGGATTCTCTGCGGCTTTCTGCTCTGCGGAGGGCTCGCTTTTTCTGAAAAAGCTCTGAGTGCAACAACCGCAACAGCCCTAGCAAACCCAGCGGCAGCCAAGGCGCCTGGTTTTGTTCAAAAGCGCATAGGGGGTGCTGCTCATAAAGGGAAAAAAATGTTGAATAGCGCTAGAGAAAAGCTAAAAAATAAAATAAAAAAAGGTAAGGCATGGGTCAAGCAAGGAAGTGAGGCTCGAAGTGCAGAAAAAAAATCAAAATCCTCTTCAGGCAAAGGTGAGACAACGACTACGTCCGCCGGAGATGCTGGCGAAAAGCCTGACCAAAAAAACACTCCCTCCCCAAACCCCCCTCGCGATGGTAAAGCTCCGGGCACTCCCCCCCCAAACGCTGGTAAAGATCAGGGCACTCCCCCCTCTATTAAAAATTCCCAAACGCCTGACCAAAGCAACACTCCCTCCCCAAACCCCCCTCGCGATGGTAAAGCTCCGGGCACTCCCCCCCCAAACGCTGGTAAAGCTCCGGGCACTTCCCCCTCTGATAACAATTCCCAAGCGGCTGGGGGACAACAAGAAGCAATCAAATATAACCCCGCTGATTTTCCTGGCCCAGAATTTAACCCAAGATTGGGGACAGGTCAATCAGCTGACAAACCCTTTAGAAGTGGAGGTTGATGAAATCCTGAGGCCTTGGGAGCGGATTCAAGCGATCGCGTCCAGGCCGATGATGATCTGCTCATAGATCCCGGATGGAGAGTTTCAAAAGCGCGCAATCTGTCAGAAAATCTAGCTCCGGGAGGACATCAACAACAGAGTTGATGATGGTCAAGAGATGAAATTTTTCGTCATACTGGCCCCCGGTAAACTGGGCATGGGATCAAATGATTTCATTGGAACTGAGCCATGTGGGATCATTTGATAGAGTCCTTGCTAGAGGATTGATTTTTTGAATTCAAAATATTTTAGACGCGTCTTCTCAAGATTAGATAAAAAAGGCTCTGTTGTTCCTGGATTTCTCCCCTTCGTCTCAACCACCCTAGGGTTCAGATGAAAAGTGGGCGCATTCCATGGTCTTTGTACACTCAAGTCCATTGTCGAGAGTCAGGCTTTTGAGAAGGCCTGGCGGGAGGGACGCCGCTTGAAGAAAGCATGTTTGACGCTCGTGAATCACCAGAATATTCTGAGCTCCCTTACGGCAGCTCATCAGGTCGCCTTCCAAATGGCCAAACCTTAAGGTGTGGCACTTCATTTGAGAACAGGCCCCCCGAAGACTAGTCGGTGGCTCGACGCAGAAGATGGGCTTTGACCTCGGATTCCTCTCCTGAGTCTTCTGATTTTTTTGAATCTCCTGATTTATTGCGGGAATTGGGGTCCGAGGATGGGCCAGCGGACGGACAGTCTGCCCCTTGTTGAGAGACCAAAAGATGGGCTTCATTTGCAAAACAGTGATCAATTCTAAGCTTGAGGGTTTTCAGATCCTCCAGAGTTCTGGGATAATGAGAGAGCATCCCGATCACGCTTCGGCGGGTTTTTTGTCCCTCAAAATAAAGGTCCATCAAACGAATCACCTCCCGAAGAGAGTCAGGCCATAATTTCTCAACACCTGCCCTCCAGTGATACAGAAGAGCCCTGTCAAAAGAGCCCAAACTTTCCTCTGATCTCCCGATCTGTTCGATCAGAGCCATTTCCCGCTCCCAAGACTCATCCAAAATCAAAGAATGAATTCTTTCTCGCCATTCCTCACGCAAGGGGTCAATGGGGACAGAGACTTCATTCTTTCTCAAAATCTTTGGGAGCTTGGATATTTTGTCCTGCTCCGTCAACAAAGGAGCCAAAGGAATGGTGATATCTCTTGTCTCCCCAAAACATCCTTTAGAGCTTAAATTGCCTCCCTGGGCTTCCACCCCAAGACATCCAAGCGTTGCAATCATCAATAGCGTTTTCCTAAGATTGTCCATATTTTTCTTCATAGATCAGCGCTTCCTGACTCAAACTGGGCTTTCTAAGCCTCAAACAACGTAAGAAGGATTCCATGAATGAATTCCCTCTTATCCAGCGTTTCCAAAGAGACCGGGAAAACACCTCAAAAATGTCTTGAGCACGCTCGGGGGGAGTGATATCCGGCCGCCTGGAGGAGAGGGCGTAAAACAATGCAATCATTTTAAACTCTGGCTCGATTTCTTCTTTATAATCCAACCCAGCGAAAGCAACTCTATCAAACCAAGAAGAACAATTATCGAACAAAGTGGATGCAGACAGAAAAGCCTCAGGCACCCCAGTTGAAAAAAACCAGCTCGCATAACCTGAAGAAGACACATCCGTCGGAACAGGCGACTGAAAAGACGTATATAAACTAACGAGAAGAACCGCAAGGGGTGCTAAAATCTGAGTGCCGAAGAACCGTTTTCCTATCCGCCTTGTAGGGTCTTCACAGTATTTTTGGATCAGCGCTTTGAGTGTTTTCCCACAATATTCTTTGTCCTGTTCAGAAAACAAGAGAAACAGAGATGCTTTGAGTTTACTCACATAATTTTTGGGATGATCTCTTCCGTTGATTTGCAAGCAGGAACAGCCACAGGAAAAAGGATCCGATTGATGAAATCGCTTTCGAATAAACAAAGAAATAAAAAGATGGGGATCAAAAAATGTTTCCTGCATTTTTTTCAAACTGAAAAACAAGTCCTCTGTCTCATAAGAAGCGCGCCCATCGTGGCATTTTTCATACCAGATCATAAACCCAACCGCGGGCAAAATATGATAGGAAGCCGCACGCATGAGAGACCTGACACCCGCCTTTCGAAGAACGACCCCTTCTGCACCTTGATCAAACCCTTCATCATAATTTAAAAGCCCGTGCACAAAGAACGCATAACTGTTTTCTTGCTCTAACAAAATGCTCAGAATGGGAAGTTTTGTCTGAAACTTTGTTCTCTGGTCACGGCGATCTCCTGTGTTTTGAATCTTACCAGGGCTTGTGAGCAAGTTTCCCAAAAGAAGATACTCTCGAGACTGTCCTGTCGGTGTGTTCTCCCATAAAGAAGCAAGTGCTGCCTTAAGAGATAACTCTATTTCAATCGGGGAAAGGAGTTGAAAAGACTCCCCAAAAATAACCCCCTCAAAATAACGGGCATAAGGATTTTTTTTTAAATCTTCATCTCCTAAAAATGTTGGGATCTGATCTCCAAATTCTTTCGCGTCTTTACGGGCCAGGACAGGGATTTTCTGGAGATCTAAAAACGCGGACGGCGGGATCTGCAAATTGCCTCCCGCCAAGGGTCCCTCACAAACAATGAAACACAAGAGCAACAGCCACTTGAAACTAATTTTCCCTGGAGCAACACAATCCATTTTTTTATCTTTTTAGGATTTAAAATATCAAAAAAATTTTTTTTGTCAATTAAATAATATTTTTTAGATATTTTTTATGCTGAGATGATCTTTCGAGTCCCGCCACAACGTCATCCTGTTGCATTGAAACACTGGGACTAGCGCAACGAAACCAGGTCTCGGAGCTCACTATTACTGAGCTCTGTAATCCATGTTTCTCCATCGGATAATGTTAAATTCGCAAGATTTTTCTTCGCCTGCAACATCTCATTAATCCTCTCTTCAAACGTCCCAGAGGTGATGAGACGATGGACCATCACATTTTTGTTTTGTCCAATACGGTAAGCACGATCAGTCGCTTGCGCTTCAATCGCAGGGTTCCACCACAAATCATAGTGAATGACATGATTCGCCTCTGTCAGGTTCAAACCAGTCCCGCCAGCCTTCAGAGACAAAATGAGAAAACGGCTGTGGAGATTGCTTTGAAAATCAGAGACAATGGTGTCTCTGGCACCGCGTGAAAGGCTTCCGTGAAAAAAGGGAATGTCTTGATGAAACCGGGCGCTCATCATTTCTTGAATCAGGAATCCCATCTCCGCGTATTGGGTGAAAATAAGAGCCTTCTCAAGGCTATCATTGACATTTTCCAAAACTTCCTCCAGCAAGGCCATCTTTCCTGATTCAGCGATGAGGGCCGTCTGGCGCTTGGCGTATTGGGCGGGATGATTACAAATTTGTTTCAGGCCATTCAGCAACTGAAGGATCAGGCCACGTCTTTGAAGGCCATCGCTTTCCTCAATTTTCTGAAAAGTTCCATCAAGCATTTTTTGGTAAAGAGCCGCCTGATGAGGCGTCAGGGTACAAGAACGATCTTGCTCAATTTTATCTGGAAGATCCCGAATAATGGTTTTATCGCTTTTGAGGCGCCGCAAAATAAACGGTCGGGTAATTTTTGTAAAACGCTCGAGAACCGTCTGATTCCGATCCTTTTCAATCGGGGCCGCAAAGTGTGTATGAAAATTTTTGAGGGTTCCTAAATAATTCTTATTCGTAAAATCAAAAATACTCCAATACTCTGACAGTCTGTTTTCCACAGGGGTTCCGCTCATAGCAATTTTATGTCGCGCGTGAAAAGACTTCACCCGCTTCGTTTGCTCTGCATTGGGGTTTTTGATATTTTGCGCTTCATCAAGAACCAAAAGGAACCACTCCTGTTTTTGAAGCTCGATATAATCTCTTCTGGCCAACCCATAAGATGTAATCAGAACATCAAAACCATCCATGGCAATCAAACGATCGTTCCCATGGTGAATTGTCATTTTTAAATCCGGTGTAAAGCGGCCCGCTTCTTTCTGCCAATTACTCAGGAGGCTTGTCGGTGCAATAATCAGAACTTTTTCTGAGGACAAAGCCCCTTGATTTTTGAAGTGGAGAATGGTTGCCAAAACCTGAAGTGTTTTTCCAAGGCCCATATCATCTGCTAAGATGCTGCCAAAGCCTGTCATAATATTCTGAGTGAGCCAATGAAAGCCTCTTTCTTGGTAAGGCCTCAGGACTGCTTGAAGGCCGGACGGAATAGGCACAGGTTCATAGGTCAGAAGCTGTTCGCTTATTTTTTCAGCAAAAGAATCTGTCTCTACAGAGGCATCGAAAAGTTCCCCTGACAGCGTGGCCTGGAGAATGTCCCCTTGGCTCAAGCGATCTGGAAGTTTCTCCATCTGCTTGAGGAGACTTTTCATTTCAGATTCGTCCAAGAGAACGAATTGATCCCTGAGACGAACAATTCCAGAGGACACATCCAGCATTTTTTTAAATTCGGAAGCCGTCACTTTGACGTCCCCCAGGGCAACAGTCCAATGAAAATCCAGGAGCTCCTGAAGCTTCAGAAAACTCGTTTGTTTGGGTTTTTTGAGATGTTCTGAAAGCGTCAAAGTCAGTTTTGGTTTTGCCATTTTTTGCAAAGCTTGAGGCAGCATCACCCGAACACCCAGGGACCTTAAAACCGGCAGAACATGCATAAAAAGGGGGGTAAATTCTTGTGTGGAGAAAAAAATGGAATCTGCAGTGGGTGAGTCAATCACCGGTTCTAAATCTGGAATATACTCACAGAGCAAGGCCAAGTCCGCCAATAGAGAGAAATGTTCTTGGGTTTCTGTATGAGCTTTTAAAAAGTCATTGAGGTCTTGAGGCGCTGAAATCCCTTGGGACACCCGGATCTGGAGACTGAATCCTCCCACTGTTTCTTCGATGCACAGATAGAGACCATGAGCATTCTGAGAAACAAAAAGACGGGACAGCCAGCGTGCAATGGTGACAGGGGTTTCTTTGACACGAAATCCTTTGAAGGATTGGGGCTTTTGAGTAAAAAACAAAGACCCAATCGGGCTGTCTTGAAGCCCCTCCAGGGTCGCAGGAAGACGCCCCCGGATCATGTTTCCCAACAAAATACCGCAAGCGGTGAGAATTTGCTGTTCCACACCCATCCGTTTTTCATCCTTAGCGGACAAATAAACGACGAGATTGGTGGGGCACAAATAACAAAATTGGCGGAATATCCGTCCCACAATCGGGTTAAACAAAGCGGGAATCCAGCGAATAAAGACCGTGTCCGACGCGGTTTTGAGGATCTGGGGAACAAAGGCCCCCTGCTCAATTAATTTCCCACAAAAATGGTAAAGGCTTTCCAGAAGACGGGCATTGGGGGAGAGGCGCTGGGCGACAGACAAGGGCATATCCCGTAAAAAATCGAGAAATTGTGCGCTCTCAAATCCGGCAGCTCCCGAAAAAAGTTTCTCAGATCCGGAATGCCCAAAAAGACACCGGTGCGCGTCATCGACATTTAAAGTCAGAGACGGCCATTGTTCCGAATCCGCCCAGCGTCCCAGCCAAGAATCATTAGATTCCACGGTGTGGGCCCTGCCGGTCGATGATTTGTCTGTCAGACGCGTTATTTTACGCCAATGCTTGTAAGAGACCCGAAGCACATGACGAAAATCCTTATCATAAAAAAGGGGCGCTGGGGTGAGAATCTGGGTGACTTGTTCCCCCAGATCAGGGATCAACGATAAATCAATCGTCTCTAAAGCAGCCTGGTCAAAGCCTCTGGAGTGGAGAGAAGACGGGGCTTCACATAAAGAAACAAACGAAGGGATTTTATGGGCAGACTGAGGGTCTCTCCGGTAGAGAACGCTTAAAGTTTCCAGCAATAGACACTCTCGCAACTCAAAGATCAGAAAAGGGGTTTGATCAATAGCGTTCGCAATCAGGTACATCACAGCCGCAATATGTTTGCATGGAAACGTCTTATCCGAACAACTACATGTCCCGTTCAAATCTGACCAACGCTTCGGAAACAGTGAAATTCCTGCGTCATTTAATTTGGCGCCAAGGGATGCTGGAAGTTCTCGACTGAGAAGTCGTGCCAAAATACTGGGGGTGGTCCGAACCAAAGTGTGAATTTGTTCAATCGTTTCCTCTGAAAAAGGCTCAAGTGTCATAGAGACATCATACGGCTCTTCAAAAGATCCTTGGACCTTCGCTGTGATATGAGATTTTGAAAACTGAACATCTAACACAGCGCCTTTCGCCGCATAGAGGCGGCCACGGGGCAACCGGTTTTCATGGTCGAGCAGAGTCAGCGCTTGAAGCCATTGGTTCCCCCACCATGTCGACCCATAAACCTTTGCCATTCCGTATCCTCAAAAAAGCGTAAGGAGACCATCCTAAAGAGTTACCCTGGAAATTTCAAAGAAAAACCTCCGCCAATTTTTCGGAGAGGGTCATTTTTTATTTAGGGCTTCCTCAAGAACGCAGTGTTTTAAAAAAATTCTTCAAGAGATCCTGGCACGCTTCCTCTCTCACACCTCCCAAAACTTCCGGACGCCAGAGACATGACGGATGATCAAAAATTTGGGGACCATGATCCACCCCACCCCCTTTGGGATTAAAAGCCCCAAAAATCACCCGACGGACCCGGGCAAGACTGAGGGCACTCGCGCACAAAGGACAGGGCTCAAGCGTGACATATAAATCACAAGTCGAAAGAAAGGGGGTTCCAAGGCGGCGGCAGCCCTCTTGAATAGCCAGAATTTCTGCATGGGCCAAGGGGTTTCCTGTCGCCTCTACCTGATTATGCCCCTGAAAGATCATCTTCGGATCTGGGGAGGAGGTGTTGGCCCGTACCTGAACCAAGACAGCACCGACAGGCACTTCTCCCTGTGTGGCTCCCTTGGCTGCCTCTTCAAGGGCCCGGTCCATCCAGGACAGGGGGATCATTCCGTTTCGCCGAAAGCGGCAAGCCGTTCCGCCTGATCCTCTTGAATGAGGGCATCAATAAAAGGATCAAGACCTCCCTCCAAGACTTGCTCCAGCTGATAAAGGGTCAACGGAATCCGGTGGTCCGTGACGCGCCCTTGGGGGAAATTATAGGTGCGAATCCTCTCTGAACGATCCCCACTGCCCACTTGGCTTTTGCGGGAAGCGGCGCGGGTTTCCGCACTCTTTGCCCGCTCTTGCTCAAACAGACGGGCACGGAGAATCTTTAAAGCCCGGGCTTTGTTTTTGTGCTGAGAGCGCTCATCCTGCTGCGTCACTACAAGCCCTGTGGGCAAGTGAGTAATGCGAATCGCACTTTCTGTTTTGTTCACGTGTTGGCCGCCCGCACCTGATGCACGGTAAATATCAATGCGTAGATCCTTGTCTTCAATCACAAGATCAATCTCTTCCGCTTCAGGCAACACAGCGACAGTCGCTGTTGATGTATGGATCCGTCCGCTGGCTTCTGTCTCAGGAACCCGCTGGACACGGTGGACCCCAGACTCAAATTTCAGGCGGGCAAAGACACCCCGTCCTGTAAAAGAAAGACTCGCTTCCCGAACGCCCCCCAGGTCCGTGGCATAGAGGGACAACAGTTCAACTTGCCACCCACGAAGAGCCCCATAGCGTTCGTATATCCGCAAAAGACGCTCCGCAAATAGCGCGGCCTCCTCCCCTCCCGTCCCTGCACGAATTTCAATGATGGCATTCAGATCATCCGCTTCATCCTTGGGCAGCAAGAGAATTTGCAGGGCATGCTCCAGCTTGGGGATGGCGTCCTTGAGGGCTGCCAGCTCCTCCTCCGCCAACGTCTGAAACTCTTGTGTCACATGGGCTTCACTGAGAAGCGCTTTCAGATCTTCCTGTTCCCCCAGGGCTTTTTGTAAATCCGAAATTCCCTCCACAATGGGCATGAGACTTGTTCTCTCCTTCCCCAGCTTCGCCAGAACAGCCGGCGCCAGCGGATCACCAGACGATAGCTGCGCCTCAATGTCTGCAAATCGTTGTTGGATTTGAGAGAGTTTATTCATAAGCGACACATCTATCTCCTAAGAGAAAAAACCTTTGAAGAGAAGTATAAGGCGCCTTCCTCAGAAGTCCAAGCCTCGCCTTAAGAGTCTATGTATAGGTGAGCTCATACTCAAATGTGGCCTGAGATCCAACGCGACCTTAGGAACGTCCCGTTGAATCCAAGACTGTTGAGAATTAGTCCGTATGACGCGCACGCTTGCGACCATTGGGATCCAGGATCGCTTTCCGTAGGCGGATAGACTTAGGGGTGACTTCCACCCGTTCATCATCCTGAATATAAGCAAGGGCTTGCTCTAAGCTCATAATCATCGGAGGTGTCAGACGAATCGCTTCATCCTTTCCAGAGGCCCGCATATTCGTCAGCTGCTTCGCCTTCAGAGGGTTCACCTCAAGATCGTTATCCCGGTTGTGCTCTCCAATAATCATGCCTTGGTAGACACTCTCCCCTGGGTTAATAAACATCTTCCCCCGCTCATCCAGGTTCCAAAGGGCATACGCCACCGCTTCCCCCTGACCGTTGGAAATCAAAACCCCATTCCGGCGGCCCGAGATGGCCCCACGATAAGGACCATAGGCATGAAAGACCCGGTTCATAATGCCGGTCCCCCGGGTTTCCGTCAGGAATTGACCATGATACCCGATCAACCCACGGGAAGGGCCCAAAAACGTCAGCCGGGTTTTGCCGCCGCCTGAGGGGCGCATATCGGTCATCTCAGCCTTCCGGGCGCTCAGAGCCTCCACCACCGCACCGACGAATTCATCATCTACGTCCACTTGAATTTCTTCGATGGGTTCTTCCCGCTCCCCAGACGGGCCGGTTTGATACAGAACGCGAGGACGGCTAATGGAAAGCTCAAACCCTTCTCTGCGCATGGTTTCAATCAAAACACCCAATTGCAGCTCCCCACGACCAGCGACTTCAAAGGCATCTTTCTCAGGGCTTTGGGTAACTTTGAGGGCCACATTTCCCTCCACCTCGCGCTCAAGGCGGTCGCCCAAAATACGAGACGTCAATTTCGTCCCCTCCCGGCCCGCCAAGGGTGAGTCGTTAATGGAAAACGTCATGGCCAGGGTGGGAGGATCGATGGGCAAAGCTGGCAGAGGCTCCATCATCTCTGGAACGCACACCGTGTCTGCAACGGTTGCAGTTTGGAGACCTGCAATGGCCACAATATCCCCTGCATGGGCTTCCTCAATGGAGACACGCTCCAGTCCCCGAAACGCCAGAATCTTGCTAATCCGACCTTGTTCCCGAGCTCCCCCCTCGTGGGTCAAAGCTTTGACCGCCTGATTGAGGCGCATCGTCCCGCTCTGAATACGGCCCGTCAGGAGGCGTCCAAAATAGGGATTGTATTCTCGGGTTGTCACCAACATGGAAAAGGGCGCAGAGGGATCCCCTTCTGGCTCCGGCACATGGGACAAGATGAGCTCAAATAAGGGATCAAGAGAGTCTCGTGGATCCTCCAAGCTTCGGGCTGCCCAACCGGATCGGCCGGATGCATAGACAATAGGGAAATCTAATTGCTCTTCCGTGGCATCCAGGGCAGCAAACAAATCAAAAACTTCATTAAGGACTTCCTGAACCCGTGCATCTTGGCGATCAATTTTATTAACCACCACGAGAGGCTTGAGGCCTAATTTCAAGGCTTTAGAGAGAACAAATTTAGTCTGCGGCATGGGGCCTTCAGCCGCATCCACCAGAAGGGCGACCCCATCCACCATGGACAAAATACGCTCAACTTCACCACCAAAATCCGCGTGACCCGGCGTATCGACAATATTAATACGGGTCTCTTTCCACTCCACAGAGGTGCATTTCGCGAGAATGGTGATCCCTCTTTCCCGCTCAAGCGCATTAGAATCCATCGCCCGCTCTGCCACCGCCTGGTTTTCGCGAAACGTCCCGCTTTGCTTCAGGAGGTTATCAACCAAGGTTGTTTTGCCGTGGTCAACGTGGGCAATAATCGCAATGTTGCGCATCTTAGACATGAAGGACCCTTTTTGCCAATAATATTTCGATAAAGATAGAGTGATACTATAGACGAGAATACGGCCAAAAGCGAGCCCACCTCTTATTCAAATCCCAACCTGCGAATCACTTCAAAACGTGCCCCACATTTGAGTCGTCTCTAACCCTCCACCGCCTGTTTGCGGAGAGAGCCCACCTGAAGGGCCCGGAGTTTACGGTGCAGGGCAGAACGCTCCATCCCAACAAATTCCGCCGTCCGAGAAATATTTCCCCCAAACCGCTCCACCTGAGCCAAAAGATACTGGCGTTCAAAAAAATCCCGCGCTTTTTTCAAAGGAAGAGAGAGGATTTCTTCTGTTCTTTCTTGATTCACAATCATCGGGACAATGCCTTGCACCTCAAAGGGCAAGACATCAAGACCCAACTGGGCTGATTTGCCAGAAGCGGACAGGAGAGCCCGCTCAATCACATTCTTCAGCTCTCGCACATTCCCAGGCCAGCTATAGGCTTCCAGAGCTGCCATGGCATCCTCGCTCCACGTTCTTTTTGAAATGCCAAGAGAGGCACACATGATGTCAAGAAAATGATTCAAAAGTCCTCTGATATCTTCATGACGGCTACGCAAGGAGGGGACCTCAATGGGAATCACATTCAAACGATAATAGAGATCCTCTCTGAAGAGATTCTCCTGTATTGCTTGTTTCAAATCAATCGATGTGGAGGCGATAATACGCACATCCACCGAGACAGACGATAGCCCATCCATGCGCTTAAACTCATGCTCCTGAAGGATGCGCACCATTTTTCCTTGGGTGATCAATGGGATTTCCTGCACCGCATCTAAAAAGAGGGTCCCGCCGTGAGCTTGCTCAAGAAGCCCCACCTGCAAGACACGCCCCTCTTCCTCCCGGCCCAAAAGAACATCCTCAAATGATTCCGGCACAAGGGTGGCACAAGGAATGGTCACAAAGGGAGAGCTGGCCCTTGGAGACTGCTCATGGATGGCACGGGCTAAAATTTCTTTTCCCGATCCAGACGGGCCGATCAAAAGAACACGGCTGTTTGTGGGCCCAACCTTCGTGATCGCCCCTTTGACTGCCGCCATGCTGGAGGATTGCCCCCAAAGGATTCCGTCTTGCGCCATGTGGTTTTTGAGCCGGTTATTTTCCCGCCGGAGGGCAGACGCCTCAAGGGTTCGGGCCAACGACAAAAGCAATCGATCCACCTGAAAAGGTTTTTCAATAAAGTCCGCAGCCCCCTGTTTGATGGCTTTGACCGCCATCTCAAAAGTGCCGTGTCCGCTCATCACAATTACAGGCAACGCAGGATGGGCGGCCTTCAAATCTTTCAAAAGCTCCAGACCATCCACATAGCCTAACCACACATCCAAAAGGACCAGAGAGGGCACCCGAAGGGTCAACTGGCTCATCGCTTCTTCAGCAGAGCCTCCTTGACGTGTGTGATACCCTTCATCTTCTAAAATATCTGAGATGAGAGTCCGAATATCCGCTTCATCATCAATAATTAAAATATCTGCTGACATGGGCTAGGTTCTCTCTCGGGTTTCCGTCACAGGGAGAGGGCATAGGCGGATGCGCACATGAACGCCCTCTAACGAATCGCTGACAAGGGTTAGCATTCCTCCATGATCTTCGACTATTTTTTTGACAATCGCAAGTCCCAAGCCTGTCCCTTTGTCTTTTGTTGTAATATAGGGTTCTGCAAAAGTTTGTTTTTGAAATGAATTCAGTCCAACCCCATTATCCACAATTTCAAGATCCACCGTTTTCCCCTGAGGAAATAAACAGATTTGAATGGCGGGGGAATAGTCTTTTTCTTTTTTCGCCCTCTCTTGAGTCGCCTCAACGCTGTTTTTTAAAAGGTTGGTCAGGACTTGGGTGATTTGCTGTGGATCACAGACCCAGAAGAACGAGGGGGGCGCATTCAAGGTCCAATCAATGGTTGGATAGGCGTGCTTCTGGAGAAAGAAGGCATTTTCCAGAAGTTCGGACAAATCTACATCCACAAAAGACGGCCTCGGCATACGGGCAAAAGCGGAAAACTCCGAAATGATGCGTCCCAAAACGTCCACTTGTCGCATGATCGTCTCGACGCACTTGTCAAAAGACTCGGGATCCTTTTGGATTTGAGGCAGATAACGGCGTTTGAGACGCTCCGCAGACAATTGAATCGGCGTGAGGGGATTTTTAATTTCATGGGCTACCCGACGGGCCACGTCAGACCAGGCGGCTTGCCTTTGAATGGCCAGAAAATGGGTCATATCCTCAAACGTGATCACCGTCTCTCCCACGGTTGAGTCAGCGCCACTGCGACCTGTCACGTGCACCCGAAAGGTTTTATAGAGGCCCCAAGAAATCTTCGTTTCAAAAGGAAGGGAAACCCCCTCCAAAGATAACTCCGGCAGGACCGCTTGCAGCTCTTGCCCAATCACCTTGTCTGGGGAAGACCGGAGAAGCTCAAAAGCCCGCTCATTGGCCAAGTGGATTTTCCCAAATTCGTCTAGCCCTAAAATCCCAGCGGAGATTCCAGCCAGCACATTTTCCGTAAATTGATGACGCCGCTCAAGCTCTTCATGGGTCTGGCGCAGTTCCTGTTGTTGCAAGCCAATCTCATCAACCATTTGATTAAAGGCACGGGCCAGGGTTTCAAGCTCATCAATTCGAGGCCCATGCCCCGTCTCCACCCGTTGATGGAAATCCCCTTGCTGAATCTGGCGCGCCGCCTGAATGAGCCGTTCAATAGGATCCAAAAATTGCTTTGAAAATACAAGGCCGCGCCAAAGGGCCAGCACCAAAAGCAAAACCGTAAACCCTAGAAATAAAACCAAAAAACTCCAGGAAAAAAGGGACCTCTCTTTGAGAAGGGCTTTATAAGCACTGACAGCTTTCTCTGTGGCCAGAATGCGTTCTAAAACTTTTTGGTCAACTTTCCGGCTGGCCACCAAAAAAAATCCTTGCCCAGGATCCACCAACGTGATGGCAATCACCCGGTCATTGCGCTGATTAGGATAAATAACCGTATCATAGCTGGCCCGTTCCAAATTAAAAGTAGACCCCTCAAACTCTAAGGAAAAGGAAAATTGAGACCGCCCCAGCACCTGCCCATCGTGGGCCATCAAAACCGCTTCGTTCAGAGAGCGCAGCTCTGACTGAAGGGTCAAAAACCCATCCACCATTCCGGGCGTTTGAAGCAGTTGCGACAAGTTTCCCCGGATATCGGCAGCCATCATACGCACATTATTTTTAATCACCTGCTGGTGTTCATCCAGATAGGCAGAGGCCACCGCCTGAGATTCCTTCAGGGCCGTCTGGACTTTCTCATTAAACCAGATCTGCATCCCAAAATGGAGAAACGCCACGGAAAAGAGAGACAGGACCGCAGCTGGCGCAATCACAAAAAAAGCAAACGCCCGCAAAATTCGGCTGTTTAAGCCAGAGGGCGGTGTACGGCTTAACGCATTTTTTAAAGAGGGCCCCGCTTTCTTCCACACCCCCAGCTTTTTGTGTGAAGAAGAGGCCAGACGCCTGACGATGTTCACGAGGACGGACAGGACCTGATTTTCTCAAGCGCCTCCCTCAGCTCGTTCTGCAGAAGGGTTTCTTGATGGCCAGACACCAAATCTTTACAAATCACCGTTCCTGTCTCCCGCTCCGTCTCCCCAAGGATTAGAACCCAACGGTGCCCAGAAGTGGAGGCTTTTTGAATCCGCTTTCCTAAAGCAGACGGCGGTGGCATCACCACCAAGGGCACTCCCGCATTCCTGATTTTTTGAGCCAGCTTCAGCGCCCATCCGATGTCCCCGTCCTGATGGGGAAGCAAGGCCAAAGGCATAGAGACAGAAGGTCTGGGAGGTCTCAACAACGCCAGACGCTCCACCCCCGCAGCCCAGCCAATCCCAGGCAAAGACGGCCCCCCCAGGAGAGCCGTGAGGCCGTCATAGCGCCCTCCTCCCAGAACCGTGGCCTGGGCGGCACCAAGCCCCTCCTCCGCCCGAAACTCAAACGCCGTGTGGACATAATAATCCAGACCCCGCACCAATTGGGGTGTGACCGTATAAGGAATCCCCAGAAGACCCAGCCCCTCACAGACCCGCTCAAAAAAAGCGCTCGCCGACGGCGTCAAGCACCCACTCAAGGACGGGGCGCCTTCAAGAATTTTCTGGTCACTTAAGTTTTTACTGTCGAGAATCCGAAGGGGGTTGGTCTCCAGACGCACCTGGCTGTCTGGAGACAGATCTCCCCGATACGGAGACAGATAGCTGAGCAGGCGCTCCCGAAACGCTGTGCGCGTTTCCAAGTCCCCCAAGGTGTTGATGTGCAGCGTGACGGGACAGGTCAGTGTCAAGGCGTTTAAAAAACCCTCGGCACAAGCCAAGACCTCCACATCCGCCCAAGGATCGGAAAGACCAACACACTCCATCCCCACTTGATGGAACTGGCGCAGCCGACCCTTTTGAGGGCGATCGTAGCGAAACATAGGGCCTGCGTAAAACAACCGCTGGGGGAGAGATTGGGTCAGCCCCTGGGAGATCAATGCCCGCATCACCGGGGCTGTGCCTTCCGGGCGCAGAACCATGGTGCTGTCAGGGTCCTCCCCACTCCGAGACTTCACCTCAAACATTTCTTTTGTGACGATATCGGAAGTCGCGACGCTTCGGTCAAAAACTTCACGACTTTCCACCAGTGGAGTGGCCATTTCCTGAAAGCCAAACAAACTGGCTTGGGTCCGGGCTGCATTGATAATGTCCTGATGGACCTCAAAATCTTGAGGCATCAGATCGTGCATCCCCCTGACGGGCCGAATCACAGGGCACGCCCCATGCGCAGAAACTTCTGACGACGTTCCTGAACCAACCCATGGGGGGATTTGCTGAGCAAGGGAAACAGGGCCTTCTCAACCGCATTCCCCACTTGATCAATCGTGGCAACGGGGTTGCGGTGGGCGCCTCCCAAAACCTCAGGGATGACGCCATCAATGACCTTCAAAGCCAGCAAATCTTTGGCTGTCATTTTCTGGGCAAGGGCCGCCTCCGGGGCCTTCTCCCGGGTTCGCCAGAGAATGGATGCACAGCCTTCAGGGGAAATCACGGAATAGACTGAATACTCCAGCATCAAAAGGGTGTTGGCTGTTGCCAAAGCCACAGCGCCCCCTGACCCTCCCTCCCCAATAATGGTGGTGACAAAAGGCACCTCCACCGCAAGGCCTTTTTCGAGGCAAGACGCAATAGCCTCCGACTGACCCCGTTCTTCCGCATCCGCCCCAGGATGGGCGCCAGCGGTATCGATAAATGTGAGGATGGGAAGACCAAAACGGTGCGCCAAGTCCATCAGACGCTTGACCTTGCGATACCCTTCCGGGCGCGGCATTCCAAAATTATGATGCAGTCGTGATTCCAGATCGTGTCCCTTTTCATGGCCCATCACCATCACAGGCGTCCCCCGAAACGAGCCCATACCTGCAAGAATCGCCGGATCCTCCCCAAAGGCCCGGTCCCCACACAGAGGCACAAAATTCTCAATCAGCTGTTCAATATAAGCGCTGGTGTGAGGGCGATTCGGATGGCGCGCCACCTGAACTGTCTGCCACGGCGTCAGACGGGCGTACGTATCTTTCAACAGTTTCTGGGATTTTTTTTCAAGAGTTGCCAGCTCATCCAGAAGATTCAAGTCTCCCGTTGTCGCAAGGCGCTTCAGATCATCCAGGCGGTCTTCAAGCTCTTGCAAAGGTTTTTCAAAATCAAGAACAAAGCTCATACAGGTTCCCCCTCAAGGGTTTGACATAGGTGAATGGCGGCTTGAAGACGGCGCCGCGTGACGACCGCCCCTAGAATACCTGCCACCTCAAAAACGGGGGGAGAGACGGTCCGCCCCGTCAAGGCCACCCGTAAAGGCTGGGCCAGTTCTCCCAATTTGATCCCCATGCGGAGCACTTCTTCCCGGGCCAATGCCTCCAAAGCGTCCGCACTGAGAGGCTCGGTTCTGTCCTGAAGCAGGGCTTCGAATGCCTGAAGCGCCGGACGGGTGTTGGGTTTACGAAGAACCGCTTCCCCTTCTGGAGTCAAGAGAGGCGCACTCTCCTGGAAGTAAATCGCGGCTCCCTCTTGAAGTTCCAACAAGGTCTTCGCCCGTTGCTTGAGGCCCGGCAGTCCGGAACGGATCCTCGCAAGAGCTACGTCCGTAAGGGGCTGATCCTCGCTCTCAAAGACCGCCTTTAAAAGACACAGCAATCGGTCATCATCCGCTTCCCGCAGATAATGAGCATTGAGATTTGTCAGTTTCGCCAAATCAAAGCGGGCCGGAGACTGGCCAATCCCTTCACAGGAAAACAAAGCAATGGCTTCATCCGTTGAGATAATTTCCGCATCTCCATGCCCCCAGCCCAGGCGGAGAAGATAATTTCTCATAGCCTCCGGCAAAAAGCCCATCTCCTGATAAGCCCCCACGCCCACAGCCCCGTGACGCTTGGACAGCTTCCCTCCATCGGGCCCATGGATCATGGGAATGTGGGAAAAGAGGGGCGTCTCCCATCCCATGGCTCCATAGATCTGAAGCTGACGGAAAGTGTTGGTTAAATGATCATCCCCCCGGATCACATGGGTAATCCCCATATCGTAATCGTCCACAACCACCGACAGCATGTAGGTCGGCGTCCCATCCGCCCGCAAAAGAACCATGTCATCTAGTTGGGCGTTTTGAACTGTAATGTCTCCTTGGACCTGATCTTTGAGAGTGGTCACCCCTTCCCGAGGGGCCTTCAGGCGCACAGCAAACGGCACCCCCACCGGCGCCTCTGTCTCAGGTTTGTCGCGCCAGCGCCCATCATAATGGGGAGGACGCCCCGCAGCCCGCGCCTCTTCCCGCATACGCTCCAATTCCTCCGGAGAGGTATAACACCGGTAGGCGCTTCCTTTGGCAAGCAGGGCATCGGCAATCTCCTGATGCCGAGAAGCCCGGGCGAACTGAAACACCGGCTCCCCGTCCCAATCGAGCCCAAGCCATTTGAGCCCCTCAAGGATGGCGGCCTCTGATTCAGGGGTCGATCGGACCCGGTCTGTGTCTTCAATCCGCAGGAGAAATTTTCCCCCGTGATGGCGACTAAACAGCCAATTAAACAAAGCGGTGCGCGCACTTCCAATATGAAGAACGCCCGTGGGCGATGGGGCAAAACGGGTCACAACAGTCATTTTATTTTCCAGCTCCGCGTCGAGGATCAAAGGCGTCCCGCAAGCCTTCCCCCAAAAAAGTGATCAGCATCAAGACGGTTGCGATACTAAAGAAAGAAGCCAAAGCAAGCCAGGGGGCATGAAGATTATTTTTTGCTTGACGCGTCAGCTCCCCCAAAGACGGAGACCCTGCAGGCATGCCAAAGCCTAAGAAATCCAGGGTCGTCAGTGTGGAGATCGAATGGTTCAGCAAAAACGGCAAAAACGTAAAAGTCGCCACCATCGCGTTGGGCAGCATATGGCGCACCATAATCCGCCAAGCGGGAACACCCAACACTTGGGCCGCCCGTACGTAATCGTAAGATCGCACCCGCAAAAATTCAGCCCGCACCAAAGACGCCAGGCGCATCCAAGAAAACAGCAACATAATTCCCAAAAGCCAAAAAAAGGTGGGACGGACAAAGCCCGACAGAACGATCAACAGAAACAAGACCGGAAGCCCGCTCCAAAGCTCAATCCATCGCTGCATCAAGAGATCAACCAGCCCCCCGAAATATCCTTGGACGGCCCCTGCCGAGATCCCCAATATCACACTCAAAAACATCAAACCAAACCCAAACACCATGGACAAACGGAAGCCGTACAAGAGACGCGCAAAAACATCCCGGCCCAAATCATCTGTTCCCAGCCAATTTTCCCCTGACGGGGGAGACGGCGCCGTTTTTTCAAGGTTCACAGTGCTCGCACCATAGCGCACAGGAGGCCACAAGATCCACCCCCCCTTTTTCTGAATATAGCTTTGGGTATAGGGATCCTTGTAGTCCGCAGGCGTCTCAAGCCCCCCCCCAAATGTTTTGTCAGAATAAGTCTTCATAAAGGGAACGTATACTTCCCCGTCACAGACCACGAGGTAGGGCTCACTGTTGCAAAATAACTCGGCACACAGCGCAATCATAAAAATGAAGCCGAGAATCCAGAGACTATAGTAAGCCCGCTTATTTTGTTTAAACTTGTGCAAACGGCGCTGGGTAATGGGAGACAGAGACATGGTTTTTTTACCCTTTGCGTTTCTCAAAATGGATCCGCGGATCCACAAAAACGTACAAAAAGTCCCCCAGAATATGGAGCAGTAAGCTGATCAGAGTAAACACACACACCGTCCCAAAAATGACAGGATAATCCCGATTCACCGCTGCGGTAAATCCAAGAAGCCCCAAACCATCCAGCGAAAACACAATTTCAATCAACAAAGATCCTGTAAACAGCAGATGGAGCAAAGCACTTGGAAAGCCCGCCACCAATACAAGGCTGGCATTACGAAACACGTGTCGGAATAAAATACTCCGCTCCGTCAAGCCTTTGGACCTGGCCGTCGTGACGTATTGTTTGCAGGTTTCCTCCAGAAACGCATTTTTGGTCAACAAGGTGAGGGCCGCAAACCCCCCCAAAACCTGGGTCAACAACGGAAGGGCCATATGCCAAGCGTAGTCCAGAATTTTGTGCCCCCAAGAGAACGTCTCCCAATCGCTGGACACCAGGCCACGCAACGGAAACCAAGACCAAAAACTCCCGCCCGCAAAGAAAACGATCAGCAAAATAGCGAACAAGAACCCTGGGATTGCATACCCGACGATCACCACAAAACTGGTCCATGCATCAAAAAGCGTCCCGTGCTTCAGCGCTTTGCGCACACCCAGAGGGATGGAAATCCCGTAAAGAATCAGAGTGCTCCAAAGCCCGAGGCTGATAGACACCGGCAAGCGCTCCTTCAGAAGCTCAAAGACGGGTTTCCCCCGGAAAAAACTGTCCCCAAAGTCTCCCCTCAGGTAATTGCGAATCGTCAACCCAAAACGGGTCCAAAAGGGTTTGTCAAACCCGTACATCTTTTCAATTTCTTGAATCAACTCTGGGCTCAGCCCTTGGCCTCCCCGATACAGGTCATCCTCAGAGCCTCCATGATCTTGAACCACACCTGTGAGACGCCCTGTGGCATCCACCGCTATGCCCTGCATCTGGGCAATCATTTGCTCGACAGGTCCCCCAGGGGCAATTTGCACAATCAAAAAATTGAGAAACAAAATGCCCAAGAGCGTGGGGGGCACCAAAAGAAGACGCTTCAGGAGATACATCACCATATCAAAGCCGATCCATCCTTCCGTGCGTGCCAGCTATCCTCTGATAGTTTAAGACTGCAGAGCATCCAAAGCTTTTTGAAAACGACCCGCATGGGATCTCTCTGCTTTTGCCAGTGTCTCAAACCAGTCTGCAATTTCATCAAATCCTTCCTCACGGGCCACCCGCACCATCCCGGGATACATATCCGTGTATTCGTGAGTCTCCCCTGCAATCGCAGCTTTCAGGTTCTCTGCGGTCGACCCCATAGGCATTCCTGTCGCAGGATCCCCCACCTCTTCCAGGAATTCCAGGTGTCCATGGGCGTGTCCTGTCTCTCCCTCTGCTGTCGAGCGAAACACAGCAGCCACATCCGAATGGCCTTCCACGTCCGCCTTTTGGGCGAAATAAAGATAGCGCCGATTCGCCTGACTCTCCCCAGCGAAAGCCTCTTTTAAGTTCTCAAAGGTCTGACTTGTTTTCAAGGAAGGCATTTCATTCTCTCCATTTCAATCTCAAGCTGATTCTCAAAGATATACGTCAGTCAAACGTTTTTGTCATCTTTTGAAAAAAGAAATTGTCTTTTGATCCCCCGCACCGTCCAGAACCACATGAATCCGGGGAGTGTCAGGATCCGCCTCCCGGATCGCCCCTCGAAACGGAAGAATCGCCGCACCGTCAATCGTCTGGTGTTCTGAGGTCACAAGGGTCATCGTCTCCAAATTCAGGGCGCCTGTGATGTTTAGACGTCCGGGACCCTGTCGTCGGAATCGGATGCTCTTTGCCTCTCCCAACCCAGACCCCCGTCACTTTTGTCGAGATGGTTGGATGAACCCCGTCGCCGAACGAAATCGGCTCATTCTCAGGCGTCTCCCGCTTGAGTTGCTTGTACGTGCAGGCGAACGCTGCTGGTGCCGCAGGATCCACTTTCCCAGGTATCCCCTTCGGTTTCTTGTAGAAAAAACCGTTTCGGTGTGGCCCATTGTGCATCCCCCTCCGCTACATGGGCCCGGATGTGCTTGCGCACCGTCTCCTCTATCAAGCGCAAAGCTTGGGCGATGGAGACCGGCTTCCAGACTTCCGACACCAGAAAAATTACCTTAATCCGATTCCCATGGCGGCGACTCAAAGCCTTATCGTGCGCCCCCTCAAGCTCGGCCTTCTTCTCAGATGTCAAACACCCGTCATGGGGAATGGGTCTTACCGGCACGCGCGTGCATCTTGATGGAGGCGCTTTTGGAGTTCCTTGAGGGATACAAATTTTTGAGGTGCACGAACAAACTTTTCAAGCGTCACCGTGATGTACTGGCCGTAGAGGTTTCCTTGATAATCGAAAAGGTGTGCCTCTAAGACTCCCGGTCGGTTGCTGTCATAATAACACATGCCCTTGTATGCGTGACTTGTGACCTGCACATCACAGCGATAAACCCCAGGCTTGGGAGGACACAGGGATCCTAGATGGATATTCGCTGTGGGGTAACCAAGGGTTCTGGCCTCTTTTTTCCCAGTCTGGACAGGATTTCTGTAACAACCTAAGGCAACATCTTGTTGCAGCTGTTTGCAAATTCCTGTGCTTGAGAGCTGACCCACCCGATCTGTCACGATTTTCACCGTTGCCCCCACGTCCTTGGCTTGCCTCTGTTTGTTAGAAATACAAGGATCATCAGCTGTTACAGCGATGACAGAAGGCCGTACGTCTTGAACAAATTTATAATAGTCTGAAAATCCTTTTAGACAGGGAAGCTCTAACACGTGATCCACAGAGCGTAGCGCCGCCAGATTGCGTGCACGCTCTTTTTGGGTATGAACGGGTTTGCGCTTTTTGCTCTGTAGGATTCGTTCATCTGGCTCTAAAGCAACAACCAGATAATCACCGCACGCTTTAGCTTTTTGAAGAAACAGGATGTGCCCGGCATGAAGAAGATCAAAACATCCCCCCACGAGAACGACGCGCCCCTGTGTATGGGGGACAAGAGGAGCAAAAATATATCTTTCCCTGGGTGCCTCTGGGGATATCTTTCCCGGTGATTCAAGAGACTGGGGTGTGCTGCAAGAGGTCAACACAGAACAGAAAAAACCCAATACTAGATGATTTAAAATAGACGTTTGAGAAAATGATAATGTCATTGATTTGCTTCTCCTTAAAAAATCGGTTTGAAAAATTTAAACAAAGGATCTGCCGAATGTAGATTTTAATCTATTTAATTTATTTTTTTTTGCGAAAAATATAAAATTTGTTTTTTAAAAAATGAAAAAGAAACATTCATTATTTGATTTTATATTCATTAGGCCTCGTTTAGGAAACAGTCCATTTTCCGGATAGGTCATTTGGACCATAAGAGAGCTCCAACGATGTGAAGAAAGCTGAGGAAGGCTTCGGCAAATTTGTCGCACCTGGAGAAGACGGGCTGAAACTGTTTCATTTTCCTGAAAAGCATTCGATAAGGTGACGCTCTCGATAGCAATGTCTGTCGTAATCTCTTGGTTTCGTTTTGTTTTTACGGGGCGGAATTACAGGCGTTCCTTGTTGTTTTTGAATGCGCTTTATAAAAGCGTTTCTGTCATACCCCTTGTGGGCGATGATCCACCTTCCACGATGCTCTCCCAAAAGCGCTTCAGCTTGGATGATTTCTTGCCTTTGGCCTCCCGTGAGGGCTAAATCTCAGGGGGTTTCCCAGGCCGTCCACAAGGACATGGATCTTGATGGTAAAGCCTCCTTTGCTTCTGCCAAGGCCTTCATCTTCTTGATTTCTGTCCTGAGGCACAGGCGTGACCTCTGACAATGGTGCTATCCATCATGAGTGCCTCGTGATCGGTATCATCCTTGAGGTTTTCAAAGAGTTTTCCCCAGACGCCTCCCTAAGACCAGCTCTTAAAACGCCCGTGCCCTGTAGGCTATTGACCGTCAGTCCAGGGGAATAACCGCCACTGAAAGCCGCTGCGGCAGACATAAAGAACAGCGAGATGTACGCCCCCTTCGGGCCCTGATCACGACGGTCCTTCGGAGACAATGGAATGGTCCGAAGAGGTTTCCAGAGGTGCCCCTGAACAGGACTTTATCCTTCGGCCTCGTTTTTCTTTCAACACGCCGCTTCTGCCTTCCTAGGTTTGGCGCACAGCTTCTTTCAACACGCCGCTTCTGCCTTCCTAGGTTTGGCGCACAGCTTCTTTCAACACGCCGCTTCTGCCTTCCTAGGTTTGGCGCACGGATTCTTTCAACACGCCGCTTCTGCCTTCCTAGGTTTGGCGCACGGATTCTTTCAACACGCCGCTTCTGCCTTCCTAGGTTTGGCGCACGGCGGACGAGATCCACCGTTCGGAAGTGTGTCAAATAGTGTCCAAAATGTCAATTTAAAGATAATTTTAAATTCATAATTGACAATTATTTCTAAATTTGACAAGGTTGTGAATGGTGGGAACCGTCCACCGCGCGCCGGTGCTCTTGAAAAGAGAAGAGACAGTGTCAGGGGGTATGAGGCTGAGGGAGTGGTGCCCTAAGGGTATGAGGCTTTCGGTTCGGTTTCCCCTCCATCCCCAAGCTCCCCATCCCCCCGTTGGTCTGGTTTCTCCTCAATCCAAGTCTCTCCAACCCAGTCGATTCGGCCTCCCCCCCATCCCCAAGCTCCCCATTCCTCCTTTGGTCTGGGTTCTCCCCAACCCAAGTCTCTTCCCTCCTGTCCTGGCTCAGACACGCAGCGGACGAGATCCACCGTTCGGAAGTGTGTCAAAAAGTGTCTA
>JBIKIF010000007.1:0-69949 GCA_044361745.1 Holosporales bacterium | reverse complement strand
CAAAAAATGAATGTCAAAAAACACATTCAATTGATTCTTTTTGCTGGAACAATTAAAATAATCTTTTTTTGGGGCAATCCCCTTGCAGCGCTCCCTCTCTCGGTCTGGGCCGGGCAAAGTATCTGATAGAGAATTTTATCCTCTTGAGGCCATTGTTTTTGTGATGAGGTCATAGATCTCCTTGGCCTCGCATTGACCTTTTGTGTTAGATTCAGTAGTTTTTGAGGTCATTGTGAGAAGGTAAGGATCGAAAGATGGACGTGCCGTGTTTTCAAGCAGTGATCAGTCGTCTCCAAACATTTTGGGGGGATCAAGGATGCGTGATCCTGCCCCCTTATGATGCGGCCATGGGGGCGGGCACTTTTCATCCAGCCACTACTTTAAGAGCCTTAGGGCGCAAGCCTTGGCGTGCCGCTTTTGTCCAGCCCTCCCGCAGACCTGGCGATGGTCGCTATGGAGAAAATCCCAACCGCCTTTACCGTCACCATCAATTTCAGGTCATCTTAAAGCCGTCCCCTCTGACGGTGCAGGATCTGGCCCTTGAAAGCTTTGAGGCCGTTGGATTCTGCCTCAAAGATCACGATTTCCGCTTTGTGGAGGATGATTGGGAAAGCCCCACCCTGGGGGCCTCTGGCCTGGGCTGGGAAGTTTGGTGTGATGGGATGGAGGTGTTGCAGTTCACCTACTTCCAACAGATCGGCGGCATTCCCTGTGATCCCATCCCTGTAGAGCTGACCTATGGTCTGGAGCGCCTGTCCATGAATCTCCAAGGTGTCGAAAATGTCTATGACCTGGACTGGAACGGCGCGGATGGAGACCAGAAAATAACCTATGGGGATGTGTGTCAGGATTTTGAGAGAGAGTTTTCTCGGTATAGTTTTGAAGAAGCCACCGTTTCCCGTCTCTCTCAAGAGTTTGAAAGTGCGTTTGAGGAATGTCAGCATTTGCTGAGCAAAGACTTGCCTCTTCCTGCGTACGATCAGTGTATCCACGCCAGCCACTTTTTTAATCTTCTCGACGCCCGTGGGGCCCTGAGTGTGGCGCAACGAGCCCATATGATCGGTCGGATTCGCTCTCTTGCCAAAGGATGTTTCGAATCTTGGCTTGGGAAGGAGGAGACGTCTCATGGCTGATTTGCTCTTTGGAATTGTCACGGAAGAAATCCCTGCCCGCATGCAGGTCCCTGCTTTGGAGGCCTTTCAAGCGCTGGCGGTTCGGAGATTGGAGGAGGGGGGCCTGGCCTACGATCACCTGGAAGTGTTTGTCACGCCAAGACGGATCACCCTGATCGTCCAGGGCCTGCCCCTTGCCCAGCAGGTTCGCACTGAGGTTCGAAAAGGTCCATCCATCACCGCGCCTGAGGCGGCCCAAGAGGGCTTTTTCCGAAGTGTGCAACAGACACCGGCGGACTGTTTTCAAGAAGACACCCCTAAGGGACCTGTTTGGATGGCCAAGATCCAGGTAGGAGGTCAGAAAACTGCTGATCTGCTGCCGAAGCTTCTGGAAGGTTTGCTCTCCGCCATGCCCTGGCCAAAGTCCATGCGCTGGGCCAACAGCAAGTCCACCTGGGTGCGCCCTATTGTTCGCCTCTGTTGCCTTTTCGATGGTCAGATCTGTCCTGTCCGCTTTGACCCGGAGGGGTTGGATTTTGTGGCGGGCCATCAAGCTTTAGCCAACCATTTCTTGGCGCCTGAAGCTTTTTCTGTGACGGGTCCAGAGGATTACAAAAGAAAAATGCGTGACGGGTTTGTTCTTCTGGACCGCACCGAACGTCGTCAAATCATTGTGGACCATGTCACAAAACTGGCGCACGAAAACGGCCTTGAGCCCCTGGACGAAGATTTGGCTCCTGGCGGCCTGGTGGACGAAGTCACAGGCCTTGTGGAATGGCCTCTTCCCCTTTTGGGACAAATAGACGATCGGTTCCTGGGTCTACCGCCAGAGGTTCTGATCACACCAATGCGGGTCCATCAACGGTATTTTCCTTTGAGAAACCCCCAAACCAAAGCTCTGGCCCCGTTCTTTGCTCTTATTGCCGCCAACACCGGGACAGACGGAGGGCAAACCGTTCGCCGTGGGAACGAGCGCGTTCTGAGGGCCCGCCTCTCAGACGCTCAATTTTTCTGGACTGAAGATCTGAAAAAGACTTTGGCTGACCATCGGGAGGCCCTGAAGTCCCGTCAATTGTTCCAAGGCCTCGGGACCTTGTGGGACAAAGGGGAGCGCCTGGCCCACCTGGCCCGCAGTTTTTTTCCAGATCTGGAGGGCCTGGAGGACGTCTGCCGGTTGTCAAAGGCAGATCTTGCCACCCAAATGGTGGGGGAGTTCCCTGAACTTCAGGGCATCATGGGCATGCGCTATGGCTTTGAGGAGGGGCTGCCAAAGGATTTTGCGGAGGCTCTCAGAGATCAGTACAGCACCACACCTGCAACCGTCTTCGGCGCTTCTTTGGGAATCCTGGACCGCATTGACACCCTCTATGGGTTTTTTGGGGCCGGTGTGACGCCGACAGGCTCTAAAGATCCCCTGGCGCTTCGCCGGGCGGCGGCGGGCCTCATTGCCCTGATACGGTCTTGGGAGGGGCTGCCGTCTCTTGAATGCCTGTTCATGGAGGCAGGGCGCGCCTATCGGGCCCAAGGACTGCTGGGGGACGTTGACTCGGAAGCCCTATGGTCTCAGACTCTCTGGCCTTTTATTTTGGAGCGCCTTCAGAACATCCTGGAGGGGGAGCAGATTTCCCCGATGATGCTACGGGCTGCCAGTGCTGCCACGGTCCTGTCCCACGGAGATCTCCAGGGTCTCGTGGCCCACGCCACCTCTCTTGCCCTATTTTTGAAGACGGAGAAGGCCCAGGATTTCTTGGCTCTTGAGAACCGTATCAGCTCTTTGCTGACAGCAACTCAAAAAAAGGGGTGGACTCCCCATCACCAGGCCCCTTCCCCCACCCTCTTTCAGGACGGGGCAGAGACGGCTCTTTGGGAGGCGTTTGAGGGCCTGCCTTTGACGGCCTCCTTCGCAGACTGGTCGCCCCTGAGGCCTTTTGTCGATGCCTTTTTTGAGAAAGTCACCATTCACGCAGAAAACCCCGAGCTCAAAGAAAACCGGCTGTCTCTTCTGTGGGCTCTCAAAAGTTCCCTCGCTTGCTTGGGGAATTTTTCAGATTTAGACATCAGCCCATCTCACCGAGGAGAGCGCCTATGAACCGTTGGGTTTACGCCTTTGAAGATTATCCAGGCACAGATGGGGCTGAGGCCAAAACCCTTTTAGGAGGAAAGGGAGCTGGCCTTGTGGAGATGCAACGACTGAATCTCCCTGTGCCTCCTGGATTTGTGGTCACGACAGAACTCTGCAATACCTTCTACGCCCAGGGGAAAATCTATCCTTTGGAACTCGAGCCCCAAGTATCGGAAGCGCTGAAGGCCATTGAGGCGCCTTTAGGTTTACGCCTTGGGGATCCAGAGAAGCCGCTTCTGTTGTCGGTGCGTTCTGGGGCAAAGGCTTCCATGCCTGGCATGATGGACACCATTTTAAATCTCGGCCTCAATGACCAAACCGTGGAAGGTCTGAAAGCCCGCACAGGCAATGGGCGCTTTGCTTTTGATAGCTATCGTCGTTTCATCCAAATGTATAGCAATGTGGTGATGGGCCTTGGGCTGCATGCATTTGAAGACATTCTCGAGCAATACAAAACGGTTCGCCAAGTGTCGGAAGACAGCGACTTAGGGGAGGAAGATCTCCGCGCTATTGTAGGCCACTACAAAAACAAGATTCACCAGATTTCAGGGGTCTCTTTTCCCCAGGACGTTCATGAGCAGCTGTGGGGGGCCATCGGGGCGGTTTTGAGGAGCTGGATGAACCCGCGGGCGATCACCTACCGAGAGCTTTATATGATCCCAGAGCGCTGGGGGACAGCAGTCATTGTGCAGGCTATGGTGTTTGGAAACCTCAGTGATCACTCCGGAACAGGGGTGGCCTTCACCCGAAACCCTTCGACGGGGGAGCGAGTTTTTTTCGGTGAGTACCTTCTGAAAGCGCAGGGGGAAGATGTGGTGGCGGGGATTCGCACGCCCCAGCCCCTCACTTCCAGCCAAAAACAACACCCTGATCAAATTTCACTTGAAGAGGTCATGCCGGACGTATTCACCCAGTTGGTTCAGATGAAGGAACAGCTGGAGACCTATTTCAAGGATATGCAGGACATTGAATTCACCATCCAAGAAGGCAAACTTTGGCTGCTGCAGACCCGCAATGGCAAGCGCACCGCCGTGGCCTCCCTAAAAATGGCGGTAGACATGGTGCAGGAAAACCTGATTGACCGAAGCGAAGCGCTGCGTCGTTTCGACCCCCCCACCTTAGATCAGCTTCTCCATCCCTGCCTGGTGGCGAATCACACCCTTCCTTTGATGGGGAAAGGCCTACCTGCCTCTCCTGGCGCCGCTATTGGCCGCATTGCTTTTTCGACGGAAGACTGTCTCTGGCATGTCGAGCAAGGAGAGAAAGTGGTGCTTGTCCGGGAAGAGACCAGCCCGGAAGACATTCAAGGAATGGCGGTAGCGGAAGGCATTCTGACCGCCCGTGGAGGCATGACCAGCCATGCGGCCGTTGTGGGCCGAGGCATGGGAAAGCCTTGTGTGGTAGGCACAGAGAACCTGTATATTGATCCCACAGGCGGCACCCTTTCCTTGAGAGGGATCCAGCTGAAAGCTGGAGATTGGATCACCCTCAACGGCACAACGGGAGAGATTTTCCAAGGGTGCGGGCAGGTTGAACCCCCTGTGACCTCAGACGTTTTCCAAACCTTTATGGGTTGGGCGGATGGGGTGCGCACCTTATCAGTCCGGGCGAACGCAGACACTCCCCAAGATGCGCAAGTGGCTCTGGCCTCCGGAGCGGAGGGGATCGGCCTCTGCCGGACCGAGCACATGTTCTTTGAGACCGAGCGGATTCTGGCGGTGCGGGAAATGATTCTCGCCAGTGGAGAGGGTGCGCGAAAAGCAGCTCTGCGAAAAATCTTCCCCATGCAACGGCAGGATTTTGTAGAGATTTTCCGGGTGATGGCGGGCCTTCCGGTCACCGTTCGTCTTCTGGATCCTCCCCTTCACGAGTTTCTTCCCCACGGGGACGGAGAAATTGACCAACTGGCCTCTTCTCTGGGGATCACCCCCAGTGCGGTTCGCAACCGGATCTCTGAACTCCATGAAGCCAATCCAATGCTGGGACACCGAGGCTGTCGCCTTGGGATCACGGCGCCTGAAATTTACGAAAGCCAAATTGACGCTTTATTAGAAGCGGCGATCCTGACGGAGAAGGAAGGGAACGGGATCACCTTAGAAATTATGGTGCCTCTGGTCTCTCTGTCTGGGGAATTTCGTCTGATGCGGCAGTTGATTGATGGGCGGGCTGCCCTCATCATCGGTCGCCATCAGACGCCTCTTTCATACAAAGTGGGAACAATGATTGAACTCCCGCGGGCCGCCCTCAAAGCGGGGAAAATCGCTGAAATCGCGGATTTCATGAGCTTTGGGACCAATGATTTGACCCAAACGACCTTTGGGTTTTCAAGAGATGACGCCTCTTCATTCCTCGGTCCCTACCGGAAAAAAGGTATCGTTGACCGGGATCCGTTTGCTTCTCTGGATCAATCCGGTGTAGGGGAGCTGATTCAGATCGCAGTCGCCCGGGCTCGGGCCGTCAAACCAACCATCAAGCTTGGGATTTGCGGCGAACATGGCGGAGACCCTCAATCCATTTCTTTTTTTCACCAGGCAGGTCTGGACTACGTGTCTTGCTCCCCCTATCGCCTGCCGGTCGCCCGTCTTGCGGCTGCCCAGGCAGCTATTGCCCCTCCTTCATTTTTTATGGAAAATACTGCCTGCGAGGTGTTGACTTTAGAGAAGAGTATGGCACCTTTAAGGAAGTCACAGTGATGAATACAGACCCCCTTTATGGGTCGTGTTTCAAAAGCACCCGTAGCTCAATCGGATAGAGCACCAGACTACGGATCTGGGGGTTAGGAGTTCGAATCTTCTCGGGTGCGCCATATTTTCCAAAGTTTTTGAAGACGGTCAGGAGAGAAGAGTCTGACACTCTCAACCCTCAGAGACGGCAGCATCTGGGTCTCATGGTTGCTCATACGCAATTGCACAAGTAATTTTCAACCCGCTTCTTTGAATTGACAGAGATATCTAAAAAAACCTTCCTAGATAGAAAGTGTTCCGCAAAAGGCATGAGGGAGTCATCCACCACCCGTTTTTCAGTTTGGCGAATCTTAAAGCAGTCTGAGCCTGAGACACTGTCACGCCAAGAATGAGGAGAGAGAGTTTTGGCTATATGAATTGAGCTATAACAGCTTTACATCTGAGGTTATTCAAGATTTGAAGACGCATCGACACATAAAAATTTTCGACAAAATTCTAAAGTCATGGGACGCTTTTCCTGAAGACTTCTCCGATTCAGCCCATGGATAAGGGTGCGTGCACCCGCAAAAGAACGCTCCATATGGTGCAGGAGGTAGTCAATGATAGCGGGCGTCACCTCCAGCTGAAGATCTGCAAACAGTTTGGTCATCACTTGGACGAGCAGCGCATCATCAGGTTGACCTACAGAAATGGCAGGCAGTGAACGGAGACGCGAGCTCAAATCTGGAAGAGGGATTGCAAGGTGAGCGGGAGGGGTCTCCATGAGCAGAAGAAAGCTACCCTTCTTTTCCTGAAGCAGATTGTAAAAATGAAACAAGAAGGAGGCAGCAGAAGGCACATGTAAAAAGGCGTCCACATCATCCAGAACACAGACAGGGTTCGCATCTAAATGATTGAGGAGGAGATGGCCCTCATCTTCATTTTGAGGGAGAGACATGCGTAGAGCATGGGTCCTGTGCTCAAAAATGTAAGACAAGTGTGTTTTACCGCACGCCTTAGGACCATAGATAATCAGGCCGTGGCTGGGCCAATGGGGCCACGCGCGAATCCATTGGAGAGCCTCCCGATTGATGGGGCTTTCAAAAAAATCTTGTTCCGTGAAGTGGACAGGCAAACTTAAAGGGAGAAGCATTTGATCCACTGGACAGCTTTACAATGGGGGGAGTTCATAACCGGTAGTACGCCGCCACGCTTTAATCCCCCACAGGGAAACAACCCGAGCACAGGCTGCAAGCGGCAAACAAAGAATCACACCTCCGATCCCAAAAAGAGCTCCACTTGCAAACAAAGCAAAAAGGATCCATAGGGGATGTAGACCTGTGTTTCCCCCCACAAAACGAGGCGTCAAAAAAACACCCTCAAGGCATTGACCCACCGCATAAATGGCAAGAACGCTGAGAGCCATAGACGATGAATCAAAAGAACTGAGGGCGATCCCCAGAGAAAATGTGAGCCCCGTCAAGAAGCCAAGATAGGGGACAAAAATAAGAAACCCGGTCAAACACCCCAGGAGGAGGGCAAAATTCAGGCCAATCACGCTGAGCATTGTCATATAATAAAGCGCAAGAATGGCGCAAACGAGCAACTGACCTCGGGCATAATTTTGCAGTGCGGCATCAATATCTTGAAGAAACGCTTGCATGGAAGGGCGCTGCGACGGAGGAATCAGAGCGAACGCTGATTCTTTCACCCTCGGCCAATCTTTAAGAAAATAAAAAGTCATCAAGGGCACAAAAAAGACATAGGACAGAATATTCGCCAGAGCAGAGCCACTGGTCAAAATTTTCAGAAAGAACCGAATCGTCGCAGATAAGATATCATTCAAAGCACTCACAATCACTGGGCTCATGGGGCCAATGTCTGTATATTTTTGAAATATTTGGAAAAGAGGTCGGGCCCGAAGCACCAAACATTCTCCATAGACGGGCAAAAATTTGAGAAGCAATGTAAATTGGCGCTCTAGAAAAGGAACCAAGACAAAAAGCAACACAAAAACCAAAGAAAAGAGACCTGCCATGAGAAGGTAGCTTGTCAACCACCTTGGACAGCCTGTGCGCTCAAGACGCGTCACAATCGGTGTAAGCATATACGCCAAGAGATAACTCACGCCAAAAGGAATTAGAGTACTCCACAAAAGCCATCCCAGGGCCAAGAGGACAGCCCCTATTGAGATCCAAATCGCAGTTGAGCGGGTCATAAGCAGCTCTTTTCCTTGAAAAGACGAAGGCCCATTCTGACATAAGCCCCTCCGGAGAGGAAGGTTGTGATTAAAGTTAAAATACACCCCCCATGAAAGAGAGGGGCCCACGGGGTGCCCTGAGGGACTCCTTGAAGGGCAAGACTTCCCACCGTGCCACACAAAAGAAGCATTTGAACGGTTGTGTTCAGTTTGCTGATCCAAAGAGGCTGAAGAGGGGGAGAGATCTGTTGAAGCTTTAAAGCCAGAAGACCCCCAAGAATCAGAAGGTCCCTCCCCATCACCACACCGACCAGAACAACGGGAAAAACCCCTAAGGCCCCTAAAGTGATAAAAAGAGACGTCACAAGAAGCTTATCTGCGAGCGGATCCAAAACCGCACCGAGGGACGTCTGAACAGACCAGCGCCTGGCCAAAAATCCGTCAAGCCAGTCCGAAAGGCAAGCCCCTATCAGAAGAATCAAGGCCAGCCTAAAAGAATGGGTCAAAAGGGCCCATACCAGGGCAGGAACAAGAAGCACACGCCCCCCCGAAAGAAGATTCGGGAGGGAACGGGAAATTTTGAAAGCCCACATAGGAACCCCTAAAACAGAAGAATCCTGAAAAACCTTCAGATTCGAGCGCTCCAGAATCGGATGACATCCGAGAACACAGGGTTACGCCAAAGAGTCCTCAGACGGAACGTCCTTAGGCTTGGATGCCCTTTCAAGAACCGCTTTCTGGAGAGCCGCTTCTTCTTCTGTTTTTGCAATCACAATGGAGATGTCTGCAAAGACATCTGCATGGAAATCCAGGGTCACAGAATGATGACCAAGGGTTTTGAGAGGATGAGGCAAAGACACCGCATTTCTTGGAACAGGAAATCCCCCCGCTTTGAGAAGATCAAAAATATCCTTCGCAGAGACGGACCCATAAAGATGACCACTCTCACCCGCTTGCCGCACGAGGGAAAACACTTTCTTATTCAGAAGCGTAGCCAAAGTTTCGGCTTCTTCTTTATGGGCCAGATCCAATTGCTCCCAATGGGATCTTTGGGCTTCAAAATGATCTCTGTTTTCTTTTGTCGAACGTAATGCCACGTTCTGACGAAGAAGGTAACGCCCGTAACCCATCGCAACCCGTGCGATGTCCCCCATCTTGCCGAGGTTACGAACATTCTTCAAAAGCACTAATTCCATCTGCATCCCATCTCTCCTTTATAATCTTTTACGGCTTTGGAGACGTAGTTGGCTCCATGGCTCAATAAACCCTAAGAATAACACCATTAGCAGAGGCCACCCTAACAATGCAAGTCCTGCCCACAAAAACCTCTGGATCCAACAATTTTGAGACAAACGTTTGATCAGAGAATTTGTCACCAAAGCCCCTTCAACCCAGAATGGAATCGTCAGGGCTGGCAACAGATTTCGCGCAAATAAAACGAATCCCGGATTGGGGCCTAAAACCGCCCCCATGAGAACAACAGCAAAAATTCCATAGGGCCATGTCCCAAGAGCCCACCGAGACCCATCCCACGAAAAAGGCACCTCAACCCCGATGCGACGCGCAATCATGAGACTCAGAGATATGTTCAGAGCAAAGACACCGGCCCATAGAATGCCCATAAGGGCAGGGCTATAAGTAATGAGGAGTCCATCGCGCAAGGGATCATCCTGCGATTTTCCAGTCTGAGACAAGAGTTGTTCAAAAAAAGCCCCTCTTGCGTCCAGATCTACAAATTGAGACAGTAACCAAAGCGTTGCAAGGGCGACTATGGCCGCAATTAAAACATAAAGTCCAACGAGTTTCGCTTCAAAATAGCCCCCTCCTGAAGACTTGGACAGGGGAACCCGTGACTGAGCTGCTTTGGAAAGCGTCCGAGTCTTTGGGAGAATACGGCCAAGGCACAGAAGAGGGAAAACATAAATCACGACAAAGGTAATCACGGGCAGATAAAAAGTGAACAGCATCACAAGCACGAGAGCGGCTGCGCTCGAGATGAACAAACCCTCTTCCCCCCAAAGCCAAAGACTCAGCAAGAGGGGAAGAAAAGCCAGAAATGGGATCAAGGGAACCGGGGCAGCAAACAAAAAACTTGCCACAACTCCCAAGAAAATAGCACCCGCAGAACGGTTCTCAAACAAGAAGTGAAGGTGTTTTAAAGTTGGAAACAAGACAGAATCAATCGACTGCAAACGGCATCAAAGCAAGAAAGCGCGCCCGTTTAATAGCAATCGCCAATTCTCTCTGTCTTTTTGCAGAAACAAATGTGATACGGCTTGGAATAATCTTGCCCCGCTCTGTCACATATTTCTGAAGAAGTCTTACATTTTTGTAATCAATCTCTACATCAGATCCCTTAAAAGGACACACCTTCCGACGACGGAAAAAAGCCTTTTTTGAATGGGCAGGGGCGCTGGATGTAGACGTTTCGTCTTTACGATCAGGGCGTTGAGAGTCCATGGACAATATCCTTTTTAAGCGTCAGCAGAGAGAACAGGAGAAGCATCCCGAGGGGTATAAGACCTCTGAGAACCTTCATCATCCCGATCCCGGTGAGCACGGTTCTGGGCCAAAGCTGAAGGGTTGTTATCCAATTTGGAAACACTCACACGGAGATGGCGCAAGATATCTTCATGAAGACCCATTTGACGCTCAAGCTCATCAACCGCGACAGAAGGTCCTTCAATGTTCATCAAAACATAATGGGCTTTCTTGTTTCGCTTCACACGGTACGCTAAATTTCTGAGTCCACAGTATTCAACATTAGGAACAGAAGCGCCCCGTTCTTCGAGAACAGCCTTAAAATGGTCGGAAAGCACCGTGACTTGGGCCTGAGAGACGTCCTGACGGACGAGAAATATCAATTCATAAAGTGGCATATGTTCCCCTTACGGTTTCAAAAAAGCCCCCAAAGAAGGCAAAAAGCCAGAAAACTATTCTGGCAAGGAGACACCCCTAGCTTACGCTCAGGATCCATACCCTTTTATGTAAAAGATTTTTCTCTGTTCGTAAAGCCCCCCAGACAGGTTTCTCGCCTTGTGAGGACTCCAAAAGAATAGGGAGAGGAAAGGATAAGACGACACAACGGTCACAAAAAAAAGTCTTAACAATTTTTTGATACAAAGATGGCATTGATAGAGTTTCAAGGGGGGCTCCCTGGTATTGGGCCAGAGAGCTCCGGTGATCTGAACTACATCAGACGCTCAAAAATTCATGGAACCATCGTTCTTCTCCCAATTATTTTCTAGACTACCCAGAACACCTGTAGCCAATTAAAATTGTAGTTAATTTAAAAATAATGTCAACTTTTATTGCCCTCATTTTTATACTTTTTTATCCTTCAAATTCAATGAGAAAAATAAAACTCCAATAAAAAATAACGGGACAGAAAACAACTGCCCGGACGTAATAGTCAAAAATTTCCAACTCCAGAGACCGTCAGGCTCGCGAAATATCTCGCAGAAAAATCTTGCAACCCCATAGCCGATACAAAAGATCCCCATCATTGTGCCTGGAGCACACCTCTTCAATCGAGGCAACGCAAAACGCAACAGGAGAAACAAAACTATTCCCTCAAGCAAAGCCTCATAGATTTGACTAGGGTGGCGGGTCAAAGGTCCAGCCTTCGGAAACACAACGCCCCAGGGCATTTCTGTGGGGCGACCGTAGACTTCTTGGTTGATAAGGTTGCCAAGACGCCCCAAGAATAAAGCAATGGGCGAGCCACATGCCAAACAATCCCCCAAAGATAACCAAGAAATCGAATGGCGCGCTCCATAGATCAAGAGGGCAAAACCCACCCCCAGAAGTCCCCCATGAAAAGCCATACCTCCCCGCCAAACTTGGAAAATCTCCCAAGGATGGGCCCAAAAATAATCAGGCGCATAGAGGCAGACATAACCCAACCGTCCACCCACCACGATCCCGACAATCGCCCAAGGAATCAGGTCATCTAAATCCCTCTCTTTCAAGCCTGGAAACGCAGGGAGGATCGCCTTGCAGTACTGCCACGCGCCCAAAATTCCAAAAAAATAAGCAAGCCCATACCACCGCACGGGCCAGCCAAACACAAAAAAAGCAATGGGAGATAGATCGGGAAATGTCATGATAAGCGCCCCTATTATAGAATAAAATTCCTACACAGAACCTAAAATTCTGATTGACTGATGTGCCCAACGATCTGCCTATTGTTTTCACAAGCAGGCGCTTCAAGAGGCTCTCCAATCCGCTGAATCTCCCACCTCAGTCGCACCCCTGTGGCATCCCAAACGCGGGACCGAATCTCTTCCGCAAGGGTTTCAATATCCTGGGCGGTCGCCCCCCCTGTATTGAGCAAAAAATTACAGTGCTTCTCTGAGACCACCGCACCCCCGACCCGCAAGCCCCGACATCCAGAACGATCAATAAGCTCCCAAGCCCGGCAGCCCTCAGGATTGGCAAATGTACTGCCCCCTGTCCGTCCACGAGTGGGCTGGGTTTGCTCCCGGGCACGAAGACACGCGTCCATGCGTTCCCGAATGGCCTTTGGCGCGTCAGAAAATCCCCGCAAGCGTGCCCCAATAAAAATCCAATCATGGGGAACACCGCAAAAGCGGTATCCGAAATCCATTTGATCGGGAAACAAACGATGCACCTGTCCGCTCGGATCGAGAGCCGTCGCATACACAAGGCAGTCTTTGATCTCTTTTCCATAGGCTCCTGCGTTCATACGCAAAGCCCCCCCAATCGTCCCGGGAATTGTGGCTAAGAATTCAAGACCCCCTATGCCAGAAAGAAAACAGTTTTCCGCCACATTGCGGTCCAGAAGCCCTGCGGAAACCTCTACATCCGTATGATCGACACAAAAAGTACGAAACCCCGATGCCAGCCGGATCACGACCCCTCGAACACCTCCATCCCGAATCAGAACATTAGAGCCCACCCCCAAAACGGTATAAGGAATATGGGATGGTCTTTGATTAAGAAACAAAGACAGGCCGTGCAAGTTGGAGGGTTTAAATAGAAGATCTGCTGCCCCCCCAGCCTGAAACCAGGTCGATTGTGCGAGAGGGGCTGCATACTGATAACTCCCCGCATGTGTTGGAACCCAATCCCACTGAAAAGCATCCATAAGTCTATGACCTCTTTTTAAATTGAGAGCGCAGACGACAATTCTTGCGGAAGGCGGTAAGCAAGTTGTGTGATGTTGCCTGCCCCTAAGCACAGCAGCATGTCCAAGGGCTTCAGGCGCGCACGAAGATAAGGAGCCACTTCTTCAAAATTGGACAAATGAACGACGCCTCCTAAAACACCCACAACTTCTTTCTGAAGTTTCTCTGATGAGACAGAGAGAGGCGTCTCTCCTGCCGCATAAATCGGCAAAAGAACCAGCTCATCCGCGCCATGGAAACAAGTCTTGAACGCATCAAAAAGATCAGACACCCGTGAATACCTGTGGGGCTGACAGACCACAATCACACGCCCTTCACAAAGGCCTTTGGCTGCTTTAAGAACAGCCTGAATTTCGACAGGATGATGGGCGTAATCATCAATGACACGCACTCCGTCTACAACTCCCGTTTGGGTAAAGCGCCGCTTGACGCCCGCAAAACTGGAAAACACCGCCTCCACGATGTCCCGACCAAGTTTTAAATGGTAAGCAAGGGCCAGAACAGCGAGAGCGTTCTGTACGTTATGATTGCCATAAAGCGCGAGGGTCAGGTTTTCCCACAGGGATCCGTCAGGGAACCGGGCATCAAACGCCATCCCCCGGGCGGACATGCGGACATTGAGTGCCCGAATCTGGGCATCCTCATGGAACCCATACCGAATGAGGGGCGTGCTGTGAATTTCTGTGCAGAGCGCCCTCACCCATGGGCAATCAACACAAACAATTCCCAAGCCATAAAAAGGGATTTGGTTGAGAAAACGCAAAAAAACATCTTGCAGCGCTTCATTTGTTTTATAAAATTCCATGTGATCAGGATCGATATTCGTGACAATCCCAATCTGGGCAGGCAAATGAAGAAGGGATCCATCCGATTCATCCGCCTCCACCACCATCAGGTCTCCCCGACCAATCCGCATCGTATTGGAGTACTGATTCATGACGCCGCCTGTCACAACCGTCGGGTCAAGGGATGCCTGATCCAGAAGAGCGGCGATCAAAGAGGTTGTGGTTGTTTTGCCATGGGTGCCTGCAACCGCAATGCCCACCCGGCTACGCATGAGCTCCCCAAGAAACTGAGCCCGTTTTAAAACAGGAATTCCCATGGATCTGGCAGTTTGGACTTCAATATTATCGAATCCAACGGCTGAAGAGATCACAAGCACCCGCACCCCTTGGATATATTCAGGAGAATGGCCAATAGAGACTGGAATCCCTAAATTGCGCAAACTCTGGACAAAAAAACTGTCACTCTGATCACTTCCTTGAACATGATATCCTTGTTGATGAAGAAGCTGGGCGATCCCGCTCATCCCAACGCCACCAATGCCTGTGAAATGGATGATCCCAATTTCAGAAGGAGATTGTTTCAGCAAAGGATGCATCCGGGGGAAACTTTCATGCGCCATACAATAATGTCGAAACCCTATCTTTTTTTCGACCCATTGTCCAAGATCATTTTTCACTCCAACAATATGACATTCTCTAACGGCCCCTTGAAAAGGTGGCGAATGTCTCCTGGGGCCGGAGTTCCGGTTCACATATTTGAAACGAACTTAAGGGGGGCAGTCTCTGAAATAGTATGGAGCACTGGACCCATGAGGATCGTGACGACACCGCCAGCTTCCAGGGTGCCCCAGATCCTTTTGCTGACATGATCACCCAGCATTGGGGGAAAACAATGTTCATTGGATTCTTGACGTTCATTTTAAAGAAGATCAGACAGGCATCAGATCTTCAAACACTTTAGAAAACATGAACTTAATCAAAAAAAACCGTCATGAACCTGCTCTCTACCATCCCAACAAACCACCCTCGAAAACTCTCCCTCAAAGGAATCCAAAAGCGATGCCATAAGCCGTCCGTGGCCAAGAAACTCCTCAATTGCCTAAAGTTCTTTCATTCCTACGGCCTGATAAAAAAAGCCGGAGAACATTTTCCCCGGCCTTTTGCGCTAGATTTAAACGCAGAGATGAGGCGCGAAAGCGCTTACCTCATAGGTTATCTCTTAGAGGCCAACATGTTTTGTATCCCTGCAAACCACCATTCTTCTTTTAAATGATCCAGAGGTTCTCCGCGCATCTGCTTCCAGTAAGCCATCAAGGCACCCCTTATGGCTACGCGTTGTACTTTCTGGATGTCTTCCAAACTCAGGTCACCCCCCTTATATCTCGCTTCTGCTTGGTACTGTCCTATAAGCTTCGCTCGGACTACAAGGCCCATCTCATCCGATGTCAATTCCTCAGCGCTAATTTGTTTCATATTATCGTTAATTTGTTTCATATTATCGTTAATTTGTTTCATCTTATATTTTAAATACTCCGGAAATCCTGGAAAATCTTCCCACGTTTGAATTGGGGACGAAGCACTGCTTTGCTTAGCAGATGGGGCTTCCCAAGAAGCAGATTTTTGAGCAGCAGCTCCTGTATACTTTATCTTTTTTTCGTCGGACCCATCGCTTTTCTGCTGAGAGAACGCCGCTGTGCCTCCTTGTGCTTGTGCTTCCAAACTGCGCGCGATCGCCTGGTCTATCTGTGTTTTGTCGAACCCATCGCTTTGCTGCCGAAAGATTCGCCCTGTGTCCAGCTGAGGTTTTTTTGCCAAATTGAGCGCCTTCGCCTTCTGTTGTGCTTGTTCTTTCAAACTGAGCGCGATCGCCTGGTCTATCTGTTTTTCGTCGAACCCATAGCCTTTTGGCAGAGATAACGCCCCTGTGTGCCGTTGAGACGGTGTTTTAGAAGCTTCAGCAGCTCTTGCCGTCTCCCCCTGGGCTTGTGGATCCATCACCTTTATTCGTCCTTGAGCCCTTCCTGTGCTGGTCAAAAAAGTGATTGCGGAAACGACAAAAGACAAATAAATAAATATTTTTTTTCTTGTCATAAAATAACTCCATTCAAAAAACCAATAAATGAATATTGACTATTAATCGAAAAATGACAAGATATAAGATTTAAATAATTGTATTCACTCATTAAAAATCTATAGCCAAAGGCCTTTCAATTGAGACAAACTCTCCGGAGCGAAGGTCATCCCTCCGCCCCTCTCTCCCCTTCGGTCTAGTTTCTCCTCAACCCCAGTCTCTTCCTTCCTGACTCAGGCACGCAGCGGACGGTTCTACCATTTGGAATCAGTTTTTTGCTATATACCTCATTTTTCAATCTTAACTTAGTTTTATGCCTTGATGGATTGGAAGGTGTCCTTGAACCTAAAGGACAGCAAGATTTTGAATGTTTTCGAATAGAGACCCAGTCAACCCAATGTTTTTTGATCGGGACAATTCATAAACCCTTAACGACGGAACGAAAGTCTGTTAGGTATGAAGAATCTATCGTTTAGGATTGAAAAGGGAGCGGCCGCGTGGGCTCTGATCAAAAGAATTTTCTTGCTGTTTTGGCTCTGTGTGCAGGTGTATTTTTCGGTGGAAATTACCTTGTTGATAAATGGAGAGGCCCTCAAGTTTCCTCGTCCGAGATCCAGAATACACCCGCGACTCAGCCTTCCGAAGCCACGTCTACAGATTTTGCGGCGTCTGAAGCCTCTCTTCCAGATTTACCAAGGGAGGAGGCCCTGAAGGCCCATCCTCGGATCACCATCGATACGCCAAAGCTTCGGGGGTCTATTAATCTGAAGGGGGCGCAGTTTGATGATCTTTACTTGCGCACCTATCGTGAAACGACAGATCCGAAAAGCCCAGAGATTTTACTGCTCTCCCCCCAACAAACGTCCAAGTCCTACCGGGTGTTCCATAGCTGGATGAGCCGCACACGGCAGGCAATTTCATTGCCCGGGGAAGACACGGTATGGACTGCAGATCGCCAGACCCTAACGCCTCAAACCCCTGTGACTTTGTCTTGGGACAATGGCCAAGCTTTGACGTTTCGCCAAACCATCAGCATTGACGAAAACTATATGTTCACTGTTACCCATTCGGTGACCAACAAAGGCTCTAGTCCTCTGCACCTGGGTCTTCAAGGGATGTTGACGCGTGTGAAGCCGCAGAATCTTGAGGGGAATTTTATTCTTTATGAGGGCCCCTTGGGCGCTTTTGATGGGACTTTGAAAGAAGTTGGGTATGACACCCTTCAAGAGAAAGGCCCTGTGACCCTTGACCCCATAACTGGCTGGCTTGGAATCACGGACAAATACTGGTTGGTCTCGTTTGCCCCTCCAGGAAAAATTATACCGAAGTTTCAATCCATCGCTGGAGACAAGCCTCAGGTGCAGGTCAGCTATCGGACACCGTTTCAAGTCGTTGAGCCCCATGGGACACTAACGTTAGAGTCTCGGGTATTTTCCGGAGCGAAAGTTTTGGCTCTTTTGGATGGGTATGAGGCGTCTGCATCCATCAAACATTTCGATTTGGCGGTAGATTTTGGATGGTTCTATTTCTTAACGAAACCCATTTTTTACGCCCTCACGTGGCTTAAGGGGTTCACGGGAAATTTTGGTTTAGCCATTTTGCTCTTTACAGTTTTGTTGAAACTGTTGTTTTTCCCTCTCGCGAACCGGTCCTATCATGCCATGGCGCGAATGAAGAAGGTTCAGCCGATGATGGAGCAGCTACGCGCCCGCTACAAGGATGATCCCGCCAAGCTAAACCAAGAAATGATGGCCTTTTACAAGAAAGAAAAAATTAATCCGGTGTCTGGCTGTTTGCCAATGCTTCTGCAGATTCCCGCGTTTTTCGCTTTATATAAAGTTTTGTTTATTAGCATCGAGATGCGGCATGCACCGTTCTTTGGATGGATTCAAGATTTAGCAGCTCCGGATCCCAGCAACTTCTTTACGCTGTTTGGTTTAATTGATTGGACCCCTCCCAGCTTTCTTCACCTCGGGATTTGGCCTGTTTTGATGGGGCTCAGCATGGTCCTGCAGCAAAGATTGAACCCACCCCCAGCGGATCCAGCGCAACGGGTGATGTTTTTGTACGTGATGCCGGTGGTCTTTACTTTCATGCTGGGGCAGTTTGCTTCGGGCCTTGTGATTTATTGGACATGGAACAACCTGCTTTCTGTGCTGCAGCAATGGACCATCATGCGGCGGGATCTGTCTAGCCCTCAGAAGTAGAGTGCTCAATGGCCCCCATTCCTCAACATGTCGCCTTGATTATGGACGGGAACGGCCGCTGGGCGCGGGCCCAGGGACAACCCCGTCTTTTTGGACACAAGCAAGGGGCCGAAACCCTGAAAGCGATTGTAGAGACTGCATCAAAACTGGGGATTTCCTACCTGACGGTGTATGCGTTTTCATCCGAGAACTGGGGCCGCTCGTCTCTGGAGGTTCGGGGGCTCATGACTCTCATCGAGCTGTATCTGGAACGGGAAGAAGCCGCTCTTTTAGCTCAGAATATTCGCTTACGGGTGATTGGAGACTTAAGCCGTCTTCCCTCCCCGCTCCAAGATCGGATTATCGGTGTGGAGACACGATCTAGCCCCAACACAGGCCTCTGTTTACAGGTGGCTTTGAGTTATGGAGGTCGGTCGGAAATTGTCTCTGCGGTCCAGAGAATGGCGGGGGAGATTGTGGCAGGGCGCCTGACCTGTGGGGATATCACAGAGGAACGCTTTGCTGGATTTCTTTATACCGCTGGGGCTCCAGACCCGGATTTGCTCATTCGAACCGGGGGGGAAGAGCGCGTGAGCAATTTTCTCCTCTGGCAGCTTGCCTATACAGAATTTGCGTTTGTTCCAACCTACTGGCCTGATTTTGGGCCAGATGAGTTCAGACGAATCGTTGACATCTATCAAACACGGGAGAGACGCTTTGGCGGGGCTGAATAACTTTTACACACGGGTCGTTTCTGCTGTCGTTCTGCTTGTCCTGTTTGTGGGATTTTGCTTTCTACCACCTCTGTGGCGGTTGACCGCTTTACTCTTTCTGATGTTCTCGCTCTGGATCGAGGTGACCAAAGTCTACCTGCGGAGCGCGCGGAGGAGGAGCCTGAAAGGGCGCCTTGTGCTCGGAGCCGCCATCGGAGTCTCTGGGGTTGCCTTTTTAGGGATGGGTGTGCTCTCCATCAGCATCCCTGCTTTCCTGTACCTGTGCGGCATTGTGATCGTTACAGATTCTGCTGCTTATATTGGAGGGAACCTGATGGGTGGGCCTAAATTAGCACAGAAAATTAGCCCGAACAAAACCTGGAGCGGCTTTGGAGCAGGCTGTCTCGCGGCTGTGGTTTTTGCGTGCTGCGTTCATCTCTTTGTCCCCTTTGACCCCAAAATTTTAGGCTTTTTTTCAGGATCTCTGGATATGGCCTTTTTGGGTTTCGCGGTCCTTGTTTCGGTTCTCTCTCAAACCGGAGATTTGTTAGAATCCGCAGCCAAACGTTTTTTGGGGGTGAAAGATTCAGGCACCTTGATCCCGGGACATGGGGGGCTCTGGGATCGCCTGGATGGATATCTTTTTGTGTTTGCTCCGCTCGGACTTTTGATGGTCAGCCTGTTCCTTTTGGCGATCTCTGAAGGCCCAAATGCCCCTTGTCCTTTTGGCTGTGACGACCTTCCGACCCTGGAGAAGCCCCATCAGATTCGTTGAATTTTTGTTTGAAAAACGTTAACAAATAGGCTTTCTTTTTCTGTCGAAATCGGTAAGGATCAGAGCTTTGGTATGAAATCCAGGATCTTCGTGATGTCTTCAACCCATTCAAAGCCTGCCCTTAAAATGGGTTTCTGGTCTGTTTTGGCTTTTGTGATTAGCAGTCAAGTGGGGGCTGGCATTTTTTTATTCCCAACCACGATGGCGCCTTTAGGGAGTCTTGGGCTTATCAGCTGGGGAATTACAGGGATGGGGGCGATTCTCTTGGCCTTGATGTTTGCACGCTTGTGTGCCGTGTGGCCTGAGACCGGCGGACCTTATGTGTACGTTTCCCATGTTTTTGGCCAGGAAGCGGGCTTTTTAGTGGCCTGGACTTATTGGATTTTAGCCTGGCTCGGGATGCTGCCGGTTCTGGGGACCATTGCGGGCTCCATTGTCTTACTCTTTCCTGGGCTATCAGGTCCTCTGCCTTTGTTTTTATTGCAGATCTTTATTTTGATGGGGATTGTGGCTTTAAACCTCAGGGGCGTTCAGGCATCGGGCCGCTGGGAAATTGGCATGACGATTCTGAAGCTTGTCCCTCTTCTCCTCTTTCCCATCTTTGGTCTTCTGTTTTTAAACCCCCATCAATTGACCCCCACCACCGATCTCAGCTGGCCCCAGGCAATTGGCAACGGGACCTTCTTGGCGCTTTGGGGGTTTCTTGGGGTTGAATCGGCCACAGCCCCCGCTGGGTCTGTCGAAAACCCGACGAAGACAATTCCTCGGGCTCTGATCACAGGGACTTTGCTGGTCGTTCTTCTCTATGTTCTCAATACAACGGCTGTGATCGGCTTGGTCCCAACGGCCGTTTTGAAGGAATCAGCCTGTGGCCATGGTCTGGCAATTGATTCTCTCTTGGGCCCAGGGAGTGGCGCATGGATTGCTCTGGTGATTATTCTAGTCTGTTTAGGCGCCTTAAATGCTTGGCTTTTAATTTCAAGCCAAGTGGCCAAAGGGGCGGCTGAAGATGGGTTTTTCCCGCGTCTTTTTCAGAGGGTCAACCAAGCGCAGGCCCCTTATTATGGGATTTTGATTGCGGCAACGGCCGTTGCCTTTTGTCTCACCGGACTTTTTAGCCAATCTCTTGCTTCTCAAATTCGTTTTATCGTTGACGTGTCTGTGGGAGCCTATATCGTCATTTATTTATTGTGCGTATTCGCTTTTTTAAGCAAACTTAGGCAAGGGTGTTTTGCGGCATGCTTTAAAAGTTCCGTGGGCATCGCTGTCGGGTCTTTTCTTTTTTGCGGATGGGCCTTGTGGGGAACTGATTTATCGACGATTCTTTGGGCGAGCTTGATCCCGCTCACAGGGGTGCCTTTTCGATTTTTTTGGGGAATAAAAAAACACAATGACACAAGCGCATAAAAATCTACGGATTGCTGTTCTTGGGGCGACGGGCAGTGTAGGTCGCACAATCCTCTCTCTCCTGGATACTCTGAACGTTGGCGTGGAGGAGATCTTTGCCTTAGGATCCAGTCAATCAAAAGGGAAGCAAGTCTCTTTTGGAGATCAGGACCTCACGGTTCTTGCAACAGAAGAGTTTAATTTTAAGGGGATCGATTGGGTTTTATCAGCGACCCCTGTGGCAACTGCCCGTGTGATCTTGCCAAGAGCGATGAAAGAGGGTGCGCGGGTTATCGATAAATCCGCTGCTTTTCGTATGAGCCCAAGTGTTCCTCTAGTGATTCCTGAGGTGAATGGAAATCTCCTGAGGGACTATCCACCTTTGATTGCCAGCCCCAATTGTGTGGCCATTCCTCTCGCATTAACCCTAGCGCCCTTCACAAAGGTCACCGGTTTGGAACGTCTTTTCGTCTCAACCTACCAATCTGTTTCAGGCGTAGGTCGCAGGGGAATGGATGAACTGTTCAGCCAAACAAAATCTATTCTAATGACCCAAGCTCCTTCTCACGGTGTCTTTGAGAAGCAGATTGCGTTTAATGTGATTCCCCAGATTGGGAGCATCGGGAACGACGGCTGGTCCGATGAGGAGAGTAAAATCCAGGAAGAGACACGGAAAATTTTGAGCCTCTCGGAGGATTTGCCCATCAGTGTCACCACTGTTCGTGTCCCTGTTTTGATTGGACATTCCATAGCGGTCACCGCTGTCTTTCATGATGATATCTCCGTAGGGGTGGCCCGCGGTCTTTTGAAAGGAGCGCCTGGTGTAATTTTTGTAGACCGGGTGGAAGGAGTCACGACCCCTCTGGAAGCCACAGGGGAAGATGTGGCTTTTGTCAGCGCTGTGCGTCAGGACGACCCGCGGACCCTCTCTTTCTGGGTGACCTGTGATAATTTACGCAAAGGGGCAGCCCTCAATGCGGTACAGTTGCTGATGATGGCAGAGGGAATGAAGACAGATAAAAATTTTGGGGAATAATTTTAATCCCAAATGAACGGGAATGGGCGCAAATGGCGTCGGCGCCCAGAAAATATCGCTCAAGTATTTTCATTTGAGCATAGGGGGGAGGAGCGAAGTGTCGTCAACCTCCATAACTGACCGAGTAGCCCATCATCAAATGATCAAGACTTAGCTATAAAACAGGGATGGCAGACGTGGAATCTCACAGTCCACAAGTCTGAAAAGACAGGAGAAGCATACCCTCACAGAAAATCCCCGAACTGGTGCCGTTGGAGAGGATCGAACTCTCGACCTCACCCTTACCAAGGGTGTGCTCTACCACTGAGCTACAACGGCGCACCTTTGGCTCACAAAGCAGGTACTCCTACGTCGTGAGTCCAAAAGACTGAGTCTTAATTTGCCACAAAGTTTTCAGGCTCGCAAGGATGTGTCGAAGGTTTGGGGAGGAGATGGATTTCGGAGATCTTGTCTTTTGGTGAAGGGCGCACTAGACTCTCTTTTCATTAATGATTTGTTTGTCAAAAATCTTTTGAGGAAGGCGGAGAGACGTGCTCGCTTCGATACTTAGTTTAGCTGGATACCTGGTGCCCTTTGTGCTCGCGTTGAGCGTCCTGGTCTTTTTTCATGAGCTTGGCCACTACCTGGTCGCGCGCTACAACGGTGTGAAGGTGGAGGTTTTCTCTATTGGATTTGGTCATGAAGTCTTCGGATGGAATGACCGGGTGGGGACGCGCTGGAAAATTTCCTGGCTCCCGCTCGGCGGGTACGTCAAAATGTGGGGGGATGATAATGCAGCCAGTACGCCGGATACGGATGCCCTTGCAAAAATGTCTGAGGAAGATCGATCCCAGTCTCTCCATGGAAAAACTGTTTGGCAACGGATGGCGGTTTCTGCTGCAGGCCCGTTTGCGAATTATCTCCTGGCGTTTGTCCTGTTTTTTGGGATTTTTGCGATTGATGGGTACCGGTATCCAGCCCCCATTCTTGGGGTGATCATGGAAAACAGCGCGGCTGAAGAAGGGGGGCTTAAGCCCAATGACCTCATTCAACGCCTGGATTCTGAAGACATCAAGCAATTTTCCGACATCGTGAATTATGTGCGCCCCCGTCCTGGTCAGGCGATCCAGGTCTCTCTTATCCGGGAGGGTGCTCCTCTGATGCTGACAGTGACGCCTAAGTCTTCATCCCCCCTTCTTGAAACCAAAAATGCTATTGGTGTTTTAGGAGTTCAAGACAGCGGGGCGATCATTTCAGAGCCCAAAAATCCCTTCCAAGCGGTGGGCCTCGCGGCTCAAGAGATCGTCTCGATCTCATGGAACACCCTGGTCAGCGTCTATGAGATGCTCTCTGGAAAGCGTTCCGCAGACGGGATGGGGGGGCCGCTGATGATTGCAAAACTTTCAGGCACTGTCTCCCAGCTGGGACTGACCGCATTCCTGTGGTTTATCGCTTTGCTCTCCATCAATCTAGGTCTGATCAATTTGTTTCCTGTGCCTTTGTTGGATGGCGGCCATCTTTTTCTGTATGGGATTGAAGCAATCCGGGGAAAACCTTTGTCGGAAAAAACCCTGGAGTGGTGTTATCGTTTTGGTCTTGCGTGTGTCGCATCTCTCATCATTTTGACCACCTGGAATGACATACAACGGCTAAAAATTATCCAATGGTTTGTGCAACTCTGGGCTTAAGAAGGAATCCTTTATGACGTTCATACGAAATCTCCTGCTCAGTGTGAGCGCCCTTGGAGTCACCTTAGGGTATTCCGCCTCTTTTTCGGAAATTCTTGTGAAAGGGAATACCCGCATTGAAAAAGCCACCATTCTTTCCTATCTCAAAATTAAAGAAGGTGTAGATGTCACAGATGAAGAACTCAACAAGAGCCTTGAAGATCTCTTCCGAACCGGCCTGTTTGCAGATGTGATTGCTCAAAAACAAGGAAAAACCCTTGTGTTGCAGGTGGTTGAAAATAGACTCATAAACCAGATCGCTTTTGAGGGAAACTCAGAAATTAATGATGATTTGCTAAAAGCACAGCTACGTCTCCGCCCCCGAGAGGTCTACACACCTGCCCGCGTTCAAGAGGCGGCCCAAATCATTCGAGATATCTATCGGCTTAAAGGATACATGGGAACGCAAGTGGAGCCCAAGCTGATCGAGCGGGATCAGGGTCGGGTCGATATCGTTTTTGAGATCACAGAAGGTCAATCCTCTAAAATTGCCCGCATCTCTTTTGTGGGGAATCGGGCTTTCACAGACGGAGAGCTGCAAAAAATCATTCTGACTAAGGAAAGCGTTTGGTGGCGTTTCTTGTCTTCAGATGACAGCTACGCACCGGAAAAGATCGAATACGATCAAGAATTGCTGCATCACTTTTACATGGAACATGGATATGTTGATTTTAAAGTCCGCTCTGCTGCTGCAGAGTTGTCGGCAGATCAACGAGAGTTCTTCATCACCTTTCATGTCCATGAGGGGGCGCGCTACCGTCTTGCATCTGTCGCTGTTGCCTCCGAAGCTCCTCAAGTAGACATCAAACCCCTTGAAGAGATTTTGGATTTGAAGACAGGGGACTGGTTTAACAGCCGAGAGATTGAATCTACAGTGAACCGCTTGTCGGATGCCCTCAGTGAGGCGGGTCATTATTTCTTAACCGTCACACCAGAAATGAAGAAAAATCTCTCCGATCAAACCCTCTCTGTGACCTTTAAAATTACAAAAACCCCCCCCCAATATGTCGGGAAAATTAAAATTGAAGGGAACAGTGTGACGGAAGATTCCGTCATCCGGAGAAATTTTGTTTTCAATGAAGGGGATCCGCTGAACGCGACCAATCTCAAGCGCTCCAAGCAACGGATGGAAAATCTTGGGTTTTTCAAAAAAGTAGACGTCTCTCCTAAAAATGCTGACGCTGGCACAAAAGATCTGGTGGTTACAGTGGAAGAGCAGTCGACTGGTTCTCTCATGGCGGGAGGCGGTTACTCCACAACAGATGGAGCTCTTTTGCAATTCTCAGCTTCTGAAAATAACTTTCGCGGGAAGGGTCAACAAATTGGTTTCAATGGAACTATCTCTGGCAGAACCAAAGGAATTTCAGCGAGCTTCGCAGAACCTTATTTCCTGAACCGCCGCTTGATTGGAGGCATTGGCATTTCCGGAAACCAAGCTAAAGAGCGCACCAAGGGAGACAACGAAAACACCTATCAAAACAACAGCCTGGGTCTTGGCCTCTCCCTCGGCTATGAGCTGGGAGAACGCTGGTTTCAAAAATGGTCATACAGGGTGACAAATGAAAATATCAAAGGGGTGCGGCCAAAAGATTCAATTTTCATCCAAGACCAGAAAGGCCATTGGCTGAGCTCTGCTTTATCCCACACCATCGCCTATACCCGCCTAGACAGTTTAGTGAATCCAACAGATGGCTATTACCTTTCCTTAAGCAATATTTTTACCGGTATCGGCGGAAATGTGCGCCATCTCAATAATATTCTCAATTTGTCTTATTACTACCCCCTGATCCCGAGCAATGGGGTTGTCCTGAATGTACGTGCGCGCGGTGGATATTTATTTAAAATGGGCAAGCCTTTGCGTGTGCTTGATCGCCACACCCTTGGGGGACGTAGTCTCCTAGGCTTTGATGACGGAGGCATTGGCCCGAAAGACACCAGGACGGACGATTTCATTGGTGGAAAGAAATTTGTGAGCAGCACCGTGGAAGTGTCCATGCCGGTCCTGCCCACTGAATTTTCCACGAAAGGGTATATCTTTGCCACCGCAGGAAGCCTATGGGATTCAGGGGAAAAGACCCAGCGTGGGATTGGACCCAGTCCGTTGCCTCCCGCGCCCCCTGTACCCGATATCGCGACAGTTGTCAGCAACGATTTCTCTTTGCGGTCTGCCGTAGGCGTGGGGCTCAAGATCAACTCTCCTTTAGGCCTCATCGGGATCTCGTTCTCCAAAGTTTTGAGCAAAAAAGACTCAGACAGCAGCCGTGTCTTCAGATTAGATATGGGCATGGATTTTTAGGAAGCGGTCATGCCCGTCACACATGCACGTCTTTGGCTAAAGCAAGGAGAATGGAGAAACTTGTTTTTTTGCAGCCTGGTTTTTTTGAGCTTCAACAGGCCGGCGCTTGCCCATGCCAATGGGGTTTCTCCGGCCTCCCCTTCTCTTTCAAAGACCCAAGATATTTTGCTTTTTGATACCTCCCGTATTACAGACGCAAAAATTCTTTTGGATGCAAAAAAGCAGCTGGATGCTCTCAATGACCTCCTCACTAAAAAGTTTTCCAAGGAAGAGGAGCGGTTTAAGAAATCTTACGACCAGCTCATGTCCTCTCAAAAAACTCTCTCAAGCGTCGTTTTTCAAGAACAACAACAGGTTCTTAAAAAGCGATTTGAAAATTTCCAAAGTAAAATGGATTTTAAACACCGGCAGATTCAGCTGGCTTACCGAAAAGTCATGGATCGGGTTCAAGCAAAACTTCATCAGATTATTGAAAGAATCGCTCAAAGCAAAAAGGCCAAATACGTTTTTGTCAAAGGGGTTTGTGTATGGTTTGCCAAAGATTTGAAGGCAGATATGACCGGTGAAGTGATGGCCATCTTAGATCGAGAAACGCCTCCTGAACCTATCGTTCTTCCTAGCGAAGAAGACGTTCGATCTTCTGGCCTTTTTTCATCTTTGCTGTCCAAAGAAAATAGCTTTTCTTGACGGGAATTCTTTTGGCAATAGAATGACATCTCAGGACGTCCCAGGGGATAAAAGTAAAATTTAGGAGAGTGTTTAAATGGATCTGCGCTTTGTAAAGCTCAAAGGACCGCTCTCTATCGAGGCTCTTTTGCCTCTGACAGAAACGTCTCTTTTCCGGGGGAACCCTTCTCAACTCTTTGGGTCTGTGGCCCCCCTTGAAACAGCAACACCAGAGGACATTGCGGTCCTGCATAACCCTAAATATCAGGATTCTCTCAAAACAACCCAGGCAGGTGCTGTAATTGTCACAGAAAAAATGGCTGCCTACGTCCCAGAAGCCACCACCGTTCTGATCTCTGAGAAGCCTTTGCGATCTTTTACCCTTCTCCTGCCTCTTCTGTTTGAGGACGATCCCTCTGAAGGCTCTATTCACCCAACCGCTGTGATTGATCCGTCCGTCAGCTTGGGTAAAAACTGTTGCATCGGTCCTTATGCCGTCATTTCAGAAGGGGCGACCCTTGGGGACGATTGCTGGATAGGATCCCACACCTTCATTGGACCAGGGGTTGTTCTGGGACCTTCCTGCCGGATTGCTTCCCACGTCAGCATCACCCATGCAATTTTGGATACGGGCGTTGTTGTGAAAGCAGGCGCACGTATTGGACAAAGAGGTTTTGGATTTTTTCTAGAGGAAACCAGCATTGCCCATCTGACCCAACTGCAACTGGGCCGTGTTTTGATCGGAAAAGGTGTGGAAATTGGCTCCAATACGACGATCGACCGTGGCAGCCTGAAAGATACGCTCATTGAAGATTTCGCCCGAATTGATAATTCTGTACAGATCGCCCACAATGTCCATGTCGGAAAAGGTGCGGTTCTTGTGGCGCAAGTGGGTATTGCAGGCAGCTGCCACATTGGAGACTATAGTATCCTGGCAGGCCAAGTCGGCGTGGCTGGCCACCTGACTGTGGGAGCCGGCTCCCGCATCGCCGCCAAAAGTGGCATTGTTAAAGATGTTCCCCCTCAATCAACGATGGGGGGAATCCCTGCTATTCCTATTGGAGACTGGCGTCGTCAGATGATCACGCTGCGACACCTTGCTACCAAGACTTCTTCCCCTCAAAAAGATTGAGACTTTTATGACGCAAGATTCTTCCTTTTCTGATCCAGCTCTCTCGGCCCCCGACCTGTCCGTCACTGACCTCATGGCTCTCATTCCCCATCGCTACCCCATGCTTCTTTTAGACCGCCTGGAAAATATTACCTTAGGCGTCGAAGCCACAGGCATCAAAAATATCACCATGAATGAATGGTTTTTCCCAGGCCATTTCCCAGCGCGGCCAGTCATGCCAGGAGTCTTGATTGTAGAAGCGATGGCCCAGGCAGCCGGCGCCTTAGTCATGAGAACCATGGTGGAGCGAGACGGCATCAACCCTGAGGAAAAATTAGTTTATTTTATGTCCATTGAGGAGGCTCGCTTTCGCAAACCAGTGCTTCCAGGGGATGTCCTTGAGCTCCATGTCCAGAAACAGCATCATCGCGGCGCTGTTTGGAAATTCCGTGGAACCGCCCGGGTCAGGGGCGCCACAATGGCAGAAGCCACCTATACCGCAATGATCGCAGACAAAACCTCTTAACGACACGAAAGGACAGATGCTATGACAGATGTGAACCAAGAAACAGCTCAAAAACTGAAAAATTATATTGAGAAAATCGAACGGCTTGAGGATGATAAAGCAGAGCTCATGCGCGGTATTAAGGATGTTTTTGATGAAGCAAAAGCCGTTGGTTTTGACGCCAAAATTATGAAGCAGGTCATTAAGTTACGGAAAATGAAACGGGAAGAATATCTTGAACAAGAGCACATTCTCGCCACGTATTTAAACGCTTTGGGGATGGAATAGAGGGGGGTGCTTCTCACTCCCTCTGTTTCTCCCTTGGCGGGCATCGTTCGCCTGTCTGTCCAAGCCTTTCGCTCATACGATAGCTACACTCTCTCCCTGACAAACCCCGTCTCCGTTGCTTTGATCGGCCCCAATGGCGTTGGTAAAACCAATATCCTTGAAGCTGTGTCTCTGCTGACCGCTGGGCGTGGTCTTCGGCGTGCGGGATCCTCTCTCATTCAAAAAATATCTTCGGAGACCCCTTGGGCTATTTCTGCCACTTTTGAAACCAAAGTCGGGCCCCTCCATGTGCGGACCGGGCGGCTGGATTTAATCTCAGAACGCCGAACAAGCCAAGTGGAAGGAATGCCACTGAAAACCCAAAAGGCCCTGTCTGGATATGTGCACGCCCTCTGGCTGACACCCGCCATGGACGGTTTGTTTAGGGATGGGGAAACTGCGCGTCGTCGTTTTTTGGATCGCCTGGTTTTGGGACAATTTGCCCACCATGGACTCCATGTTTTGCGTTATGAAAAGGCCCTGACTGAGCGCGCCAAATTATTTGAAACCCCTGGCGCACCCCCTCAGTGGTTTGAGGCTCTTGAGGAAAGTCTTTGTGAAGAAGGCGTCCAAATCACCCAAAATCGACTGCACTTTTTGGAGCGTCTGTCCGTTCTGTTAGAGAAAACGGAAGGCCCTTTTCCCTCTGCAACCCTTGCCCTCGAGGGAGATCTGGAGCATCAAATCCGCGCCCATGGGCCTGATCAGGCCCGCTCTTGGGCACGCGCCACATTGAGAACGCACCGCACCACATATCCCCTCCGAAGCCGGGCTCTCATCGGTCCCCACACTTCGAAACTTCAAGGGTTTTTTGAGGGAACCCTTCCTGCGGAACAGTGCTCCACAGGACAGCAAAAAATGCTTTTGATTTCACTGATTCTGGCAGCTTGCAAGCTCCAAACCCAGCATTTATCAGGAGATTTCCCCATCACTTTATTGCTTCTCGATGATCTCCCAGCTCACCTGGATCTCTTCCATAGGCAAGCCTTGTTTGAAACCCTGGATCGCCTCCCTCTTCAGGTATGGCTCAGCAGCACAGACGCCTATTTACTCAAGGGTTTTGATGCCCAACCTTTTGTGTTGAAGACCGGAGCCTAACAAGAGGATTTGCATTCCTTAGATTCCCAACGGCAAGTTTCCTTGGAACCGTCTGAGCAGCGCTTTGTCATCTTAGACTTCATCTCTGTACACAGAGTATGTGTTTGAGCGTCAGAACATGTGGCAGCCATCGCTGAACTGAGATTCCATGAGAACGTTGCGATGATGAGAAGAGTGAAAACAAACATTTCGACCTCCTTGTGATTTATTTGTTGCCTTATTAAGATAATTTTTTTCCGTTAAGAAAACATCACTCCCGTTTTCCTGTCAGACGATCCTTTCGTTCACAGGGGTGGAGATTTGGCTTTTTCACAATCAATGGTTTCATGAATAAAAAACCCTCTCCACGGGTTGTTTTCCCCAGACTGCCTCTGGTACTCTGGAAGCGGTTTGCGCCCGTAGCTCAGCAGGATAGAGCACAGGATTCCTAATCCTGGGGCCGGAGGTTCGAATCCTCTCGGGCGCACCACCGGTTCCCTTTGTCACAGACCTACACCGATCACCAGAGAGCCTCATGGCACCCGAATCTAACGCCCCCGATTGTAACCTCCTTGAGAGGCTTCTGGCTTTCTTGGAGGCCCATCCCTGGAAAGACGCCACTATGGAGAAGGCCGCCCTAGATCTGGATGTGCCGGCGGACGTGCTGATGGCCCTTTATCCCACAGCGGAGACAGTGATCGAGGCCTTTTTCAAGCAAACGGATACCCAGACTTGCGCCGCCCTTCGAGAGCTGGGACCCGCCCCTTTTCGGGATCTCCTCCTGGAGGGGCTGATGATTCGCCTAGAAATCCTGACCCCCCACAAAACCCTTGTCCGCCATCTGAGCACAGAAAGCCTTTTCCATCCGTGCCTGGCAGCCGCCCTTCTCACCCACACATCCCACAGCCTTCAACAGATGCTGCACGCCGCAGGTCATAATCCCTCTCCCCCGCAGCATCTTCTGGCGGGCCTTGTCTACGCACGGGGGCTTTGGGCGTGGTTTCAAGACACAAGCTATGACCAGGCGGAAGCTTTGGCAGCCATGGACCATTGTCTGAGACTCTTTGAGACCAAGCCCGCCCTCTAACGGTCCGATTGTTTTGCCATTTTTCTTTCAGGATGACACTTGCATTGTGCTGAGTTTTAAAAAGAGGGCCAGAAGATCAGTTGACTTTTAGGATCAAACCATGCAGGGGTAAAGAAACCAATTGACAGGAATGAATAGGCCACGCAGATCCCATGACCTATACGCAAACAACTCACGACATCTGTGTGACAGTGATGCCCTTTTTCATCGAAGAAGCGTCGCGCCACGAAGACTGTCTCTACATGTGGGCCTACCAAGTGACTATTCAAAACAACCGTGACGCAGACGTTCAGCTTCGTCGCCGTTATTGGCGCATCATTAATGCCCTTGGAAAAATTCAAGAAATCCGGGGTGTGGGTGTCTTAGGCATCCAACCAATTCTCCCTGCAGGCCACGCTTATGATTACTCAAGCGGAATTGCCTTAACAACACCTTCGGGAATCATGGGGGGGACCTATGATTTTGAAACAACCTTTGACCAATGTCTTACGATTGAAATTCCTTGTTTTTCTCTCGATAGCCCTTATCAAAAAATACTGCTGAATTAAACTCCAGAGGGGCTCTTAGGGCTCCTTGAAAAAAAGATGGAAAACTGCCTTTTGCGATGTCAGGAATTGACGCTCCCTTGGGCAAAGGATTATTGATATGGTCTTTAAAATCTCTTCCCAAACCCATACCCAGCTTGTGGCTTATGTGAACCATCCGTGGGCCCTAGGGATTCTTGCCTTTATTTCTTTTGGTGCGAGCATTTGTTTCCCCTTTCCCCCCGATCCCCTTTTAGGCCTGATGGCCTTAGAAACGCCTCGGCGCATTCCACTCTTCGTTGGTGTCGCCTCTCTGAGTGCCTCTTTGGGCGGCATCTGCATGTACGGGATCGGCTACGGGTTTTTTGAAACCATCGGTGTCTGGTTGGTTGACCTCTATGGCTGGCAAGATCAAATCATCCATTTCCAGTCCCAGTTGAATGCTTTTGGGCTCTGGGGTCTGATCCTGAAGGCGTTTGTTCCTGTCCCGTACAAGCTGATCGCCCTCACCTATGGCATGGGACATTTTGACCCTGTTGTTTTTTTTCTAGGATCTCTTCTCGGACGTCTCACCCGTTATGGACTTGAAGGACTTTTTCTCTGGAAATTTGGCCCTATTGTACGCCCCCTAGTGGAGCGATTTCTACCTGTTCTATGCGTTTTTTTTGTGGCGGTAGTGCTTATTGGCTTTTTTTTAGTCATTTGGCTTTAAAGTTTTAGTGAAGTAGCCTAAAGAACACCCAAAGACAATGACCCCCCATAGATGAAAGGAACTCCTGATGAGTCTGGTTCGAAAGATCATTTTAGGAATCAGTATCCTAGGGCTCTCTTCATTTCTGACAGCTTTTTTATGGGAGCATGTGGGGCATGCCACCCCTTGCATTATGTGTTATTTAGAGCGCTGGTGTTTTCTGATTGCGGGCGTGCTGGGAGTCTGCACTCTACAATCCAAAAAAGATTTGATAGCGGCACGCATGCTGGGGGTGATTGGATTCGTTTTTGCTGCCGCCTCTGTGATTTTATTCCGTCACATGGGGACCCAATACAAATGGTTCAAAGCACCCGGGATGTGCAGGGGAAAAGGACCGGTCTCTGAAAGTGATTTCGCTAATCAACTGTTGAGCCCCATCTCTCAGGTCTCCTGTGATCGCATTGAATTTACGGTCCTTGGCCAACCACCCACATTTTTCCTTCTCGGCCTCACCCTGACCCTTGTGGTGATTTGCGCCTTTGGATTCCTGACTTCAGCGCACACCCCCCCACGAAAGCGCAGCAGGGCCGTTGATCTCTCAAAAAAAAGCGCCCCTGGCTAAAGCCAAAAGCGCTTTTGATGTTATAGGCCCATGCGTCGCCAGGCCAGCCTAAATGAGTCTAGGCAAATCCTTGAGGCGAACCTTGAGCTGGTATCCATTTTTCATGCCGTCTATGGTCTGAAAATGGATCCCGGATGGAGAGTTTCCAAAGCCGAAAAACTCTCAGAAACTCTAGCCCCGGGAGGACATCGTCAAATGACCAGGCAGATGGAGACACGAGCGACCACCTGCTGAAAAATGGAGCTTGGTCTTACTTTTTGATAGGATTGAAGAGGTAACCTACACCCACCAAAACAGTGTTGTTGTTGAATTTGCCATTCTTATCCGTAAGCTTTATTTCTGAACGCCCTTGACGGAAAGACAGGCTGGCAAACAGATTGTCGCTCACCTTAACTTTTGTTCCAAGGCCCCACAACAAGCCACCAGCGGTCTCTGATTTTTTGAGGTTCAATTCTCCTGCGCTACCGTTGGCGGTTGTTGCATCTCCTGCGTACGGCGTTGCTGTCCCTACGGCGGCGAAAGAGAGAGAATTCCACCCATATCCAAGCTCAACATAGGGGAGAAAACGACCTGCGGCTACACCCAGCTGAACGGCGAGATCAAAGCGCCGGCTTGCTTTAGTCTTGAATTCTCCTTCAAGTTTGATCAAACCAGTACCATCCATTACAAAATCATCGAATCCCATATCTGGAAAATTTTCATTAGCATCTTGGACTGTTTCATCATCATCAACACCATTTGCGACGACAAAACTCTTTTTATGTGAAGCGCCGGAAAAAATGGCGGAAAAGCTTGCACCTAAGTAGATGTTCTTACCAAGAACAACCCCGTAGCCTAATTCAAGACCTCCAGCAAATCCACGTGGTTTGTCAAATTTGCTTAGATCGGTTTCTCCCAAAACGTCTCCGAAGTCCGAGCCTGAAAGGAGCTTCGAAGTGATACCATTATACCCAATCAGGCCTGTTCCGTAGAAGCCTGTCCAGTTCGAGACAGAAGAAACAGAGGCAGGCACTTCAGGGGTTTGCTCAGCGCAAGCAAAAGGGACAATTCCAGAGCTTAAAAAAGCCAAAAAACCTAATTTAATGTAATTCATTGGGTACTCCACAAAGGTAATTAAAAAACAATTAACTATGTGTAAAAAAAAATCTAACTGGCAAGCCTAAAAAATAAATTTTTGTCTTTTTAGCGTTGATGTGGTTTTTAAGATACACTTTCTGTCACAAAATATCGAAATCAAACCCATAATGCGGGAAGGGCTCTCTTGCGAAACGAAAGTGCCACCATTCTTTCTCATAAGACTCAAAGCCTTTGTCCATCATCAGACCTGCTAACATTTTTCGATTGTTTTGCATGTCTTCCCCTAACAGACAACTTGCCCCATTAGATGATATGTCAAAAAGATCAAAATGCCCTCCCATCGGAAGAGTGCCATCCTCCTGCACTGGAATCTGGCGATCATCCTTCAAGCGAAGGGACCTGAGAATCCAATCCTGGGGAAGCCTTAAGGGCGTTCCCAGGCGCTTTAAAGTCAGATCCACCGTACTCCCACGGGTGTGGCTAGAAGTCTTGGAAATATAGCCATCTGACACCAAATCCGCCTTTGCACAGAAGGGGTAATACACCCGTTGATGGTCTAAAATGTCAGGCTCAGAAAACCATCGGACAAAATCCATGACTGCTTTTTGTGGACGATACCCATCATACACAACTAAACTGAACCCTCTGTTGAGAGCCTCCTCTTGGACACGTCCTAAAGCTTCCGCCGCTTGGCGTGTTAAAACCACTTTAGCCGCCTGATAGCCGGCGACAATCCGACCGGTAAAATTAAAGGGTGTGGCGTAACGGGGGGAAATTTCAAGAGTAGGAACCGCCTCTTGAAGATTCACAAACTCTTCAGGCAGGGACACGCGGGAAGCCGTCATGGTTTGCTCTTTCCTGGCTTGCCAGGGCTGGAAGGTACGGCATCGTCATCATCCGCAAACGCGTCTTTCCCTTGGACAACAGACTTATTGCGATTTTGCCCATAAAGACTTCTCACAGCCGCGTAAAAATCAACGGAGGTCTCTTGCAGGGTTTTCCAAGAGTCCATATGCGCATGTTTTTTCACGCCAAACTCAGCCCCCGTACGGGCCATCATCCACCCTGTTTTCTTTTTCCATAAACAGAGGAGATTGATCGGATCGATAGCGGTATCGATCGCAAGGCCCAAACCATCCCGGACGGATCCTGGACCTAAAAGAGGCCAGACGACATAGCACCCGGGCTCTGCACCCCATCCTTGAAGGGTCCGGCCAAAATCTGTTTCTTCTCGAGAAACCCCCATCTCTTCCGCGACGTCCACCAAGCCCAACAACCCAAACGTCGCGTTCACAAGAAAGCGACACAAGCTGATCGTTGCCTTCTCTGGGTCTCCTTGGAAAAGAAAGTTGACAGAGCGCAAAGGCTCCCAAAGATTTCCAACGACATTTTCAACCCCCGTTTGGAGGGGCGTTGGCACTAATGCAGAATACACCTCTAGAACAGGGAAAAAAATCAGAGTGTCTAGGCCATTATTCAACTCAAAGATAAAACGGTTCCAAGACTCCAGAGGATCTTCCATCACGGAAGAAGACTGAGAGGGTTGAGTCGCAGAAGTATCCGCCATAAGCTGTGGGCTCCACATCGCCAAGGAAAGTCCACACAAGACCCCAAAACTCTCCCTTTTTATTTTGGCCATTTTACCCATGATCTACAGCCTCCCCCCTATGTAAAACTTTCTAAACAACAGTCTATATAACCTCAGCTCAATGCAAAGATCGATCTGACCTTATACACGAGACCTCAAATGCTAGCCAAATCCTTTTTTTTCCGATAGAAATAAAGCCTCACAACTGAAAAGATAGATCCATGAGTGAAACGCCTGTGAAGCCTGAGAATCCTGGAATGGATGATTACACCTCTGAATCCATCAAAGTACTCAGGGGCCTTGATGCTGTGCGGAAGCGTCCTGGCATGTATATTGGTGACACTGATGACGGATCAGGCCTTCACCACATGATCTACGAAGTGGTAGACAATGCGGTGGATGAATCCCTTGCAGGCTACTGCACGGAAATTTTAGTCTGCCTGAACGGAGATGGATCTGTCACTGTGCGGGACAATGGACGGGGCATCCCCGTAGACATTCACGCAGAAGAAGGGGTCTCCGCCGCGGAGGTGATTATGACCCAGCTTCATGCGGGAGGGAAATTTGACCAAAATTCTTATAAGATTTCCGGGGGTCTCCATGGGGTAGGTGTATCGGTTGTCAACGCCCTGTCCTCTCAACTCGATCTGACGGTTTGGCGCAATGGAAACCAGTATCAGATGCGCTTTTTGGACGGCGTCGCAGAAACCCCCCTGGCGATTGTCGGCTCTGTGGACAAATTGAAATCCGGCACAGAGATCACATTTCTTCCGTCACCCCAAACATTTACGCAGCTGGTTTTTGACTTCTCAACGCTGGAGCACAGATTCCGCGAGCTCGCCTTCCTCAATACAGGGGTTCGGCTCCTTCTGAGGGATGCCCGTGAGCTGGCAGCCAAAGAAGTTCTTCTGCACTATCAAGGGGGTGTGGCAGCCTTTGTTACCTACCTTGACCGCTCCAAATCACCTCTGCACACGCCCCCTCTTTTAATTCAAGGGTCTCGAGATGGTATCACCGTGGATGTGGCCATGGAGTGGACAGATACCTATCACGAAACCACTTTATGCTTTACGAACAATATTCCTCAAAGAGATGGCGGAACCCATTTGGCAGGCCTGCGGGGCGCCCTCACACGGGTCGTGAACACGTACGTCACAAAGAATGCGACCAAAAAAGAAAAAGTGACGCTCACAGGAGACGATGTCCGGGAAGGCCTGACCTGTGTGTTATCGGTCAAAGTCCCTGATCCAAAGTTTTCTTCCCAGACAAAGGATAAGTTAGTTTCCTCTGAAGTGCGGCCTGTTGTGGAGCAATTGGTCTCCGAGAAACTTGAGCAATGGCTTGAGGAACACCCTGCCGAAGGCAAAAAGATTGTAGCGCACGTGCTTGAAGCAGCGATGGCACGGGAAGCAGCCCGCCGGGCCCGAGAACTGACCCGCAGAAAAAGCGCTCTCGATATTGCCTCTTTGCCTGGGAAACTGGCGGACTGTACGGAGAAAGATCCCGCCCTCAGTGAACTTTTTATTGTTGAGGGAGACAGCGCCGGCGGCTCTGCCAAGCAAGGACGCAACCGGATGTTTCAGGCCATTCTGCCTCTGCGTGGAAAGGTGCTGAATGTGGAGCGCGCACGCTTTGATCGCATGCTGGGGTCTGAGCAAATCGGCACCTTGATTATGGCTCTGGGTACGGGCATCGGCGCGGATGATTTTGATCCAGCGAAAGTCCGCTATCACCGGATCATTCTGATGACAGACGCGGACGTAGATGGCAGTCACATCCGCACCCTTCTGCTGACGTTTTTTTACCGCCATATGCGACCTCTCCTTGAATTGGGCTACCTCTATATTGCCCAGCCCCCTCTGTTTGGGGTCAAGCGCGGGAATTCAACAGTCTACCTCAAAAATGAAGAGGCTCTGAATAACTTCCTCATCGACGCAGGGATCGAGGGAGCCTCCTTGAGGCTCGGGACAGGCGCATCCATACTGGGGCCCGACCTTCGGCAATGGACTTTGAACTCGGGACGTTTTCTCAAGCTTCTCGAGGTCCCCGCCCGCTACGTTGAAAGCACCTACGTTCTGGAGCAAGCCCTGGTTTCTGGGGCTCTTCGCGGGGGGGCGTCTGCCTTTGAAAATGATCCCTCTGCTGTCGGCGCAAAAATTATCAGCCGCCTGAACGCCATCAGCCCCTCCGGGGAGAACACCTGGGAGGCACACATACTCCCCCTCGCTGATGCTCCGGAGGTCAAAAGCCTTCAGATCACCCGTATTCTGCGGGGCATCCGAGAAAGTTATACCCTGGATGCTGCCCTTCTGAGGACTTCAGAAATGCACCAATTGATCCAGCTCACCCAAGATGAAACGACCCTTTTTGACGTCCACACCGCCCTTGTATACAAGGACAACCCGAAAGCTATCTCTGGACCCACCGCCCTTTGGAATACCATTCTAGACCAAGGTCGCAAAGGTCTCACCATCCAGCGCTATAAAGGCCTAGGTGAAATGCTGCCTGGCCAGCTTTGGGAGACCACCTTGGACCCAGATGCACGCACCCTTCTGCAGGTTAAAATCCATCACGCAGATGAGGCGAACGAGGTGTTTTCAATTCTGATGGGAGATGTCGTTGAGCCCCGTCGTGAGTTTATTCAAAACAACGCACTGAGGGTTCAAAATCTTGATGCATAGTAGGCTCTTTTTGTGGCATCAATCTCTTTGTTTCCACCATTTGGGACGTAAACATGGACGACAGAATCCCCCCCTCTTTTTCTCCTAAAAAATCCCGTCCGAAGGCGCCTGTGAAACAGCGTCCCCGTTTCAGTTTGATGCGCGTGTTTGGACGCATTTTTCGGATGTTTTTTTTGCTGGGACTTTTTGCGGGCCTGATGGCTGCAGGAATTGTTCTCTATTTCAGCCAAAATCTTCCAGATGTGCGGGAGATCTATACAACCTTTCGACGCCCAAGCATCACCCTTTACGATTCCCAGGGATCTCTCATTGCCACCTATGGAGACACCTATGGAGAAATGGTCTCGGTGGAAACCCTACCGCCCCACGTGTCCCAAGCCCTTTTGGCGGTGGAAGACCGCAGATTCTACGACCATTTTGGGATCGATGTCCTGGGAATTATCAGGGCATTTTGGGTCAACTATCGCGCAGGATCTGTGGTTCAGGGGGGCAGCACACTGACCCAGCAGCTGGCCAAGAACCTTCTCCAGGCTCAAAATCTTTACACGCCCACAGACCGCTCCCTGAAGCGTAAAATCCAAGAAGCGATTTTGGCCATTCTTTTAGAAAGCAAATTGACAAAAAAACAAATCCTCACCCTCTACCTAAATCGGGTCTATTTTGGAAGTGGCGCCTTTGGGGTTGATGCAGCCTCGATGCGCTATTTTGGGCGCCATGCCCATGAAATCAATCTTTATGAAGCTGCCACACTGATGGGACTTCTGAAGGCTCCTTCCCGTTATTCCCCTGCCCAAAATCCAGAGCGCTCTGACAGCCGGGCACGGCAAGTGCTTCAAAAAATGTTAGAGGCTGGTTTTGTGACCCAAAATGATATCGATGCAGCCCTCACCATGGCAACCATCGAATTTACGGCTCCTAATTTCAGCTCTGTCCGCTATTTCACCAACTGGGTAGTCGACACCCTCTCCGAGTACGTTTCCTTGGACCAAGATTTAACGGTCACCACCACCATTGACCCCGATCTTCAGGAGATCGCCGAAAGAAAAAGCCTTGAGGTCATGGCAACTACAGGGAAACAATGGCAAGCGGAGGAAGTCGCAATGGTAGCCATGACACCTGACGGGGCTGTAAAAGCCTTAATTGGTGGAACGGATTACCGGAAAACCCAATACAACCGGGCCACCCAAGCGCTTCGCCAGCCTGGCTCTACCTTTAAATTCTTCACGTTTTTGGCCGCTCTTGAGGCCGGTATGACCAGTGAGACCCTGGTATCTGACCTCCCCTTCTCTGTCGGCAAATGGCATCCTAAAAACTATCGCTATACGCCTCAAGGGAGCGTTAGCCTCACAACTGCTTTTGCAAAATCCGTCAATGCGTCCGCTGTACGATTGGCTGTTCAGATGGGGGTTCCTCGCCTGATCCGAATGGCGCGCAAGCTGGGGATTACCACAAAAATTCCCCGAAATCTTTCTATTGCCCTAGGTACAGGTGAGATGACACTCATGGAATTGATGGGCGCGTTTGGAACGGTTGCGAACCAAGGAATTCCCTCTGTCCCCCATGGGATCACAGAGATTCGCAACAAAAAAGGACACCTTTTATTTCAGTGGGAATCCCCCAAGGAGCCTATTCTCTCTCCTGCGGTTGTGGAAAACATGCGTACCCTTGGACGCGCTGTGATCCAAGGGGGGACGGGCCGGTCAGCCGCGATTCCCGGATGGGACGCTTTCGGAAAATCGGGAACAAGTCAAAACTATCGAGACACCTGGTTTTTTATGGGAACACCTCTCCTTGTTGTGGGGACATGGGCAGGGCGTGACTCAGATAAACCTATGACGCGAGCCCCCGGCGGAAGTGTCTCAACCCACCTGTGTCGACTCTTTTTGACGGAGGCCTTAGAGAAAACGGCCCCTCAAAAATTTCAAACGCCTTTCCATCTCTCCAGCCCATCTGAGGCCCCAAAAGATCAAACGTCAACCCTTGATGGACTTATTGATCCAGATATCGAAAACAAGCAAAACCAAGCTTTTAAAGGATGGGAAACATCTTCAAATTCTTTAGAAATCCCTACCCCCATCGCACCCACAAACGCCGACACTGTCAGCATAGACGATCCGTTGAATCAGGAGTCTTTAGACGATCTCCTGGCAGAAAGTGACTCTCATTAATGGAGGCCCCCCACCATCTTCTTGTGGTTGATGATGATCCGAGGCTGGCCCATTTGCTTTCAAGATACCTCAAAGATGCAGGCTTTTGGGTCTCTGTTGTTGAGCAAGCACATCACGCCCAAGACGCACTCGCCTTGTTTCAATTTGATTTAATGATTCTCGACATTATGATGCCTGGAATTTCTGGGCTCACCTTTTTGGAGAACAATCAAGGCAAACCCATGCCCCCAGTTCTTCTGCTCACCGCCCAAGGCGGCATTGAAGATCGGGTCAAGGGATTAAAACTGGGGGCTGATGATTATCTTGTCAAACCCTTTGATCCACGGGAATTGATTTTGCGAATTCAAGCGATTTTACGCAGGATCCCCCTCTCCAAAATGGACTCTTTTTTTGGAGGGATTTCGTTCGACAACACCCAAGGACTTCTGTTCCGAGGTGACGTTCAGATTCCCCTCACCATCAGCGAGCACCGCCTTTTACAACTCTTTCTTGAACACCCCGGCGAAGCTCTCTCCCGTCATTTTATCGCAAGCCATTTAGGGGAAGGGGTCAACCCCCGGACAGTCGACGTTCAAGTGAACCGCTTAAGGCAGAAAATTGAGCCCATTCCGTCTCACCCCCGCTATCTCCAATCCCTCAGAGGACAAGGATATGTTTTGAGGCCCGACCTATGAGAAAGTTGTTTACACAAGACATTCCCCTCCTTTTTTCCCATCCTTTTAAATTTCTCAAACGCTTTTTACCTCTGTCTTTCTGGGGGCGCTCTCTTCTGATTGTCATTGCCCCTGTCGTCTGTGTGCAATTGATCTCGGGATATGTGTTCTTTCACAGGCATTTTGAAGAAACGACCCAGTTCCTGAGTCGTGGGCTTGCTGGCCAAATTGCCCTTAGTCTACAGCTTTTAGAGAACACCCATTTAAAAAACTATAACGCCTGCTGTCTTTTTATTTTTGACAAAACCGGGCTGACCATCCAAAAAATCCAAGACAATTTCCAAGAACTGCCAACTCCCAGGTCAAAGCCCTTCCAATCCCGTCTTGAACGCGCCCTCCGTCGACAAATTGGATACCCTCATAAAATTCAAATCACCTCTCAAAATGTGATGATTTGGATTCAGGCCCCGCAAAATGTTTTTTATATTTCGTTCCCGCGAAAATATCTCTTCAGTCCGACAACCCCTTTGTGGCTCTTTTGGTCCCTCGGGGCTTCCTTCTTTTTCGTTCTGATCGCGTCTTTTTTTCTCAGAAGACAGATCCGGCCTCTCCAGCAACTGGCCCTCGTCTTAGAAGATATCGAAGATCCCCACGTGCTCCAAACATACCGGGTTCAGGGCCCCTCTGAAATTCGCAGAATTGGAGAACTGAGTCTTCTTCTTCAAAAGCGCTTGATGGCAAATGCCGCAGAGCGCAGCACCTTCCTTGCGGGGATCTCTCATGACTTGCGCACTCCTTTAACACGCATCCATTTGCAGCTTGCCCTCATGAGCCCGTCCGCAGATCGTGATGCCCTACAGGAAGACGTTGATCAACTGATTCATATGGTAGAGGATTATCTCACATTTCTTTCTCAAGAAACCTTAGAGCAGCCAACATCTATTCAAGTTGCCATTTTTCTCCACATGATTTTAAAGCATTTCGCACCTTTAGAAAAAAAGGTTGTAATCAGCATCCCTCCATCCCTCACTTTCAGAACATCAGCCCCGACACTCCGAAGATGCCTGCAAAATCTCCTTGAAAACGCCCTGCGTTATAGCAAGACAACAGTCCAGATCAGCGCAAGCCAATCGAAGACAGCTTTCCATCTCTCCGTCGAAGACGACGGGCCAGGCATTCCCACAAACGATTATGACGCTGTCTTCAAGCCGTTTGTTCGATTAGATCCAGGTCGCAACCTCAAAACAGGAGGAACAGGCTTGGGCCTGACCATCGTAGAAAAATTGATGATACAGACAGGAGGGACCGTTTCCTTAGGACAATCCATACTTGGGGGCTTGTGTGTCACCTTAAGCTTTCCGAAGCCCGCCCCTCCCGTCAATTTTTGATAGACACTCAAGTCCCTTCAAGCAGACAGACTAGCCACCAAGGTTGAAGGCTCTTCAGTCGGCTCAGAGGCTTGCTCTGGATCCTGGTCCCGGAGGACGTAACCCCGACCCCAAACCGTCTCAATATAACTGACACCACCCAAAGCATCTGAAAGCTTTTTGCGCAATTTACACACAAAAACGTCAATGATCTTCAATTCAGGTTCATCCATGCCTCCATACAAGTGGTTCAGGAAAACCTCTTTGCTTAAGGTCGATCCCTTACGCAAGATCAACAACTCCAGAATTGCATATTCTTTTGTGGTGAGTTTCAGAGGTGTGCCGTCAACATCAACCAAGCGGGTCTGCAAGTTCACAGACAACCGTCCCACACGAATCACCGATTCAGCATGCCCTTTCGAACGTCTGACAATGGCTTGAACCCGGGCCAACAACTCATTCTTGTTAAACGGCTTGGTCAAATAATCGTCTGCACCAAACCCCAGCCCCTTCACCTTGTCTGAAATTTCTTGAAGGCCAGAAAGAATAAGAACCGGTGTCGTCACTTTCGCTGCTCTCCAGCGCCGCAACACCTCGTAACCATCAATGTCTGGAAGCATTAAATCCAATATCATGATGTCATAATCATATAATTTTCCAATTTCGAGGCCATCCTCCCCAATAGTTGTCGAGTCGCAAATAAACCCTTCTGCACGCAACGTCAGCTCAACTGTCTTGACGACCGAGGAATCATCCTCCACTAAAAGGACTCGCATCCCTGATTCTCCTTATTTTTTTGCCCATAGTATGAGTCATGAATTAAAGCAAACTTAACAAAACCCTAGAGAGAGTCCTTAAAATTTTCTATACCCTCTGAAAAGAAGCCTTCCGAGAGTTCCCGATTCTTTTTCTGGCATTTACGACGGTTTAAATTTTCCAACAAAGCCTTTGTTTTCAAACAATCGATTCCTTTTTTGTGATTTTCTTTGTCTTTTTTAGGAATGCAAAAATATATCATTTTTTTCTCTTAATAATTTAACAGAATTTATTTTTATTATCAAACAACTAGAAAAAATATTTAATATAAATTTATTTTTTTAATTTGAATTTTGGTGTAGTCCCAGAAGGATTTCACCTGTTGCCATCTGATAACGTGCCCCCTCTTCGTTTTTCAAAATAATTGATCCGTCTGGGGCAATGGTTTCAAAAAATCCCGTTATTTTCTCCTTTCCTCTCAGAAGCGTCATCTCACGGCCAACCCCCCAAGCCTTGGAAAGCCAAGCTTCCCGGATGGGAGAAAACCCCTGATCTCCCCACTGCGTCAGCAAATGATCGATTTCAAGACATAAAAAAGAAAGAAAACGGCTTGGAGAAACAGAAAAACCCTCTTCCTGGAGAGACGTGACGGGATACCCCACATCCTCAGGCGCACTCTTTAAATTCAGACCCAAACCAACGACTAGCCATTGGGGAGAAGAAGATGCAAGCATATCGGCAGACAGCTCTGCTTCAAGCAAAAGACCTGCGATTTTACGGTTTCCCACGAGAATATCATTGGGCCATTTATAGTGCACTTCCAAAGAGGAGGATGTACACGCACTTAAAGCCAAACCAACACTATGGGCCAACAAAAATCCAAGCTCACTAACGCGACTTAAAGGGCAGGTCGGACGGAAAATTAAAGAAATAAAAAGGTTCCCCATCAGAGAAATCCAAGGACGCCCGAGGCGCCCACGTCCTTTTGTTTGACGTTGGGCGAGCACAATGGTACCCGCAGGAGCGCCCGCTTTCGCAAGCTTATAAGCCTCATCCATCGTGCTTTCAAGCACATCAAAAATATGAAGAAAATATCCACAAGGCAGCTGAAAAGGGCCACTGGGAGACACCATATCTCACCCTTTACTTGGAGAAAAGACTCACAATCAACCCATAAAATAAAAAAATTGGGTGCGGGGGCAGGATTTGAACCTGCGACCTTCAGGTTATGAGCCTGACGAGCTACCGAGCTGCTCTACCCCGCGTCAAAGATGTTTTAAGTTTTAACCGAGGAGAGCCCCCCTTGTCAAGGCCAGCCAAGGATTTAAATAGGAACGCTCTCTCAAAAATGAGACAAATAATTTGCCAAATCGGCTTGTTAATTGTATTGAATTGACATGCTTTTGAAAAAAATTATTATTACTTTCCATAAAATAGCCCAAAAAGAATGCGACCGACTCGTTCTTTGGGCTCCTGTTTGCCTTGGACAGGGAATTTTTTCTTATTTGAGTTGGCTCAACGAGCCTCACCTCTTCTTGTGTGGTGCCTTAAGCACCTTGATTTTACTGTGCGCCGCCCTTCTGATCAAAAAACCTGACCTTCCGATCCGCATTTTTTTGTGGATGCCCCTCTTGTGGAGTTTAGGATTTCTGCTGGCGGCCTTTCACACGCATCTGGATCCTCCTCTCATAGTGCACCGCCTGACAGGTCCCCTGTCTCTTCAGGGAACAATTCAGCACATCGAACGCCTGCCTGAAGAGGATGGAAAAGCAGCGCTCTTCCGCATCCTCTTGGAGGATGTCAAAGGCCTGGGCCCTAAGGGCCAAAAAGAAGAGTTATATTCTGTGAAGCTTCCCAGAAAAATTCGCTTACGCCTCCGGGAGAAAGATTTCCCAAAACACACGGCCTCTCAGGAAAAAATCCAACCCACCCCAGGGGCCACCGTGCAGGCCCGCGTTCTGCTCTTTCCTCTTCCAGAGACCCCATCCCTTTTCGGACCCCACCTCAGGCGAACCGCTTTCTTTCAAGGGATTGGTGCCAGAGGCATGGTTTTATCCCCCTTACGCATAGTGAGCATCCCTTTAGAGTCCTCCTTCGTGAGCAGGCTTGCCCGTATCCGCCAATCGCTCACAGACCATCTCCTCAAAAGCCTTCCAACCCCTTATGGCGCCATTGCAAGCGCCCTTATTACAGGGGAAACAGCTGCCCTTCCTTCAAATATCCGCCTCATTTTTAGCACATCGGGGCTGGCACACGTTCTCGCCATCTCAGGGCTTCACTTGGCCATTGTGGCGGGGTTTGTCTTTTTTGTTTTGGAAAGGGGGCTGGCCCTGATCCCAAGTCTTGCTCTCAGGTTCCCTGTGCGAAAAATTGCGGCTTTGCTTGCCCTTGGGGTTTCAGCAACCTATTTGGTTTTATCAGGGGCTGCAGTCCCCGCCAGGCGGGCTTTTCTCATGACAGCCATCACCTTGACGGGGCTGATCCTCGATCGACCTGCTGTGACCCTTCGCCTGCTGGCTGTCAGCGCCACAGTCATTTTATGTCTGACACCTTCTGTTCTTTTAGGGGCCAGCTTTCAGCTCTCTTTTGCTGCCGTCGTTGGCCTCATCGCCTCCCATGAGATTTTTGTTTCCCGATGGCACAAACACCCCAGGGAAAAATCTTCCATCTTTGGGTCCCTTGTGTCCTCCCTCAGCCGATCCTTTCTGTCCAGCACCGCGGCCACGCTTGCCACCACACCGTTCACCGTTTATTTCTTTCATTCCATCAGCTGGCAGGGGATTTTCGCCAATCTTATCGCCATTCCCCTGATGACTTTTATTGTAATGCCCAGCGCCGTTCTTGGAATTCTATGGAGTAGCCTTGGGGGAGACTGTTGGTTTGACGGCCCTGCTCTCTTGGAAAAACCTTTACAATGGCTTTTGCTGATTGCAGAAAAAGCCAGCCAGGATCCAGAAAACCGTCCAATGATTCCTGTCTGTAAAGATTGGTCCCTTCCCTGTTTCATCTGGGGAGGGCTTTGGCTTGCCCTGTGGTGTACGCGGATTCGTTTCTTAGGACTGCCCCTCATGATGATGGGATTCATCGGTCTTTTTATTCCTCATGTGCCTACCTATTGGAAGGACGGCTCTGGAACCCTGTGGGGATTTTTTGATCACAAGACCCAGACCCTTTGGGTATCTAGCGCACGACGCGGTCGGTGGACACAGGACCTTTGGATACAAACGAGTGGAGCTAAGCAGGTGAAAATCCTCGGCACACCCGAATCCCCAATTTCGCTTCGAGAGATTCAGACTCTATTCCCACCTCAGCAGGGCGCTCAATGTGCTTGGGGTCAACCTGGAAAAAACCTTGTGGTCAAGGGAACCCCAGAAAACAAAAGGCCTTGGGAGCTTTCAGGTACAAAAACTCCGGGAATCCTGAAATTTCCAAAAAGCCAGAACCTTCAGGAGGAACCCTATCCAAAATCTTTTGAAACGCGTATAAAAAGAGAGTCAAGATACGAAACAAAGGACCCTCCTCATGAACATCCATGAGTACCAAGCGAAAAATTTGCTTCAAGATTTTGGTGTAACCATTCAGCGCGGACACGTTGCAGAGACGCCGAAGGACGCGGTGTCTGTAGCAGAGTCCCTGGGGGGAGATCTTTGGATCCTGAAGGCTCAAATTCACGCAGGTGGCCGTGGAAAAGGAGGGGGTGTCAAATTCGCACGTTCCTTAGAGGATGTGAAGACTCTCAGTGAGCAAATGTTGGGCATGACATTGATCACCCCTCAGACAGGCCCTCAGGGACGTCTTGTCCGCTCTCTTTACGTGGTACAAGGAGCCAATTTTCTCAAGGAATTTTACGTCAGTCTGGTGCTCGATCGCGGGCCCTCCCGGATCTCCTTTGTGATTTCCGCGGAAGGCGGCATGGACATTGAAGAGCTTCCCCCCGAAAAAATTCTCACCCTTCCCATAGACCCCCTCATCGGATTCCAAGATTTTTACGGCCGTCAAATGGCGCATTTTATGGGATTTCGGGGCAAGATGATTCGCACGTTTACCACCTTTGCTCAAAAAATTTATCACATGTTTGTCACGCTGGACGCGAATCTGATTGAAGTTAATCCCTTGGTTCTCCTGGAGACTGGAGAATTTCTGGCTCTAGATGCGAAGGTCGCTTTTGACGACAACGCCCTCTTCCGCCATCCGCAACTTCAAGAACTCAGAGACATTCACGAAGAGGATCCTTTAGAGGTTGAAGCCAGTCAAGCGGGCCTGAACTATATTAAACTTGAAGGTAACATTGCCTGCATGGTGAATGGCGCTGGCCTTGCGATGGCCACTATGGACATTATTCAGCTCGCCGGAGGGAAGCCTGCCAACTTCCTCGATGTCGGCGGAGGGGCCTCCAAAGAACAGGTCTCAGCGGCTTTCCGGATCCTGCTGTCTGATCCCTCTGTGGAGGCGATCCTCGTCAATATTTTTGGGGGCATCATGCGCTGTGACATCATCGCTCAGGGAATTATTGATGCGGCGAAAGAGGTGAACCTGACTCTTCCACTGGTCGTGCGACTGGCGGGAACTAATGTTGATCTTGGCCGAGAGCTTTTGGCAAATTCAGGGCTCAAAATTGTCTCCGCAATGGATTTGGGAGATGCGGCACACAAAGTGGTGGCTGAGGCCGCTCAATCTAAAGGAGCATAAGAACAATGGCGGTTCTCGTTCATCAGCACACCCGGGTGATTTGCCAAGGATTTACAGGTCATCAAGGAACTTTTCATTCAGAGCAAGCGATTGCTTATGGAACCCAAATGGTGGGAGGGGTGACCCCTGGGAAAGGGGGAGGCACACATCTTGGGCTTCCTGTCTTTGATACCGTGCAAGAAGCGGCTCGGGAAACAGGGGCTGATGCCACCGTCATTTATGTCCCCCCTCCTTTTGCGGCCGATGCGATTTTGGAGGCTTGTGCGGCAGAGATTCCCCTCATTGTGTGTATCACGGAGGGTATTCCTGTCCTGGATATGGTCCGGGTTAAACGGGCGCTTCAGGGCTCACGGAGCCTTCTGATTGGTCCGAATTGCCCAGGTATTATCACACCTGATCAGTGCAAAATTGGGATCATGCCAGGCTTTATTCACAAAGCAGGAACAGTGGGGGTGATCTCTCGTTCAGGAACCCTGACCTATGAAGCTGTCGATCAGCTGACAAAGGCGGGGTACGGCCAATCTACTTGTATTGGCATTGGGGGAGATCCGGTGGCGGGCCTCAGTTTCGTTGACTGTCTCGATCTGTTTCTCAAAGACCCAGAGACGGAAAGTATCATCCTGATTGGAGAAATCGGAGGCGACGGAGAAGAGAAGGCGGCCGCTTGTCTGAAAGACTCCCCCATTAAAAAACCGGTGGTAGGATTTATTGCAGGACGGACTGCCCCAGAAGGGCGCCGCATGGGGCATGCAGGGGCCGTCGCGTCGGGAGGCAGCGGAACAGCTGACGGAAAAATCAAAGCGCTCACAGAGGCAGGAGTACACGTCGCCCAATCTCCAGCGACTTTAGGAGCAACGCTCCGGGACATTCTGGGAGATTAAGAAGAGCCTTGTAAAGGTTTTCTGAGAGGGAGATTTGGTTTGGTCCCTCTTGACCCGAGACACCTCCTCGCGTAAATTCTGGGGAATGAGTAAATTTTGAATGATAGGATAGGATCAATGTCTCGAGTCTGCCCAGTTTCTGGAAAAGGCGTTCTCGTTGGGAACAACGTGAGTCACGCAAACAACAAAAGCAAAAGGCGTTTCTTACCGAACCTTCAAAATGCTTCATTCTTTAGCGATGTCCTGAAGCAGGTTGTCCGCCTGCGGATCACCCCTCGGGCGATTCGGACTGTCGAACTCAAGGGTGGGATTGACGGTTATCTGGCCTCTAAATCTCTTGCGAAGTTGTCTCCAGAGCTGAAACCTCTCAAGCGTGCCTTGTCTCGTGCATCTGAGAGACAGGCTGAGAGCACCGCTGTCTAAGTGTCTCTTTTTGAAGCCACCTTCACGTTTTCCGTTTTATGGTGGCTTGTGTTTTTCGTTGTATTACCTTGGGGAAATCGAACAAATCCAGAAACCGGGCTTCCTTTTTCCCCCAGAATTCGTCTCAAAGCCTGGTTAACCACTGCAGTCACGGCATTTCTTTTAGCGATCTCTACAGTATTTTAATGGCAGCGTGAGGGCGGTCCTTCGCTTTTATTTGAGAGCAATTTGTACAAATCTGCACTGGGGTGACTGGAGACGCATTTTTTAATCCTCAAAAAAATCTCTGCTCTCTCTAGGTCTACAACACCCCCCCCTCTAAAATAATCACATATCCACACCACCGTCATTCTTAGCCCCCCCCTATCGAGGCCCAAAAAATTCTCCGATAAAGAGGAAATTTGGGTGACAGGGTCGCTGTTCTGTTTGAATGAAGCACGCTCTCAAACGTCTCTGATTGAGGGAGACCCTCATTTTTGGGACAGGCAAAAAAAAATAGATTTTTTTAGATATTTATTTTAAAAAAATAGCTAATAAACACAAAAAGAGGCTTCTATGAAACATTATCTCTTCCTACTGTGCGCGACCATGGCGCTAAGCTCGATGGCATCTCAAGCATCCAGAGAGACCGAGAACGAACTTTCAGACGCTGAACATCACGTCACACAAAGAATCTACAACCACAAGCCTTCAGCGCCGGAGAGCAGAAGTTACCATTGGGCGATGACAAAGCATCATGAGGCGATGCAAACGCATCATGAAGAGCAGGCCGACAAATTCCAAAGCGCCTTTTTATGCAATCGAGCGATTCCTCAGGCATCCCTTCCCCTGTTCGCTGATTTAAGACCCCATATGCCACCGTGTTACGACCAAGGTCAATTGGGAGCGTGCACAGGGAATGCCTGTGCGGGGCTGATCGAAAACGCCCAAATGAATGCTGGCCTTCCATCCATGACGCCTTCCCGCTTGGCTCTTTATTATCATGCCCGCTATCTGGAAGGAACGGTCCCTGAAGACAGTGGCGCAACAATTACGGACATTATCCAAGCAATGGCTTTTGGAATTCCGCCAGAAAATGAATTCCCTTACACAAATTATCAAGCAACATTCACACAGCAACCATCCCCTATATGCTACAAAGATGGGGTCAGTCTTTTTGATCATGAACAGATTTCTTATGTCAGCGTTCCCCAAAATGCCAAATCCATTAAACAGCATCTGGCTGCCGGACGGGCTGTGATCATAGGAATTCAGGTCTATGATGGTGATCACGGTCTTGAATCAACATCCGCTGCACAAACAGGAATGGTTGAGATGCCTGCCCCGAACGCAAACGCCCTGGGAGGGCATGCTGTTTTGCTTGTAGGGTATGATGATCGAAATACAGTCAATGATAAGGGAGGGCATGCCGTAGCCAATCCTCTCAAAGGGCGTTATATCGTTCGGAATTCTTGGGGACCAGATTGGGGAGAAAATGGACACTTTTTTCTTCCCCAAGATTTTGTCCATAATCCAAATTACGCCTATGACTTTTGGACCATCAGCAAATTGATCAAACCAGCCAATGCATCGAAAATGCAGGGCTCTCTTAAAGAGACAATTGATTTTTTCAAGCCTAAGTCTCGGTGCACAGTCTAAAGAATGAAAAGGAGATAACCTCAACGTTTTTAAGTCCCGTTGGGGTTCTCTCTCGTCAGTTTGATGGTGACATCGAACTGACATGATCCTCAAGACGGTCTCTGAAGCGAGAGGTTTTGTTTTGAATCTAGAACCCACAATCGCACTTCAATTTCGTGCAAAAGAGCCCGTAATTCTGGATCAGTTGCTTTCAACTTAGGGAGTTCCAAAGACAAGGCATTTGGCCTCTGTAAAAGAAGATTTTTTTGAATGGTTTCAAGAAAAGCAGCGCCCTCATACAAGGCCAAGAGACCCGTGCTTTGGGACCCAATACTCACCGCAATGGGAGGAGCGCACGGATTGCTCATCTGAATGGCCCCTAAATTCGGAGAAACATCCTCAAAATCACTGGCTTTCCTGAGTCTCTCCGAACGAGAGCGTTGCACTTTTCGACTTCCAATACTCATCATATACATCAGGAAGCCCTCCCGATTGTCTTGGTATGAAAAATTTCTGACACATCAATCATTTTTGGGCACTAAATCATCCAGCGTATTGCGATTTGACATAGGCGTCACGCCGTCGGCATTGGAACAAAATCGGCCCAGAACGTAGGGAGAAACAGGATATTTTTCATGGCAAGAGCAGCCACACCGACGCAGATCATCCAAGCCGTCAGAACTTAAAGTCGCGTTCTTTTGGGAACAATTCTGAAGGCAATTGGTGAGTTCCATTGGATAAACTGAAAGAATTTGGTAGGAGCTCAGAGCCTGAGGCCCCTCCGAACCCCCTTCATCTGGCTTATCAAACCCCGCACAAGAGGCAAGAAGGCAGGTCAAACTCAGAAACAAAAAAGGCCTTATCATTGCAATTCCTTTCATCCTCGTACGCAGTCAATTCTTTTTTGTCAAAAAAATAAACGCAACACCAACAGATGAATTATAGAACAGAAATTCCTAAAAAAACCTTGCCTTTCACAAAATAATCTTTAATTGTCTGTGATATCTCGTCTATCTTAAGGAAGGCTGCTTATGACAAAATATTTGCCATTAGGCACTCATCCCCAAACCCGTTTGCGCCGGATGCGTAGTGCTCACTGGTCTCGGGCCTGGGCAGCGGAGTCCCAGCTTCTTTGTGAGCACCTCATTTTACCTGTGTTTGTTCGGGACAAGGATTTAACGCCCCACATTCCCTCTCTCCCCGGAGTTCAGCGCCTTTCCTTAGATGAGCTGATACCCCAGTGTGAAAAAGCACTGGCCTTGGGGATTCAAACGGTTGCTTTGTTTGCGGCAGTCACCGCTTCCAGACGCACCCCAAACGGAGAAGAACTTCTGAATCCAGACGGCCTGTTGATTCGGGCAATTCAGTCCCTCAAAAAACATCTGCCCGAGTTGGGTGTTATCACAGATGTCGCCTTGGACCAGTTTACCTCTCATGGGCAAGATGCCCTGGTTCAAAACGGACTGATCCTCAATGATGAAACCCTTCCTCTGCTGGCCCAAGGTGCCGTTCTCCAAGCCCAAGCAGGCGCCGATGTCATTGCCCCCTCTGAGATGATGGATGGGCGCATTGGTGTTATCCGGTCTGCTCTCGATCATGCCGGGTTTGAGAACGTCCTTATTATGTCTTATAGTGCTAAATACGCTTCCTCACTCTATGCGCCTTTTCGTGATGCTTTAGGCTCTGCACAGTGTTTACAGAGTGCCGACAAGAAAACGTACCAGATGGATCCACGGAATGGGGATGAAGCGCTGAGGGAAGCCGCCTTCGATATTCAAGAAGGCGCTGATATGGTCATGGTCAAACCAGGGCTTCCCTACTTAGATGTGGTTTGCCGATTGAGCCAAACCCTTCCTGTGCCTATCTGCGCCTACCATGTCAGCGGAGAATATGCGATGCTTAAAGCCGCAGCTGCCAACGGATGGATCGATGGTGATCTCGTCCTCATAGAAAGCCTCACAGCTTTCAGACGGGCTGGGGCAAAAGTCATCTTGACCTACGGCGCTCTGGAAGCAGCCCTTTTACTGAAGACCCAGCTTTAAGCCCAGCTCTACCCTCCATCTTCTCTCATTCACTGATGTCTAGAAAAGACATTCTCAGAAGCTGTCATTTTATTTTTTCTTTTTTGGATGAGCCGTCTGTAAAAAGCAGTTGGCCGCAGCTGGGAAGGGGTGTTTCAGCCCCGCAGAGACGGTCTGCAGTCTGTGTAATGTCCATCAATTGATTCCGAATCGCTGCAATCAAGTCTTGCTCGCTCCCATACGCGACAGGATCCAAAGGAGCCCCCCAAATCAGAACTCCCCGTGTGAAAGGGAAAGCCAAACAAAATCGATCCCAGGTTTTCAGAAATCTGTGACGCTGGGTAGAAAACGAACAGGGAAAAATTGGAATCCCGGTTCGAAGAGACAACCGGGCAATCCCTGGCTCCACATGATACAGAGGGCCTCGTGGGCCATCAGGGGTAATCCCAATGGAGCGTCCTTCTTTCAAATTTTTGAAAAGGGCCCGAAACGCTGCAGCGCCTCCTTTGCTGGAAGACCCTTGGGTCCATTGAATCCCCAGATAGCCAACAATTCGGGCGATCAATTCGCCGTCTCCATGGGAGGACATCAGCATATAAAAAGGTCTCTTCGTCCGCCACACATAAGGCATCATCAACAGACGATTGTGCCAAAAACAAACGATCACAGGTTTCCCTGCATGCCAGAAGGGCTGAATGTTTTCTTCTCCCATCCATGTCCAACGACTGGTTTTGAACACAAATTGAATATAAAGATACCCCAAAAAAGAAATAAACTGCTGCAGGAAACGAGACAGAGCCGTCCTCCAAGAGCCCATTTAATTCTCCCAACCTTCGCCCCTGTCCACACCGCTCCTCTCCTCTTTCAGTTGAGGAAAAACGAGACGCGCATAGAGCCCCCCCTGTGCCATAAGAGAGGCGTGGTCCCCTTGCTCCACAAGGCGCCCATGGCTCAAAACAAAAATAATATCCGCTTTTTCAACCGTGGATAGCCGATGGGCAATGGTAAGGGTCGTTCGCCCACACATCAAACGCTCCAAAGCTTTCTGGACTTGCCATTCCGATTGGGTATCCAAGGCGGCCGTCGCCTCGTCCAGCAGAAGAATCGGGGCATTTTTCAGCATCGCCCGTGCGATTGCAAGACGCTGACGCTGCCCGCCTGAGAGCTTCAAACCATTTTCTCCAATCAAGGTCTCATACCCCAAAGGAAGGGCTTCGATGAAATCGGCAGCAGACGCATTCCGAGCCGCCTCCTGAATCTGCTCAAAGGAAGCCTGCGGAGATCCATAGCGAATATTGTCCGCAATAGTCTCGTTAAAAAGATGGATCTCTTGTCCGACAAACGCAAATTGCTCTCGCAACGACGCGAGGGTCCCATGCGCAATATCCTGACCATCAATCGTCAAGGATCCCTCTTGAAAATCATAAAACCGGAGCAACAAGTTAAATAATGTGCTTTTCCCAGCTCCACTGGGCCCGACGAATGCGACTTTTGCCCCTCCAGGAATCGTCAACGAAACGTTGTCAAGCGCCGCAACCGGGGACCCTGGATACGAAAATGTGACATGATGAGCACAGACGAGCCCATCGGTCAGATGGAGTGGGCGCGCATCCTTTCGGTTCACAACCGTCGGCTGAATATCCAAAACTTGAAACAAACGATTGAGTGCAGACAGACCTTCCTGAAGTTCCGTACTGAGATGAACCAGTTTTTTCATGGGCTCATAGGCCAACAAAAGGGCTGCAATAAAAGAGATAAATGCGCCCGTCGTCCGGCTACCCTCAATCACATGGTAGCCTCCATAGAGCACAACCGATACAGTCGCCACACCTCCTAACATTTCCATTAACGGATGGAGCCCGGCTTTGAGCCGAATCCCCTTCAGGGTCAGCTTTAAAAATCCATCAATCCGAGAGGCCGCCTCCTGCTTTTCATGGGCTTCCATCCCATAGGCTTTGATCAGACGAACCCCTTGAAAGGCTTGTTGAAAAAAGATGCTCAAATGCTCCATGGCCCCCTGAGCCCCGGAGGAAAATCTCCTCATCCGCTGACCAAAAGTGCGCATAGGCCAGATAGCGATAGGAAAAGCGACAAATGAAAGGGTCGCCAAAAAAGAGTCTTTATAAAACATGACACCAATCAGAAAGACAACCGTCAGAACATCACGACCCAATGTGAGGACTGTATTCGTCATCCCCGTGCGCACAATCTGGGTATCGTAAGTCAGAACCGAGAGAAGGCCCCCAGAAGCACGATTTTGGAACAGAGAAACATCCGAATCCATTAAATGATTGAAAACATTTTTTTGGATGTGGGCTGTGACTTTTTGACCAATACCGGTCAGAAAAATGATTTGGCCATATCCAGAAAACCCTTTCAGGAGAAAGATACCCAGAATCATCCCGGCCAGCGGCCAAAGTTGAGCGCCCTGTCGATTCGTGAAAATGTCGTCAAACAAAGGTTGCAGGGCATGGGCGAGGGATGCGGTTGCCAAGGCACTCCCCCCCATACAGAGCAAAGACACGAGGAGCCCCCCCCAATAACGACAGAGATAGGAGAACCAAAAACGCTTCAACAGAGCCCAGGTTGTCGGATGCGTTGATGACGTCACGCCCTAATCCCCCGTTAAAAGACGATCAATAAGCTCACGAACAGTCGGTATAAACCCGTTACGATAGAAGGGATCTTTTGAAAAATTATACGCATTGTGGCCAGCGAACATCAGCTGATTCTCCACATCACTTCCATGGCTGATTTCTTGAAGGGTCTTTTGGATGCAAAAAGACCGAGGGTCCGCCTTTCGCCCAGTCGTCCCAGACTCATCCTGGGACCAATTGCTAAAGAGACAAGCGCTTAAGCAGCCCATACAATTGATTTGATCCTTCAGAATTTCCTCAGATTTTTCTGACGTCACAAATACAAGAGTCGAATCCGGTGTCCGGAGAGGTTTTGTAAACCCTAGGTTCATCCACTCTTGAATCTGCTTACGATCATGATGGGTCAAATAAACCAGGCGCCCCCGAGGACCCACGGGGAAGGGAGTATCGTGATCTGCGACCGGTTGCAAAGTGAAAGCCACCTGGCGGGCAGACCGCTCTGTGAGTTCTCTGAGAAATGTATTGGAAACCGCTGAGGAGTAAAAACCCGTTGGGCTAAACCGGTTGAGATAAACATCACCCGGTTTAAGGGAGAGCAGCCGGTGTTTCCACGCATCTGAAATGGGGCTTTCCTTTGTTAACAAAGGACGGGTTCCAAACTGAAAAGCAATCGGCCCGAGATCGGGATGGCTCATCCAATCCTGCCAATCCCTTAAATACCAAACCCCTCCCGCCATAATAATCGGGGTGTTGGGGCAACCGATTTCTCGTAAAAAAGACCTTAAGGCAGCAACCCTTTCAAAGGGAGCCTCTGGCTTCAGTGGATCTTCGCTGTTGCTTAAACCGTTATGGCCTCCGGCAAGCCAAGGGTCTTCGTAAACCACACCCCCAAGCCACTCAGGGAACTTATGGTACGCGCGCTTCCAAAGGGCCCGAAAAGCCCTAGCGCTGGAAACGATCGGATAATAATAGATGCCATAACTTGCAGAAATTTGGGCAATCCGGTAGGGCATCCCTGCTCCACACGTCACCCCATGAATTAAGCTGGATGCTTCTGAAAGAACACCTTGAAGAATGGTTTCAACCGCCCCCATCTCCCAAAGCACATTCATGTGAATGCGCCCCTGACCACCGGAAACCTCGTGAGCAATCCGTGCCTGAGACACCGCCCCCTTGATGGAATAGGCAATCAGTTCATGGTGACGCTCTCTGCGGGTCCGCCCTTCATAATGATACGGAATGGGCTTTCCATCGTCGTCATAAGCATCCGCATTAACAGCAGAAAAAGTTCCAATGCCTCCTGCAGCTGCCCAAGCCCCTGAACTTTCGCCATTGGACACAGAAACACCCTTGCCCCCTTCGACAAGCGGAAGAACGTCTTGGCCTGACATCAGAAGAGGATTTAGGTCTTTCATTAGTAAACCTCCGGAAATAACAAAGGGGGGACAAGCCCCCCATCAAGAAGCCTAACCTTTTCAAAGTCTTAAGCGTTCTCACCTTTTTTCTCAAGAAGAGTTTTATACTCTCCTGAAAGTTTTTTCACGGCCCATAGCCATACAATCACAACAACCAGAACGATAGCTGCAAGATAAGGCGCAATCGACATCTGAGTTGCTGCAGATCCCATGGCGCTTAAAAGACCCATTTGAATCCATCCACCACCGGATTTCCCCATGCGACCGCCGATCACGTCCACCGCAGCCTTCCCCTTGATCTTGCTTTCTTGGTCTAAGGGAATGTAGGCCATTTCCCGTGTAGGATCAAAAAGCGCATACTTCGTGCCTTTACCGAAGGCATTCTGGATCCCCCCGATATAAACAGCTGCCATTAAAGGGGTTGTGCCCAAGAACGCAATAGCTTGACCCAAAGAATCTTGCCACAAGACAAACGCAAAGAAGAGAGAGCCGGTCAGAAGAATCATCAAAGGCGTCGCCATGGCTCCTGTTGCCCAACCAAAACGCCTGACGACGCCCTTCGTTGCGAACATGATACCAATGGTGACGAAACCCATCCAGAAATAAAGATTTCCAAGAAAATTGGTGTAGCTTCCTTGATCTGGGTAGGCAATTTTAACCTGGGCTTTCCAAGTGACCTCAACAAGATTGATGGTGATGCCATAACCGAGAGTCAAAAGGGCGATATATCCCAAGTATTTAGAAGACAAGAGAAATTTGATACTCTCACCAATGGACAACTTGGGTTTTTCTTCTTTGCCTTTTTTCATTTTTCCGGCATCGCTGTAGTATTTAGGATCCGTCAAAACAGACTTGTTCATCCAGTAATAGATCCCGGCAATCATCAAACCAGAGAAAACAACGAAGGCCATCAGATAGTTCAGAGTAATGCCAAAGTTCGCTGCAGAAGCAGTCTTTTCAAGGGCGCTTCCTGCAAGAATCAGTGCGATATTCCCTATAATCCCGATGAAGGAGTAGAATCGTTTTGCCTCAAGCGTGGATGTAATCTGGTTCGCAAATTGCCAAAACAGAATGTTAATCCCAATATTTCCCCAAAGCTCAGCGATCACATAAAACGTTGAGTAGGTCCAAAACCCATAGATCGGGAACACCCATTTGAGGTAGGGGTAGGAGGCTTGGAGGTTTTGAATCATCTCCGGATCAGGATGTAAAAATTCCCTGTTCGGATAAATCAGGAGAGCAAATGCCGCGAAGAAAACAACAAACGGCAAGAGACACGTATAATAAAGAGCCTGGCGAGACAGGATATTGCTGAGTTTTGCAAACAAAAGAACGAACAGAATTGAGCTCGGCAAGACAACCCAGCCTTTCATAAAGTTGACAACCTCAGCCCCGGATCCTGGGGTTGCGATGATCATGGCGTCCTTCAAAGACCGAACAACCGTGTAATTGAAAAGAATCAACATCATGATCATGGCCATCGGAAGAAATTTTTTCATTTCTGACCCATGGATCGGCCATAACGCTGCACGCAATGGTGAAAGTTCAGGGAGTGGTCGGGAAGACATAGGATGTTCCTCTAAAGAATATTTTGCCAAAAAGAAATCATAGAAAGTGCCGATCCGTAAGAGATCGCCAAGAAAGTCCATGATCAAAATTTTCCATCATGCCTCCCTATATAGATCATTTCTGGGATTTTTCCAAGGGCCCCTTAATATTTTCTAAAGGATTCATCCATCCTTAAATTTCTGACAATTCCCAAGTGCCCATAAAGCCTTGAGTATGTTAAAAGGAACCATTCTTTTTTTGAATCAGAGGAGATGATATGCACACTCCCAAAACTCTTATGACCTTGATCCTTGCGGCTGGAGAGAGCAAGCGGATGTTGTCTGAAACGCCTAAAACTCTCCATAGTCTGGGTGGGCAACCTGTGGTCGCTTGGATCATGAACGCATGCGCACACTTGCCATCGGCGGACACGTGTGTCGTTGCGTCCCCAAAACTCGCAGGTGACCCCCGCTTTCAAAAAATTCTCCCCGCGTCCACCCGTGTGGCCATTCAAGAGCCTCCCCGAGGGACAGGAGATGCCGTTTGTAAGGGGCTCGACCAAATGCCAAGCACCTTAGACCGGGACGTTCTAGTGGTTCTCGGAGACACGCCTCTTCTGACGCCCCAAACCCTTCAAGAATTTCATGCCCATTACATCCAGCAGAAAGCAGATCTCTCCGTTTTAGCTGTCCGCCCTCCCAATCCTTTGGGATACGGCCGCCTGATCACCTCCGACTCCCAGGTTGAAAAAATTGTTGAGGAGAAAGAGGCGGACGAAATAACCAAAGCGATCATACTGTGTAACGGAGGCGCCATGATTTTAGGGCCTCAAGCACAGACAATGCTCTCTCAAATCGATAGTGCTAATAAGGCTGGCGAGTATTATTTGACAGATCTGGTCTACCTTCTCAAGATCAAAGGCCTCTCTGTCACTTTTTTTGAGGCCCCTTTCGAAGAGGCCTTGGGCATCAACACACGGGCTGATCTTGCAAAGGCTGAAGCCATTCTGCAAGGCCGCCTGCGGCAAAAAGCCCTGGACCAGGGGGTAACCTTGATGGACCCTGAGAGCACCTATCTCTCTTTTGACACCTCTTTTTCTGAGGATGTCACCCTTTTTCCCCATGTGTTCTTAGGCCCTGGCGTGACCTTAGGAAGAGACTCAACGGTTTTCGCTTTTTCTGTCCTAGAGAACACCCTCCTCAAGCCAGGGGCCCGCGTGGGCCCTTTTTGCCATCTGCGCCATGGAACCACCGTTGGAGAGGGAGCCGTTATTGGGAATTTTGTCGAAGTGAAACAAAGCGTTATTGGAACGGGGACATCTGCGAAACACCTCAGTTACATTGGCAACGCAACCATTGGGGCTCACGCTAACATTGGGGCTGGGGCTATTACATGCAATTACGACGGCCAATCTAAGCACGAAACCGTCATCGGTGACAAAGCCTTTATTGGCTCGAATAGCTCCCTGATTGCCCCGGTCACCATCGGGGATCATGCGCTGATTGCTGCAGGCAGTGTCATCACCAAAAATGTCCCTGAGAATACCCTCGCCGTGGGAAGAGCCCGCCAAACCCATCTGCCTCGTAAAAGACCTCAGGCACCTTAAGGATGCACCTTCTGGCCCCTCTTTTTCTGTCATGGGGCCTGGTAATGGCCTGCCTACAGGCCGCCTCTCTGTTCCCGAGGGGGATTTTTAAGTCTCCCCGATGGGCTCCGGTCTGCGCCTCTTTTCAAGTGGCGTTTGCCTGCCTTGGGTTTGCTTTCTTTGTTTGGGTGCACCTGATCGGTGACATGAGCTACACTGTTGTGTGGGGCCACAGCCACCAAAACCTCCCCATGATTTACCGGATAGGCGCCAGCTGGAGCAGCCCTGAGGGATCCCTGTTCCTCATGACTTTAGGCCTGACCCTTTGGAATTTTTTCTGCACACGAACCTCCGTCACAGAGTCCCCTCAGAGAACACGCACATGGGGGTTTTTAGGCCTCATGTGCGCCTCCTTTTGGGTTCTGCTCGTCTTTGTTTTGAACCCATTCACACGATTGAACAGTCCCCTGCCCTCAGGGCTCGGTCTGAACCCCTTGCTTCAAGACCCCTCTCTCCTGATCCATCCACTCTTGTTTCTCTCCGGCGCAACGGGACTGGCGGTTCCCTTCTGTCAAGCCCTGGCCAGCGAAGGCCCTGCCCCCATTCACAAAAGCACCCTTTTACCCTGGAGCCTTCTCACCCTGGGTCTTCTGACAGGCAGCATCTGGGCTTTTTATGAACTGGAATGGGGGGGATGGTGGTTCTGGGATCCGGTTGAAAATAGTGCTTTGATCCCTTGGCTTTGGACCACAGGAAGTCTTCACTTTAAAAAACGCCCCCAGGGGGTGCCGTCCTTTTGGACGCCAGATGCCCTGTTCCCTCTTTTCCCCCAAGCCGCTTTTCTCAGTCTCCTTTGGGGAACCACATTGGCGCGCGGAGGCATTCTGTCTTCTGTCCATAGTTTTTCCCCGGGCGCCCTATGCTTTCAAAGCCTCGTGATCTGGGCAACCGGATGGACGCTCTTCAGCAGCCTCATTCTTCTGAAAAGCCAAAAACGGACCCGTCCCATGGGAGATAGCCAATGGCCCCTCACCCGTTGGATTCCCATCCTCTTCTCAGGTGTTTTTGCGATCTGCGTGAGCGCTTACACCCTTCTGCCTTTAGCCTCTGGCTTTTTGGGAGCCCCCATTGCAGCCATTGAACCGTCCTTTTATAACGCGACTCTTCTGGTGCTTTTCGTGGTCCCGGGGCTGGCCATGCCCTGGGTCACATCCCGCTTTCAGTTTCACAATCCCTTTCCTCTGATCCTGGGAACTTTGGGAGCTCTGCTTATTCTGGCAACCCTTCCCTATCTCCAGACCCTCAAAGCTTTTGTGTGCATGGGTTTGGCTCTTTGGATGGGACTGGGGAGCCTTGTATGCTTTAAGCAAAAAAACCACATCGCCAGAGGCCTTGCCCATCTGGGAATTGCTATTTGCCTGGGAAGCGTGACCTTCGCTCATTTTGGATTCACGCAAAACAGTGCTCCCCTCGCCCTGGGGGAAACCTTGACCCTCACCCCAAACAGGCGCCTCACCCTGAAGGATATCATCGTCGAACAGACCCCTTCCTTTGAGCGCATGCAGGCGATTCTCACCCTGGAAGGCTCGCGCCGCACCCTCACACCTGAAACCCGATTCTATAGATCTCCTCAAGTCATCACCTGTGAAACGGCCACCCCCCTGTTCTGGGATTTCAGCGGGCTGTATATCCTCATAGGCGACCTGGGATCTGATGGAAAACTCTGGGTTCAAGCAGCCCATTACCCAGCCCTTTTAGGGATTTGGATCGGCGGACTCTTGATCGCCCTGGGGGGGCTTTGGGCCTTCGCGCTGACCTTCTGGAATCGAAAAGTCTCATGAAGTAGTTGTCATACCGCCTAGGTGAGTCCAGGCGAAGCCTTGGACTCCGTTAGCCCTGGGATGACGTCGTTGATATGTTACCTCTGTGTTGGATCGCAACTGAGTCTCAAGCCCCTTCAGAATTGAGCAAATGCCGGCGAATAAAAAAGTCTGTCAGCCGGAAGGCTGCGTCCAAATCGGCAGGGGCTGGAAGTGCTATGTCTTCAGGGTTCCTCAAAAAAACGGGCAAAGGGAGAAGGCGGTTTTCATAAGGTAAAGCCTCCCTATGGCACACAGCCCGACCAGATTTTGGAGAGACGTGGGTTAAATTGTCCCGCGTCCCTGTCACAGCGCAACACGCCAGATCAAGGCCATAACCCAACGCCTCTAAAAGAGCGACCTGAAAATGAGCCCGGACCATCCCCCCAGTTTCCAAAGGGAGATTCTGTAAAACCTTTAGAAATCCCTGATACAGGGAGGGATAGGGGTGATGCTCTGGCAGGACACGACTCAAGAGATGGCACAGAGATTGAAGATGACTCAAGGCATCCGGCAGATCTAAGCACAGCAACAGATAAGAGGACGGCAGCCCCTCTAAGGTGAACCAGCCTAAATCGTTTTCACTACGTCCCTTCCAAGAAACGGACACCCGAGATCCCATCTGGGGCTGCCCCCTTCCTTTCGGAAGCATGCCCCGTACGAGACCTTTGCTTTCCGTCCACAAGCAGGCCAATAGATTCTTCTCCCCTAAAAGGCGCGCGCTTAGAAAAATCCCTTCACAACGCCACTCCATGAGTCCACCTAAGGCATCATGGTTTTGGATAGGTTTCTTGAATACGCAGCATTCCCAGACACGCAATCCCAATGCTGATGGGAATAATGGACAAAGCCCACCGGTAATCTGATGCGCTGTAAAGCCGCAAGCACCCTAAGGACTCCCCTTTCCAGAGAATATCCAGAATCGACCCCACCAAAGGCTGGAAAACAACCCCTCCCAGCATGACGACTGTGTTCACCACACCAATCGCCATCCCACTCATATGGGGGGGCAATTTTTCGCAAGCGGCGATAAAAATGAGGGTCTGGCCCGTCATAAAAAGACCCATAAAAAACATAAGCACAAAAGACAGGGTGAGGGACAAGGACGGCGCCCAAATCAAAATGGCTGTTGACGCTAAAGACAAAAAGGCAGACAACGCCATGGGGATCCACCGACCCCGCACAGAATCCGAAAACAAAGCAATCAGAGGCGCACCCACCGCACACCCCACTAAAATCATGGTGACCCCTAAGGAGGCCGTTCCACTGTCCATGCCGTGAACATGGGTCAAAAAGGAAAGCCCCCAGACATCCGTAAAGACCGTCAAGGGGGTATACATGAGTGCCCCATACAGAGCCACCCACCAAACATTGGGAATCGTAAGCACTTCCTTAAAAGACACCCATACGTCCCGCCAAGTTTCATGTCCGCCTTTTTGATAGCCCAATTGGTCTTTTGGACCGTTGCGGACAAACAGCCAAACAAGAGCCGAAATCCCAAATCCTATCAGCGACAACAAAGCCATACTGCCGCGCCAATTCATAGCATCCACAAGCATCGTCAAAGGGTAATTCGCAAAAACCCCACCCATTTTTCCCAAAGTAACCGTCAGCCCCACCACAACCGCCAAATGGGCTGGAGAAAACCAGAGGGTCGACAAACGAACCGTTCCAAGAAATGCAGACGCAGCACCCGCGCCAATCAATGTCCGCCCCAACACCGCAAGCCAGAAATGATCCGCAACAGCGAAAAGAAGGACTCCCCCGCTACAGAGAAGGACCGCCACCCGCAAAATGGCCTTAGGTCCATAATGATCCAGCAAAACCCCCACAGGAATCTGAAGGAGGGTGTATGTCCAATAATAGCAAGACGCCAAGAACCCAAAACTGGTCGCTTGAATGGCAAACGCATCCATCAATTGATCCGCCATCACATTGGGAGAAGCCCTCAAGATGAACTGATAGAAGTAAAACAAGCCTGCAATTCCCCAAACGAACCAGGCCTTCTTCGAATTCTCCACAGTCGCCACGAATGTTATTCCTTTCCCACGGCTACCCCTGGAGGCAGCGATTGACCTTAGTTTGCTCGTTTTCACCCCTATGTCAACACCTGCCTCCGCCGGGAGATCTGTCAAAAATTTTCCATTTTAAACCCCTTCTGATTAAAATTGATTGCGCCTTATTGACAGAGGAGACGGTGCGCAAGCATATCCGGATCTACCTGCGCAATGAAAAGCTGATGAATTCATTCAGGCCATCCGAGAGTTTTTCCAGGACACCTGGAAGCGCCTTGCCCCTCCTTTATCTACAGAACCAATGACAACTTCCAGATCATCGGGGCACAAAAACCCCTTAATATTAGATGATTAGTCATAAGCGCCATAAGGGTCTGTGCAGGAGTGTCAAATATGTCACTTTGACCGATATTTTTTTAAAAGAGGCATTAATTTATTGCATAAACTGATTAAATTCTGATATTTGAGCTTATAAGCTGATTCCCATAAGGCAGTTTTTTGTATTTTTTAAATGGAAATCAGTCATGTTGTGACAGTCAATTCGATCAAAAAAGGATAATCTTATGCGTTCTTTGTCAACTCTTGGTGCCATTGCTGCATTGCTTATGGCATCTCACTCTGTTGGTGCGGCAACACTAGAATCTAAAGGGACATTCACTGGCTTTCAAATTGGTGCAGCCCTCGCCTACAACAGCACCAAAGGAAAATATACTGCAGAACCCCAAGAAAATTTGAAAAACGCCAAGCTCGTCCCCACAGGGATCGGCGCTGGTGTCTTTTTGTCTTATCTCTATGCCCTTGGTACCGGTCCTAGCTGCCCTGTCGCAGGTCTTGACGGTGGCTATATCCACTCTTGGGCGAAGGACGACATTCAGTTTAAATACAACGCGAACGAGCATGCGGTCGCAGGACCCGTTCAGCCCAACCTTCAAGAGGTCAATTTTGAGCTGAAGGAAAAGTCCACCTGGTTTGTTGCCCCCCGTTTTGGGATTGCCATGGGGAATGTGATGCCTTATATCCGCGTTGGATTTGCCCAAGCCAAATATTCCAGCCAATGGAAACAACCTGACCAAGGCAGTCCCTACAGTAACTTCGCAGACATGGAAACGGAAGTTGAGGATCCAGCTAATGTATATGTTCCCAGCGGTGTCGCAGCAACAGGCACCCTTGGGACTATAACGACACGAGGCTTAGACAAAACAGACGCAGAAAAAGAACCCCTGAAGGAAACCGTTGGAAACAACAATATCACCGCCAATGGTCCTATGTTTGGCCTTGGTGCGGATATCCTTGTCACACCTAAGATGTCTGTCAACTTCAGCGGAAACTTCTTTCTCTTCGGTGAGAAAAAACTTAAATACAACGACAAATTTAATTTGAACAAATGGAACGTGATGCTTACGGTCGCTTACAAAATCTAAGACCTAAGAACACACTGTTCTCACGCTTTGACGGGACGTCTCTGGTGTCCCGCTCCGGCGAAACTCTCGGCTTCTCCTCCTGTGGATCGGGGGAGAAGTTTTTTTTTGGATAGACTTCCAAAATCCAACGGGATGTTTTGCAATTAAGCAGTCTTACCTGTTGCACTTTTTGAGAGACGTCACGTATAGTCTCTAAAAGAGGATGCGTTTTGTATGTCCAGTCAGCCGGATGGCCCCATAGAATCTGATCAACTCAGAATTCCTCCCAGTATCTGGATTTTAGGGTTTGTCACCCTGCTTAAAAATGTCTCTTCTGTGATTGTTGCCACTTTTGCCCCGTTGTTCCTGAGGGAAGTGGTGGGGATCAGCCTCCAGGGCATTGGCCTTTTAGAGGGATGCGTTGAGGCTTTATCCTTCTTCTCCAGAATTATCGCAGGTGTCATCAGCGATTCCATGCGCCAGCGAAAATCTCTGATTATAATCGGATATGCTCTTGGCATGATTGCCCGTGTCTTTTTAACTTTGTCTCAAACCGTTTGGGATATTTTTTCATCTCGTGCGTTTGAACGCTTGGGGAATGGGATCCAAGCTAGCCCCCGCGATGCCTTAGTTGCTGACCTCTCAAACGCTTCCAATCGTGGGGCTTGTTATGGCCTCCGACAAAGTTTAACCGTCATGGGGTCTCTGGTGGGTGCGGCCCTTGGCATGGCATTTATGAGTTTCTTTCCTGGGAATTATCGCTTTTTGTTTGCACTCACATTGATTCCTTCGGCCATTGCGATTCTTCTCCTCGTCTTTGGGATTCATGAGCCAAAAAACCGGGATCCCCAGAACAAAAAACCCGCTCAATTTCAGTGGGGTGATATTTATCGGGACATTGCCCTCCTGCCTAAAAATTATTGGCCTCTGATCGGCCTAGGGTTTCTTTTTATGATGAACAATTTCAGCATGTCATTTATGGTTCTGCGGGGAGAAAATCTGGGCCTCAGTCTCGCCTGGATTCCAATGATTATGATTGTTCAGAACCTTGCATCAGCCGTCAGCGCGTTCCCTGCAGGGTGGCTCGCAGACCGCTTAGACCGCAGACACATCCTCATGTTGGGGTTTGGATTTCTGGCGGCTGGAAATTGGCTTTTATCCATCGCCTCTGGTACGACAGTCTTTTTTATGGGCGTTCTTTTTTGGGGCCTTCAAATTGGGGTGGTGCAAAGTAACTTCATGGCTTTCATTGCAGAACTCACACCTCCAGAGGTGCGGGGGACAGGATTTGGTGTGTTTCATTTCACAAGTGGTCTTGGGGTTCTTCTGGGGAACATTTTGATGGGATTGGGATGTGGGTACTTTTCTTTTAGCTATGCCTTTTTGGCCTCCTCTCTTTTGGTAGTTGTCACTCTGATGCTGATTCCTGTGTGTATCCCCAAAAAGAGACAGGTCAGCGCTATGGCGCTCTAGGGTGTACAGATGAGCCAGGCTTTTAGCAAAAAATCAAAGTCCGCATTTCTTCCCAAAATACCTGGACGACATTTGGCACCTGTGGGCCTGGCAGTTCAAAAAATCACGGCTCCTCTGATGGAAGGTCCAAAGGTTTTGTGGGCCCAAATGGCTCTTCAGTGGCCTCAAATCGTTGGCACTCGCTGGGCCAGCCAAACACGGCCTGAAAAATTATCTCTTCCCTGTCGGGAAAAACCGGAGGGGATTCTCCACGTCCTTGTTTGGGGCGGCAATGGCCTCGGCCTCACCTATGAAGCAACCCATATCTGCGACCTCATTAATCAGTATTTTGGATTTTGCGCGGTCCATCATCTGAAATGGCGGGTTCTTCGCAGCCCTCCCCCTCTCTCTGAGGACACACCTTCGCCGTCCAAAAATCGACCCCTTGAACACGCTGAGAAATCTTGGCTTGAAGAAACCGTTTCGATGGGGACTGAGGCAACAGAAGAAAATCTCCACCATGCTTTAATGGGGTTCGGAGAAGCTTTGTTGACCCAAACAAAAGAGGGTCCATCGAGGCCAAAACGTCCAGGCTTGGAAGGAGTCAGGAGATGGGCTAAGATTGTTCCATGATCATTTGGCCGTCTGGTGGAGACACCACTCTTTCTGATGTGTGCGCCTGGCTTCTGGACAACCAAGTCTGTGCTTTGCCGACGGAGACAGTATATGGTCTGGCTGCCAATGGGTACGAAGATGCAGCGGTGGCCCAGATCTTTTCCCTCAAAAAGCGCCCTGCTTTTAATCCCCTCATCCTCCATTACAGTGGCCTCGAAGCCGTCACTCGGGACGTTGCCTTTTCACAAGATGCCCACCGTCTGGCAGAGTCTTTTTGGCCCGGCCCTTTAACTTTGGTTCTTCCCCGTCTGGAGGGGCGTCCTGTCAGTCCTCTTGTGAGTGCAGGATTGTCTACATTGGCGGTCAGGGTCCCGGCACACCCATTCTTGAACGCCGTCCTTAAGGCCCTTCCCTTTCCCTTGGCGGCTCCGAGTGCAAACCCATCCGGCGCCCTCACCGCGACCCAGACCCTCCATGTCGCAAGGGCTTTTTCTGAAATTCCCGTGGTGGATGATGGCGAGGGGTGTCTCTTGGGCCTCGAGTCAACGGTTGTCGATTTCAGTGGACCGTCTCCTGTTCTGTTGAGGCCCGGTGCCATTCCTCAAGAAGACCTTGAGGATGTTTTAAAAAGAAAACTTCTTGCCCCGTCGGTGACCCTGAACGCCTCCTCCGAAACCTCTGTGTTTCATTCTCCTGGGCTGTTGCCTCGGCATTATGCCCCTCAAAAACCCCTGCGTTTGAACGCGGTGACGGTGGAAAGTCATGAAGGACTTTTAGCCTTTGGCCCGCCTCTTGAGGGGGCTACGCGCACCCTGAATCTCAGCCCCCAAGGAGACATGGGGGAGGCTGCCCACAATCTCTTTGCTTTTCTCCATATTCTAGACAGCTCTGTTTCCCATATTGCGGTCATGCCGATTCCAGAAAGAGGTCTTGGGGTTGCCATCAATGACCGCCTTAAACGTGCCATTGGCAGCGCTGAAAGGGACACCCATGATTAAGCTCAAAGACAGGAAAAAACGCACCCCATCTTCAAAGGCATGGTTGCTACGCCAATTAAATGACCCCTATGTGCAAGCAGCCAAAACCCAAGGGTTCCGTTCCCGCGCTGCTTTTAAACTGATTGAGCTCGATGATCAATTCCATGTGCTCACCAAGGGAGCCCGGGTGATTGACTTGGGAGCTGCGCCCGGTGGTTGGACCCAAGTGGCGCTTCAAAGGGTGGGCTCTTCAGGTCTTGTGGTGGCCCTCGATCTTTTAGAAATGGAAGAAATCCCCGGTTCCGTCACTCTTCAGGCAGATTTCATGACGGATGACGGGTTGGCTGCTGTGACCGATGCTCTTGGCGGGGAGAAGGCGGATGTGGTTCTCAGCGATATGGCACCTCGGGTCTCTGGCCACAAAGGCACAGACCATTTGAGAATCATGGGTTTGATCGAAGCGGCGGCTGATTTTGCCCGGACTGTTTTAAAACCTGGCGGCAGCTTTATTGCAAAGACCCTACAGGGGGGCACAGAGCACACCCTTCTTGCCGTTCTTAAAAAAGACTTCAAAACAGTGGCCCATGCCAAACCCGGCGCCAGCCGGAAGGACTCCGCCGAAATGTATTTGGTCGCCACAGGCTTTCGCACCCCCCTGGGATAGGGCGGGTTTAATTCTCATGGTGAAGGGAACGACTCCCTATGAGGGCTCCGGTGCTTTTCTTTGGTTTAGGTACACGGTCACAGCACGGCACCATCTTAAGAATTCCGGTGATTTTTCATGTTTCCTTTGAACACCCTCTTTGCGGCCCTGCCATTCATCCCAAAAATCACGTATATCTCTCTTCTCTTTCGAACATGATCTCAAAAGCCTGTCTGCTTCAGAGGCAATAACCTCCTGTATAGAATTTATACCTCTGGCAAATCCAGTAGTTCCTTTGTGCGCATTATAAACGATAGAAACTGTGCATCGATTCAGGGCCTTCTGACTCTTCCTAAGGATTGTTTCCATAAACGTTTGGCCCAAGGTTTCAGCCATCCTGCTCACTCGGTTATGTAATCTGTTGGCTAGCTGTGCGACTCCCACAGCTGTGTCTTCAATGCCTTGGTTACATTTGGAGGCGGTGTCGAGCGACAATTTATCACACCGTTCAGCAACTCTTGAGAGAAGATAAATTTTGGCTATCCACTGACCGGCTTGAAAACTTAGGTTTTCTGTAAGCGTGTTCAGTCTGCGAACCATGTCCTCGATCGCTTGGGCCAAGGTTTCAGGTGTTTGAGTCGATAGGTTATGCAATCCGTTTGCTAGATGGTCAGCTCCCACAGCTGTGTCTTCAGTGCCTTGGTTAAGTTTGGAGGCGGTGTCGAGCGACAATTTATCACACCGTTCAGCAACTCTTAAGAGAAGATCTGTTTGGGCTGTCCACTGACTGATTTGAGAACTTAAGTTTTCTGTGAGCATGTTCAATCTGCGAACAATGTCCTCGATCGCTTGGGCCAAGGTTTCAGGTGTTTGATTCGATAGGTCATGTAATATCTTGGCCAGCTGTGCGACTCCCACAGCTGTGTCTTCAATGCCTTGGTTACATTTGGAGGCGGTGTCGAGCGACAATTTATCACACCGTTCAGCAACTCTTGAGAGAAGATAAATTTTGGCTATCCACTGACCGGCTTGAAAACTTAGGTTTTCTGTAAGCGTGTTCAGTCTGCGAACCATGTCCTCGATCGCTTGGGCCAAGGTTTCAGGTGTTTGA
>JBIKIF010000008.1:0-64178 GCA_044361745.1 Holosporales bacterium | reverse complement strand
AGCTGTGCGACTCCCACAGCTGTGTCTTCAATGCCTTGGTTACATTTGGAGGCGGTGTCGAGCGACAATTTATCACACCGTTCAGCAACTCTTGAGAGAAGATAAATTTTGGCTATCCACTGACCGGCTCAAATGAGCCAACTGATCTTCGTTTTCTTTTAATTTTTTTTTAGTTTCTTGGATTTGTGTTTGGTAACCCAAGATTTTTTTCGATAAATCATCTATTTCTTGTGTTGTGTATCTTAATGCAGCCTTTTGCCCGCCACAATAAAGAAATCTTGCACGTTCTGGTTGCTTCACCATTGCAAGACGAGCCCCTTGAAAAAATTTCTTATTGTCTTTGTAGGAAGGAGGCTGAAGAGAGATGTCCGTATGAGCCAAGCTCTCACCACCGGGCGCAACTGCAATTAACTCCAGTGAATTATTTTGTAAATAGGGAGGAGCACTTGCTGATGATATAAATTGGGTATTTTCCCCAGCTTGAGCGTCACTCTCTGAGCATTCTCTCTTTCCTCCCCAGGTATCGAAGCTGAAAATTTGAACGGCAATAGAAAACAATAATAATGAACGTAACACTAAAAAAACTCCATATTTTATTTTATGAATTTTTAACACATAAAAATTCAAATCCAAAAAAAATATATAAAAATTTTGTTATTTATAAATAATTGCTAATTTTGTTTAATTTTTAATTTTAAAATGTGCTGGAAGATTAAGATTTATTGTGTCTCAAGGCCAGAGGTCTTTGCCATATGGCTCAGCTTAAATCATTTGATCACAATTTTGGTGGTGCAATGTCATCAACTCTGTTGTTGAGAGGCATCGAGAGATAAGGGTCCGACCTATGACAGCCGGCGTTGGCGTGGACGTGATCATTTGATATAATTTGCTATAACCAGCCCCTCAGTGATTCCTTGAGAAGCGTCTGCCTCAAATCAAATAGTTTTTGCTCTCAAACTGAGGCATCATCTTGAAGAATGGGATTTTCTCTTAACGCAGAAATTTCCCCAATAAATGAACAGCCTCTTGAGGACCTTCAACTATTTGGAAAAGATCCATTTTTTCGGGGAGCAGAAAGCCTTCTGCCTGCATATGCACCATGAGGGGAATCAAGCGATCCCAAAAACCGGCGGTGTTAAGTAAGATAAGGGGCTTTGACAGAAGGCCCACCTGCTTGTCATTCAGAAGATTGGAGAGTTCGTAGAGAGTCCCCCATCCCCCAGGCATCACAACAAAGCCTGCCGCTTCTTCAAACAGACGCTGATTACGCTCGCTATTAGAATCCACCAAAGCTAATCCCGTCACAGGAAGGTGGGATTCATTCTGAGACAACTCAAACCTGGTGGTGACCGCAAACACCTCCCCCCCCAAGTCGAGAGCACTCTGAGCCACACGCCCCATAAGCCCTTGTGCACCCCCCCCATACAGAAGGGAAAATGGTGCTGCCGCTAAATAAGAACCCAAAAGCTCTGCATCTTCCACGTAACAAGACCGTCTCGGAGGAGAGCTACTACACAGAACAGCGATTTTGGGATGGGTAGAAGCAAAAAAAGTCTGCACGAAGGCCCCCCTGAAACGGTTACGCCTGGAAAGGAGGCCCGAAAGCCTCCTTTTTAGTCGGTATTCTCAATCAACTGAAAGATTTTAGGCAGGCACAACGCGCGCACGGCCACGTCCAGAGGTGGGCTCGACCACAGAAACCCTCTGACCAACAGACAGAACGGGATCCGTTCCTTGCGTCACATTGACAAGACCTCCTCTGTCCAGCTTAATCTGATAAGAAAAGCCCTCTGCGGTTGTCATATACTCTTCAACGAAATGGCCAGCCACACCTGCAGCCAACGCTCCTAAAGCACCTGTCGCGTACCGTGCACGACCACCACCGATCTGAGAACCGAGAGCCCCACCGGCAACCGCCCCCATCACAGCACCCGTTCCTGGTCTAGACTCATCTCCAGCTTCTTTTGTGTTAATCTGAACGGTATTCTTGGAGACAATAGTCCCGTAGTGAACATTGCTCATGCCCCCCTTCACATCTGAGACGGAGTACTGACCTGCACCCAATTTGGGCGCACAGCCACTCAGATTCAAAGACGCAGCACCGAGAGCAACAATAACATATAAACGACGCACCATACGTATCTCCTTAGTAGATCTGAACCATAATACAAAAAAAAGGTAAAGAATTCCACCTGCAACTAGAATAAATTTTGAAGCCGTCCATCCAATCAGGATAACGCAACTCTCTTGCCATCCATTGGTGTGACGTGTGTCATTTCCCATTTCTGTCCGGTGTTTTGGCCAGAGAGATCGGAACACGCCCCAATGAACCGAGCAAGAGACAGGCCCGCCTCAAAACTTCCTGCAACCTTCAGAGGTGACGCTTTAGGCGTTTTGAGAGTCAACGCGACGTTTTTTCGTCGCGTTGAATTGGTATTATTTTGATCTGCCCATTTTTTTGCGCCTCGAAAAAAAGGGAGCTTTAAAAAGACTTTTCAAAAGCGCCTTGTAAACAGACAGTGTGGTTGCAAAATCCGCATGACGTTCAAGATGATACCGATGAAGCCTACGAGAAATTGCAAGCCAAAGCGGTGTAATCGCCAAGGACAAGGCCGTGAGTGTCATAAGGAGCTGTTGCTGATATCGGCTGAGGATTTTGAGCTCCGCCCCCAAGGAAAGCAGAAGAAAGGAAAACTCTCCAATCTGTGAGAGGATCACAGCAGATAAAATGGTGGCAGGCCAGCTTTGACGCAACAGGCGCAAAATGCCCACATTGATCAACGTCTTCCCCAAAATGAGGGCAGTCAGAAGCGTCAGAACACTCCAGAAATGACGGATGATAAAAGGAACGTCCATCAGCAGACCAATAGACAGAAAGAAAGCCATCACAAGAATACTGTAAATGGGCGTCATCACTTGCAGCATGATGGTGTGCTCTCGACTGTTCCCCAGAATAAGACCAGCAATAAATGCCCCGTACGCAACTGAGAGCCCTAAAAAGCCAGAAAGAGCTGCAAACCCAAAACAAAAGGCAATGCCGACGAGAGACGGAAGTTCAGGGTGATCCGCTGGGAAAGGTAACAAAAGTTGGACTTTCCTTTTACGACTCAGAAACCAGACGAGCAAAGAAAGCAGGCTCAGAGTGAAAATAATTTTTGCCAGGAGCATCACCCAATTGATGGAGGTTCCTGCCCCCTTGAGTACGAGAATCATCGGGACAATGGCAAGATCTTGAGCGATCAAAATACCTATGGTCAGGCGCCCGCCCTCTGTATTGAGGGAGTCCCCATTTTCCAAAATTTTGACCACAACCGCCGTACTGCTGAGGGCCAGAAGAAAGCCAAGCAAGATCGCAAGAGGGGCAGGCCAGTCAAAAAAAACAGCCATAGTAAAAGCGATTAAAAGACCCATCAGAATTTGTAAAAGAGCTGTGCTAATGGAGACAATGATGGATTTTTTAAATTCTCTGAGATTAAGGTTCATCCCCACAAGAAACAGAACCATTAAGACACCAAGGTCTGCAAAATAGTGAATGGTTGAGGTGTCTGTCAGAAGCTCAAGTCCCGACGGGCCTAAAAGGATTCCTGCCAAAATATAGCCCAAAATGGCTGGCTGACGAAAACGCTCAAGCAACAACCCACCCCCAAGGGCAGCTGTGACAACCAAAGCCATTTCTTTCAGATTGGAAACTGCGTTCATCCCTGTCCTCTTTGGGACAGTCGTTTTGATGCCCCGTTTATTGTATCAAAAGAGAGCTTTTTCCAGCCTCCTAACAAACGTAATCTAAATGATCATCAATCAACAAGCTTTAATTCAAAAATATTTTTCAAAACCTGAACAAAAAAAATCAATAAAAAAACTCAATCATTTTTTTCTGTCATTCATTAACTTGACTAATGATCTCATTGAAAGGCTCTGGGGTCAAATCCTGTCCAATTCATCATCAAGGTTCAAAAGAAAAATAAGGAGCACTTAAAAATGGCGGGGATGACGGGACTCGAACCCGCGACCTTCGGCGTGACAAGCCGACACTCTAACCAACTGAGCTACACCCCCCAGCAACTGCTGAGTCCCATAACCATCGCCTGAGGCCATGGTTTCTGTCAAGAGAGTATCTTCTTTTTCAAATTTTTTGAAGAATAGATTTCTTTTAAAAGAGCTTCATAGAGAGATTCTAGCAGAGCCAGGTCTTTTAAAGAAACATGCTCATCAATTTGATGGATGGTTGTGTTCGGAAGGCCACATTCAATCACAGGTGCCAGTTGGATGAGAAAGCGTCCATCGCTTGTCCCTCCTCCTGTGTCTTTTCTGGGGACTTTTCCTGTGACAGATTTCATCGCACCTATGACGGTTTCGATCCAAGGGGTGTCCTGGGTCAGAAATGGCTCGCCATGAATGGTGAGATCTAAGGTATGAGGGCCTGCATGGAGATCACAAAGGGTTTGGAGGGTGTCCTGTAGACGAGCCCCTGTGTGGAGGGGATTAAAACGAACCCCAAAGCGGGCAGAAGCAGTGGCCGGAATGACGTTGGTGACCGAATTCCCCACATCGATAGAGGTAATTTCCAAGTGAGATGGGGGAAAGTCAGGACAAGGAGCCCAATCAAGGGGAACCTGGATGAGCTCTTGAACGCACCGCACCAACCGGGGGATTGGGTTATCTGCTTTTTCTGGGTAAGCGATATGCCCCTGGGTTCCGTAACATTGGAGTGTTCCCGTGAGGCTTCCACGCCTGCCAATTTTGATAAGTTCTCCCACAGGCCCGGTGGGTTCGCCGACCAAAAAACAACCCGGAATTTCGCCCCGGTCTTGGAGCCAAGGAACCATTTTTTGAAGCCCATGGGTTGCGGGGCCTTCCTCATCGCTCGTGAGCAAAAAACTCAGGGAGCCAAAGGGGGAAGGCGCAGTTTTCAAAAGCCTTTGGGTCGCCGACACAAAACAAGCAATCCCTCCCAGCATATCGGCGACCCCCCGTCCCCAGATACTTTCATCCGCAATCGTTCCACCGAAAGGATCGTAGGTCCATGCGGCTTCATCTCCCGGGGGGACCACATCCACGTGTCCCGCAAAGCACAAATGGGGTTCGGTCTGCCCAAGGCGGGCATAAAAATTGGTGACGTCTCCAAAGCGTACTTGGGTGCAAGAAAAGCCCAAAGGCCTCAGAATGGCCTCTAATAAAGCGTAGGAATTCCCAGGGTTCGGAGTGATACTGCGACAAGAAACAAGAGCCTGAATCAGAGAAATGGTGTCCCTTTGAGACCCTGAGGAGAAAGAGGAGGGGAGCACCCGCTCCAGAGTCACCGGGCCATCACCCCGCGGATGAAGGGGTTGGCACTGGATTTGGACCCATGTCTTTTGGGTTGGCTTTGCTCATTTTGAGCTTTTCTTGAATTTCTTCAAAGGTCCATGGATAGCTCCCGGTCTGAGACTCTAAGACAGCTCCGGACGCGTCCAAAAACACTATCATAGGGGCTGCACGCACATCGAGCGCCTTCTGGATGTGTCCATGGCGATCATAATAGGTCGGTAAATTCCCAAAGACTTCATTCCACCTTCTGCCTGCTTTAGCTAAAAAAGAAACAGCAGGCGCCCAATCTGGAGCGAGCAAGACAGAGACAACCTCACCGCCAGAGTCTCGAATCTGTTTCGCAAGCTTGTTTAAAAGGGCCAATTCTTTCAAACATGGACCACAGCCAAGAGTCCAAAGCACAAGGACCGTTGGCTTCTGAATGGACCCCATTTCAATTTCGGCATCAGGTTGCCGTTGGTCGAGTTTGTTGCCATCGTAAAGAGCAATTTTCAAGCTTGTTAAAGAAGCCGCTTTGGATGAGCTCGAAAACAAAGAAAAAAACCAATCAAACATCCCATGGGACGAAGCAGGAGCTCCCACCATCAGAACCAAAAGAAGACCCGAAAGAAGACCCGAAATTTTAAGAAACCTCTTGAGAATTTGGTATTTTTTTGACATCCTGAGCCCGCCGTATCTGAAAAATAACTTTCTTCTATTGTAAAGTGAAATGAACCAAACGACCAGAGATTTTAGACTCTTTTTTTCCGAGCTTTCCGCCCGTGGTTTCTGCCGATTCTGGGGGGTTATTTTGATGTGTTCCTTGATGGTTCTGGGAGGGTGCGGCCGTCGAGGCGATCTGAAGCAGGAGACTCCTCCCCGCACTTATCCAGCTCCAGAAGATTTGGCGTAAATGGCTCAAACCCCTGATAGGGCGGGCATTCTTCTTGGAGGCGTTGCCATTCTGATGCTGGGCTTGGCTTACGCTTCTGTGCCCTTGTACCGAATTTTTTGCCAAAAAACAGGCTTTGGCGGAACCCCTCAAGTGGCAGTCGACTTCCCTAGACGGCTGACAGATCGGGTTTTAAAGATTCGCTTTAATGCGGACGTCAATCCTGGGCTCCCTTGGACCTTCAAAACGTGCCAGAAAGAAATGACACTTCAGGTGGGCGCCCTGGGCCTTGCCTTTTATGAGGTGAAGAATCGCTCGTCTAAGCCTCTTTGGGGAATGGCAACATACAATGTCACCCCAGAAAAAGCAGGGGCTTATTTCAATAAAGTCAGCTGTTTTTGTTTTGAACAACAACAGATGGAGGCAGGCCTGCACACCGATCTTCCTGTTCAATTTTTCATTGATCCGGCGTTCGCAGACGATCCCTCTATGAAGGATGTCTCAACCATTACCCTGTCCTATACGTTTTTTCCTTTGAAGGGGTCGGTTTTGTGAGGGGCAAGCGTACGAAAGGGGTGCTTGAGATGTCTCCAGAAACTAAGGCGTTCACAGATTTTTTACGGGAAGAGAGCCGGAGAACAGGTTCTCTGTCTGTGGAACATTTCCATACGCTCGCTCTCACCCACCCTGTCTACGGATATTATCGCCGTCAAGAAGTTCTGGGAAGCCAGGGTGATTTTGTGACGGCACCCGAAGTCAGCCCCCTGTTTGGAGAAATACTGGGTGCCGTGCTGGTGGCTGAATGGGAGTCCTTTGGGGCTCCAGACGTGTTTTCTCTGGTAGAGCTAGGGCCTGGGCGGGGAACCTTATTGTCCGATATTCTTCGGGTAGGGCGCTTGCGTCCTTCGTTTAATCAAGCTGCGGAAACCACATTGGTGGAGATTCATCCCAAATTGCAGGCCCTTCAAAACCAAGCCCTGGGCGGGCGCACCAGATCCCTTGCCTGGGCGGAAACAGTCTCAGAAATGACTGAGCGGGTCCTCTCTCAACCCGGCCCTGTGTTTGTAATTGCGAATGAATTTTTTGACGCTCTTCCTGTTCAGCAGTGGGTTCTTGAGGGAAATTCTTGGCGCGAAAGACGCATTATTTGGACTGAAGACGACGGAGGTCGCTTCGTCTGGTCACCGGAGACGGAGGGATCTCGCGTTCGAGAAACCAGTCTTGTGCGGGAGACTGTGATGGGAGAGCTCTGTCAGCTTCTGGCCCAGAAAGGGGGTCTTCTGTTTCTAATAGATTACGGATTTGAAGGAGGCGTTTCAGGAGACTCTTGGGCAGGAATCAGAGAGGGAAAAGCTTCCCATCCCATGGATTTCCCAGGGGAAACAGATCTGTCAGCCCATGTGGATTTTGCAAATCTTAAAGAGATCGCTGACCAGACACCAGGGCTTCAAACAGCAGGCCCTTTTTCTCAGAAAGATTTTTTGGAAAACAACGGAATCCGTCTGCGCCTTGAGGCCCTTCAGAAGAAAGCATCTCGGTCTCAGAGGGCCGTGCTGGAGGCCGCCTATTTAAGACTGACCCACCCTCTCCAGATGGGATCTCTTTTTAAAGTTCTCCTGGTGTCCTCCCATGGGACTCCCCCAAAGACTTGTACGCTTGAGGCTTCTCAAAAAACTCTATAGTCAACGAGCCTCAATCAACTTCAGTTCAATAAACATTGAACTGAATAAAGGATTGCACCCTCCCATCTTTTGAATAAGAGGCAAAAAAATTTCAGGGAAGGCTGGCGGAGACAATGGACTCAAGCTGGAGATGAGGCTCTAGGCTGTCAGGCCTAGGAGAGCGTATCAAATGGGCTGGAGAGGCTTGTGTTGCAGGCCAGGGGACTTGGCATAGGCTTAAATTCTCTTCGCAATGGAAACTGCGAGACGGGTGCTCGCACGAATCAGAGCTTGAAGGCTCTCCGCGTAGGGGGCCTCAGAAGCTCCATGGGCTAAACTGATATCATGGTGATGCATTTCTTCTTCCTGACAAGCCCTCAAGAACTGAGCGAGATCTGGAAAGGTGTTTTGCACCTGATCAATTTGGGAGGCATAATGAGCGTTAATCACAGATTCAACAGCAGTGGTGCAGGCCATCGCCGCCTGACCGCCGAGAAGCCCCGTCACAGCGCCCAAGGCCAAACCCAAACCATTCCAGAGCGGACCCAAAAGAGAAGGGCGCCCCTGATGATCCGCCATGTATTTTTGGAAACCTTGCCTATGCTTGGCTTCGTGGGAAGCCATATCTTGAATCAGGAAAGCCAAAGGATGACGCGGTCCAAGAGCCCACAATTGGCCTGCATAAATGGCCTCTGCTCCCTGCTCCCCAGCCAAATCGACACGAAAGATGCGATCGAGGGAGGCGCGAGGGGAGCGCTCCGCCGGAAGGGGTGATTGGGGCAGAAACGGAGACGAAACCATAGGATCACACCTTGACAACCGTGGCGACAAAGAGACTCAGCGGACCCCCACGCGACCAAGGTTTATCGTTCTTCCCGCGCTGAGATCCCCTTAATGGACGAGATCAAACCTTTCCCAGTATCCCACGGGTCAGACATCAGAAGCAAGTCTCCCGATACCGCCACTGACATCTTGAACCCCCATCCAATCATCACAAATTTTCCCGTCTGGAGGTTTGACTCTCTTTAAGGGGTCGCGACTGCAGCTGCTGCACCCTGTGAAGAATCTTGGGATGGATGGACAGGCTTTCTGGCCACAACAACCGCTTTTGAAAGCTGGGGTTTTTTCGTGATATCGGGATCATTGGCGGGATAAAGCGTCCCTAACGTATGGTCTGTCTACCAAGAATTGAGCACCTCAAATCCTGTCATTTTGAGAACACGGGCGAGTGCTTCACAGTCGAATTTGTTAAACACTTGATGACCTGTGGCGTAACAATAGGGTTCCTGGATGTCGCCCAGAATGATTGTTTGCCCATTTTCATAGTCATTTGCTTCCGTCAAGGGGTAAAATCCTTTGTACCTTTTCCCAATCTGGAATTGCTCAGACGCTAATTGTTCAGAGCTTGTCTCAAAAATACAAATTAGGATCCCAGACCTTTGATCCTCAAGAGAAAAATGCCCGGATCAAGGCCAACCCAAGGGTTCTGGAAGCGGTCTTTAATCTAACAAAAGAAGGGGAAACAGTGGTGGTCCATTTTGGAGAGAGTTCTCCTGGACATTACGCCGTTGTGCGCCTAGATAAAATCCTTTCCTCCCATATTCCGCCTTTCGGGGAGATTTCAGACAAAGTCAAAAAAATCTGGATCCAAAAGGCGCAAGCTAAAAAAGCCGTAGCCCTTGGAAAACAGAAGCTTGAAGAAATCCGCCTTGGACAGATCAAGGACAGCACATTCAGGGTTCTTCCTGGTGTTTCTTTGAGTTCAAAACAAGCCCCTGCAGGGGTTCCCGAGGAGGTGCAGACCCATATTAAAGTCAATAAGGATGCCTTAGCTTCTGTCACCGGATGAGAAAAAGGGGTTTTAAAAAATCTTTTTTTGTCTCACTATAACCTTTCGAAATGGTTAAAAATTAATCAAATGAGGTAACACGTGGCAGCCTGGCGCTTTGTTCTTTGGACAACTCTTTTTCTGGCGTTTGTGGGGGCGTGTGTTGTGAGTGTGGGGCCACAGATTCTCTCTGTGTTTATGGCGAACCCAGAACTGAACGGCTTTATCGGTGCTGTTTTTCTGGGAGGGCTTTTGTATGGTCTTTTAGCTCTCGTCCGCCTCACGCGGGGGTTGTCTTTTCTGGAGACCTCAGATCAGGATTCCCCCTATTGGTCTGCGACATCTTTGAGAGGAAGCAGAGAGCTTCCGGCCCTTCTAGAACCTTTGGACACTCTTTTGAGAGAAGGCAAAGAAAGCTCTTCATCCGCGCGAATCTTTTTGCAGGAATTTTATGGAGCTCTGTTTCAAAACACCCATGAAGGCTTACGCTACGGAATGGGAAGTCTTGTTTTCTTGGGTCTTTTGGGGACTTTTTGGGGATTGTCTCTGACCATTCAATCGATTTCCCATGTGCTTGCTCAGTTACCCACCCAGGAAACTGCAGGAACGGATTTTTTTGCTCTTTTAAAAGAGAGCCTCCAACGCCCCCTCGCCGGCATGGGAACAGCGTTTGGTTCATCGCTTTTTGGGATTTCAGCCTCCATTGTTTTGGGGTTTGTGGATGTGCAGCTGAATAAGCTTGGGAATACCTTTCTCGTCTCTTTGGAACGCTTGACAGAGAATCTTCAGAGGGAGCCTTTAGCCCTCAAACTAGAGCCTCTTTCGGAGAAATATGTGGGTGCTTTGATCCCCCATTTGGTTGAGCAGCTGGAAAAGCTGCAGCGTGTTCTCACCCGGGGAGAGGCGGACAGAGCGGCTTTGAATGAAACACTTGATCAGTTAGGGCAAAAAATAGGCAGGCTTGCGGATCAAATGCGCGCTGAACAACCGTTGCTCCTGAAGATGGCGGAAGGCCAATCCAGTATTCAAGGAGCTCTGAAAGCCCTCGTTCATGAGATTCAAGGGCAACCTTTGCAAGAAAGCCTCAAATGGCAAACGTCCCAAATGGAGCAGATCCTTTCTCAATTTTCCAATCTCTTTCTCAACGCCCATCGGGACACGTTAGAAGCTTTGCGGGAAGAACTTCGTTTCCTCACACGCGTGCTTTCTCAGCAAGAGGTTGAGAGCTTTGACCAAAGGGAGCAGAAGGACTCTCGTCGATTTTCTTAATATTTTCTTAGAGGTCTCTGCCTTATAGAAAATATTTGACATTATTTTTTTAATTTTGGGATGGTTTTGTGACATTAAGTAAGCAAAAGTTTGAAGGAAAAATGCGAGAAATTCGACCTAAATTTTTACAGGCGACGCTTGCTTATTTTGAAGCCAATCGCCTGCAAATTTGTGGCGGCCTCCTGCCTATTTTGGCTGTCTATGGGTTCGCTTTCCTGAACTCTGGCGCTTTGAATCGTCCAGGTCAACCGTCAAAACCCTACGGGACTGTGACTCTTTATGCCCCTTCATTTTTGAGATCACGGGCACCTGCGTCTGAAAGATTGACCCAGCAGACCGCCTCACAAAAACCTATTGTCTGTGTCCAGAAGTCACCCACCCTGGTCAAGAAAACGTTGACACTTGCGGGCGGTCACACCCTGGTAGGTCTCTTGTCAGAAGTTGGCTTTTCAGCCGATGCATCCCATTCGGTGGTCACCGCTTTGAAGCCCTTGATCAATCCTAAAGAATTGAAAGCAGGTCAAGAAATTCAGGTGACTTACCTGTGTAGTGTTGGACGACAGCCCACTCTTGAAACGCTTTCGTTCTCACCAGCTATGGGCCTTGAACTTCAAGTATCTGCAACGAAAGAAGGCTTTAAGGCAAAAAAAGTGCACTATCAGTTGCGCAAACGCCAGGTCGCTGTTGAGGGGACCATTGAAGTCAGCCTGTATCAAGATGCCCTTCGTCAAGGGGTGGATCCTGTGATTCTCCATAAAATGATCCGTGTTTTGGGTCAGAAATTTGATTTTCAGAGAGATTTTCAAAAAGGCGATAAGTTTAAAATTTTCTACGAAACCGTCTGGGATGAAAAACGGGACCAGAGCCGTCCAGAGACTTTTTTGTTCACCTCCATCACGGTGGGGGGGGTCCCCCATAAATTTTATCAATTTAAACGCCCAAATCAGGAGAATCCTGAATTTTTTGATGAAAATGGCAAAGCTTTGCGCCAGACATTTATGCGTACACCTGTGGATGGCGCCCGCCTATCCTCTCCGTTTGGAGCCCGGCGACACCCAATTCTCGGGTATACCAAAATGCATAAAGGGTTAGATTTTGCGGCCCCGAAAGGAACGCCTATTTTCTCTGCAGCTGATGGGGTGATTGAGCGAGCTTCTTTTTATGGGGCGTATGGAAATTACGTTTTGATTCGTCACGGCAACGGGTATCATACAGCCTATGCCCATTTAAGCCGCTATGGTACAGGGATTCGTACAGGTGGACGTGTCCGTCAAGGTCAAGTGATTGGGCATATCGGTACAACGGGCCGATCAACAGGCCCCCATTTGCACTTTGAGCTTTTGAAAAATCGGAAACAGATTAACCCAAAAGCGATTGCTCAAATTCCCTCACAAGTCTTGGCCGGAAAGGACCTTCGTGCGTTTAAGGACTACGTTCAAAAAATGAGTCGGGCCTATCTTGTTCAGCTCAAAAACGGTCAAGGCGTTGGATAAATAACAACGCCACGCTTTCGAACATCGCGTTTGGAGGTTTAGTGGTCATTCGGATCTTGGAAAGCCCGTTGTGCAGCTGCTAAAATCCATAGCTTTTTCTTTGTATCTTCCCGCACAGAGATAAGAAGCTTTTTCAGGCGCGGCCCTCTAAAACCCGGCTTACCAATCACCGAAATCAAGGCCTGCAAACCAAAGCACCCCCGCAAAGCATCAGTGCGGATAAATTCTGAGGACGCATTCGGGGATCCAGAACTTTTGAGAAGTGTTTTGCAGGTGATTGGAGGAGACGGCCAACACCCCAAATCTTTCTGATCTTCTGGAGAAGTCTTTTTTACGCGACGTTTTGTATCAGTCTTGACTTCCTCATCTGCTTCGTCAACGGCGAGATCTTGAGATTGTATGGGAGACGCCCCTGTGGCGCGGATGGCATTTCTAGACGCACTCTCCCCACGGGAAGGGGGCGCCTCAATCACGGAAGCGGCATCCTGCTCTGCACTCACCAAAAAATTATTCGACTGATTTAAGTTTTCTGACTCAGCCCACAAGGGATTTCCTAAAACAAAAAAGCCCATCAGACCAATTTTTAGAGCATTTTCTTTCATTTTCCATCTCCTTTTTGCGATATTTTTAATCTTTATTAGACGTTAAGTCAAATTTAAAAATCTAAAAATAACAAAAACTTTCTTTGGTGCACTCCTTAAAATAGAACAATGGGCATATTATCTGGGTTTTGGGAAAAAGATGCCTTGGCGCCCGGAAACGGTGCCCCATGCCCCCTTGATTTTAAAAATAAATCCGACATTTTTTATTTGACTTAATTTTTTTATATGTAAAAACAATTATTTGTTATGGCGTAAAATTCTTTTTTACTTGTTTGCTGTTAGAAAAGAAGGCGTTGATAAATTGAATCAAAGGAGTTGCCATGCAGAATAAAACCCTGACACGAATGGATTTATCTGAGATATTTACACGTCAATTTATGGTCTCTCAAAACAAAGCGGTTTTTCTGATTGAAGCCATCCTAGATGAGATCTTTATCAATCTAAGTCACGAGAGCATGCTCAAGATTTCTTGTTTTGGAACCTTTATCATTCACCAAAAAAAGCAACGGATTGGTCGGAATCCAAAAACTGGAGAGGAGGCGGTGATTACAGCCCGAAAAAGCCTGAGCTTTCGCCCATCTCAGCTTCTTCGGGATAAGATCAACCGCAGGATGGCAAGTGTGTAATTCAAAAAATGTTGATTCAATTCTAGGGGGTCTTGAAAATTGTCAAGACCCTGGGATTGCTTTGACCCACGCGACCAAACTGTCAAGAGTCTGAATGCCAACACGGGTATCAACCAGCTCGCCTTTCCAAAACAGCATGAGAGTCGGAATACTGAGAACGCCATATTCAGAAGGCGTCAGGGGATTCTCATCAATATTCATGCTGTAGACATGAGCTTCGGATCCCAAAATCACAGAAGCTTCTTCAACCACAGGGGCAAGCATGCGGCAAGGGCCACACCAGGGCGCCCAAAAATCCACCACCACTGGTATGCTGGCTTCTAACACTTGTGTCTTAAATGTTGCATCTGTCAGTATTTTCATCACTTCCCTTTCTTTCAAATAGAACGCAATATATATAAGCTGATCACAAAATTATAGGTTTCTAGTATACTCTCATTTCAATTCTTGCATATGGGGGTCTCATTAAGCGGTGAGCAAAATCCCATTCTCCGGTTTCCAAGACACATACACCCGATCATCCCACTGGACAGGCCTCTCCGCCAAACGCACCAAATTAGGCTGGGTGGCCAGAACAACTTTTCCAGAGGGAAGCTCGATATGGTAAATAGAAACGTCCCCAAGATACCCAATATCTTTCACAATCCCTGAGGCAACGTTACGAGTCGGATCCTTGGTAGGCTGACGATTTTGCATCATGATTTTTTCCGGTCGGATAGCAATAGAAACCTGAGCCCCCAAAGGCGCAGAGCCGGCATGGCTAATATATAGATCACACCCTGCTTCCTCGGAGCGCACCAAGACATAGTCCGCCTCATTCTCCACCACAAGCCCTTCAAAAATATTCATCGACCCAATAAAATTAGCAACAAACAAAGAGTTAGGATATTCATAAATCTCCCCAGGCGTCCCCACCTGACGGACCCGCCCATGATCCATAATCCCCATTCGGGTGGAGACGGTCATCGCCTCTTCTTGATCATGGGTCACCATGATAAAGGTAATCCCGACTTTTTCCTGAATGTTCACCAACTCAAACTGGGTTTTTTCCCGCAACGTTTTATCGAGGGCCGCCAAAGGCTCATCTAACAACAACACCTTTGGATGCTTTGCAAGAGAACGGGCCAAAGCCACCCGCTGACGCTGCCCCCCCGAAAGCTGATGGGGTTTTCGGTGGGCATATTTTTCCATATGAACCAAATCCAACATCGCCCGAACCCGATCTTTGATGACCGTTTGGGGAAGACGCTCCTGCCGCAAGCCAAAAGCCACATTATCTATGACAGTCATATGGGGAAAGAGCGCATAAGATTGAAACATCATATTCACAGGGCGCTCATAGGGAGGCGTCTCTGTCACATCAATCCCATCAATGTAAATGCGGCCATGGGTTGGGCGCTCAAGGCCTGCCAACAATCTTAGAAGGGTTGATTTCCCGCACCCAGATCCCCCCAGAAGGGAAAAAAACTCTTTCTGAAAAATCGAAAGGGTCACATTATCGACAGCCGTCGCCCCCCCAAAAGTCTTAGAAACTCCATCGATATGGATATAAGGCCTCGCTTTAGGATCTTGCCAGGGCTCAAGGCGTGAAAGAGACAGTTTACTCATAGAGGGTCCTCCTTCTTGAAGGCATTGGGCAAAGACTTCACATAATAGCCCGTCTTAATCTGGGTCCACAAGCGCAGACGAATGCGCTCATACCCGCGATCAGGAAGCTGATCAGCCAAAAGTTTCTCAAGAGTCTCCGGAGGAGGATAAATCCCTGGATTTTTAAGAATATCCGGATCCATAAAGGCAGAAGACGCTGGCACACTGTTGGCTGCCTGAATTTGATTACTGATCCGCGCCATGATTTCTGGCCGTAGAATAAAATTCATAAATTGGTGCGCTAATGTTCGGTTCGGAGCATCTTTGGGGATTGCCATGACATCCGCCCAAATCAACGCCCCTTCTTGAGGAATGGTGTACACAATACGGGGGCCTGTCTTGGAGTCCCGCGTATGACGGGCCGCCATATTGCCATAAGTAGAAAACACTTGAGCCACCGCAACATTTCCTGAAATCAAATCCTGTAACACTTGGGACGAATCAAATTTACTGATCCATGGACGCACCTGAAACACCGCATCTGCTGCTTCCTGCAAACTTTTTAAATCTTGAATATTCCCCTGTTTTCCTAAATACAAAAGAGCTGCCGGGAACACATCCATCGGTGAATCTAAAAGAGATCCCCGTGCAGAAGCCCACTGGGAAGCCCACCGAGAATCAAAGAGCAAGGCCCAACTGTCCCGAGGGGCTTCAGGAGCCAAGACATCAAGCTTACGGGCGTCATAGGCCAATCCCGTTGTCCCCCAAAGATAGGGCAGAACGTAACGGTTCCCCGGATCCGCCTGGGCAAGCGTTTTGAGAAAAGAAGAATCAATCCCACGCGCATTGGGAATTTGAGTTAAATCCAACGGCAAGAAAGCACCGGAAGGAATAAACAAGGCCACCGTTGGCCAGGCAGGAGGTAACACAATATCATACCCACTGCGGGCAGCGAGAAGCTTGGCTTCTAAAGTCTCAAGGCTCTCGAAGACATCCACTTCGACCTGAACGCCATAGGTAGCCTCAAAATCTCGAATCACGTCCTGAGGAAGGTAATGGGCCCATGTGTAGACCCTTAAAACGGGCACCCGAAACCGCTCATCTTTTTCCCAGAACGTCGAGAACAGGATACCCCCAAGCGCACAGAAAGCCCCCAATGCGAGTAGAATTTTCCGCACAATCCCTCTTCCTTTCCAAGGAGTTGAATTCTTGAAAGAGTTACGCAAATACACGCAGAATGCAAGAAAAGACAGACATCCCCTATCAAAAATCCAGCGCTCAGACGTTAAAACGAAAATGCACGACATCTCCGTCTTGAACCTTGTAGGTCTTCCCCTCAAGACGCACCTTCCCTTGCGCTTTGGCACCGGCTTCACCGTTACAAGCAATGTACTCTGCAAAGGCAATCGTCTCTGCACAGATAAATCCACGTTCAAAATCGGTATGAATGATCCCAGCCGCTTGAGGTGCGGTCATCCCTTGGGTGAAAGTCCAGGCTCTTGCCTCCTTAGGACCGACGGTAAAATAGGTCAGAAGACCCAGCAATCGATAGCCTTCATGGACAATGCGAGACAGACCCGTCTCTGAAAGACCCAAATCCTCCAAGAATGCCTTTTGGTCTTCTCCATTCCCCAGCAAAGCCACTTCCGCTTCAATGGCCGCAGACACGATGACGAAAGGCGCCCCTCCAAGGGCAGGGATCAACGCAGCCGTCAAAGAATTACCAGAAAAAATGCCAGCCTCTTCCACATTCAAGACATAAAGAACTGGCTTCATTGTCAGAAGATTAAGGGTCTGCAGCACAAGACGTTCTTCGGAAGTCACTGTCATCTCTCGTACAGGCTGCCCCTCTTGGAGGCATTTCAACGCCTTTGCCATCATTTCCAGAAGCTGAATAGAATCTGCCGTTTTCCCGTGACGCATCTTTTTTTCAAAAGCAGGAATGCGGCGCTCTAGGCTATCCAGGTCTGATAACATGAGCTCCGTTTCCACAATATCTCTGTCCCGTAGGGGAGCAATAGTCCCTTCCACATGGGTAATATCGGTGTCCTCAAAAGCCCGCAGGACATGGATAATCGCATCAACCTCTCGAATATGGCCTAGAAACTGATTCCCCAGGCCTTCTCCTTGACTGGCACCTCTAACCAAGCCAGCGATATCGACCACCTCTAAAACCGTTGGAATGATTTTTTCAGATCCTGCCATAAGCGCCAACTGGGACAGCCGAGGATCCGGGACAGCGACACGACCCACGTTAGGCTCAATCGTGCAGAAAGGATAGTTTGCGGCTTGGGCTGCAACTGTTTCCGTTAATGCATTAAACAAAGTTGACTTCCCCACATTGGGCAACCCAACAATTCCACACCGAAACCCCACAATGACCTCCTTCAAAGCTTTTCCAGATTTCCAAAGCGACTTCAAATCATCGGCTGGCTCTTGACCACTCTTCCAATGCTTCGAAAGCCTTCATCAACTATCAAAACGAAAGGCCCGACAAAGCCCCTACACGAGGAATAGCACGATCCCGAGGGCTCTCTCTAGGCCCTTTGTTCGATCTTATTTCCAAATAATCAGGCGTACGCTTTAAATATTCTCAGAAGATGTACGGTCTACCTGAGCAAGCAGCTGATCAATCAAAGATTGAGCCTTGTGAACAACGGGGCGGGGAGCCTTTGAGGCTTTGGGGGGGGCACACCCCAGAACCTTGGGAAGCGTCTTGGGCGCGTGAAAAGCGGCTTTCAGCAAAGCTTGAATTTTCCGATCCCTTCCAATGCGGGTTTGTCCCCCAATGACGCAAACGATGTACCGTCGCGATCCCATTTGTGCAGACGCAACCTGGTTCCAACCGGACGCACAAAGATAGCCTGTCTTCAGACCGTCGCACCCAAATTGCCCCAAAAGCTGATTGTGGTTTTTGTGACTCTGTCCGCGAAAAACGAAATGACGTGTTTTAAAATATTTGTATTCTCTGGGGAAGTGGCGCATCAAAATGAGTCCCAAACGGGCCATATCCCGGGCTGTCGTCTGCTGCTCCCGATGAAAGAGTCCTGAGGCATTGCGGAAGGTCGTATGATGCAACCCAAGCTCTCGGGCTTTTTGTGACATCATTTGTGCGAAACGCGCCGGGGTCCCCCCTAGTTTAACGGCAATGGCTTCGGAGGCATCATTCGCTGATTTGGTGACAAGGCCCAAAATCGCCTGCTGCACCGTCAGGGAATCCCCTGGCCTCAAGCCCAGCTTACAAGGGGGTTGTCGGGCCGCATGGGATGTCACGTGGATCTTGTCTGACAATTTAAGTTTGCCTTTTTCAAGGGCTTGAAACACAAGATAAAGAGTCATCATTTTGGTTAAAGAAGCTGGGTAGACAAGGGTGTCCGGACGAACCCCATGGATCACGCGACCTGTTTGAGCGTCCATCACAAGAGCAGCATAAGTTGCAGCCTGCAAAGGGGCAACCATGCACAGGCAGAGAGCCAGGCAGGACAACCACTTAGATATTTTTCTCCTTGGACGAGAGAGCTTTAGACCAGTCATTGCTTGCCTTATTCTTGAAGGTTCTAAACTTAATTCTCAAAAGAGATGAATCATAGAGGAAAAATGAATCATAATCCACATATATGATATATTTTTCAAAATAGATGTTGCAAAAAAACAACAATCCAGAGTTTTTTGATATTTTTTTCAAGAAGCGAAACATTTTGCTTGAAAAAACCCAGAATTTCAGAGATATGGAGGGTGCCTTTGAAAAGCGCTGTGCTTTTCGACATTCAAATTGGAGACTACGTTCATGACAAAAATTTTTGCTGCTGTTCTGGCATTCGCTTCTGTTGCTCCTTTCGCTTCCGTATTGGCTGATGAGAAGGTCCCTGAGGCAGCTACCGCCGCCGAAGAAGAAGAAGATGAAGAAGACGAAGATAAAAAAGAAGAGAAAAAAGCCTAAGGCTTTTTTTCTTGCACAACACGTAAAACCCCGCCTTTTAAAAAAGACGGGGTTTTTTTTGTTTGAGGGAGGCGCTCCTTTGTGAAGACGCAGGAACTCATACCGCTTGTCTTGAGTTTGCCCCGGGAAAAACCCCCGGAAACCATCACAATGGATGGCCCAGGGGCATGAGGGAGAAAAAAGGGATGGATAAGGAAGGGTGTTATTTCAACTGGCCGGATGTGCCTGTTGCGAAGTCAATGAAATACCCTCCATCCACACCCGTTTTTGTTCCTGAGTCATCAAAACGGAACATTTTGTTTTCAACTTTTTGGAACTTGAAAGAAATAATGGATATTTCGTCCCCTTGGAAGGTTTGTGTACTGCTGCAGATTTGACATTTTTCAAATGCAATCACGCTGCTTGCAACAATCTTTCCAGAAAACTCTACCAGATTTGCTATTTCAATTTTCTCAAGTGTTTTGTTTGTCCCAAAATCTGTTAACAGGGCTCCCAATCCTTGAATATTTGATGGGAATGCGATGCAAACAGGTTCTGCAGAAAAATTGCCACCACCCGTTGCACCGGAAGTTCGGTTTCCATCCGCACCCCCTGAGGTGATTTCTGCTGAATAGGCGTACCATCGCGCACAATCTTTAAACCCCTCGATGTTGGAAGCTAGATCTCCATCCACTTTCCACACCTGCATGAGATTTCCGACATTGCCGCCGCACTTCTCTTTAACTTTACGTGCTTGTTCAAGAACCTCAGCCAGAAAATCTCTGCTTTGTTGCTGAACAGAAGCCATGCTGCTACCCATTATTCTTTCCTTTCATCTCTCTCATCTATTCTCTTAACCACCGGCAGGGGCAGGCAAGGCTGCCACCAAGCGGAGAGAGACCGATAGTTCTTCCAATTGGAAGTGGGGTCTCAGGAAAATCACCGCCTTGTAAGATCCTGGCTTCCCAGGAACATCCCGGACGTAGACCTTGCCTTCCCGAAGAGGATACTTAGCTTTGATCTCTTGGGTTCCCATGTCAGAGAGGAAGACATAATCCGCCAACCACGTCTGAAGGTAGGCCTCCACGTCTTCCCGACTCATGAAACTGCCGATCTTGTCTCGCATGATCACCTTGATATAATGAGCAAAACGAGAAGCGTTCAACATATAGGGCAGGCGGGTAGAAATCAGGGCGTTGGCGTTGGCCTCATCCGTGTTGTATTTTTTAGGCCTCTGGGTGGTCTGGCCTCCAAAAAAGGCGGCATAATCCGTACCCTTGCAATAACACAGAGACAAGAACCCGAGGTCACTCAGTTCCTTTTCCCGGCGATCTGTAATCACGGTTTCCGTTGGGGTTCTCATGATCATATCACCGCGGGCACTCTTGAAGCTGTAGACTGGTAGATCTTCCACCAGACCACCGCCCTCAACACCTCGGATCGCCGCCGTCCACTGATACAAGGAGAAGGCGTGGGTAATGCGGGTGGCCATGACAAAAGCGGGGCTTCCCCAGCAGAATTTATCGTTGCGTTCCCCGTCCACGGTTTCTTCGTAATCGAATTCATCAATAGGCCAGCTGTCCTTCCCGTAGGGAGAGCGCATGAGAACCCGCGGCAGCAGCAAGCTGACATACCGGGAGTCCGGACTGAGGCGGAAACTATTCCATTTGATGGCGTCTGTGGTTTCAAACAACTTGGTGAGATCCCGAGGACCACTCATCTCCGTAAAGCTTTCCATGTCAAACAAACCCGGGCCTGCTGCAGCCAAAGTAGGAATATGAGCAGCCGCCGCCACCCCAGAAAATTTGGATAGAACGTCCACATCTTTGGGATTGCGAGAGAAGGCGTAATCCAGAACCATGCAGGAGAATGGATGGCCCCCGAAGGTGCCGTATTCTTCTTCATAGATCTTTTTGAACATCAAGCTTTGGTCAAATTCGATGGCTTTCTCCAGATCGTTCGCAAACTCTTTGTAGGAGAGTTGAAGAAGTCTCAGCTTAAGAAACTCACCGGTTTCTGTCTTCATGACCAAATAATTCAGACCTCGCCAGCTTCCTTCCAGGGCTTGGAAATCCGGGTGATGGAGCACCTCATCCAATTGCTTTGAAAGTTCGCCATCAATAAAAGAGATCCGCTGCATGATAAAGAAATAGGTGTCGCCAATCGGGGTTTCACCCGCCAATTCCAGCTGACGCACAAACTCAAAAATCATACCGCGGGCGGCGGGCAGGGCTTCCTCCCCTTCACCTTTCAGCATTTTGCCGTCGGTCACCACCTGATCGGTCCCCGCAGCGGCAGCTGTTGGATCCCCTTTGGCTTCACCGGTCAGAGTCCCCTTTAAGGCGCTGTCTTCGATGATCGCCATCAGCTGATGATCCAGAGCATCGTTCCCGTCCAGCTTTCCAACCAGGTCAGTCAAGCGGGTGCGGGCCTCATACAATGCTTTGAGGTCGCCGACCTGCATCAACACATTATAAGGACTAAAATCCTCCATGCTGCCAAAGAACAGCTCCACCTGGAGTTTTTCTCCAGAACCCGAAGCTTCCTCAGAGTCTTCCCCTGAAAGAGCGGTCGTGGTTCCGAGAGTTTTTCGAACCCCAAAAGCCAATCGAGGAGCCAAAGCCGTCATGATTGCACCAATATTGTCTCGGTCAATCTGAATAAACTTACGGTCCTTCAAAACCGGTTGCGCGACATTGCTCTTTGCTGCAAGATCAGCAATAATGCCGACCACAAAGGGCAACTCCTTTTTCTCTATTGCGCCGCCAATCTCCACATCATACGTAATTTGCACACGTGGGGGACGAACACGACTGAGGACGTGTTGGATGCTTTCGACCATCAAAAAACCCCGTTCTTTCTAAGTAAACTGTTTTCGTCTTTTTCGATTAAAGCAGGCCCCGCTTAAAATTCTGTAAATCACCGAAAAAGACTTTTTTTTTAAAAAAATTCCCATAAATACAGTTGTTTTGATAAAAATAAATGTTTTGAGTACTTTGAATCATCTCATCCGGTGATTTTTTCGGCACCCGTTGTATCCAGGGAAGGAGTGTCGTATAAGATAATTTGTTTTTGAATATGATCGGCCCCCCTTTTGAGGGGGACATTTGCACTGAGAGGGAACGATGAAAAAAAATATTCACCCAAAATACCATACCATTAACGTTGTGATGACGGACGGATCGACCTTCCAAACGAAGACAACCTGGGGAAAAGAAGGGGATACACTCCATTTGGATATTGACAACAAAAGCCATCCCGCATGGACAGGCCAGACCCGCTCTAATACAAAAGGCGGCCGGATGGACCGTTTTCAAAAGCATTATGGTGATTTGGGCAACCTTTAAAAAAGAGAATGGTGCTTGTGATTTCCCAGGAACAACAAGATCTTTTTGAGGGGCGGCTCCGTAAGCTTGAAGAGCTGAAGGCTTTAGGAGTCCCTTCCTACCCCTCCCGTTATGAGCGAACGGCTCTGAGCCAAGATCTCTCAGAGACCTATAGGGATCTTCCTTCTGGAACGGCCACAGAGGATCGTGTACGCGTTGCTGGGCGGATCATGGCCATGCGGAACAGTGGCCTGTTTCTTGATGTTCATGACACCACTGGAAAAATTCAGATCTTTTGCAAGCCACCAACCCTGGACGCCCTGTCTGTAGAAATTCTTGCCCGCCTTGATTTGGGAGATTTTGTGGGTGTGGAGGGGAGCGTTCGGCGGACCCCACGGGGGGAAATCACCGTGGATGCCCAAACGCTGACTTTCCTCTCAAAGGCAATGCTGCCTCTCCCGGACAAGTATCATGGACTCAACGATACGGAAATGCGGTACCGTCAGCGTTACGTTGACTTGATCGCCAATGAATCCTCCCGTGAGATCCTCCGAAAACGCTCCCTCATTGTGCGGGCCGTGCGGCACACCCTTGAGGCGCAGAATTTTCTGGAAGTCGAAACTCCAATGCTCCATCCGATCGCCGGAGGGGCTTTGGCCAAACCCTTCTCGACCCATCACAATGCGCTCGACACCACTTTATTTTTGCGAATCGCCCCTGAGCTCTACCTCAAACGATTAATTGTTGGCGGCCTTTGGGAAAAAGTCTTTGAGATGAACCGGTGTTTTCGCAACGAAGGCATCTCCACCCGCCATAACCCTGAATTTACAACTGTTGAGCTGTACCAAGCCTACGCTGATTTTAAGGACATGATCCAAATTACGGAGACCGTAATCCAGGCGGCTGTCCAGGTGGCATTGCCAACGACGAATGCGCCCTTTGGGGAGCGGACACTGAACTTTGCAGGCCCCTGGCCTCAAAAATCCATGGCGGATCTCGTACGGGAAGCGACCGGTGTGGACTTTCTCGCGATCCCTACAGACGCTGAAGCCCGCACAGCCGCCCAATCTCTTGGAGTCGGACTCCCACCCCATGGCGGCTGGGGGAAGGCTCTGGAGGCCGTCTTTGCGGAAAAGGTGGAGCATACCTTGGTCCAGCCCACCCATGTGACCTATTTGCCTCTGGAGATTTCTCCCCTCGCCAAGGTCTGTCCGAAAGATCCCCGACTGACAGAACGGTTTGAGACCTACATCAACGGCTGGGAAATTGCTAACGGCTTCTCTGAGCTAAATGATCCAGTCGATCAGGAAGCCCGTTTTCACGCTCAGGGAGACGCCAAAGACGCAGGGGACCAAGAAACACACGCCATGGACCATGATTTTGTCACAGCGTTGTCCTATGGCCTCCCCCCTACGGGTGGCCTTGGGATTGGGATTGACCGTCTGGTAATGCTGCTGACCAATTCCCCCTCTATCCGAGAAGTCATCGCCTTTCCTACCCTCAAACCCAAGGGATAAGGCGTGAGCGGCCCCCCCTATCCAAAGTTCACAAGCGGCCTAGTCCACGAAGAAACCCGCCCCCCGTGGATTCGTGTGAAAGCCCCCGTCTCTCAGACCTTCCAGGACACCAGAGATCTCATGAGAGACCTGTCTTTGAACACGGTCTGCGAGGAAGCCGCTTGCCCCAATATTGCTGAATGCTGGGCCAAAAAGCATGCCACCTTTATGATTCTGGGCAGCGTCTGCACGCGGGCCTGCGCCTTTTGCAACATTGAGACCGGCCGCCCGGATCAGCTGGATCCCCATGAGCCTCAACATGTGGCGGAGGCAGTGGCGCGCCTGGGCCTCAAGCATGTGGTCATCACCTCCGTGGACCGGGATGATCTGGAGGACGGAGGTGCGGCCCACTTTGCCCGCACTATCTCCCGAATTCGCCTTCAGGTTCCAGGCACCACCATTGAAATCCTGACGCCGGATTTTCTGCGGAAAGACGGCGCCCTCGAGACCGTGGTATCCGCCTGCCCAGATGTCTTTAATCACAACCTGGAGACAGTCCCCAGCCTCTACCCCACCGTTCGGCCTGGAGCGCGGTATTTTCACTCCCTACGCCTCCTGGACCAAGTCAAACAACTGGACCCTAGTATTTTTACAAAATCTGGCATCATGGTAGGCCTTGGGGAGACCAAGACCGAGGTCTATCAAGTCATGGACGACCTGCGTTCTGCAGACGTTGATTTCCTGACCATTGGCCAATACCTGCGCCCCACACCCAAACACCATCCGGTGCTGCGCTACATTCCTCCTGAAGAATTTGAAGAATACGCCATCATGGCCAAGGGGAAGGGATTTTCTGTCGTCAGCGCCTCCCCCCTCACCCGGTCTTCTTACCATGCAGATGAAGACTTCAACCGCTTGAAGGCTTCCCGGGCAAACGCCTCAAAGGCCGGCGGCGGAGCGGATATGTAATTCAATGATTGAAACTCAGCGATAGCTTTCTCCAATTTTCATTGATCTTAGAGGTGTTTTCTGGGGGAAAGAAAAAATCCTCAGAAAAGGGCCTCTCTTGAGGAGCCTCAGAGAGGATTTCACCTTACCAAACAGGGAACACTCAATGCAAATTTTTAACGAATTCTTCATAAAATAAAAGAACCCGTTGACTCAATCTAATGGGAAGCCCCTCCTATACAGGGGCCAGAAGACGCTTCCAGACCGTCTCCAGAAGCTCTGATACGCCATCATTGGTGATGCTTGAGAGCTTCAGAAGAGGAAAACTGTGGGCGTCCATAAAGGCGTCTTGATGATCCTGGAGGAGCTCCTCTGAGAGAGCATCCTTTTTGGTAAGAACCACAATTTCCGGTTTCTCCGCCAGAACGGGACTATAGGCTTCAAGCTCTTCTCGAATGATTTGATAGGACTCTAGCACGTTCTCGCTGGTCCCATCAATCAAATGGATCATGACAGAGCAGCGCTCCACATGGCCCAAAAAACGGTCCCCCAGTCCCCGGCCCTCAGACGCTCCCTCAATCAATCCCGGCAAATCTGCAATCACAAATTCCCGCATGTCATCCAGGCGCACCACCCCTAACTGAGGGGTTAACGTGGTAAAAGGATAATCTGCAATCTTAGGTTTTGCATGGGACACAACTGATAGAAACGTGGATTTCCCCGCATTCGGTAGTCCCACAAGACCCACATCTGCAATCAGCTTCAGATGCAGCCAAACCCAAAGCTCCTCCCCCGCCTCTCCAGGCTGAACGTACCGAGGCGCCCGATTGGTGGAAGACTTAAAATGCTCGTTGCCGAGGCCTCCGCGCCCGCCCTTCAGCAGACGGACTTCTTGCCCCTCCTCTACCATATCGGCCAGCAAAACAGTCCGGCTATCATCCCAAATCTGTGTACCTAAGGGGACCTTCAAAACCAAAGTTTCACCGTCTCTGCCATGGCGGCTTTTCCCCATCCCATGATGGCCTTTTTCCGCCTTAAAATGTTGTTGGTAACGATAATCAATCAAGGTGTTGAGGTTGCTGACGGCCCGCACCAAAAGATCTCCACCGTCCCCTCCATTGCCCCCATCAGGGCCTCCGAATTCAATGTATTTTTCACGGCGAAAGCTCAGGCACCCGGCACCCCCATCACCACTCTTGAGAAATATTTTTGCTTGATCAAGAAATTTCATAAATCCCTTAGGCGCTTGCGCCCTTTAGTTACGAGAGACAGCGGCCTTTGGCTCAGCCCACCACCAACTATAAAGGCTTGGCAAACCCCAACCGTCAAGAGGCGGATGATGGAGATGGCTCCAGTAAGCCACCCGATCCGTTGTGCGGGCAAACAGGGGGCGCATATAAAACCCGTGACGGAGCAGCCGGTCTAAGATCTTCATGACCAACGTCAGTTCCTCTTGTGTTTTAGAGGACACCACACGATCACAGATCGCATCAATGGCTTTGGATTCAATCCCAGCATAATTTCGAGACGGTACCCGTGCAAAGGCAGACAGCCAGTACAGCTTTTGCTCCGTCCCTGGAGAGAGGCCCGTTCCAAACCCATGAAAAATGAGATCAAACTTGCGGTCTGCAAGACGCTTTTGATACTGAGCACTATCCACAAGGCGGATATGAAGACGGATCCCGGCCTTTTCAAGAACACGACCGTACGCAAGGGCCAGTTTTTCATTTTGCTGGTCATTGACTAAAAGCTCAAGCTCCAGAATACGGCCCTTCTTATCCACCCATTTCCCATCTTTAAAAGACCAACCCGCTTCTCTCAAAAAGCCATGGGCTTTTTCAATTTGGGGGCGAACATTTCCAGATCCATCGGTGACGGGTGCCTCAGGAAGAGGTCCCTCCAGAATTTCGGGCGGCACGTCGGGCAGGGTTTGTAAAATGACTTTTTCTGCTGGAGACGGCACGCCTGTGGCTTCAAAAAGCGTCCCCCCAAAAAAGCTTGAAGTTGGCGTCAAAGACCCCTCAAAAAGATTTTGATTGATCCACTGAACGTCTATCAGAAAACTCAGAGCCTTACGGGTCAAAGGATTTTCAAGAACACGCTTGTGGATATTAAAAACCAAAACAGTCACGTGGGCCGCATTGCGGAAAGTCATGGTCTCCTTCAGAACATGCCCTTCTTTCACCGCTGAAAAATGATATTCATTGTTCCACCGCGCTGGATTGGACTCGCTCCAATGATCGACCAAACCTGTTTTGAACGCCTCAAACCCAACCGTATCGTTCCCAAAATATTCGAATGTAATCTTCTCAAAATTATACAGACCCCTGAGAGACGGTTGCTCTTTCCCCCAATAATTGGGGTCTCGCTCGTAGGTAATGGACTGCCCCGGATGGACCTCCTTCACACGGTAAGGACCGCTTCCCATCAAGGGGGTCAAACCTGTTTTTGCAAACTCTTTCCCCTGAAGAGACTTTTGAGAAAGCACCACCATCCCAGCAATAATAAAGGGGAGCTCTTGATCAATCTGCCCGTCCTCAAAAGGAAAAAAATCAAATCGCACCACATGGGGGTTTAAAGCTTTCACGGATTTGATCCGCTTCCCAAGCATTTTGCGGGCTGGAGATCCGTTATCTCGAATGGCCTCATAGGTAAACACCACATCGTCTGCGTGAACTGGCGTCCCATCATGAAAGCGCGCCTCAGGATTTAAGAAGAACGTCACGAATGAACGATCTGGACTGAGAAAAACCTTCTGAGCAAGACGGGGATAAAAGGTCAAAGGCTCCTCTGGCGAACGTTCCATAAGGGTATCAAAAGGGAGCGCACTATAGAGCCCCATTCCTTGGGCACAGATTCCAGTAGGCAAAAATGGATTCAGGGTGTCGAAAACCGTCCCCATCACTGGTATCCGCACATGACCTTTCTTAGGTGCGCTTGCATAATAGGCCTTGAAATTCTTGAAATCTTTGGGATATTGAGGCGTGCCTCTCACAGAGATTCCATGAACCGCGTAAGCTTCCTGCTCTTCAAGAGTCCATTCACTCCCATCCTGTTGACCTTCCGCCTGTAGAGAAGATGGCAAGGGTGATTTGGGAGAACGCTGAGGCTCCGCCCAAAGTTCTCCCCCTCTTATAAAGGAAAAAACAAGACAAAGAAGGAAGTTCTGAAGAAAAAGATTGCGCACAACAGAAGCACCTCTCATAATGTAAAGATCCCTTCTTCTAAAGGGTTTTCAGTCTGAGGACAAGGACATTCCGCACCATGGATCAGGAAGAAAATGATGACGAAGGGGCACCTTCTCGCGCCAAAAGGTACCTGAAAAGCGCCAGAACCCTCTCTGGCATTGGTGGCAGACTTCTGGGGGAGAAAATTGGACTCTCCATAGACCATCAAGCCTACGCAGCCCTTCTGACCCAAACACTTGGGACACTCAAAGGCCCCACCTTAAAAATTGCTCAAATTTTAGCAACTGTTCCCAATATGCTTCCTCCAGACTATGCGGAGGCCCTCAGAACACTTCAGGCCAATGCGCCCGCCATGGGACCCTTGTTTGTGAAGCGGCGCATGAAAGCGGAACTGGGCGTCAATTGGGAAGATTATTTTGAATCGTTTTCTGTCGAGGCTTCTTTTGCCGCTTCCCTTGGCCAAGTTCATCAGGCGATCCTCAAGGATGGCACGCAAGTGGCGTGTAAACTCCAATACCCCAATATGCCTCAGATTGTTTCAGACGACCTCAAACAACTTGCCTTTTTCTGTGGTGTTTACGAAAAAATTTCTGGAGGCATTCGCACAACAAACATCCAAAAAGAAATTCGAGACCATCTTTTTGAAGAGCTCGACTACACCCAAGAAGCCCGTCACATGTCTTGGTTTGCACGGGCCCTTTCAGATGAACCCCGGACCTGCATTGCCACATCTTTTCCACACCTTTCAACCCATAGGCTCCTCACCATGTCTTGGCTTGAAGGCCGACCTTTTTTAGAAAGCGCAGCCCAGCCTCAGGAGGTCAGAGAGCTTCTCGGGCAATCTCTGTTTCGCGCTTGGTACAAACCCTTTTATCGCTATGGGATTCTCCATGGGGACCCCCATATGGGCAACTATACAGTCCGCACTCAAGATGGACAGCCACAGTTGAACCTTCTGGATTTTGGATGTGTGCGCACGTTCCCCGGATCTGTGGTGGAGGGAGTGATTCGCCTCTATCAAGGCCTTCAATCCCATTCGGAAGAGGGCTTGGCGGAAGGATATCGTCTCCTTGGTTTTGAGAACCTCACCAAAGAAATGCTGGAGGTTCTGACTCTCTGGGCGAAATTTCTGTATGAACCCCTCCTCGAAAACCGAGTCCGCGCCCTCGATAATGATTTTTCAGGGGAGAAAGGCAAGGCTGTTGCAAGCAAAGTCCATAAACTCCTCCGTCATAAAGGGGGCATCGAACCTCCTCGCACTTTTGTTCTGCTGGATCGTGCTGCCGTCGGCATTGGAGCCGCCCTCATTCATCTGAAAGTAAAACTCAACTGGCACCAGATATTTGAGGAACTGATTGAGGGCTTTGAGGAGTCTCTTTTGAATCAAAACCAAGCGGCTCTGATTGCCGCTTGTGAGATTTCTCCAAACGTCCCCTCTCTTCACCGGGACACTGTTTGAAAGGAGCCCCATGAATAGTCTTTGTTGGGACACATGCAGCGAACAGGTTTCCATCACCCTACACACGTCTGCAGGAGAACAAACCCATGTCCAGACAAAGGACACCGAGGGAGGTCCCGCCAGGTTTCTTGCGCCCTTGATCCAGAAAATACTCAAAGATGCCAGCTTAAAAATACATGATTTAGATCGAATAGGTCTGACTGTTGGGCCAGGGTCATTAACAGGTATTCGCCAAGGAATCAGCCTTGCCCGTGGACTCACCCTCATGCACCCATTGCCAACCTACGGGATTTCTCTTTTTGAGCTTTGGGAGCGGGAATTCTCTTCTCAAAAAGACCCTCTGATTCTGCCTGTTGATACTTTTGGTGCGTTTTTAGCTGTTCAGGTCTACGAAAAAAGCAAAGGTTTCTTAGAAATTCCCCTTTTGATTCCCAAAAACAGCTTCCCTGATTGGCTTCAGCAAAAAACACGCGATGGCAAGCACATTCTTATTTTGCCTAAAAAAGATATAAATAAAAGTGCTCAGCTTGAAAATATAAACCAATTAGATATATTTTATTTTGAGAAAATTTGTTCTTTTTTATTGTCAAGTCATCTCAGAAATCATTCTTTTGAAGGCCGCCAAAAAGCCCCCCTGACCCCTGTCTATCTTCACCCTCCTGTCCCGACGCATCAGCGTGAACACCAGGATTCCTGAAGCTCATGCTGCAAGATTTACGTTTCCTATCTCCAGAACAATGCGCGCTTCATCACGGACATGCTTTTCCAGAAGCCCCTTGGTCTGCGCAAACATTTCAGGAGCTTTTTTGTTTGCAGACCGTTTTTGGAGAATGCCTTTTTCTAGACTCAGAGTTTCAAGGGCTTTACTGTCTACAGGCCACAGAAGATACCTGTGATATTCTCACTTTTTTTGTGACCAAACCATTCCAAAGTCAAGGGATTGGAGAAATTTTGCTCAAACAAATGATTGCAAAAACCCGCGCCCTCCAGATCAAAAAAATCTTTTTAGAAGTCAGCGAAGCCAATCTCCCTGCGCAAAAATTGTATCAAAAAGCTGGATTTTTGCTCATAGGAGTACGAAAAAAATATTACCGCCAAAAAGACAGCAGAGAACAAGATGCCTTGACATTTTGTCTTTTTATTTGATTCGATTTAGCCCATCAAACTAAAATTAACTGTTGCTTTTTCCTTTATTTCTTGCAAGCTTAGGTGAAAAGGACTATATCCAAAAGATCAAAAATAAAAGATAACCCTCTGTTATTGTGTCACATTCACCAACGATGGACTTTATTATGCGTATCGAAAATTACTCTCTTGAAGGAGACAAACCACGCTCTTCAGATGTTTTACATCTTGTCAGTGATGTTGTCTCTGCCTACGTGTCAAATAATAATATCGAATCCGCTGAGATCCCCTCATTGATACATCAGGTCTATTCTACTCTCAGCACGTTGGGGCGACACAACAATCATTCTCAAGCACGTCCCTTAGAGCCCGCTGTCCCCATCAAAAAGTCTATTACAGATGATTATGTCATCTGTCTTGAGGATGGAAAAAAGCTTAAAATGCTCAAACGCCATTTGCGTGCTGTCTACAAGATGACTCCTGAACAATATCGGGAACGCTGGGGATTGCCTCTAGACTACCCAATGGTTGCTCCTAACTATGCAAAGAAAAGAAGTTCCCTAGCAAAAGCAAACGGATTAGGTCGCTCCTCAAAAAAATCTTCTCATTTTTTTGACCACGAACATTGATTCTATGAAGAGTCATGCAGCAGGTTCCTAAAAAACGGACTCTGAACGCTGAGCTTCTATGCAGGCTTGACCAGCAGGACAAAAAAGGTGCCTCTGACCACCTTCTTCCTGGATTTTTCGGTCTTACATTTGCGGACAGGCTTTGACAGGACACCTGAAAATATTTTGTATGAACCCCTTCTCTCCTTCAACAGTTTATGGGAAATTAGGATGATGTCTCTTCAGATCTTTGTCAGTCTGAAAACATCGGTTCAAAGTGCAGAAAAAGGAAGCGTGTTCACGTGGAAGCATTTATCTCAGAATGGGGTTATCTAGCGGTTTTCTTAGGCTCACTTATTGAAGGTGAGTCTGTGATTCTGACAGCCGGATTCTTGGCTTCTCAAGGGTACCTCTCCCTTTATAAAATTATTTTAGTCTCCTTTGTCGGGACCGTGATCGCGGATCAAACACTATTTTTTCTGGGCCACTGGTGCGGTGACTGGATTTTAGACCGTTTTCCGTCCACTCAAAAACCTGCGAAACGGGCTTTTCAACTGCTTCATAAATATAACACCTTTTATATTCTCACATTCCGTTTTATTTACGGCATCCGGATCATCAGCCCAGTCATCATCGGAGCTGCGCGCATATCTTTTCTACGTTTTGCCATCCTCAACATCATCGCGGCAGCCATTTGGGCGATCTTAAGTTGCTGCGCAGGATATGCGTTTGGAGAAATGCTGATGACCCACTTCACCCACTTTCAACGTTTCTTTATTTTGGGATCTGTGGGGTTTTTGTTCCTTGGAACAATGATTTGGAAGGTCTGGGTGTTGTTATTCAAAGAAGAGAGTCTTGAGTCCTTACAAGGTCGCCCACCACCCCCCCCCGAGGAGACTCTCTGATGTCTTTGTCCCTGACCCTTAAAGCGATTCAAAAACTTCAAAACTATCGCCAAGAAAATCCTGCTTTCCCCTATTTAAGAGTCAGGGTTGAAGCAGGTGGATGCGCTGGATTCCAGTATGTTTTTCTCTTTGAGCATTCCCCGGAAGCTGATGACAGCATCATTGGAGAGGAGGCTCAGGTTCTGATTGACCCAGCTTCTCAGCCCTTTCTGGAAGGGGCAACCCTCGATTATACCGAAGAGCTGATCGGGTCATCTTTTGTTATCAACAATCCGTCTGCAGCGAAATCTTGTGGGTGCCAAAATTCATTCACACCGCAGGGGTTTTAAGATCTCTCCTCAAGCAGCAAGGGGCTTTTTGTTGATATCCACATCCAAATGAGTTCGGACCTGTTTCTCCCTCCAGCTCACCCCGAGAAACGAAGCCGTTGCAACGGCCATGAGCCAAAGCGCTGGCGCCATGTTAGTCCCCGTCCACTTCACCAACGTCAACGCAACAAGGGGGGTATTGCCCGCAATCAGCGCGGCCCCTAAGGTAATGCTAATGGCTACACCCGAAAACCGACAGTTGGCTGGAAAAGACTGGTTAATGTAAGGCATAATTGAGGAGCACACAAGACCAGTCCCCAAAATCAAGCAAAAAATGAATCCGATAAAGCTTAAGAAACAGGGGTAATAGGTAATGGCATAGAACGCCGGAAGCGCGCTGATCATCAGCCAAAGTGCACCCACTTTAATCTGACGATTGAACCCATTTTTATCTGCAATACGCCCAAATAAGGCAATAGCCAGACTCATCAGAATCAATGTCACCAAATTAAAGAGCAGTCCTTCCGAAGCGCTATACCCGGTCTCTTTAAAAAGTTTATTTCCAAACGTGGTGGCTAAATAAAGAGGTGTTGAATCAAATCCAAAAAGAATTAAAGCCACCAGAGCGGCCCCCCTATGCTTTCTCCAAACCTCTAGTAATGGTAACTTCAAAAGCTCACCCCGTTTTTGAGCTCCTTCAAATTCCTCTGTCTCACTTATGAGTCTTCGCCAGAAATAAACAACAAAGGCCGCCAATCCCCCCACAATAAAAGGGATACGCCAAGCCCATGAGGGCATACACTCCATTGTGGCGATCGCCCCGAGTGCACTGGCTACCACCGCACCCATCCCGCCTGTAGCAATCAGAAGACCTGTGCGTCTCCCCAATTTATTGGTTTTACGGTATGTTTCGTACATATAAACATTTACACCCGCCGTCTCCGCACCAAAGCAGAACCCTTGCATAATGCGACAAGCAAACAAGATGAAGGTGGCTGAAAGCCCAATTTCAGAATAGGTGGGCAAAAAACCAATAATCAGTGTGGGCACCCCCACAAGTCCCATCGCGATCACCACCGGCTTTGTACGCCCCTTTTTGTCTCCATACGTTGCAAGAACAAGAGCCCCCAGAGGGCGGGCAACAAATCCAGCTGAAAAAGCCAAGAATGAGAAAAAGAGGGGATCCAAACTGTTGGATGGAAAAAACATAGGTGCGAGTAAAACGGCATAGAAACCGTAGATGGTTGCATCAAAACACTCAACGAAATGCCCAGCCGAGAGCGCGCGGGTAATGTTAATCTGTTTCATTTTTGACAGAGACCTTTGCCTTTGTTTTTAAATAATCTTTAAAAAAATCATTAAATATTTTTACATTTTTTGAAAGATTAGGGCTCATATCTTTTTTTGTACAGAAATAAGTTACAATAGATGGACCCTCAATTTCAGGCAAAACACGAATTAACGGATTATCGGACCCATAAAAAACATTGGACTCTAGGGATGAAGAACAGATTCCAATGCCTTGAGTAGCCGCCAGGTAAATGGATTTTGTGGAATTGATGGTCAATCGTGGTGTCAGCCGAGGGAGATCCCCCCAACGACCCTTTAAATGCCAATCAATGTCAGGGACATAGCTAAACACATGTTCTCCATACCCCAGAACAGAATGCTTCATCATATCAGAAGGCTTTTCAGGCGCCCCATTTTTTTGAATATAGGAACGGCTTGCCCACAAACCCATCTGATGAGTAACAGACCAATGTCGTACAAGAAAATCTTTTTCGGCAATAGGACGCAAAAGAATATCTGCAATCATTTCGGTCGTTGTAGAGATATAATCATCAGCAATAATCTTCAAAATAATTTTAGGATATTTCTCCTGAAAAGAAGAAATACTTTCCATCAGCCAACTGCCCGCCACAGACGTGGTGGTTGATATAATAATTTCCCCTGTGGGAATTTCCGAATCCACCAATGTGGCTTGGGCAACCCCTTCCTCAAAAAGCTTAATCATACGCTGGGCGTACGGAAGGAAATTACGACCTTCTTCCGTCAATAAATTATTTTGCTTTTTTCGGACGACAAAACGCATGCCTGTTTCTTTTTCAATCTCCGTAATGTAAGCCCACAGGGTTGATCTTGGAATCCCAAGCTGCTTATGAATTCCAAAATCACACCCGTTCTCCCCCAACTTGACCAAAGCTCTCAAGCTCCTGATGTTCAATTAAATTCTCCTTTAAAAAACATCTTTGACTCCCAAAATACACGTCTATCTAAACGTCTTATAAAAAAATTGGCAAGGAATATTTTCCATGTGCCTAAAATTTTAATTAATAAAAGACAACCAGTGATTTAAGGATTAACTTAAATTATTTATCTACTCAATAACAGTATTAAGTTCTCTTAATTCGTCAAAAATAATTTTCTTTAAATCCAAAAAACGTTCGATAGTTTCTGATTCCCACCGAATGACCAACATCTGCTCTGTATGGGAGGGCCGAATGAGCCACCAAGCATCGTCACAAATCACTTTCATTCCATCCAGCGTGCAAATTTTTTCCCCTCTCTGGGAAAATGCCTGATAGAGGGCCTCCATCACAAAGGGTTTCTGCTGATTCGAGCAGGGCACACGCTGCTCCCCCGATGTGTACCGCTTGGGAAGCGTTTGATACCAAGAACTTAGAGGCGCGTTCTGATGACTCAGAAACTGGATCAAGCGGAGGGAAGCATAAAGACCATCATCAAATCCCGCATGGGCGTCCCTGAAGAAGAAATGACCACTCACTTCCCCCCCCAGCAAAGAAGACAGTGCCTTCATGGAGTCTTTAAGATAGACGTGCCCCGTACGGCCAACCGACACCTGGATTCCCTGAGACTCAAGACGAGAACACAGAAAGGGACTGATTTTAATGTCTGCGCACACCAGCAAATCCGGAAAAGTTTGATGGAGTTTTTCTGCAAAGAAGACCAAAAGTTCATCCCCGGACCAGACAGATCCCTGATCATCCATACACACCAAACGATCCCCATCCCCGTCAAAGGCAATCCCTAGATCGGCTCCCGTCTCCAAAACTGTTTGTTTCAGAACAGATAACGCACCCGTTTTTGTCGGATCAGGAGAGCGGGCAGGGAATGTGCCGTTTACGTCTTCATGAAGAATGACAGAGTCTATGGGAAGCGCCTCCGTCACCTGCCGTAAAACGGCCCCTACAGCCCCGTGTCCGGGATCCCAGACCACTTTCAAGGGACGGCTTCCCCAGGATATTGGGGAAGAAAAAAAAGATTGACCGTAGGCGGAGAGAAGGGAGCGGGTCTCCAAGCGTCCCATGTCTTGAGACGGAGGGGGCCTGTGAATGCGCCGCAAGAGATCTTGAATAGCCTCACCGAAAAAAGGCTTCCTCCCTAAGGTCATTTTCAACCCATTGTCTTTCGGCGGATTATGGGACCCCGTCACCATCAATGCACCAGACACCTCCAACTGGTACTCAGACCAATAAAGAAAAGGTGTGGACCCAAGACCCAGAAAAATGACGTCCACACCCGCACAGCGCAAAGACTCCACAAGAGCGCCTGCAAGCCGTGGAGAACTTTCCCGACCATCATGGGCCACACAGACTTGAGGATGAGATGTCTTCTCCCACAGAATGCCCGCAAAGGCTCTGCCAATTTGAGCCATGACGTCTTCAGTGAGCTGGGTCGATGCATCCCCCCGAATATCGTAAGCTCGAAAAATGCCTGAATCTGGCCGCATTTAAGCTCCCCGACCCAAACTCACGTAAGTCAGCGCAGAAGGAATCATCCGAGGTTTATAAAGATTGCGCATATCAATCAAAAGCGGTGTCTTCATCTCACGGGCGATTGTTTCCAGATCAAGGCTCCCAAATTCTTTCCATTCTGTCAAAATTATAAGGGCGTCCGCCACATGGGCAACCTGCAGGGGGGAGGTGCCCCAAGAAGCCTCCTCAAAATACCGTTTTCCCGCTTCCATCCCCTGGGGATCATAAATAGTCAGCTTAGCGCCAGCAGCCTCTAAAAGGGGGAGAATGACCAGGCTGGGGCTGTCCCGCATATCATCGGTCTCTGCCTTAAAAGTAATCCCTAAAATACCGAGAGTCTTTCCACGAACAGACCCCCCACAAGCCTCTATGATTTTCTGTGCAATGTTTTGTTTTCGAGTCTCATTGCTTTGAATCAAAGTTTTAAGAAGGGTCAACGGAACCTGATGAGCATCTGCCATATGGGCCAGTGCTAACGTGTCTTTGGGAAAGCACGACCCACCATATCCAGGCCCGGGATTCAGAAAATCTTTCCCAATCCGCTGATCAAGCCCCATTCCTTGGGCGACATCCATCACATCTGCATTGAGCCGTTCACACAGATCCGATAACTCATTGATAAAGCCAATTTTAAGGGCCAGAAAACTGTTGGAAGCGTACTTAATCAGCTCAGCCGTCTCCGGAGAGGCAAAGAGAAAGGGAACCCCCCTCTCACTAAAAAACCGGTAAAGGCGATGCATGGTCCCTTCCGCGCCTGGATCCATGGAGCCAATGACAATGCGGTCTGGAGACATAAAGTCTTGAAGCGCCGCCCCTTCTCTCAGAAATTCAGGATTTGAGACCACATGGATCTTCTTTCCAGAGAGCCGTTGAAGCGTGTCTTGAAGGTCCCGATTGGTCCCTATGGGAACTGTTGATTTGATGACAACGATGGCGCCCTCTTTGACTCGAGAGGCCAGATCGGTCACAGAGTTCCGCACATAGGAAAGGTTGGCTTCCCCCGTCTCCGAAGACGGTGTCCCCACGGCGATGAAAATCAGGTCTGCGTCTTCGACACACGCCATCTCTGTGCTAAAATGGAGGCGACCCTGGTCAACGCCTTGAATCAAAAGATCCTGGAGACCCGGCTCAAAAAAAGGAATCCGCCGGCTTTGAAGTGTGGCAATAATGTCAGGATTCACGTCTACACAGTGAACTTGAAATCCAAGGCTCGAGAGACACACCCCTGTCACAAGCCCCACATATCCTGTTCCAATAACGGTGATTTTAAGGGACGTCATGGCATTCTCCCAGGTCCGAATGAAAAAAATTTTCAACTAAAGGCGCTAAATCTGGCCTGAGAAGCGCTGCTGCCATTGTTGCTTGAAGCATCCCGGGAAGCGTCCCACAATCAAACCGACTGCCCTCAAACATCAAGCCACATAAGGATTCTGTCTCAAGGGAAGCAGCAATGGCGTCCGTGATCTGAATCTCGTTCGTACTTCCCAAGGATCTGAGGGCGATCTGTCGCTCAAGATGCTCAAAAATTTTCCCTGAAAGAACATACCGTCCCACGATCGCAGTGGTCGAAGGCGCATTCTCCGGACGGGGCTTCTCCACCAACCCCTTCACCCGTACTACAGGCCCTTCTTGAGAAGCAATATCTAAAATCCCATAGCGTGCGGTCTCCGCACGATCCACCGGCATAACAGTCACCCAGTTTCCGCCCCAAACTGCGTGTTGCTCCATCAATTGGGCTAAACTTGGACGGTCACTTAAAATAAAATCGTCCGCTAAAAGAACCGCAAAGGGATCTCCTTGCACCAAATGCCGCGCACACCAAATGGCATGGCCCAGCCCTAAAGGTTCTTGCTGGCGGACATAGACCACACGCCCCGGAGAGAGCTGCAATGTGCGAATAGACTCCAAAGCCTTGGGGTGTCTCTCCCCCAAAAGAGTCTCCAGTTCAAACGCGCGATCAAAGTGATCCTCGATCGCAGTCTTCCCTTTCCCCGTCACAAAAATTAGTTCCTCAATCCCCGAAGCCAGTGCTTCTTCAACGGCATATTGAATGAGCGGTTTGTCAAGAACGGGGAGCATTTCTTTTGGAATCGCCTTTGTCGCAGGCAAAAACCGAGTCCCCAAACCCCCAACCGGGAAAATTGCTTTTTTGACCGGAGAATAGGACACAGACAAAGACTCACCCAACAGATTTAAGAATACAATTCTAAGAGATTTAAAGATCAGACTCAAGGGTCTGATCTTTCAGACCCTTAGCAAAAATATCTCTCCGCAAGGGGAGCGCCCTGGGGGCGTTCAGAAGACCGAAGACAACGCTCTCTCTGAGATTCCACCTCTAAAATTTTACGAAGCATGCGGTGATTCAACCCATGGCCCGTTGCATGGGCCGTGACCCGCGCCTTGAGAAGACCAAGGCCCAAGGACCAATCCCCAAGAAGATCCAGTGCTTTATGACGGGCGCACTCATTATTGAAACGCAACCCCTCAGGGTTCAGCACACGTCCTTCTCCGTCAAACACAAGGGCGTTCGCAAGACTTCCTCCACGAATGAGGCCCATTGCTTGCATTTTTTCCACGTGCTCAAGCTGAGAAAAAGTTCGGGCAGCTGCCACTTCATGCTCAAAGGAATCGCCCAAACGGTAACTAAACCGATGGACTTGCGCTCCATCCCCCAAAGGGGCTGTCACGGAGAGAGAAAAAGTCTCCGAAGGCTCCAGACGAATCCAACCCTGCCCTTCTTCCAAATAAAGGGGCTCAGAGATCCGAAGGATTTTTCGAGGGGTGCGATAACGCACAATCCCCGCCTCTTGAATCAGAGCCACCCAAGGGGCCGCACTGCCATCGAGAATTGGGAGCTCAGGCCCTGAAACCTCAATGCGCGCATTATCAATCCCAAACGCCCAAAGAGCCGACAATAAATGTTCGACTGTCGCAATAGTCTCACCGAAACTATTTCCAAGAGTCGTACAAAAGCGGGTATCCACGACATGAGAGACATCCCCCGGAATTTCCACCTCATTCCTATCCGTACGCACGAAAAGAATCCCCGTCCCTGGAGGGCAAGGAGATACGGTGACACGAACAGGAAGTCCTCCATGAACCCCAATTCCTCCACAAGAAAATGGCTGACGAACTGTCCCTTGGGCTAATAGATCGGATGAAGACATTGAGAAACCGCATTCATGATATACCATGGCTTTCATTTTAAACCATGTCCCTCAGGAAACGCGAATCAATTTTTATAACGGTGTGTTACAAAACAACGGAAAAGCTGAGAAGCTCTGATGAGCCAACACACGGGACCCAGAAAGAGTGGCTCTATCTGAGACGAAGTCTACAGCCGAAACTCTTGAGATTGAGACACAATCTCCGGAGCGAACGCCCTATGAGCTAGGTCTGTCATTTGATCCGCTATAAAAAGTAACCGGTGGCATGAAAATTTGATACCATAGGGAAGGCTTTTGGAAAAAAATATGCACACAGCGTTTTTCAATCTTCAAACTCTTGAGCGCCACAGGGAGCGCGCTGCGCGCCGGCCAGACCAGAGACTTTGGACATTTGTGGGTGAGGAATTCCGAGAACGCCTTCTGCCAGTGAACCGCTCTTTTTCCTCTGTTCTCGATCTCAGTCCTCAGCATTTTGGAGGCCTCTCTCCTGTCTTGAAGGAAGGAAGGCTGGCAGACGCCCAGTGGACACAGGCCTCTGTCCACGATGGGTCTTTGGTGCAAAAGGAGAGCCTCAAAGGATATGATCTGATTCTCAGTGCCCTGGACGCCCATTGGATCGATGATTTCCCGGGATTTTTGCGCAATGTGAGGGATCTACTCTCTCCCGATGGTTTGTTTCTCTGCGCCTTTTGGGGAGGGCAAACGTTGCATGAGTTGCGACACGCATTGATCACCGCGGAAGGAGCCTTAGGGACAATAGTCTATGCACGGGTGAGTCCGATGATTCCGATGGCGGTGGCGGCCCGTCTTTTGTTTGAAGCAGGGTTTGTCCTACCCATGGTGGATCAGGACACGTTGCCCTTGACCTATCCGACCCTTCAAGGGCTTGTCCATCATTTGCGCAGTATGGGGGAAACAAGCGCTCTATCACAGGTCGCCCCTGGAACCCCAAGGCTTTTCAGAGAAGCGGAGACCGTCTATAGGACTCTGTATCCAGGGCCCGAAGGGGGCGTGTCAGCCACGTTTGAGCTGATCACGTGTACAGGGTGGGGACCGTCCATAGGGCAAAAAAATGGATGAGCTCAGCCATGTGATGATCCACTTGGCTCAGATCACGGCTTTCAATGAAAATCCGCAGCAGAGGTTCGGTTCCAGAGAGGCGCACCAACAAGCGGCCTCCTTCTGTTTCAATCGATGTGCGCCTGTCGTGGAGGAAAGTTTGAATCTCGGACGCGTCTAGGTTGAAATCAGGCGTCAGAGACAAGTTTTTCAATTGGGTCGGATAGGGCGTAAACAAAGGAAAAATCGGATGGGTGTGTTCACGATTTTGGCAAATGGTCAGGGCCTGAAGAGCTACTAAAAGACCGTCTCCTGATGTTTGAAAGGTCTTGAGGATTAAATGACCGGAGGGTTCTCCCCCAAGGATAGCCCCTGATTTTTCCATGCCCTCACAAACAAAACGGTCTCCAACCGGTGTGCGCAGCAGGCGAATCCCCCGCTGGGAGAGGAAAACCTCCAGAGCCCCGTTGGCCATGAGGGTGGAAACCACCGTCTGATGGGGAAGGGCCTCTTTTTGGTGGGCGTCCACGGCAAGGAGTCCCAAAATCTGATCCCCATCCACAACTTGACCGGATGAATCGACGAGAAGAATGCGGTCACCGTCCCCATCAAAGGCCATGCCGTAATCCGCCCCGTGGGCCAGGACCGCCTCCTGAAGGGGACTTGTGAAAAGAGCCCCACACTGATCATTGATGTTGGTACCGTTGGGATCGCACCCCAGGGTGAAAACCTCCGCACCGAGCGCTTGGAACACCGCTGGGGCGATACGGAAGCAAGCTCCATGGGCGCCATCAATCACCACTTTCAAGTGTGCAAAGGGGCGCTTCTGAGACAGACCCTGAAACAGGAATCTTTCATAATCCTGGCGGGCCTCTGGGTCTGTCCAGAGTAAATGATCGCTCCCAACCTCTGGAAAAAAGGGGGCTGGCGATGATGATTCTGCCATCAAGAACACCATCATTTGTTCAAGCGCCCGAATGGATTCGTTATTTAATTTTTCGCCTCTGGGACCGAAAACCTTGATCCCGTTGTCATGGGCCGGATTATGGGATGCAGAGATCATCACCCCCAAAGACAGAGGGCGGTCTTTGGTTAAAAAGGCGAGCGCAGGTGTGGGCAGGATCCCCAAACAGTGAACTGTGAGACCCAGATGCCTCCAGATGTCTGCCAGAAAGCGCTCTATGACGAGCCCGGATGCCCGGGTGTCCCTCCCCATGAGAAGAGTTTGAATCCCCTGGGTTTTCGCCAGGTCTGCCAGGGCGTGGGCAAAGGCTTTAAGCACACAAGGCGTCAGAGGATGAGTCCCGAAACGCCCACGTATGCCGTCCGTACCAAAAAAATTCATCTCAGTCTCACGTCAGAAATGTCTGAAGCTTGCTTCCCAGTTGACCGTTGGTTGCAAAGATTTGGCCTGTCTCTAAAGGGTTTTGGCCACGCACCCAATCCCCCACCGTTCCCCCCGCTTCCCGAACAATTGCCATGCCCGCAACGAGATCCCAAGGCTTGAGATTTTTCCCAATGAACGCATCAAAGCGACCCGCCGCTACGTAGGCTAAATCCAAAGCGGCAGAACCAAAAACCCTTACAGATGTGGCGTTTGAGAGAGGCGTCCCTTCTGTGGATTTGAAATCGAAATGAGATGCGCCCACCAGAAGTTCCTCAAGGTTTTTCCTGCGAGAGACACGAATCCGACGGTTATTTAAGTGGGCGCCCAAATCTTTTTCCGCCCAAAAAAGATCGTTTTTAATGGGATCAAAAATCAGTCCCGCAATCGGCTCTCCAGCCTTCAAAAGACCAATGGAAATAGAAAAATGGGGGGCTCCATGGAGAAAATTGTTGGTGCCGTCGAGGGGATCCACCACCCACGTCATATCCTCTTTTCCTGGAATTGCGCCCCCTTCCTCCAAGATAAATCCATAGGTTGGTCTTGCCTTCGCCAGCTCTCCATGGATCACTTTTTCTGATTTTTTATCAGCAATTGACACAAAGTCCCGAGGCCCTTTCACAGAGACCTGAAGATGTCCCACCTCCCCAAAATCACGCACAAGTCCTTGGGCTGCCCGGATCGCTGCTTTCCCCATCACATTCACAAGGGCAGAAGGGGTCTGGATCAGACGGGATGACATGGAGGGTCCTTTCAGGAAACAGGGTTGAAGGGAGTTATTTCGCCCGCTCAACGTACTCTTGTGTTTGGGTGTTCACAACCACTTTGGTACCAGACGTAATATAGGGAGGCACCAGAATACGCACACCATTTTCAAGCATGGCTGGCTTGTATGAAGAGGTGGCTGTCTGCCCCTTCACGACAGGGTCGGCCTCAACCACTTCCATAATCACAGAATCCGGAAGCTTCGCGCTCACAATATCTTGCTCATGGCGACAAACCATGAGTTGCATGCCTTCTTGGAGAAAAGGCGCAGACGGCCCCAACATATCAAGCGAGAGGGTGATCTGATCATAGGTTTGGGTATCCATCAGGGTGAATTGATCCCCTTCTGAAAAGAGGTATTGATAGGGCAGTTCCTCAAGGCGGACTTGTTCAACCTTTTCGTCAGAGCGAAACCGACGGTTGAGTTTGACCTTGTCCTGCAGCCCCTTGAGCTCCACCTGCATATAAGCGCCCCCTTTGCCAGGCTTGGTGTGAATCGCCTCAACCACCAACCACAAACGCCCTTCCAATTCGATCACGTTCCCTTGACGTACCGCATTCCCGTCAATTTTCATGAGCGTTGGCCTTTCCCTTAACAATGAATTTGGTAGCGGAGGAGGGACTCGAACCCCCGACACGCGGATTATGATTCCGCTGCTCTAACCAACTGAGCTACTCCGCCTTCTCTTTCTCCTATACGTGCCCCATCCAGATCCTGTCAAGGTGGGGACACTGAGGAGATGAAATCCATTCGACATCAGCCGCCGAATAGAATTGTCACCCGTCTTCAACGGGACGTTTTGACGTCACGTTAAGATTCTTCAAAAATCCAACTTTTCCACTTCGGCTTGCACCGCTTCCATGGACATCGGAACAGGATCGCTTGGATTCTTCTCTGCAATAAACGTGAGCACCTTATTCTCAAATGCCGGCGCTTGAATGCGGGCCATAACATCCTGATTGCCCAAGGCAAACTTCAGGAATTCATTCTCCTGGCCAGGGTAATTGCGCATCTCACTCCATAGGGCGTTTTTGCTCTCCTCTTCCGTCAAAGAAATCTCATGTTTTTTTGCAAAAGAAGATACCGCAAACCCAAGGCGGACACGACGCTCTGCGACAGTTTTATAAAACTCGACGAGCTCTTCTTCCGTTTTGCCCATAGCATTTTTGAAAGCTTCTGCGCGCACGGTCTTCAGGGCCTCATCCTCTGGAATAGCCTGGTCTATCTCCAGTTCACGGTACGTTTGCTCCCAAATGTTTTTGTACTCCACATCCACCATTCGGCTTGGAACCTCAAAAGGATATTTGGCAGATAAGGCATCCAGAATTTGCCGTTTTAACCATAGAAAGGACAGGCCGTCCCGTTCTTTTTGGAGAATTGCCTTCACGTCTCCCCGAAAAGCCTCAAGACTCTCATGGCCAAATTGTGTTGCCAGAGCGTCGTTGACTTGAGCGGGAATGCTTTCCTGAACCTGGTGGAGCGTGCAATCACAGTCAAAATTTTTGCCTGCAATCCTTTTGTCCCTAAGGTCTTTAGAGAATGAGACTGTTTTCTTTTTGGTCTCCCCGACACTCATACCGACGCACAAATCCAGAAATTCTGGGGCCGTCCGCTCCGCATCCAGATCAAAGGATACCTCCTTTAAGTCCACTTTAACTTTGCCTTTAGAAGAACATGTCAGCGTCACCTTCACCCGATCTCCAAGGGCTGCTGGACGGGGAGTTTCAGGGTCTTGTGTTTCCTGTGTTCCTTCAGCCAATTCTTTGATAAAAGCTTCAATCTCCTCATCGGAAACGGAAATCAGAGCCCGCTTAAGAGAAAAACCTTCAGCCACAACTTCCGGAACGTCTGGGGTCGCTTCGAAAGACAGAGTGTACACCAGCCCTTTGTCCTCATCATACGAGATAACAGAATATTCTGGCTTGAGTGCAGGAATCAGCCCCTTCTCAGCAAGACCCTTTAAAACTTCACTTGCTGTTTCTTGGACAACCTCAGAAATCGCATCCTGCAAACCCTGGGCAGCGAAAACCTCTCTCAGAGTCTCAAGAGGAACTTTTCCTGGTCGAAAACCAGGAACTTTATAGGTTTTTCCTCTTTCTAGGATTTTTTGATCCTGATGGGTCTGAACCTTTTCACTTGCAATCTGAACTTCAATTTTTCGCTTTAAGCCTTCGCTCGCCAGTTCCGTTATTTTCATGTTCCCCACGCCTAATTACAACCTCTCACATTTCCTTCTGGAAGAAAGAAAGCCCCAGACTTATGGTGCGGGCGGAGGGACTTGAACCCCCACGACTTGCGTCACCAGAACCTAAATCTGGCGTGTCTACCAATTTCACCACGCCCGCCCTTATCCGCCTTCGAAGTTAAGCTAAAGAATCTTGCAAAACTCTTAAGCAGACAAGGGCCCATTCTTGACACAGATCTCTAATTTTGGAAAGACTGTTTAAGAAGAAAAGGGAGAAAAATAATGGATTTAAAAGAGCTCCAAGAAGCGGTTGATCACGCTTGGGAGCAGAAACTGCCCTGTGGATTTCAGGTTCTTGAAAAAGTTTTTCTAGGCCTTGATCAAGGGCTGATCCGTGTGGCCGAAAAAACGTCCCTTGGTTGGCAGACCCATGAATGGGTCAAAAGGGCTATTTTATCTTATTTTTCGGAAGTGCCTTCCCAGCTTTTAGGGGATCCCAGTGCCCCGTTCTACGATAAGCTCCCTTTGAAATGTTCCGGCTGGACCATCCCTGACTTTGAAAAAAGTGGGTTTCGTCTTGTCCCTGGAGCCATCGTGCGTTGGGGGTCCTTTATTGGGCCTCGGTGTGTGGTCATGCCTTCTTTTATCAATACAGGGGTGTACGTGGGATCTGGCACAATGATTGATACAGATGTCCGTGTCGGCTCCTGCGCCCAAATTGGAGAAAACTGTCACCTAGCTGGTGGTGTAGGCATTGGGGGGGTTCTGGAGCCCGCTCAGGCTATTCCTGTCATCATTGAAGACAATTGTTTTATCGGTGCCCGTTGTCAGGTTGCAGAAGGAATGATTGTCGAAGAAGGCTCTGTGCTTGCCATGGGAGTGATGGTAGGGACCTCAACAAAAATCATTCACCGAGAAACGGGGGAAACGTTCCAAGGGCGTATTCCTGCCTATTCTGTGGTGGTTCCAGGCACCTATACAACTCCTGAGTATCCATCTCTTGGGATTGATTGTGCCATTATCATTAAGCAGGTCGATGCTAAGACACGGGCTAAAACCGAGATCAATACCCTCCTTCGGGCATAATCTCAATGTTCAGGCCCCGCAAATTGGACTTCTTAGTCGTTAAGGGATCTGTAGGTTTTTGATATGTCGATCAGACTTTTCTCATTCATCCGTCTCCAGACCAAGGGAACGTTTCCCCCGGATTTGATTATTCTCGTGACCCTCATTAGTTCTGTGGGGTTTGTCATGCTGTATTCCGCAGCAGGGGGACATTGGATGCCTTGGGCCCTCAAACAAATACTTCGTTTTGTATTTGGATTGGGTATTTTTTGGGTCTTCAGTCTTGTGGATACACGGTTTTGGCTTGCGCAAGCATTCACCCTATACGGGATTTGTTTGGCCCTTTTGTTTGGAGTTGAATTGCTTGGGTTTGTGGGTATGGGGGCACGGCGTTGGGTGGATCTGTACGTTTTCCAACTGCAACCGTCTGAGCTGATGAAGATCGCACTTCTTCTTGCGTTGGCTGCTTATTTTCACCCTTTGTCCCATGGCCCGATTAAGCTTCGTCACTTATGGGTTCCTTCTCTTTTGGTTCTCATCCCTGCTGTTCTTGTGCTCAAGCAACCAGACCTTGGAACTGCAGTTATTCTTCTACTCATTGGAGGAATGATGACTTTTCTCGCAGGAGTGCGTCTTTGGGTATTTGGCAGTTTGTTCCTTGTTTTATCGGGAGTGTGCCCCTTTTTTTGGACTTATCTCAAACCCTATCAACAAAAACGGATTCTCACTTTTTTAGACCCCTCTCAAGATCCTTTAGGATCCGGATACCATATTCTTCAATCTAAAATCGCCATTGGATCGGGAGGATTTTGGGGCAAGGGGTTTGGTCACGGAACGCAAAGTTATTTGAATTTCCTGCCGGAAAAACAAACGGATTTTATTTTTACAATGCTGTGTGAGGAATGGGGATTTTTGGGTGCAATCTGTCTGATTATTTTGTATGGCTTGCTGCTTCTGAGGTGTGTGTCCGTAGGCTCTGAGGCAAAGTATGCTTTTAATAGGCTTTTGACCTTAGGTGTGGCTTCCATGTTGTTTTGTCACGTGTTCATCAACATGGGAATGGTGATGGGCATTTTGCCTGTCGTTGGGGTTCCCTTGCCTCTGATGTCTTATGGGGGAACATCCCTTTTAACCCTGATGATGGGGTTTGGTCTGGTAGCCTCCGTCTCTCGTCAGCAAGGAACACGGCTGCCCGGTGCTTTTAGTCAGATGGATTCTTAAGTTTTTAAGAACGAAATATGAAGCTCTTTTGTTAAAAAATCCTCTAGTTCCAAACCATTTCGAATATTCACCCAACACTTTTTCTCAGGGTCATAGGAAAATCTGTGTCCTCCGCTTTGAGGAGAAGACAGCCAAATTTCTTCAGTCAGCTGATGAACCTTAAACAGGTAAAGCCCATTTTCCACAGCAAAAGAAAGGGTGAGATCCGCATAATCGACATCAAAGTCAAGCGTTTCTAAAGTGCTGGCTAATTCGTCTAAATAATTTTGCACTTTTTTTTGAAAAGACATTGGGTCGCTCATTTCTAGAAAGGTTTCAGAAAAACAAGAAACACAATACCAATAGCAATCGCAAATGGAATCTCATTCACAAGGCGAAAAAAGCGTTCACTCTGGGGAGAAAATTCCCATCGAAAAGCCTTATGCCACGACACCATCATCCCATGAAGTCCACTCAGGATGAAGACCAATCCCAGTTTGAGATAAATCCACCATTGATCCCACTGCGCAATGCCTGGAATGAGCAACAGGAGACCTCCGAATAAAAATGTTGTCAGCATCGAGGGCAACATAATAATCCGGATGAGTCGGTACTCCATTTGGGAAAATAATGTATGTATCTCACGAGAGGAAATTTTTTGAGCGTGGTAAACAAAAAGACGGGGTAAATAAAGAAGTCCAGCCATCCAAGCAATCACGGCAAGCAGATGCATGCTTTTAAGCACAAGATACCAAGGGGCTAAGAGATCTCCTATCGTCTCCAGCATTTTGTCCATCCAAGGCCACAGGCAGGTGTTTTTGTGCGGGAGATCACCAAATCCGCAAGCCCCTGAATGAACGCAGGGTGGCAATCTACTGTGGGGACACGGCCATATTCAGGAACTCCAAGAGCTTGGGCCATATCACGATACGCCAAATCTAATTCGACCAACGTTTCAGAATGCTCGCTGACAAAGCTGATGGGGATAATCAGAACTCCCATCTTTTCCAAAGAAGCCCTTTCAATTTCCGTATCCAAAGAGGGTTCTGTCCATTTCTCAGGTCCGACACGACTTTGATAACAAACCACAGAATCAACTGGTTTTTCAAGTTTTTCTTGGAGCTTTTTGAGAACCTGTTTGTAGGTCTTGATCACTTGGGCTTGATAGGGATCCCCCCCTTTGATCAATCTTTGCGGTAAACCGTGGGCTGAAAATAAAAGACGGGGCTGGGTCTGAAAAGTTTTCATTTGTTGGAGTGTTAAATCTACAATTCCATCGATCAAGCCTGTCATTTCTGGATAACAACAAATACGATGAATGGGCTTACACCCTGTGTGTTTTTTGACTTCCTCTTCCCAAGCCTCAAACGAAGATGCAGTGGTGGTCACAGAAAACTGAGGATACAATGGCAACAGAATGACCTCGTGGGGACGAAATTCTTCCATTTGAAGAAAGGCAGCTGATGTATCCGGTTGGGCATGACGCATCGCAACAACCACACGGTAATCCGGGCCCAGAAGAGCTTGGAGAGCCTCCCCTTGAGCCTCTGTATTTTTCAAAAGAGGCGATCCTCCTCCAAGGGTTCTAAAAATTTCTGTCGCTTTAGGGAGCCGTTTACGAACGATCAGCCAAGCAATAAAACGTCGCACCCATTGAGAATAGGGCAAAATAGCAGGGTCATTAAACAAACTTTTCAGAAAAGGTTTCACCTCTTTTAAAGAAGAGGGGCCACCTAAATTCAGTAAAACGACTACTCGCCGCATTTTTATCTGTTCCTAACATGAAAAACAAGCTCTTCTATATGAGAAAGAGGGGTCTCAGGCAAGACACCATGGCCCAAATTAAAAATAAATGGCCGATCTGAGCAAGCTTGACAAATGCGATCCACATGATTTTTAAGAAGAGGCCCTCCCTCCAGAAGTACAACGGGGTCAAGGTTTCCTTGGATCACGGCCGGAACCCCCAAAAGGGTTGATAGATCAATTGTGGTGTCTAAAGAGACACCATTGACACGGGTTTTTTGAACGTATGTTTCGACAGAAGCCCCAAGACCACGAGGAAACCCGATCACGGGCGTGTGGGGAGAGACTTTTTTTAATTCCTCCACAAGCCAAGAAGTTGGACCGTAAACCCAAGACTCAAGTTCTGTCCAAGGAACACATCCTCCAGCACTTTCAAAAAGCTGGACGACTTGAACTCCAGCATCAATCTGCGCTTTCAGATACTGAAGGGTCGTTTTTGAAATGAGATGGAGTAACTTTTGAAATGCTTCAGGTGCCCTGAACGCAAATCGTTTAGTCTCCATAAAGTCTTTTTTACCTGAGCCTTCCAGCATATAAGACGCCACTGTAAAAGGGCTTCCTGCAAATCCTATGAGTGCCTTTTGGGGAGAAAGATTTTTCCTTACCTGACGAACTGTCTCATAAATAGGCTCTAAACGGCTCTCTATTTGATCGAGAGATAAACCAAATTCAGGATCTTCTAAGGATAAGGGGGAGAGGTGGGGTTTGGGAGAAAAAACAACTTGCTGTCCCAGGGCATATGGGATGATCAGAATGTCGGAAAATAAAATAGCTGCATCAAAATCAAAGCGACGAACTGGCTGAAGCGTCACTTCTGCAGCCGCTTCCGGCGTTAAAACCAGATCTAAAAAAGAAGGGAATTGTGCGCGTATTTTAAGATACTCTGGAAGACAGCGTCCTGCTTGCCGCATAAGCCAAAGGGGAGGAACGGACAAAAGATCTCCTTGAAAAGGTTTTAGAAAATCCATGAGCTCTCTTCTTCTTTATAAAGATATATAAGGTTGTAATAGTAGTAGTCCCATCTGCTGCATGGGGATATCCGTTAATCCACAGAATAGTACACAGATATTCTTTTGGAAACATTATTGTACGAAGATTTTATCCCCAGCCCTGTGGGTGATTTTTAAGTCTGTGGATAAAATTGTTTTTAATGTTGACTTTTTTCCTTGTGTGAGGGGAGCGTGAAGTTATCCACACTGTCATAAAAGTCATCCACAGCGAGAGTCCAATTTTCTCAGACCGTTTTTTTTAAGAAATTCATAGGATTTTTTTGAAAAGGTTAGGTTGTTTTTCAGCTTTAAAAAGGCTAGCCTTCTCAAGAAGATTGAGAGAGAGAGGAGTGAGTGTGGAAAATTTATCCCGTCGACATTTTTTGACACTTGGTTCAGGTGTTGCATGCTCTTTACTGGTTCCTGCCCCTGCGTTCTCTCTCATTCTTCCCAAATCTCTCACGAGTAGAGTGTTGAATCTTCACAACACCCATACGGGTGAATTCTTTAGAGGGCCCTATTGGGAAAAAGATCATTATATTCCATCTGCCATGAGGAAGCTCAACCATTTCCTCAGGGATTGGCGGACGGGAGATGTGCAAGCGATTGATCCTCGGCTGGTGGATCTTATTCATTCTCTCAAATTGAAATTAGGCTATACCCAAGCAATGGATGTGATTTGTGGCTATCGATCTCCTAAGACGAATCTGATGCTTGCTAGAAAAAGTCGTGGTGTTGCAAAGAAAAGTCTTCATGTCCTTGGGAAGGCGATTGATGTTCGATTCCCAGTTCGCGTCTTGAAAAATGCTCATAAGGCGGCCTGTTCTTTTCGTGCCGGCGGGGTGGGCCTTTATTCAAAAGCCCAAGATTGTTTTATTCATATGGATGTTCGTGAAAGAGCTGTTTATTGGGGAGCTTAAATTTTGATTCCTCAGGTTTTATAGTTCATCAAGAGAGTCTCTGGGTGATTGATGTATCAGCGTAGATCTTTTTCCATCTGTATGTTTATGATTTTAGGCTACGTCTTTCTTTACGCCCCTATTCTTTTTGTTGTTTTATTTTCATTCAATTCCTCTTCCGCAATGACAACGTTTGATGGGTTTTCCTTTCATTGGTATGAATCCCTGTTCAAAAACACCATGTTGTTGCGTGCTTTTTTAGTCAGTTTAAGGGTAGCTGTGGTTTCTGCGACTCTTTCTGTTGTGCTCGGAACGTTGTGTGCCCTCACTTTGGTGCGCATTCGAGAGTTCAGAGGATGGAGTCTTTTGGGAATTATGGGGACAGCCCCTTTAATTATGCCTGAAGTGATCACAGGGTTGGCGTTTCTTGTTTTTTTTGTGACGACAGAAAATATTTTGGGATGGCCTTTGGGTCGTGGCATTCAAACGATTACCATTGCCCATACAACTCTTGCTTTGGCCTATGTCACGGTGATTATCCGGGCCCGTCTTCTAGAGGTGGATGCCTCCCTTGAAGAGGCAGCGCTTGATTTAGGAGGACGTCCATCGCGGGTTTTTTTTCTGATTACCCTTCCCATTATCTCTCCAGCGCTTTTTTCGGGTTGGCTTTTGGCTTTTGCTTTGTCTATGGATGATCTTGTGATCGCAAGTTTTACATCGGGTCCAGGCTTTTCCACACTCCCAATGGTGATTTTTTCAAGTATCCGCTTAGGGGCGACCCCGCAAATTAATGCCTTGGCATCTCTCATTGTTTTGATGGTGAGCCTGTGTGTTGTGGGGGCAGGAATTCTCATGCGCAGAAGTCTTAAAAAGGCAAATTAGTTCTTTTTTTATTTTATTTTGCCAATCATTTTATTTTTTATTTTTTAATTCTTTTCCCCTATGGTTTTCCATTGTTCCTCTTTGTTTAGGGTGATTTTTCAAATACATGATGATGACAATGATTCATAAACTCTTTTTTTGTATCTTGACGGTTTGGACCCTAGGGGCTCAGGCGATTTCTCAGTCTGTTGTGATCACCCAAACTCCAGTCGATGATTTGATAAAAATTGAACTGAATGACGTTCCTTTTGCGGCCTTTGAAGAGGATGGATTTTTACACTTAATTCTCCCTGAGTTTTCTGACCCTCGCTTTGAGGGATTTTCAAAAAATTCAAGACCGTCAAAGATCCAGGGGTCTGGAGGGTTTTTGCTTCGACTCCCAGTGCCTGAAGGTCGATCTCCTGTGGTTTTTGGGGAAGGAGAAAAGGTTCATATTGAATTTCAAAAAAGCGTTGGCCAAACACGTTTGCCAGATCATTTTTTAACATCGCACATCTTAAGTCCTTCTCCCGATGGTCAGACAGCTCTGTTGACCATTCCCTCAAAGTCTTTGGTTCGTTTTTATCATCCAAAAGAAGGACGGGCACTTTGGACAATTCTCACAAAAAACCCTGGTGTTGGATTGAGCGCGCGCGTTTCAAAGCCCCATATGGTTTTTTCCCCCAGCCTTCAAGGCTTGGTCCTCAAGTCAGATGTCACAGTTTCCATGACCTCAAAAGAAGATTTTTTTGAAATTTCAAGACCCGGAGGTCTTGGTTTTTCAAGGCAAACACAAAACCCTCTTTTGCCCAATTTTCAGGACGGAAATAAAGAGCTTCCCTTAAAATCCGCGTATTGGAGAAAAATCTGGAAAACCCTTCGAGAGGAAAAAAGCCCTGAAACTTTAGCTCTGATGAAGGGTATCATTAGAAAGAATCCGGAGTTTGCTCATTTGAACTCTGTTCAAACTCTGAAAGGTATGGCTTTTTTGCAGATGAATGTTCTTGGAAAAGCCCTATCTTGTTTTTCTAGTGAAGCTCTCCATCCATCATCAGCCCCTTGGGTGCAGGCGATTTATTTAAAGAATGGACATCCAGAGGGGGTCAAACGATTGATTGCTCACCTAGGGGCTATCAAAAAACTTCCCCAGCCTTTTTTAGGCAATATTTTTCTTTTGGCGATCCAAGGAGCTGTGACCGGAGGGCAGTCTAAAGAGGCCGCTGTTCTGTTTAAAAATCTCCCGGATAGGTTGACGGAGGCGCAACAAAAATTAGCGGATTCCCTGAAAAAGCAACTGATTTTTGAACCTATTCTTCCATCGACCCTTGAGGATGCTACAGATCTGACACGATCACGGGCACGCCTTCGTCATGATGCAGACGTTCAAACAAAATTTGAGACTATTTTAGCCAGCTTAAGCGTCGGGAAGATTGGACCTAAACACGCCTTAGAACAATTAAAAGAGATCGAATGGCATACCTTTACCCCATCTTTTGAAAAAGCCATTTTAAGAAAAATAGCGGCTCTTGAAGGAGAGGAGGGTCACTACAGATCTGCTCTTCTCTTGTATCAAAAGCTTCAGGAGCGTTATTCATCCGGATCTAAAAAAGCGGAAATTTTGTTAGATAGAGCGCTTAAAGACCCGCTGTTGTCTTGGGTTAAAAAATTGGCTTTGTTTCGTGAGTTTACAAGATTTATCTCCGTGCCTGAGAAGAAAACAAAAATCATTTTGATGCTCGGACAGATAATTCTTGATAACGGGTTTCCTCGATTGGCTCATGAATTTTTAAAAGAAACCCTTAAAGCAAATCCAGACCCTGCAATTCTTTTGAAAATGGTGGAGGCTTATCTCAAGAGAGGCCTTCCGCGAGAAGCCATTCTGCTTGTGTCCCAAGAATGGAAAAATTTACCAGTGTCGTTGCATCCACGTGCAAGTTTTTTGAAAGCAAAAGGATTTTTTGAGGAGGGGAATTTTCAAGAGGCCCTTGAGAGCTTGCCTTCGGATAGAAAAACCCCAGAGATGGACTATTTTCAGGCAACCGTTCTGCGCAAGCTTGGAAAATTTGATGAAGCGATCACTCTTTTTGAGCGCTTGATGGAAACCCAAAAATTTCCTCTCTCGGATCTTCGGGATCAAATAGCGCTTTCTCTGTGTGAGTTGGGCGATCCAGTCCGTCTTAAATTATTTTTAAAAAGCAGAAAAAGTGAAGTCAAAGCAGATTCTTCTTATTTTATCAGAGCTCTGAGAGAAACCATCCCTTCCTCGCCCAACCCCAACAGTCTTGCCGTCCTGAAAAAGGACCTTGATCGGCTGGATTCTTTGATAAACCTTGACGTCTCCAAGATTTAGGTCGTTCTGTGGAATCCGTAAATTTTTATTCAAAAGACCTTCATAAGCCAGCTTTTTGGACGTCTTATATGAAATTATCCCTGTGGATGATTTTTTTTCTAGCTTTCCTTATTTTCTTGTCTAATTTTTTCTTCTGGGGGATGTTTCAAGGGGACCGCCTTCGGAACATTGAGGAGGCGATTACAGGCCAAGTGGAAATGCTAGAAGAAAAATTTTTTTTACTCAAAGTCCGTTCAGATACATGGTTTGAAGATGTCAATTCTGACGCTATGGTTTGGAACCCAAAATTTTTTCGGCATTTTTCCATGGATGGTCAAGAACATGCCTACTCCAAAAAAACGATTAAAGGTAACAAAAAAGAAATCAAAGCTCTTGTACAAACATTTTGTGCGCTTGAAAAGCTCAGTGCCGTTGATAAAAAACTCATCACCCAGTTAATGTCAAGTATTTTAGATAAATTAAGCCTTGTTTTCAATTCTTGGCCGTTTTTAGAATCTGCGACCTATAGCGCGCCAAACTTTCGATTTGTGTCGCCTTGGAAATTGTTTCCGCCACCAGTTCATTTAGATTGGGTTCCTGGGCTTGAAAGGCTGGGATTTGAGTATCTCAAAGGCGTGAAAGCAAATGGTTGGCAGCCTGTGTTTTCTACGGAAAAAGCATCCAATTGGCTGTTGAGTTATGTGGCACCTCATAAGGAAGCAGGACAAGTCCATGGGTTTTTTGCCCTTACAGTGGGCCCTCAGTTCTTCCAGAATAACCTTAAGAAGGCTCCTTCAGTTCCTGGGCGTATGATTCTTTTGGATTCGGAGAATCAACAGCTTTTTTTTAGGGAGGGTAAAGAAATCACCTTACAAATAGCGGCCTTAAAAGAGGTTTTGCCAGGTGGTTTCAAACTCCTCTCTTTGGTAAAAAAGAGTCTCAATAAGTTTAAATACCAAAGCATCAGTTGGATATCCGGCTATTGGGTTTTATCTATCCCCATTAAAAATGCTCCCTTTAGGGTGTTTTTTTATTGTTCGTCTTGGGATTTAATGCAACAAGAAATGAAATATTTTTTACATATCGTGTTTTTTGAAATTCTGATTTTTTTATTTCTATTAGCCCTCAATTACGGTGTTTTGAATCGATTTTTTCTACAGCCTCTGGGACATCTGATGTCTCATCTCAATCAAGAACGCTTAGGCTCCACTCTTTCCTTGGGGGCGTTGTCTGGCACATGGAGCATTTGGGCAAGGTTTATTTCCACAGCTTTTCAAGAAAAAAGAGATCTCATTGCAGACTTGGAAAACCGTTTGCAAGAAAGATCTTCCCGTTTGCGTGAAACCATTGCCCACCTCCAGATGTCTCAAAAACAGATTATTGCTCAGGAAAAACTAGCTGGTATCGGCACGTTAGCCACAGGTATCGCGCACGAACTTCGAAATCCTCTTCATTTGATTTTAAATTTTGCAACGATTGCACGAGATGAGACCAAGGTCATTGCCGCTTCTGGAGTTTCAGATGCGGCACGTGACTCTTTGCTTGAAGCGAGTTTCCGTATTATTGCCCATGCTGAGCAGGCAACGGCTCTTCTCAATCATATTATTTTTCAGACACGGGATACGGAAGGAACGATGGATCTTGTGGATCTCGGGAGTTTAGTTAAGGAATACGGTGTTTGGGGGTATCAGGGGTTTTTAGAAGATGTAGGGTCTTTGCCTCTGATTGTTCTTTTTGAGCTCATAGAAGAGCCAGTTTCTATTGTGTGCGTTTCGAAACAGATGTCACGGGCTTTTTTGAATATTTTCCGTAATAGTTTTGAAGCGGTCTTAGAAAAATTTAAAACTTTTCAAGAAAAAGACCTTGAAGGGGGGACTCCTTATGTTGCCCGTATTGTCATTCGGTTGTTCATTAAAAAATCTAAGGCCATTCTTGAAATTGAGGACAATGGACCAGGAATTCCACCTTCAGCCCAAGATCGCATTTTAGATCCCTTTTTTACAACTAAATCGACGAATCAGGGAACGGGTCTGGGGCTTTCCATGAGTGCTGATTTCATTCAAAGGACTGGAGGAAATTTAGGTTTTAGGAGCGCAGAAAAACAAGGGACTATTTTTACTTTGGAGATCCCCTTAGCCTCTCACGAGTCCAGTTGAACAGGAATCACCTTGAAAATATAGCGAGCTTCCTGTCATTTGAGGTTGAATTTTCATGTCCTACCGGCCTTAGGTAAAGCCAAGTTTTACTTGGATGCGCGCCTTGAGCCGGTCTCTCTTTCTGGTGAATCAGATCCCGGATGCCCCGTTTCCAATATGCCCTTGGACTACGGTATCTCCGGGATTGTAAGTCTCTGGTGTGCTATAAAGTGGATTTAGAAGAGAGAAATCCAGGGCCCATCAAGAGCTCTGGGGTTATTTATGGTACCTCTTTCCTGCTAAAATCTCATGGGCGCGGTAGATTTGCTCAATCATCATCACACGGGCCAGTAGGTGAGGCCAAGTCGCAAGCCCGAGTGAAAGGGAAAAAGACGGAGCTTTCCAGAGAGAGGTTTCGATTCCTTCCGATCCTCCAATGACAAAAAGAGGCCTTTGGTTTTCTGTTCCAAGTTTTTCAATCCATGTGGCAAACTCAGGACTTGAAAACATTTTCCCCCCGGGCTCTAGAAAAATAGGCCGTCCTCCAGAGGGAATGCGGGCCAACAATGCCTTCGTTTCTTGCGTCCTCTGTTCTCCTCGACTGCGGGCGCCAGACCCTTCTATTTCTTCGATGGCGACGGACCAAGTCATCCGATTCAGATACATTTCGCACAAATCTTTGAATGGGCCAGCGCGCAACTTCCCTATGGTTAGAATTGTCATGCGCATGGAGGGCCTTCTCTCTCTTCGGGGGTGATTGTCTCAGATTCCTAACAATCGGTCTAAAAAAATGCCAAAAAATAAACAAAAAAGATAAATAATAGAGTCTTTGAAAACCATCCATGCGCTCTTGGAATCTTCAGGTGCGCGCCTGAGTTGATTTATGGATCTGCCCCAAAAGAGGGTGAGGAGGCAGACGGACAAGCCATAAACAGATCCTAAAAGACCTAAAGCGAACGGCAAACCGGCTACAAACGTCATGACTAAAAAATAGCTTATCATGGCACGCACCGTCGCTCTGGTCCCATAAACATTGGGGAACATAGGAATCCCAGCTTTCCCGTAATCATCAGCGCGAACGATAGCCAGTGCCCAGAAATGCGGGGGTGTCCAAAGAAAAATAATTCCACAGAGAATCCATGGAAGCAGGCTGAGGGCTGAACCTGTCACACTGACCCAGCCAATCACAGGGGCTAACGCCCCGCTGAGTCCCCCAATGACAATATTTTGAGGCGTCCTGCGTTTCAAAAGACAGGTATAGATATACCCATAAAAGACCATCGCTCCTAAAAGCCACAGAGCGGCTTGAAGGTTGCAGGCAAGCCCCATCAGGACCAGACTGAACAAAGCTATGAGGCTGCCAAAAAGGGTCGCGCTTTGTACAGACAGGCGACCCGCTGGAATGGGGCGCGTGGCCGTACGGCTCATTAAGCGGTCGATCTCTTGATCCCAGATCATATTGAAGCTGGCAGACGCACCTGCGCCGAGCACTAGGGCCAAAAGACCCACAAAAGACAGAAATACCGAGCCTGAAGTGGGGGCACACACCTGACCAATCGCGCCAGTAAAGAGGACCAACGTCATCACCCTGGGCTTCAAAAGGGCCAGATAGTCAGACGCGCAGGCCTCAGATGAGGAGAGATGATTTTTGGGCAAAGTAAAAGTGTGCATCTCAAAAAAACCTAAGTCTATTCAAGGAATATGCGCCGACTGTACAAGGAATCGTCTCTCAGAGAAAGACGGGGATTTAGATTTTCCAGGCAGCCTTTCTTTTGGGAGGATTTTTGTTTATAAATTTTTTATAAACAAGCAAAGAGGAAAACACCCTCCGTGATGAACGTCCAAACACCCAATGCTTTGAAACCCTTTGTGCGTGGGGAGATGCATCTGTTCCATTCTGCGGATGAGGCTTTTCAAGAAATTCAGCGCATTTACAAAGAAAGCGGGGACCAAATCAGGGGCGCTTTCGAGCAACTGGGCGCTGATACGGTGACTATTACAACTTTAGAGGATGCCACTTATCCGTATGTTGCCTTTCAAGTCCCTCCCTCTTGCCTCAATATTGATGCACGAAAAGCCTACGGCGCTGTTCTAGAGCCCGGACTTTACGGAACCACAGTCACGCGGCCCACCTTGTTTGCAAAATATTATTTAGAACAAATGAGTCTTCTCATTGAACACCATCAATGCCCTATTTGGGTTGGGAAAAGCACGTGGCCTATCCCTTTGCCGTTTGTGGACGAAGCACCCTTGACTCATTTGAGAGAGGATGAGCTTTGGAAGCTTCCCGTTGATTTTGCTCTCCCCGATTTAACCAAAGTGGACGATACGATTGCAAATGGAACTTACGATCCAGGCCCCCAAGGTCCGAGACCTCTGGCTCTTTTTACGGCAGAGCGGGTCGATTATTCCCTTCATCGTCTTCACCATTATTGTGGAACTGCCTCAGAGCATTTCCAAAATTTTATTCTGCTGACGAATTATCAAAGATATATTGACCATTTTATTCAATTCGGACTGTCTGCCCTCGAGCACGGGGATGAGTACACGGAGTTAGTCGAGCCAGGAGACCTTGTGATTCACCGCGAGGATGTCCTCAAGGGGGGGGTTGCATTCCATAAAGCCAGCCGTCTCGCCCATCTCCCCCAAATGCCTGCGTACCATCTCAAACGTCCTGACGGCAATGGGATCACTTTTGTCAACATTGGGGTCGGACCCACCAACGCAAAAACCATCACAGATCATTTGGCAGTTCTGAGACCTCACTGTTGGATTATGCTGGGACATTGTGCTGGGTTTAGACGGAGCCAACATTTGGGCGATTACGTTCTGGCGCATGGCTACGTCAGAGACGATCATGTGCTGGATGAGGACGTCCCTCTCTGGATTCCCACACCTCCTATTGCAGAGGTACAGATGGCTTTACAAGAAGCTGTCGTCCGTGTCACCGGTTTGTCAGGAATTGACTTAAAAACCAGGATGCGCACGGGAACGGTTGTCAGCTCTGACAACCGGAACTGGGAATTGCGTTCCACGCAGCTGTTTAAGCATTATAATCAAAGCCGCGCCATTGCGATGGACCTTGAATCCGCAACTCTCGCCACCAATGGATTCCGGTTCCGGGTCCCTTACGGAACCCTTCTCTGTGTGTCTGACAAACCTCTCCACGGAGAGCTGAAACTTCGGGGAATGGCCAGTCAATTTTATACAGAGCGGGTGAACCAGCATATGGAAATCGGACTCGAGACAATCCGAATTTTACGGGAGGGAGGGTCTGATCTTCTGCACTCCCGGAAATTGCGTGGCTTTGACGAGCCTCCCTTTCGTTGAGTTAGACCTTGAAAATGGGGCGAACTCACGTCTATAGCTCAATTATTTTCATTTGAGTTTGAGCGTAAGCGCGAGGAGCGAAGATAGAGATGTCGCAAACCGAATATCAAATGACCCCATATCCCCTCCACCGCCGGCTGTCATAGGCTGGTGAAGAACAGCACGTTGTGCAGGGTTCTCCCCAGAAATGAAAACCCCTGAAAGTTTGAAAAAAACTGGAAAGGGAAGTACAAGGTGGTTTATTGAGCGGGAAACGTCAGGCCCATCAGCGTGTAGAACCGAGCTCGATCCATCCAATCCGGCGTCACCTTCACATAAAGAAACAAATGGGCCGGCCGACCTAATTCTTGAACGAGCTCTTGGCGGGCTAAGGTGCTCAGTTTCTTGATCAAACTCCCCTGGTGTCCCAAGACAATGGCCTTCTGGGTTTCTTTCATCACGTGAATGACTTGGGAAATCTTGACGCTTCCGTTGCGGAATTCTTCCCACGCTTCTGTCTCGACATACAGAGAATAAGGGACCTCTTGATGGAGAAAGTGGAACAAAACCTCTCGGGTGATTTCCGCCGCCAACATTCTTTGGGGTGCGCTTGAGACTTGATCCTCTGGAAACAGCCACGGGCCTGGGCGCGCACTCGTCCCCAGAGAACGTCCCAAATCCTCAACCCCATCCCCTGTTAATGCAGACACCATGAAGGTTTGTTGAATTTGAGGGAACTCTCTAAAAAATTGTGCCCACACCAGAAGCTGAGGCCTGTCAAGACGATCAATCTGATTCAGGACCACCCATAAAGGAGAGCCACAGGTCTCCAGTTGCCGCAACAAAGCCCTCTGCTCCTCTGGTTTTCCTCGGCTGGCATCCACCACCAAGAGGGTCAGGTCCGCTCCCTGAGGCGCCTCCAGGGCAGCCCCCAACATGGCTTTTTCAAAGCGCTTTTTCGGCGCCGACAAAACCCCCGGTGTATCCATCAAAACAACCTGAGCCTCACCCTTCAGGGCAATCCCCATCACGCGGTTGCGGGTTGTTTGCACCTTGTGGGACACAATCGAAACTTTTTGTCCAACGAGAGCGTTGACCAAAGTCGATTTGCCCGCGTTCGGGAGACCAACGACCGCCACCAAAGAACAGCGCATAGCTTCAGGAGGGATCCTATTCGAAGACGAAGACGTCATCTTATTTTCTTTCTGAGACACCGTGGGATCATTCCCAGGTGTTTGTTAAACGGGCCAGTTTCTCCAGGCGTACCGAATGACGCCCCCCTTCAAAGGAAGATCCTAAAAAGGCAGACAGGCAGGCAGAGGCTAAACGGGGACCAATCATCCCCGCTCCCAGCACAAGCACATTCGCGTCATTATGCTGGCGGGCGAGCTGCGCCGTCAACACATCCGAACACAAGGCGGCTCGGATCCCAGGAAATCGGTTGGCAGCAATGCTCATGCCAATCCCAGACCCGCAAATCAAAAGACCACAGACCTCTGGATTGGCCAGAACAGCCCGCACCACCGGAGACACAGAATCGGGATAATCGACACTTTCTTCACTGGAGAAAGCGCCCACATCCTCTATCTGCAGGCCTTTCTCATGGATTTCTTGGACTAATAGGGGCTTCAGACCAAATCCCGCGTGATCGCATCCCACAATGACCTTGCTAAACACCTCTGTTGCCCCCGCTGCTGAAGCGCGCCTGAATTTTGGCAAGCACTTGGGGCACCGTCAGGCCAAAGGCCTCATACAGATCAGACCCAGGGGCAGATGCACCGAAGGAGGCAATGCCACACACCAGACCATCCGTCCCCACGTAGCGCTCCCACCCGAACGGGGACGCCGCCTCCAGGGCCACCCGAAGGATGGGCTGGCCTGTGGAGAGAACCTGTTCCCTGTAGGCCAAGGGCTGCTGATCAAACAGAGACCACACCGGCAGAGAGACCACCCGGCAGCCTATCCCTGAAGCCTCCAACCTCTGCCGGACCTCCAGGGCCAAAGCCACCTCAGAACCCGTCGCCAGCAAAGTCACCCGATGGACTGCCGCCGCCTCACAGAGGGTGTATCCCCCCCGGGCGCAGAGGTTATGGTCTGGATCCAGGCGCCGTGGCCCCATGGGAACTGCCTGCCGAGAAAGAGCGATCGCGGAAGGTGTTTGGGTCGAGGCCACTGCAAGGGCCCAACATTCCGCCACCTCCACACCACACCCAGGGCGCATCACATGGAGATTGGGCATGGCCCGAAGACTGGCGAGGTGCTCAATGGGTTGATGGGTGGGGCCATCTTCCCCCAGGCCAATGGAATCATGGGTGAGCACACAGATCACAGGAAATTTGGACAAAGCGGCCAAGCGCAACGCAGGACGTAGGTAATCGGAAAAAACCAGGAAGGTCCCACCATAAGGGACAAAGCCACCATGACTGGCCATGCCGTTTATGGCAGCCATCATCCCATGTTCCCGAATGCCATAATGCACATAATGGCCGGAAAAATCTTCCGCTGTGACAGACCGCCCCCCAGGGATGGCCGTATTGTTTGACGGAGTTAAATCTGCTGATCCTCCCAGAAGGCCCGGTACATGACGCTCCAGGACCTCCAGAACTTTCCCACTCCAAACCCGGGTGGCCAGCGCTTGGGGCGCCTCAAAGAGAGATGACGCCTCCGCCAAGAAGGCCTTCTCCCACCCGTCAGGCAAAACCCGGGACATCCGTGTCTCAAATCGCTCCAAAACATCTGAATCGATGGACGCTTTCGTCTTCTCCCAAGCCTGCCAGCTGGCCATGCCACGGGCCGCCACCAAGCGCCAGAGAGCCGCTGTCCGAGGATCCACTTCAAAGGGCCCAAGCGCCTCCCCCCCCAGAGCCTGCCGAGTCCCTTGAGCCTCCATCGCCCCCAGAGGGCTTCCATGCACCGCCGCTGTTCCCGCTTTCGTAGGGGCCCCATAGCCGATGGTGGTGCGACAGGCAATGAGAGAGGGCCGTGCGGTCTCTGCCATCGCCTGGCTCAGGGCCAACCGCACGTCATCGGTGTCGTGGCCATCCACCGCCTGGACATGCCATCCACACGCTTTAAAACGGGCGCTCTGGTCCTCTGACGTGCTGAGAGACGTGGGACCGTCAATCGTAATCCCATTATCATCAAATAAAACGATCAGGCGCCCCAGGCCTAAATGCCCGGCCAAAGAGATGGCCTCCTGGGACAGCCCTTCCATCAAACATCCGTCCCCCACAATAACGTAGGTACAGTGACCCGCTAGATCTTCTCCAAATTCTGAGACCAGAAGACGCTCTGCCAGCGCCATCCCCACCCCATTGGCCAACCCCTGCGCCAATGGACCGGTAGTCACCTCCACACCGGGGGTATGACCCGCCTCCGGATGGCCAGGGGTCAAACTCCCAAGCCTCCGGAATTGGGCCAGCTGATCCTTTGTCATGGAGGGAGATCCGGTCAGATGGAGAAGGGCGTACAGCAGCATCGATCCATGGCCCGCCGACAAAACCAGCCGGTCTCGCGCCGCCCATTCCGGTTTTTCCGGATGAAACCGAAGCACCTCTGCTGCCAAAACAGACACCACATCTGCCATGCCGAGAGGCATCCCGGGATGGCCACTTCCTGCGTGCTCAATGCCGTCTAAGGCCAAAAGCCGGAGGGCATTTGCCATCAAACGTAAATCGTCTTTGGGAAAAGTCATCATCGATGAAGGAATCACTTTGTCTTGGGAGTGGACACAGAGGCTGAGACGGCAACCGCAATTCCCATCTTGAGCAGATCTCCGATCACAAAAGGATAGAGCCCCAGAGAAACCGCTTGCTCAAACCCAACAAACGAAGCCAAAACCAAAAGCCCGCTTCCAAATACGATACAAGACCCTAAGGCCACCCACACAAGACGTCCCCGAACCTCTTCCAGAGGAATCTGGTCCCTCAAGAATGCCATGACCAGGGGCGCCAGGAGAAATCCCAGAAAATACCCTCCCTTGGGTCCTATCAGAACCGTCAGTCCTCCGCTGAAGGATGAAAACACAGGGGCTCCAAGAGCCCCAAGGAGCAACCACCCTCCCACAGAGGAGAGGATCTCCCGAGGCGTGTAGGTTAGCCCTATGATAAAAATCAGTAAAGTCTGCAAAGTCATGGGGACCGGATAGAAGGGAATTGCCACCTGGGACGCCCCAAACAAGGCCCCCACGGTGATCACAATTTTCCCTAACGCCAAGGCCGCCTCATGTTGCAGCAAACGGGATAGACTCGATTCTTGGACCACGACAAAGCTCCCTTTTTTTCTATTGCCCAGTGTATCAAACATCACGAACGAACCCGCATTTTAAATCTTAAAAAAGGGTAAAAGGCAAGGCCCAAATGCTCTTTGCCCGGACGCCCCAGAATGCAATCCTGGAATCTTTATTGTTAAATCAAAAAAAACAAAACAATAAAATTATTAAGTTTTAATGTTTTATTTTTTTAATATAATGTAAATTAATTTATTTTTTCAATTTTTTGAGTATTTTTATGAATTACAAAGCCCAATATTTAAAAAAACACTTATATTACAATGAATTAATGAAATCTGGGGGGCGATCGAAAAGATCCATCAAACCCTGGATTCTGGCTGCTGGGCTTCTGAGCACCACCTTAGGGGAAACCTCTGCGATGGCAGCGGACCCTATTGTGAAACCTACCCAGCAGGTTTTGATATCTCAAGCCGGTGATGTGTCTCAAGATTTCC
>JBIKIF010000014.1:0-11715 GCA_044361745.1 Holosporales bacterium | reverse complement strand
TTGACCCCAGGACAGCGCAACGATATCACACAAGCCTCCGAACTTGTCGCTTCGACGCAGAGAGCTTTTATTATTGCTGACAAGGCTTAGGATAGCCAAGAGCTCATCGCTCAAATCGTGGCTCAGGGCTGTGTCGCTGTCATTCCACCCCGAAAAAACCGGAAAAGGCCCAGAGAATACGACAAGCATGTCTACAAGGAACGGCACCTCATCGAAAACCTCTTCGGAAAACGCAAACACTTCAGGCGGGTCTTCGCGCGTTTCGACAAAACAAAAGACGCCTATGCAGCCTTTATCGCTATCCCATCAACCATCATTGGGCGCAGATAATTTTTGTTCACGGGACCTAGAGACATTCAATCAAAATTTAAAGTGCACTTCACGTTTGACTGCGCCGTCGAGCAAATGATATTTTTAGGGTTTGGGCATTTGAATCTTTTTTGGATTTTCTTGTCGTTACAACAAAACGGGAGAGAGCTGGGCAATCACGGTTTCTCCCCCCACCATTCGCTGGCCTTTTTGAACGTTAATGGCCAGAGTGGCGGGAATATAAAGATCGACGCGACTTCCAAAACGGATAATTCCATAGGTCTGCCCAATGGACACATCATCCCCAAGGAGGGCATCACACAGAATCCGCCTGGCAATGAGGCCCGCAATTTGTACAACAATGAGGCGTTCACCGGCAGCAGTTTCAAGAACCAAGCTGTTGCGCTCATTCAAGTCACTCGCCTTATCAAAGGATGCATTCACAAATTGACCCGGATTGTACATGCGCAAAACCACGCGAGACGTTGCGGGAATTCGTGTCACATGCACATCGAAAACACTCAGAAAAATACTGACCCGCGTCCAGGATCCCTCTCCGTAAGTCCCTAGTTCTGAGGGAGGAACAGCGGGCCCCACACTGACGACGATCCCATCTGCGGGAGCCACAATGGCATGGGGAAAATGGGGAGGAACACGGGTTGGCTCCCGAAAAAAGAGAGTGCAAAACCCTGTCAGGAAAAAGGCACAAAGACCCCAAAACGGGGAAAGGAACCATAGAAATAAGGAGGCAATTAAAAACCCAAAAATAAAAGGCCATCCAGCTGGATGGATACGCCCCTGAAGAGGGCCAAGGGTTGCCATGACCTCATATACCTTTCTGAATGATTTCTTTAGCTTGCGGTCTCAACGGTAATGAACTGACGCCCCATCCGCGTGTAAAACAAAACTGTCCCCGTTGCGACGGAATAAAGGGTGTGGTCTCTGCCCATCCCCACATTTTTTCCGGGATAAAATTTGGTTCCCCGCTGACGGACAAGGATATTTCCAGGCTCAACGAACTCGCTCCCAAATTTTTTGACACCTAAGCGACGACCAGCTGAGTCTCTGCCGTTTCGTGAACTCCCACCCGCTTTTTTTTGTGCCATCTTTTAAATTCCTTCTAACTACGTAAATAACAACTGTTCTATTGAGCAGCGAGAGACTGACCACCCACCACGATATCCTGAATCTTGAGCAAACTCAAAGGCTGGCGGTGACCATTTTTACGACGATAATTGTGGCGTCTTTTTTTCTTAAAAATCAAGATCTTATCTGCCCGAACTTGACGTACAAGAGACGCGACCACCTGAGCATTTTCCACCCGAGGCGTCCCAATTTCACTGCGATCTCCTGCGCTCCAGCACAAAACATCTTCGAAGGTCAGTATCGCCCCATCCGCTTCAGGAAGTTTTTCCACAAGAAGGGACTGCCCTGGGGCAACCCGATATTGCTTCCCCCCGGTTCGAATGATCGCAAACATAATACATACCTTTTTATCAACAGAATGGCCTTGATTCTCACCAGAAGCGTTGCCTCTGTCAAGAGCAAGTCTTACTTTAACCTCAGCCTTATGCAAGCATCCATCTGACTCAAGACATGAAAGAATTCGTGAAAGGGAAGACTGGCGGAGGGAGAGGGATTCGAACCCTCGATACAGTCACCCGCATAGCGGTTTTCGAGACCGCCCCGTTCAACCACTCCGGCACCCCTCCTCGAAAGATTTACAACACAGAACAGGCCAACCTGATGAGGCGGCTTGCCCTCATTCAAGCCCCCCTTCCGGAGGCCACATATCTACGGATACTCTCTTGAGAACGACCCTAGAGTCTCATTCGCAGAAAAATGAATGGTGCGGTCGAGAAGACTCGAACTTCCACGGAGTTTCCCCCACAACGACCTCAACGTTGCGCGTCTACCAATTCCGCCACGACCGCAGTTATCTGAGGTTTTCAGACTTTCAAACCCATACCAAATCCTGGCTAGGTTCGCAAGGGCTGTGAGATTATTAATTTTCGTGAGGTGTGGTTGAGTGCTTTCACGCGCTGACACTGACGTAGGCTCCAGGGGCTGTCTCTACGGGAGGAAACAAGACGGATCCCACAGGTCTTTGGGGAATAGATGCCCCACAAAAAGGAATGATCCACGCCTGCCAGGTGGGCCACCAGGATCCTGGGGTTTCGGAGGCAGAGCTTTTCCAAGATTCGGGTCCTTCTGTGGTTAACGGGCCTGTCCAGTGGCTGTATTTTTGGGCTTTGGGTGGATTAATCACCCCTGCAGTGTGCCCGGATGTGGAGAGAACATACTGATCCTGAGGTCCAAAAGTTTGGGGATAGGCAGCCTTCCAAGGAACAATATGATCCCTCAGAGCCCCAAGACTCAAATGAGGGACTGCAATGGATTGAAGGTCACAGGCGAGACCTCCTAAAAAGAGGGATTCCTTTCCAGAAAAAGGATTTTTCTTCAAAAAGTTTTTCAAGAAAAACATGTGAAGGGGGGCTGGAATTTGAAGAGGATCTCCATTCCAAAAAAGAAAATCGAGCTTCGGGGCCTCTTCCCCCATGAAATAGCGTCGGACAAGGGGCGTCCAAATCATATCTTGCGCCCGGAGAAGGCTAAAAACAAAAGCCATTTGATGGCCGTCCAGGGCGCCTTGAGAGGACAGATTGTTTTCAAAAGCATGAAAATGCTGGGGCTGTAAAAACAGGGAGAGCTCACCGATTTCATCTGGATTGAAGATGGAGGCGAGAGACGTGCGGGTTTGGATGATGTCTCGACCGCTGGCCCCCGTATAAGCGCAGAGCGCATTGATCAGAGTTCCCCCCACACACAAACCCATCAGGTTGACTTTGGGGTGATCACACAAAGACCGAACCACCTCAACGGCGGCAAGAAGACCAGACAACAGATAGGCCTCAAAGGTCTTCCCCCGTTCGGCTGTTGTCTGGGGATTGATCCACGAGATCATAAAAACCGTGTGTCCTTGATCCAGGGCCCAACGAACGAAGGAATTGTCTGGCTGGAGATCAAAAATATAAAATTTGTTAATCCAGGGGGGGACAATCAGAAGCGGGACTTCGAAAGTCGTGGGCGTTCGGGGGGTGTACTGAATCAACTGGAGCAAATCATTTTGATAAATAACGTGCCCAGGGGTGCTTGCGAGAGTCTCTCCGACCTGGAACCCTTTGGGTTTTGTGAGTGCAAGAAACGCCTCCAGGGGCCCCTTCTGAAAATCCTCTGTCAGGTGGCCAAAGCCTTTGACAAGATTAAGCCCCCCTTGGGCGAGCGTCTTTTCCAGAAACTCGGGGTTCAGCCAGGGCGCATTGTTGGGAGATCCTCCCGTCAGGCCTTGGGACACCCAAAAAAGGAGTTGCTTCTTGTCTTCGGGGGGGAGTTGGGAGGTTTCAATGAGGGTGAGAATTTGCTCTTCAAAAACTAAATAGGTTTGGTGAACAAAGCGGGCAGGGGGCCAGCTTTTCCAAAGAGGATGGGCAAATCGTTTGTCTGTGTGAGGCGGGTCTAAGGTGCCTAAATTCACGGTGTTGAGGAGTGTATTGAACCCGAGGGTCCAGAGGCTTTCCCAAAACTTTTGATTCGATTGCCAGAGGATTTGAGGGTTGTCTTGCGTTGCGGACCGGAACTCTTCAAGGCAGCTTTGGATGTAGGCAGGGCTGAAAGGCAGAGGCGGTTCCACAGAAAAAGACTGGCCAAAGGCGCTGCGGGCCTGAGAGATGATTTTCGACCACAGCAAAAAGGATTCAGAGAGTCCTGGTGGCTGCATAGCGCCCCTTTATTTTCAAAACATTCAACGATCAGACCGTGAGTATGGCTCCAGAGGTCTTAATTTTTTATCGACGTTTGAAGAGGGTGTCGATCTGAGAGAGTGCCAAGGTGACATAGGTCGGTCGACCATGATTGCATTGGGCTGCGTTGGGTGTGGCTTCCATGGCACGCAGAAGACTATTCATCTCAAGGAGTGATAATTTTCGGCCGGCTTTCACGCTTTTCCTTTGGCAAGACAAGCTAGAGACGACTTGATACAGCGCATGCTCCAGGGGGTTGGTGACAGCAAGGCCTTCTTGGCGGGCGTCTTGGAGGAGATCGGCGAGGTCTTGCATGAGGACGCTCCAATCTTCATTTTTTAGAAGGCTGGGAACCTCCCTCAGAATCAACGTCCCCTCTCCAAAAAAATGATAGTCCAGGCCTAATTTTTGAAACATTGGGACAGACGCCATCAATACGTCTTTGGCGGCAGGCGTGACAGAAATCACTTGGGGAATGAGAAGCGCCTCTCTTGGGACATCTCCTTCTTGGATTTTCGCTTTCATTTGTTCGTAAACCACCCGTTCGTGAGCCGCGTGCTGGTCAACAATCACAAAGCCGTCCGTGTTTTGGGCCACGATATAACTTTGGTGAATTTGACCCAAAGCATGCCCAAGAGGGAGCTCCTCAAGATCAAGCTGGGGTTGAAAGGCCTTTTGGCCTCCGTCTGTTGGGAGAGGGTGTATCGGCTCGAGGGAAGCTCCGGGAGGAGGAGCAGGGGGGCGGTGGCTGCTTGCGATGGAGGGGCGGTGTGGGGGCACAGGCGGAAACAGTGGCGGGAGAGGCGGTGGTGTTTCTGAAGGTTGGGCGAAGACGGGGTGCTCTCTAATCTTGGGAGACGCCTGAAATGGGAAGAGGTTGGAGGTGAGGGTTTGGGAAGTGCGGGTTAAGTTTTGGCTGAGCGCCCGCTTCAAATGGGACAGCAAAAACTCTTTTAAAAAAGCCGTATCCGAAAAGCGTACTTCTGTTTTGGCAGGGTGGACATTGACGTCCAGGACGTCCGAAGGCACATCCAAAAACAAAACAACCGCAGGGAAGCGCCCCGAAGGGAGGGTATCCTGATAGGCCACCTTGATAAGAGAACTGAGCAATCGGTCGCGCACAGGACGGCCACAGACATAAAGAAATTGTTTGCTGCTGGTGGAGACACTGGCGGTGGGAAGGCCTAGAAATCCGTGGAGACGATATCCGTTCCCTTCTGCGGACAGGGGAATGGCTTCCGCCGCAAAAGAGTCCCCTAAAATTTCTTTGAGCCGGTTGGTATGAAGCGCGTTTAGGGGAGTGTCCTGCGCAGGGGCTTCATAGTTAACAAACGCTTTGGCGGCGCCGTCTTCTCGCACCTCAAAGGAAACCTTCGGATGAGCAAGGGCGATCTGATCGATCAGTACTCGGATAGCCAGCATCTCAGACCTGTCAGATTTGAGAAATTTCAGACGTGCAGGGGTGGCAAAGAAAAGGTCTGAGACCTCAACCTGGGTCCCAAAATCAGTGCACGCGGGCCGAATGCCGGTCGCTATACCACCGGATACACTGAGGCTGAATCCTTGGGACGTGTCCCCCATGCGGCTGGTCAGGGTCAGGCGACTGACGGAGCCGATGGCGGGCAAGGCCTCTCCCCTAAAACCAAATGTGCGGATCGCAAGCAGATGGTCTTCCGGAAGCTTAGATGTCGCGTGGCGCTCCAGAGCGAGGGGCAGGTCTTCCTCAGAGATTCCGAGGCCGTTATCTGTGACAGAGAGAAAGCTTTTCCCTGCGTCCCGCAGACGGACTTGAATGCGCGTGCTCCCCGCATCCAGAGCGTTCTCAATCAGTTCTTTCAGAACGGAGGCCGGACGCTCAACGACTTCGCCAGCGGCAATTTGGTTAATAAGAGTCGGGGGGAGTTTCCGGATGGACGTCATGGGCGCTCCACTGTCAAAGATTTTCCTATCTGAAGTGTAGCCTTTTCAGGGATTCAAAGTCAAAAATCCTCTGGGGTGCTTTTCTCAAATGAAGTGAAAAATTTTTCTGATCTTGCCTTTTGGGCAAACATCTTAAGGTGTTCATTGGAGCAAAGACCGGGGACGGAAAAACAAATGAAATCAAGGTAATCTGGAGCTTTTAAATCTTCTCATGCTGGAAGAGTCCATTGTGAGCCTTGATGCCATGGGCTTTCAGAGACAGATCGTCCGGCAGATTTGCGCCTTAAACTCCTTTACTTTAAGATGGGCGTGCTTCAGCTCAAGACAAATCAATGGGAGAAATCATAACGTGCGAGCTTGGTCCTTTTAAAGGAGGATCGCCTGTCTTGCTAGGGCGTCTACCCGCTCATTTTCCGGGTGGCCTGCGTGTCCTTTCACCCAAACCCAGGAGACCGTGTGGGGGGCTAGAGCCTCCATTAACAGCTGCCACAAATCAACATTTTTAACGGGTGCTTTGGCTGCCGTCCTCCAGCCGTTGGCCTTCCAGCGGTGGATCCATTCGGTCATGCCATCTTTCACATAACGGCTATCGGTGTAAATGGTGAGGCGCACGGGTTTCGTCAGGGCGCTCACCCCCTGGATCACGGCCAGAAGTTCCATGCGGTTGTTGGTTGTTTGGGGGTCAAACCCAGAGAGCTCCCGCTCAACGGTTCCCATCCGTAACAGGGCACCCCATCCGCCAGGCCCGGGGTTTCCTTGGCAGGCGCCGTCTGTGAAGAGCTCAACAGATTCAAAGCTGTTGGTGGATAAAAGTGAGGATATCATAAAGAGCCTTTTGAAGAGGGGATGGGGGAAATGAGTTCAGGGTCACAGCAGCTTGATCCAGAAAAGCCCGCGCGTCGCCAATGACTGTTTCAAAGACGTTGTGGGCGCGCATCAAGGCCAAAGCCTCCTGAAAATCGTCCTCTGTTTGGTTGAGGGCTTGGATTGTCCTCTCCCAAAAGGCGCGTTCAGCGGGCGCACCTTTCTCGTACGCGAGGAGAACAGGAAGAGTGACCTTGCCTTCTCTAAAATCTTGGCCCGGATTTTTGCCCAGGCGCTCCGCACTGGACGTATAGTCCAAGACGTCATCCATCAGCTGAAAAGCCATGCCCAAGCGATAGCCAAAGTCCCGCAGCTGAGATGCCTGGTCATGATGGCTGACGAGGGCGCCGAGTTCGCAGGCCCCCTGGAATAACCAGGCTGTTTTGAGGTGAATCATCTCCAAATAATCTTGAGGCTTAATATCCAAGCGGTGACTGAGGGAGAGATCCAGGGTTTGCCCCTCAATAATCTTAGTCGCCATGCTGTTAATCAGGCGCACAATGGGCCAAGACTCCACCTCTGTCATCAGCTCAAGGGCCCGGCAAAGGAGAAAGTCCCCCACCACAATACTGGCGGCAGTCCCCCACACGGTATGGGCAGTGGGGACCCCTCGGCGCAGTTCGCTTTTGTCCATGACATCATCGTGGAGCAGGGTGGCATTGTGAATAAATTCTAGGCAAGTCGCCAGTTTGATATGATCGTTCCCTGTGTAGCCACACAGTTTGGCGCACGCAATGAGAAGCATGGGACGCAAACGCTTCCCCCCAGAGGAAATAAGATGGCCCCCCACCAGGGGAATCAGGGAAATCCCATGGGTCAGAGAGCCCTGAATCAGGACGTCCATCTGTGCCATCTCTGGTGCGACCAGAGAGATTAAGGGGGCGAGAAGAGCCGAAGGGGGTGTTCCAGAAGAAGCAGGCAGAGAGGTCATGGACGCCCCTTTAGTTAGAGTGTTGGCAAAATCATCATTTTCCATGTATTCAATCTATGGGGGAGATCAGGTGTCAAGCCATTTCTTGAAAGGACAACCAGATGGATCATCAAAAAAGACAAGATCTTGTCGTTTCCGGGGCAGGCCTGGTGGGAAGTCTTCTGGCGTGCCTGTGTGCAGATAAAGGATTGGGGGTCTGTGTGGTCGATCCAGGCCTCCTGCGCCCGCCTTTGGAAGACGGCAGTCCTCTTGTTGTGGACGGTCGTTCTTTTGCCATTGCTTATGGATCAGCTCAGGTCTTGAAAGCAGCTGGGATCTGGAAGCATTTGAGAGATATCCCTGGCCTTCTGAAGACAATTGTTGTCAGCCACACCGGCGGGAAAAAGACTTTGTGCTATCACGCGGAAGACGTAGGAGTAGAGGCGCTCGGCTATCTGGTGCCTGCCTCTGACCTCAAGCAAGCCCTGCGGCAGGCCCTGTTAGAGAGAGAGGATCGGTTGACGTTCCGGATGCCGGGCCAGGTGGTGTCTTGGGAGGCATCTGAGGACAAAACCGCCGTCACTCTTGGGTCAGGGGAGATCTTGATGACGTCTCTCCTCGTGGGTGCGGAGGGACGGAATTCCCTCATCGCAGAAAAGCTATCGCCCCAAACGTGGGGTCATACCTATGATCAAACCGCTTTGGTCTTCACGCTGGGGCATACAGAGGATCATCAGAATCGAGCCTATGAACATTTCACGCCGGAGGGTCCGCTGGCTCTTTTGCCTCTGGAAGGACGTCAGATGGGTGTGGTGTGGAGCTTAAAAACCCAAGTCGCAAACCAGCTGGTAGAGGCCCCAGAAGTTTTGCTCAACGCCCTCATCCAGCATTTTGGCTGGGGTCTGGGAACCTTGACCTTGCTGTCCCAAATCCAGGCCTATCCCCTGTCGTTGCGAATGCCAAGGACCGCCTGGGGAGAACGGGTGGTTTTGGTGGGAGACGGTGCCCATGTCCTTCACCCCGTCGCAGGCCAAGGTCTGAACGTGGGCTTCAGAGATGTGGTCAGCCTCGCAGAGGCCTTGTCGGACGCCCGGTCTTTGGGCCTGGACCCTGGATCTCCCAGCATCCTAGGTCCTTGGGGAAAAAAGCGTCGTCCCGATCAGTGGGGTCTTGCCGCCTTGACCCACGGACTTGTTGGTCTGTTTGAATGGCTCCCCCCTGCCTTCCGTCCAATCATTGATGCGGGTCTTTGGGGGGTTGGGGCCTCCCCCTCTGTCAAAAAGCGTTTGATCTATCGCGCTATGGGTTTGGAGAGACCAGACCGAAGGAGAGAGGACTGAAATGTGAGGGTCGCTCCAAAATTGCTGTCTCAAGTTAAAAGTCTATGGGATCAAAACAAGTTCTACACAGATTTAGAGAGCACCCCTGGCAAAAGCTTCTACATCTTGCGGAGTCTCTAGCCGAAGGGCTCGCACCTCTGGCAGGCCTCGCTTGGCCAATCCGCATAGAACACTTCCTGTCCCCACTTCCCCCACAATATCAATCCCCAGATCTGACAGGGTTTCCATGGTTTCCCGCCAACGCACCCGGCCGGTGAGCTGCCGGATGAGATGGGCCTTCAACACCAGGCCCTCATCTGAGGGGGTTGCGCTCCAATTGGAAATCACAGGGACCACAGGGCACAAAAATGTCTCCTTCTCCAAAACCTCTTCCATGACCTGCCCAGCTTTGGCCATTAGGGGGGAATGGAAAGGTCCGCTGACATTCAGCATCATCCCTTTACCCCCTGATGTTTTGGCCGCTGCCACCGCGTTTTCCACCGCCTCGCGGTGGCCGCTGATCACAATTTGACCGGGCGCATTATCGTTGGCAATCACCCAGGTTTGACCGGGTGTTTGAGGCAGGGCCTCCACCTGCTCAAGGGACATCCCCAGCAAGGCTGCCATCGCTCCTTCCCCCGGAGACACCGCGTCCGCCATGGCCTGTCCCCGCAGACGCAGCAGCTCTGCCCCTTGGGCCAGGGAGATCACCCCGGTGGCCACTAAAGCGCTGTATTCCCCAACGGAATGGCCCGCCACCACCCGCGCTTGTGTCACAGAAAGTCCGCCACTTTCAAGGACTTTTAAAACAGCCATACTGCTGGCGAGAAGGGCGGGTTGGGCATTCTGCGTCAGAGTCAGTTCTGGCAGCGGTCCTTCAAACATCAGCTTGGAAAGATTCATGTGAAGGGCGTCATTCACCTGTTCAAACACGTCTCGCGCCTCAGGAAAAGCCTCTGCCATGGCTTTCCCCATCCCAACCACTTGGGACCCCTGTCCTGGAAAAATGAAGGCCATCATGTTATTGTCTCTCCTCAACTCAACCCCTCAGACCTGTAGGGGAGCGGGAAAAAGAGGAGGCTGTCAAGGGACGATTTTCCCAAAACCACCCCCACAAAAAAAGCCCCCGGGAGAATCTCCCCGAGGGCTATAGGGTGTCACGTCAAAGATTTTGCGCTTATTTCCCGAAAGGAACCACGAAAGAGACCATGACCCTGTGGCTTCTGACGCCGCTCAATTTATTGGTCAAAAGAGCATTATCAGTGTCGTCATACGTAAGAGTTTTTTTGCCGCTTCCTTGGAAGATGGAGAGCGTGTAATCTCCACGCACAATCACTCCCCCCATCTTCGTCTCAAGCCCAGCACCAATGGCCAGACCGGGCGTCCAATTGCTTTGCTCTAACTTACTGTTATCACAAGGGTTTCCGTCTGCATCGAAAAACTCCGCTTTTGTCTTTAGCTGAGTGAACTCAACACCCAATTTCCCAAAAATACCGAGACCGGAAAGCATTTGATAACCCAAACGCGCCCCCAAACCGAGAACCGTCTGAAGCTTGGCGCTGGATTTAAGGGTGATATCATTTTCAAACTGGGTTTTCTGGGAAGATGACTTCTGCGCATTCGCAAAAAGTGCATAGACTTCAGGAGACAAAAACCAACACGGAGACAATGCAAAAGAATATCCCGCCAACAGGCCAGGAACGAACCAAGATTGTGAGACCTTTGTTCCAAGATGTTCCTCGCTTTGATCTTCATCAAAAGCTACATTATTGTTATTCATAGAAAAATTACCAAACCCAAAGGTCCCACCCGCGTAAAAACCCGCTTGAGGAGAGGCAGAAACAAACAAGGAGAGAGCCAATAAAGAAACAAATTTCATTTTCATAAACATTAAATCCCAAATAAAGAGCAAAAAAAGTATTGCAACTAAATGTGAACTATTCGAACATAAAACAGATGTCAAACGTAAAAAATGATTCTGTATCAAAAAAGAAATAAATGTTGCTTTAATGCAACAATTTATCAATTAAAAAAAATATTTACAAAAAAAAATATACCATTATTGTTAGTTGTTGGTTTTTATTTTAGGGATTTTAAAATGAATAAAAAATTATTTCTTGGAATGGTTTTGACATCAGTCATGGTGTCAACCCAGCTCTTTGCCGTCTCTCAAGGCAGCTTTGGGAGGCTCACTGATACTAACGCTCAAAGACGTCCCTCTGCCGATCACAATCCTTCTCGACTTCCCTCTGCCGATCACAATCCTTCTCGACTTCCCTCTGCCGATCACAATCCTTCTCGAAAGATCGTTAGATCGAATAACTCGGTCATAGATCTGTTGAAATTTTTAGGTAATTCTTTACCGAATCGAGTCAATGCTTTACCGGGGCAATTGGCAGCAGCAGAGGGAGGGGCTCAAGTTACAGTTGCTCAACAGGCAGCAGCAGTGGGAGGGGCTCAAGTTACAGTTGCTCAACAGGCAGAAGAAGGAGGGAATGACAATGATGACTATGAAGCTCAACAGGCAGCAGCAGTGGGAGGGGCTCAAGTTACAGTTGCTCAACAGGCAGCAGCAGTGGGAGGGGCTCAAGTT
>JBIKIF010000010.1:0-40415 GCA_044361745.1 Holosporales bacterium | reverse complement strand
GGGTGTGCTCGATGGTGGCCTTCTTGTCCTTCCCGCCTGAGGCGAGTTGCAACACAATCTTTTTAATTCCCTGAGGCGTGGCGGCTTCTCCACTGAAAGGATCTCCTTGCTTGTCTTGCTCTTGAAGAATACGACAAGCATGTCTACAAGGAACGGCACCGCATCGAAACTTTCTTCGGAAAACGCAAACACTTCAGGCGGGTTTTCGCGCGTTTCGACAAAACAAAAGACGCCTATGCAGCCTTCATTGCTATCCCATCAACCATCATTGGGCGCAGATGATTTTTGTTCACGGGACCTAGCCATTTTCAGGCCGAAGAAGACATAGACGCCTGAAAGAATTCGCGTCCATCAGGAGATATAATTTGACGATTCTCAATTTTTACACATTGAACTGACAGGTGAGACAGGAGAAGGGGGTGAGTCTCAGGTCTCCAGGGAAATATTGAGGCAATTGAACAAGAGGTAGAAGAATAAAACCCCGCCGTCCAAACGGAGGACGGGGTGACAGAAATTTCATAGAGCCTACTTAACCCTGAAAATACTTTAAAAAGCCCCCAAAGTAACCTGAAAAGACCTTTTGAGGCTCCGTAACAAAACCAAAAGTGTTTTTGTAAGCCCTATGAAATTTCTCACGAGTCACCGTCTCTGAAGCAGTTTTAAGAGCACGGCTTGTGTCCATCATGTGTTCAGTCAAAGATTTTCCAACAACTACCCAGCCATCATCCTCCTCTTCAGAGATCAATTTAGTCGCAAGAGTTGCAACATCATCTGCCGTCATAATATTTTGATACAAAACATTAGAGAAATAAGCCTTCAAAAGGCTCGAGACAGGAGCGAAAATATATTGTTGAGGAATTCCCGTGAGAACACACGCTGTTACCAAAGGAAGGACTGGACCAGAAGAAACCATCGGAAAAAACATTGCTCCCACACTGACTGCTTTAGAAGTATTATCAGAAATGGTTTTCTCTAAAGAATCAATTGTATCCCTTAAAACACTCTGTAAAAAGCTGACGAATTCGTTTTTCACAAGAGCTTTGCCATAAGCTTGTATTGAAGAATCTGCCTGGGCACTCTTAAGGTTTGCAAAACGCGGCTTCTTATTTTCAGGTACCGAAATCATCCAAGCTCCTTTAACAAGAGCACCCGCTAAAGCTCCTGACAAAACGGTCAGATAGTTATCCGAAGTAATCTTAATCTGCGAATAGGGGGCAGTAAATTCAGAAAGAATCTGGTCAATAGCATTTTTCAGAAGGCCATCACCACATCTTCCAATCGTCTTTCCTAAAGGCATTTTCGACAAATCATAACCTGAAAGCTTAGCAATCAAAAAAGACGAAACAGTCATGTTTGAATGAACAATCTTTTGACCACTGTCGGTTTGTAGATCACCCACAGAGCACAACCGATTCATCAAAGCATTCTTAATGATGGGCTCAATTGCTTCTGCTACTACATCGAGACTTTGCTGATATAAAGCTTTAGAAGAAGATTCAAGGCTTTGGACTTGCATTGCGACAAATTGGGGTTGAGTGAAATCGTGTTGTTCTGAATCAGCAACAACAGATCCCGAGACGAAACCGAACGCAACACTCCCAAACAAAGCAGATCTCAAAAAATATTTCATTTTTCCCCCTTCGGATTCGAATATCCAAAAAATTAATTATTTACTTATAGACGAATATCCATATCAAATCAATTAAACATCGATAATAAATAGATGGATCAAATACGATTAATTGATTTAATGCGAATATTTTTAATCGTATCATTCAAATTCCAATATTGAGAATTTCATTGATTTCGGAGAGAGTGGAGGGGAAATGTCTCCCTCGCTTTTGTTTTTACGCGGAATCAAGAACCACTCCATGAAAGTTTTTCGAATACCTTTGTAACCCTTGGTGACAGGTCTCTCTCCGAGCAAAAAATCTTCTCCCAAGAAATGTTCGTTGAGAAGGTTCCATGAGCCTGTCTTGGGCAACATCAGCCCTCCGTCTTCACCCCCATGCTTAAAACCCAGAATCCCAGGTGCAAGCGCAGAAACTGGATCTGTATCAGATCAAGTCTCTATACCCAATTCCCCCAGGTTAACCTAAGTCAATCTCCGCGATTGTCGGGAAGGTGTCATTGATTCTGTCGATGAGGGAAGGGGCAAGGCGCTTCCAGGCGCCTTGGGATAACGGGCCCGGACCGCCTCCAGATGCTGGCAGATGGCCTCAAATTCCCTTGTGATCATGTCAAGGCGGTCCAAATTCAAGGAGACTACGATGTTCAGTCTAGTCCGGGATCCCGTTGTTAGAATCGGGTGCTCTTTGCCCCTGGGAATCCAGCTCCCTGTCACCTTTGTGGCCATGGTCGGCTGAACCGAGTCCCCAAACAAAAAGGGCTCGTCCTCAGGGAGGGTGCGCTGAAGGTCCTCGTAGGCTGGGATGAAGACCGCCTGCGTCTCTGGATCAGCATGAGCCGACGCCCCCTGGGGCTTTTGATAGGAAAAGCCGTTCCGCTGCAGCCAATTGTGCATCTCCTGATGAGAGTAGGAAGTGCCATAAACCTCTTGCACACGGGCCCGAACACCTTCCATCTTCAGGTAAAGGTAGCTCTCCAGATGCTGAATCTGTGAAAAAAACAGAAGAATCTCAAAAACAGTGCTTGCATGCCGCCGCATTGGATTCTATCTTTTTTATGAAATTTTGCAATGTATTAGCTAAAAATGATGTTTTCTTGCCGAAATATAAATATCAAGGAACACTCACTCTTGAAAAAACGGAAGCGATTTTGCAGGACATGTTTCCCACAGTTTAAAAGATCCCCGGGTTTTTACCGGGGGCACCTCGATTAACTTCGCTCTGAGGCTCCCGGTGAGACTCTGAAGGCGGGTGAAGGAGCAAAGGGGGGGCTTTATTGGGGAATTTTACATCTTTTTTGAATTTATTTAAGGGGAGTCTGGCGCAAAAATTCCAATAAACATCTTCATAAGACAAGAATACCAGCCGGCGCATATTGTCAATCAAGGTGTTTATCCCGATGGCAAATCCCCCACGAACCAGGCCAATGCTGGGAATCTGGAACCGTTGTTGCCAGTTTTTGTTTCATGCAAACACGGACTCCACCTTCGCCCGAGCTTTTCACCGAGAATTGTTCGCGCGCTTTTGATGCCCGTTGAGCCGCTTGACCCGATACGCCTTAAGGTCTCCCATCCTGCAAGGCGCTTTCTTTTGGGCGTTGAGGCCCCTTAAGCTGGATCCTTACACCCTCTTCGGAGGCGGAGGATGACATCGTCGATCTGTCTGGCAGCTGTCTGTCTTTAATCCGTTTATTATTTGGGATAGGGTGTTGTATCTTTGGGGTCTGTCTATTGTTGGGAGGTGATTGAATGTCTGAATTGTTGAGGCCTAAATTGCCCGTCAAGCCCCGTAATGTATTGGTTTTGATGGGGGGATGGTCTGCTGAACGGGAGGTTTCTCTCAGCAGTGGTCAAGGGGTGATGCGGGCGTTGAAAGCCTTAGGCCATAGTGCGGAGAGTTTTGATCCGCCACGGGATGTCCTGGCCCTCGCCCAGGGGATTCAAGCCTCCTTTAACCATCAAGGGCCGGACATTATTTTTAACATTCTCCATGGTCATGAGGTGGAAGATGGGATTCTCCAGGGGGTTTTGAACCTGATGGGGATTCCGTATACGTTCTCGGGCGTTCTCGGGTCCTCTCTCGCCATGAACAAAGGGGTCGCGCGGGACATTGTGGGGAGTTGTGGAGTCCGGTGCCCTGAAGGAGAAGTCCTGTCGGTGTCTCAGTACAAGACGACCCCTTGGACCTTTTTCCCCCACGTCATGAAGCCTTTGACTGAGGGCTCAACGGTGGGGGTTCAGATGGTGTCTTCATTTGCAGAGCAAGTGTCTCTGGCGGACGCCTGGACTTACGGGGATCAGGTTCTGGTAGAGCGCTATATTCCAGGCCGAGAAATTCAAGTGGCCGTTTTTGGAGGCGTTGCCACAGGCGCCCTGGAAATTACATTTAAAGGGCCCATTTTTTCTTATGAAGCCAAATATACGGAAGGGAAAGCCCAGCACCTGTGTCCCGCGCCTGTGCCACCAGAGGTCTATCAGGACGTTTTGAAAATGGCAGAAACGGCTTATCGTGCTCTGCGATGCTCTGGCGTTGTCAGATCAGATTTTCGCTATGACGATACCGTAAAGGATCCGGGCGTTCTGTATTTTTTGGAGACAAACACTCAACCTGGGATGACATCCTTGTCCATTGTTCCAGATATCATGAAAACCCAGGGATGGTCCTATGAGGATGTGGTGCAATGGATTATTGAGGATGCATCTTGTCCAAAGCCTTAAAGAAAAAGCCTGGAAGTCGACGGCCTGAGAGCGTCAAGCGCTTTGCATGGGTTTGGAAAACAGCCCTCGGCGTGGGTGTTTGTTTGTCGCTCGCTTGGGGGGGGATTTGGGGGGTTCAGACCCTCTCTCTGTCCTATCAGCCTTTTTTACAAAGGATGGGATTCCAAGTTCAAGAGATACAGATTGAAGGTCGTCAGAGAACCTCCCAGGGCCTGCTTTTGAAAATGATTGGCCTGAAACGAGGAGACAGTCTTTTTCAAGTCAGCCCTTGGGAGCTGAAGACACGTCTCGAGCGTCTGCCATGGGTCCGGTCTGCCGTTGTGGAGCGTTCTTGGCCTTGGGGATTTTATATTCGCCTTGCGGAACGCCAGCCTCTCGCATTTTGGCAGAACCAGGGTGAAAAATTTTTGATTGATGGCCAAGGAACGGTCATTACCTGCCATGTGGATGAGTTTGAAGGGGCTTTAATCACTGTTTTAGGGGCGAACGCCCCAAAGGCTTCTCCCCAACTGATAGACCTGTTAAAGCAGTTCCCAGGGCTCTTAGAGCGGGTTCGTGCAGCTGTCTGTTTAAGAAGTGGACGTTGGGAGCTGCATCTCCAGAACCATGTCATTTTGCGTCTTCCAGCTCTCAGCGAAGCAGCAGCCCCCTTGAAACGCCTTCTGGCGCTTGAGGCGCAAGATCGTTTTCGGTTCAATGGGTTTTCTGTGATTGACTTACGTTTTGAAGACCGCTTGATTCTCACTCCCCATCCTTCGAAAAACTTAGAGAAAGTCAATGTTTTGTAATGTCCGTGATCCTCTGAAATGGGTTGGGGGGGGCTCATGCGTATTTTGACCGGCGCTTTCAAAGGAAGGCGGCTCCCGGAACCCTTGCCTACAACCCGGCCCACGAGTGAGCGTGGGCGCGAAATGATTTTTAACATTTTGACGCATAGCGCTTTGAGGCCTGAGGGGTCTCCGTTTGGCACTTTGGCGGGCTGTCGGGTCCTGGACGTATTTGCTGGGACCGGGGCCTTGGGTCTGGAGGCACTGTCTCGCGGTGCGGATTCTGCCGGGTTCGTTGAGTCCGCCGTGGAGGCGACTGAGAATTTGAAGGAATGGATTCATCAGGCTGGGCTGGAAGACAGGACCCAGGTCTGGACAATGGATGGGCGACGTCTCCCCAAAGCGCCCCATCAGTCTGACATTATTTTGATGGATCCTCCCTATGGCAGTGGCCTTGAGACTGATGTTCTGCGGGGGCTTGAGTCTCAGGGGTGGCTAGGGGAGGGGGCGCTTTTGGTTTTGGAAACCCCGATGGCTGAGGCCGCCCCTTTGTTTCCCCATTGGATCCCTATGCGCTGGGAGCGATGCGGGATCGCCCGCTTATCTTTTTTCAAAATCTCCTCTGAGACATGTTGCAACGAAAGCGCCCCCTGATGACGAGACTGCCCCCCTGTTCGATGGATTTGGTTCTATCAGTTCTTAAGCCCACTCGGGCAATAGGCCCCCTTGTCCATGGGTCTCTGGAGGGGGTAACCCATCACTCCCGTGAGGTGAGACCGGGATGGATGTTCATTGCGATTCCTGGAACCCAAGTCTCCGGCGTGACTTTTTTGGAGGAAGCGGTGGCGCGTGGGGCCGCCCTTCTGGTGGTTGAAGAGAGGGATTTTGATTTGGCCTCAAAACGGTTTGGGGAAATCCCTTGCCTGGGGGTGTCAAACAGCCGTTTGGCGGTCGCACAAATGGCTGTTCTATTGTATCCAGGGTCTCCGGGGTTTCGTGCAGCGGTCACGGGGACCAACGGCAAAACATCCACAGTACACTATGCCCGTCAAATCTGGGACTTCCTGGGGGTGTCCGCCGCAAGCTTTGGGACTCTGGGGATTGTGGAGGCTAATCACAGCCCAAAGGGGTCTGCGCCTTTTGTGTCCCCCGGTCAGAACAACACCCAAGACGCTCTAGTGCTCCACCAAAACCTCCAGGCATTGAGCCAAAGAGGCATCAGCCACGTGATTCTGGAGGCTTCCAGTCACGGCCTCCATCAAAGGCGTCTGGATGGCATGAAGTTTGATGTGGCGGTTTATACCAGTTTTTCCAGGGATCATTTGGATTACCACGAAACTATGGAGGCCTATGGAGACGCGAAAAAACGTCTTTTTCAAGAGCTATTAGAGACGAACGGTACCGCGCTTCTCAATACCGGTCTTCCTGCCCTCCAAGACATCTGGTCCGTCTGCCCGGGCCCTGTTTGGACTTATGGATCTGGCGGGGATCCGTTTCGTTTGGTGGGCCTCACCCCTCAGTCCACGGGGCAGGACATGTTTCTTGAGATCCAGGGGCAACAAATCAGCGTATCCCTTGGAATTCGAGGGGATTTTGCGGCTCAAAATGTTCTCGCTGCCGTAGGGGTCGTCTATCGCTCTGGCGTTCCGATGACAGATATTCTGAAGGTCCTGCCCCGACTCACGGCTCCTTCCGGTCGTCTGGATTATATTGGGGCGACGGAAACGGGCGGGCAGATCTATGTTGATTACGCCCACACACCGGATGCTTTGGCTTTGGTGTTACGCAATCTCCGTCCCTTCACGGAAGGGCGTCTGGGGGTTGTGTTTGGATGTGGGGGGAATCGAGACTCTGGCAAACGCCAAGACATGGGGATCGTTGCGGAAACCCTTGCAGACTGGGTAATTGTGACCGATGACAATCCAAGGCAAGAAGACCCAAGAAAGATTCGCATGCAGATTTTGTCCGGATGTCCAAAGGCCGAAGACATTGGCGACCGGAAAGAAGCGATTCAGGCCGGAATGGACCGTCTGAGCTCTGGAGACATTTTACTGGTTGCGGGCAAAGGACATGAGTCCGTTCAAGAAACCCACGAAGGAAGCCGTCCTTTTCAGGACGCACATGTGATTCGGTGTCTCTTGCAGGGCTCAAGCACGCGCTAACCTCTATGGGGAAGAGGGGGTGCTGAGCTCCTTGAGAAAAAAGCGCTCCTGTGGGTGGGAGAGCGTGTTGGAATCGTTTTGTTTTGAGAGGACAAGCTCCCGCTTAGGAAGGCTGTTGAGGTGAGGCGGGAAGGGGGATGCTGTCTTCTTCTCTGGTATTGTCCTCTTCCATCGTTGAGATTTCAGCATCATCTGTTGACTCCAGAAGCTTAGGGGTAGGATGTGAGAATCAGATGATGGTGGGGTGTAGAGCCGGCTGACAGGGTGTCCCTCTTTCCCCCCTCAAACGCCTTGAGAGAGATCATCTCGTTGTTACTTCTCAGAAGAGGGAGGCTGCAACAATGGCAATTCTGCCGACTTCGGTCTGGTTTCTCTTCAACCCTCGGCTCCTTCTTTTCGAGGTCGGGCCCACGGTGGGAACCCTCTATCGCGGGCCGACTCTCTTCAAGAGAGACAGAGATCGGAGGAGGGACAGAGAGACCGAAACTCTTGGAGAAAGAGCTGGTTTCTTGAGAAGAAAAGAGACCGACGGTGATGAAGGAGCGAAGGTGAGGTCAAGAAGACGCTGGGCTCTTTAAAGAAACGTGGGGGGCGCTCTTGATCACTGTTCAAGCGTGGCTTGTGAAATCAAAAAACGCCTACACAGAATTTAATTGCCACCGAGCAACAGAAGAGGATTGCAGATTTTCTTTTTACCACTTCCTTCAGCTGTGGTTCGGATTCCAAAGGCAAGGCCGGACTCCTTCGTATTGGGGCTTTTTCCAACGGTCCCAAGGGTCTGACCTTGGCTAACGCTGGCACCTTCAGCAACCGATATGGTTTCAAGATTTGCATAAATCATCAGTGCTTTATCTTTGTCTGTCCCCTGGACAACCACCAGCTTTCCGAGAGGGGGAAAATTATTTTTACAGACTTTCACAAGACCGGATGCGGACGCTTTGACCGGAGTCCCAACAGCGGCCTTGATTTTGATAAATCCATCTGTGTCAGAGCGCTTAAAGGGAGAAATGATATCCCCTTGAACAGGCCAAATAAACGGGGTTTTTTTGGCAATTTCTGCTTTCGGCACAGGGGAAAGGTTGGCTTTTGTGTCCGGTAACGTTGGGGTGACGGGGGCAATTCCATCCTTCAGAGGTGGGACAAGAGAGGGCGTTTCTAAAGCACCCAACCGCTGTCGCTCAAGGGCGATTTCATGGGACAGGGATGGATCCAACAGGGCTGCACTTCCAGCAGAGAGGTCCGCCTCTCCACCCAAAGGTGCAAGGGGGCGCTTTGAGACAGAATCCTGCGCGTCCTCCAAACTGTCTTCCCGCGCGGTAGAGGCTTGTGGAATCAACAAAATTTGCCCTGCCCGAATATGGGAAGAGGTCAAATGGTTGGCCGCCATCAACTGTTTTAAAGACACATTGTGCTTCTCAGCCAGGCCATACAGAGTGTCTCCTGTCCGCACAAGGATTTGATCAGGGCCCAGAACAATATAGGGTTCATCTGGGGGAGGTGTTGAACACCCAGCTAATAAAACACACGCCAAAAAGAAAGGAGCTGTCCGAGTCCAAATTTTTTTCATATTCCAACACAAGGCTCTAGATGACTCTGCCCACCCATATAAGGCTGAAGTTCTTTTGGAATCAAGAGGGAACCATCTTTTTGCTGGTAATTTTCCATCAAGGCGACCAATGTTCGACCCACAGCCAGGGCGGATCCATTGAGGGTGTGGGCAAAATGAAGGTGGCCCTGGGCATCTCTGACCCGCGCATTCATACGGCGGGCTTGATAGTCGCCGAAGATTGAGCAACTGGAAATTTCACGGTAAGCGTTCTGACCCGGCAACCAAACTTCAAGATCATAAGTTTTGCGCGATGCTGCCCCCATATCCCCCGTACACAGCAACATAGTGCGGTAAGGCAGGCCAAGCCTTTCAAGAATTGTTTCTGCCGCACGGCGCAAGTGCGCAAACTCCTCCTCCCCTTGGTCTTCTGTGGTGACATGCATCAGCTCAACTTTGGAAAATTGATGGAGCCTAATCATGCCATGAGTGTCTTTCCCCGCAGATCCTGCCTCTGACCGGAAGCAAGGGGTATAGGCAACAAAGCGGAGAGGCAAAGAGGCTGCGGGGAGGATCTGCTCCCTCACCAGGTTGGTGAGCGGCACTTCTGCAGTGGAAATCAAAATACGTCCATCTGTGGTGGCGAATAAATCATCCCTAAATTTTGGAAGCTGGCCGACCCCATAGGCCGCTTCTTCCCGAACCAAATAGGGAACCGATAGTTCCTCATAGCCAAACGTCTGTGTATGCACATCCAGCATGAAAGCCGCAAGGGCTCTCTCAAGGCGTGCTAATCCCCCTCGAAGAACTACAAATCGGCTACCGGACATGCGGGTGGCTGCTTCAAAATCAAGGCCCAGCGCCCCCCCTAAAAGCTCATGCGCCTTAATTTCAAAAGGAAAGGAGGGGGGAGTCCCCCAACGGTGCACCTCTTGATTCCCTGTTTCATCGCTCCCGACAGGAACATCCGCCTCAGGAATATTGGGCAGCGCCTCTAAAAGAGTTTTTAAATCTCTTTTTAAGGATTCCATTGTGTGGGCAAGGTTCTCAAGATTTGTCCGGAGATGGCTTCCGCGTTCTTGCAGATCTGCAGCGTTTTCCCCCTTTTGCTTGGCAGCCCCAATGGCCCGAGCCAGTCCATTGCGTTCAGCCTGAAGCTCTTCCGTTTTTTGAAGGGCCTCTAAATATTTGGCGTCCAAATCTAAAATTTCTCTAGATTGGGTCGCCATCCCTCGGTTTGTGAGGCTTAAATCCAAATGTTCCGGATGTTTCCGAATCCACTTGATGTCGATCATAGGAAGAGCTCCTCTCAGGGGTTTCCTTTCTTTTAACCAAACTGACGTTTGACGTCGAGCTGAAAAAGCCGCGAAGCGGATTGACCTCTCAATCAACTTGGGTTGGACTAGGTTGGATAGCGCAGCTGATGGCCTTGATGAGGAGGTTAGGGATCCTCCCAGTCCCGGGCATGGCAGAAAAGCGCTGTCCCAAGCTTTGAGAGACAATTGTCTTTTTAAAAAAGGAATCCTTGCAAAGGGGTTGTGATTTTGGGGCACTTCGCGTAGATATAAAATCCTAGAATTGAGAATGAGGAATCACCATGGCAGTCCCAAAGAAGCGCACATCGTCATCTCGTCGTGACATGCGTCGCTCTCATCATGCTCTAACCCCTGTCAACACGACAGATTGCGAAAATTGCAGCGCACCTAAACTCCCCCACCATGCGTGTCCGTCCTGTGGGCAGTATCGTGGGCGTCAAGTTTTGGCTAAGGGTTTGCGTAAAGATCCGACACTTTGATTTCTCAAAAAAGGGGTGGATTGGGTCCGTGTCCTTGAAGATTGCAATCGATGGCATGGGCGGTGATCACGCCCCTTCTTTGATTTTAGAAGGGTTGGTTCTTGCGCTACAGCGAAACCCCTCTTTGCATTTTTATGTCTTTGGACAGAAAGAAGTCCTTGAGCCACTTCTCAGGGAGAGGCCATCTTTGCAGGACGCGGTCACTCTTTGCGATGCCCCGGATGTGATTACGGCCGAGACAAAGCCTTCTCAAGCGGTGCGTGGGTTTAAAAGATCCAGCATGCGGCTGGCCTTAGAAGCAGTTAAAGAGGGAACCGCTCAGGGGGTGGTGTCCGCCGGCAATACAGGGGCTTACATGGCCCTGGCTAAGCTGATTCTGAAGACGCTTCCTGGGATTAATCGCCCCGCTATCATCACCCAAATTCCTACCAAACGGGGAGAAAGTGTCTTCCTTGATTTGGGGGGGAACGTGGATTGTGAGGCGCGAGATTTGGCAGAATTCGCTCTGATGGGGGAGATGTTTGCCCGCCATGTGTTGCATACACCCAGACCCAAGGTAGGCCTTTTGAACATCGGCTCTGAATCTCTCAAAGGACCTGAAACCCTCAGGCAGACAGCCCAAATTCTTAAAACCCTTCCTTTGGATTTCCAGGGATTTGTGGAGGGGAATGATATCACAAGTGGGGTTGTGGATGTCGTTGTGACAGATGGGTTTACGGGAAACGTTGCCCTGAAAACCATTGAAGGTACGGTGGGTCTTTTGATGCACGTTCTGAAGCAGGGGTTTGCGAATTCTCTTTGGGGAAAATTGGCGTTTGTAGTGTCTCGTCCCATTTTGAGGCATTTGAAATTTCAGTTAGACCCACGGAAATACAACGGTGCTTTTTGGTTGGGCCTCAATGGGGTGGCCGTGAAAAGTCATGGCGGGGCGGATGCTTTGGCGTTTGCTTATGCCATTGAAACGGTTGTGGATATTTTGAATTCCAACTTGAATAGCAAAATTATTAAGGAAATCCAGAACCCGGTGATTCAAGACAAGCTTCGGGAGCTCTCTGGGAAGCAAACGAATCTAGAGGGGGATTCCCCTCGTGAGCCTTCACTCTAGGGCCTGTGTAGGAATTTTTTTGAGAGACTTTTGTGGATGTTTTTCAAGGTTCAAAGGTTTTTTGGATTGAGATAGCCTCCTATTTTCTGGAAAAAATCTGCCGAAAATGGGAAAAGCAGACCCAAAGCATTCAAAATAAATTTCGTATACAGAGCCTAAAGGCGTGCTTTTTTGTTAAAGGGGATATAGAGTGCTGCACAAGCTCCCTGGGAAGCCAGAGGGCGCAGCTGTCGCGCTGAAGCCAAGAAACGAAGGAATCAGGTCATGGGGAAATCTTTTCTCGTCGGTGTCGGGTCTTATCTCCCAGAACGGATCGTGACCAATCATGAATTGGCTCAGAGCCTTGAAACCTCGGATTCATGGATCCGGGAGCGCACTGGAATTGGGCAAAGACATGTTGCAGCGCCCGGTGAATTGACTTCGGATCTTGCCACAAAAGCCTGTCAGGAAGCTCTGAAGGCTGCAGGCATTTCCCTATCTCAGGTTGATCTTCTCATCGTCGCTACGTCCACACCAGACAACACATTCCCTGCAACAGCAACCCGCGTTCAAGCGAACCTTGGAATGACCAGAGGAATGGCTTTTGACATGAGTGCTGCCTGTAGTGGATTTGTGTTTGCGCTTGCCACTGCTGATATGTATCTGTCCCAGGGGCTTGCTCAAACGGCCCTTGTTGTTGGCGCAGAAACTTTTAGCCGAATCATGGACTGGGAGGACCGTACGACCGCCATTCTGTTTGGTGATGGGGCAGGAGCTGTCGTCCTGATGGCGACTTCTGACACAGATAAACGGGGTCTTTTGGGGCATGTTTTGCATACGGATGGGCGAGGATATGATTCTTTGTACGTATCCGGTGGGCCTAGCTCTTCTCCGCTTGTGGGAACCATTCAGATGAATGGCCGGGAGGTCTACAAAAATGCGGTCCAACGTTTGGGCCAAGCGGTCGATGAAATTCTTGAAAAAACTCAGACGTCTTCGGAAGCGATTGATTGGCTGGTCCCCCATCAGGCCAATCTTCGCATCATTGATTCGGTCCTGGAGCGCCTCTCCCTGTCTCGGGAAAAAGCGATTCTGACGATTGACCGTCACGCGAACACATCCGCAGCTTCGATTCCTTTAGCTCTTGATTGGGGGATCCGGGAAGGGCATATCCAGCCAGGGCAGCTTCTTCTCCTTGAAGCCTTTGCCGCTGGATTCGCCTGGGGAGCAAATCTGATTCGTTTATAAAAATTGATGGCATTCTCAAAAAATAAAATTGAGATGTGTCCACCGTAAAAAAATGACTGTCTGATTTTGTTGGGGTTGTGGGGTAGGTGTGTCAACTCGGAGAGTTGTCCACGTATCCCACAGCTCCTTAAAAACTCTTGTCAGCATGAGAGAAATCCCCAACAATCGAATATTGTCAAAACACCGCGCTCTGGAGGCCTGATGCAAATCCGTGGACTGCGCAAAAATGGTGATAGACTCTACAGCTAGGCCCGTATACAAGAATTTTTGGATTGACCTGCAAGACGTTATCTTCATTTTAGAAAAGGCCCCTATGGCTATGATTGTTCAGTCAGCCCACTGATCAGGCAAACCTCACAAGAGGAAGCTGTAATGCTTTAGCGGCTTGATAAACAGGTTCATGACTCGTATCTCGTTGTTCTGTCTTAATAAAAAACCCTACAACCTCTATAGACTTTTCTGTGTCAGCATCATAGGGTTGCATGTAAACCTCGTTATAGGTTGTTTCCCCGGATGAGTCTAAGTCATGCCTGGGGCTGGGTTTCATTTGTGCTAGAGGTAAGACACCTCTATTAAGAATTTTATAGATACTTTCGTCTCTTCTGCCAGTGACATGATGATATCCACACAAGTGATTCATGTTATATGGATATGGCGTATAAAGATCTTCATTGCCTGTTCCAAGAATATTTTCAGATGAAGCTTTTAAAATAATCCCTTGATTCCCAAAGACCTCCATATTATCAGGACTTAAAAGTGAGCCTGAAACACCTGCTGAGTAAAAAAGAGAAAAGAGGGTCCTCGCTTCTAACTCGTTCCGAAGATCTACATTTTTTAAGCCGTCTTTCAGTTTTTGAACTAGATTTGATGGACTTTCCCCAGGTAGTGTGATATTTTGCAAGCTTCTCACAAGTATATGGTCCCAATCCGTAACAATTCCTGCTGGCTTGTCAACAGGGCTCCACAAAACGTTCTCCCATTCTTGAAGAGCTTCTCTGTCTTCATTTGTACGAATACCGTCAGTATTTCGTAATCGCACAACAGAATCGGTTTTTCCGTCTTCAAGAATTTCTTTAATTTTCCGTTTTTCTTCTTCTCGAGCGCTTGGATCAGAGAGAATTTTCTTTATTTGATCGCGATCTGGGACGGGAACATCGCAGATTCTACCTGCCGATCGAATGCTTTCTTCTTTCTGCTTATTCCATCTAAGAACTTTATTTCCCTCTATTAAAACCTCCATTTGTGTGCTTTTTGCTTGATGAGGAATTGCTGCGCAAAAAACAACTAATAGAAAACCCCATTTTTCTATCTTTTGACAGAAAAAATTCATAAAAGCCCTCCTTAAAACAACAGTGATGTTTAATTTTTTGTTAATTAAAAAAAATATCAATATTGAAAATTTTAATATATTGTTTTGATGAAAAATAAAAACTGGTTGGCCTCAAGAAACTTCCTGAGAATCAGAGTTTTCGGATCAGCTTCAAGAGAGTGGCGATTCCCAAAAAAACCAGGCTGCCTAAGAGAATTAAGCCCCCCAGATCGAGGGTTTTTTGGATCCACCCCGCACCAAACGGGACCCGTAGGATCTCCAGAGGATGGGATAAAAAAATCCCCATCCCTGCGCAAGCAAGGGCTGTTTTGAGGCCATAACGAAGGATTGCCTGGTCAAGGCGGCAAACACCCCGCTTCCATAGCATCCCTCCAAGACAAAAAGTGTTGGCCCAGCTGCCGAGAGAGAGGGAGAGGGTAATGCCTGCAGGCCCCCAAAGGCCTTGGACAGTCCAGATGCTGAGGAGATAAACTGCGAGAAAAACAAGGGAGCACAGGGCGGGCGTTCGCGTGTCCCCGTTCGCAAAAAAACAGGTGCTGAAGATTTTACCGAGGATATAGGAGGGCAGACCGATGGCGGCCGCCTGCAGGATTTGGGCGGTGATCTGGGTATCGTGAGGGGTGAAAGCCCCTCTTTGGAAGAGAACCTCCACCATCTGAGGGGCCAGGATGAACAAGCCACAGGCGGCCGGAAGGGACAGAAACAATGCAGCCTGAAACGCCCGAGTCTGAAGGCGGAGGATCTCAGGCCCGTTGCCCTCATGAACCGCCTTTGACAGCTCCGGCAGCAGGGCAGTGCTGAGGGCGAGGCCAATCATGCTGAGGGGAAATTGAACCAAACGGTCTGCATAAAAAAGAAGGGATAAACTGCCAGGGGCCAGAAGGGATGCAAAAATCCCATTCAGAAAGGTCATGAGCTGGATCATCCCAAGGCCAAGGCTTGCGGCTGTAAATTTGCGGAGAAAGGTGACCAGAATGGGGGAGCGCTTTGGAAAGGTGACACGAATGGGCATCCAGGAGACAGCCCTCCACCACAGGATGGCCAGCTGCAGAACTCCAGAGACAATCACTCCGATGGCCAGCCCCATCACCGGATTTTCGAGGAAGGGGGTGAGGAGGAAAAAAGTTCCAATCATGGAGAGGTTAAACAAGGCCTGGACCGCGGCGGCCAGGGAAAAGCGTCCGAAGCTTTGCAGCACCCCCCCCAAAACATTGGCCACAGCCACGAGGAAAATATAAGGGAACATGATGCGCGCCATCTGAACGGTCCAAAGAAACCGCTCTGGCGTTGCAGAAAACCCTGGGGCACAGAGAGAGACGATCTGGGGCGCAAACCCCTCAAACAAGACCACCAGAAGCCCGAGAACACTCATCAGAAGGCCAAGGATCATCGCAAGATAGGCCGCTCCCTGATTCTTCTTTTGAAGGGCTGCGAACTGCGGGAGAAATGCAGCGTTAAAAGCACCTTCCGCAAAAAAACGCCGGAAGGAATTGGGCAACATGAGGGCCAAGAAAAAACTATCTGCCAGACCTCCAGCCCCTATGAAGGTGGCAATGACTACATCCCTTGCAAACCCGGAGAGGCGGCTCACCAGGGTCCAACTGGCAATTTTGGCGGCGTTGCGGATCATGAGCGGAGGGCTTCCTGAAAGGTGTACAAAAGATTCAGGGCATCTTTAGGGGACAGAGTTTCCAGATCAAGAGATTTCAAGTGGGCCTCAAGGGGGGAGACTGTTGTGGGGGGAGGGGCCTGAGGCGGCGGAGCAGAAGCCCTGAGGTCCGATCCAAAGGTCTTCTGTAAGTCTCGGGCCCTTTGGACCACGGCGGAGGGCACTCCAGCCAGGCGGGCGACGTGCAGACCGAAGGAGCCACTGGCTGTCCCCGGAATGATTTTATGGAGGAACACCAGGTCATCCTCCCATTCTGTGATGGAGGGGGTGTAACAGGCCACCCCCGGCAGACGCCCCTCAAGGGCTGTGAGTTCATGATAATGGGTGGCAAAAAGGGTCCGGCAATGGGTTTGAGTCACCAGGGATTCAAGGCACGCCCAAGCAAGAGCGAGACCATCATGGGTGGAGGTGCCCCGCCCGATCTCATCAAGAATCACAAAGCTACGGGCGGTGGCTTGGGTGAGAATCGTGGCGGTCTCCACCATTTCCACCATAAAGGTGGAGGCGCCGCGGGACAGGTGATCGTTGGCCCCCACGCGGCTAAATAAGCGGTCACAGACGCCGATATGGGCCTGTCTTGCGGGAACGAAAGAGCCCATCTGCGCCAGGATCACCAACAGGGCATTTTGACGGAGAAAGGTGCTTTTCCCCGCCATATTGGGCCCGGTCAATAGCCAAGCAAACCCTTGGGTGGATGGGGAGCCGTCCTCCAGATGACATGTGTTGGGGATAAAGTGGCGGCAAGCTTGCTCCACAACGGGATGACGCCCATCTTCGATATGGAAGGCTTGGCTGTTATCCACCAGGGGCCTGACGTACCCACGCAGTACGGCCAAATCTGCCAGCGCTGCCAGCACGTCCAGAAGAGCCAGGGCCCGCCCCAACGTGCGCAGCGCCTCCCCATAGGTGCGTACAGACGTGCACCACTCCTCAAACAAAGCGCGCTCACGGGCCCGCGCGCTGGCCCCGGACAGGGCACGCTTTTCTTGAAGCGCCAGAAGCTCTGGGGTGGTGTAGCGGGCCCCGCTCACCAGGGATTGCTTCAAGGTAAAGGTCGGGGGCACTTTCGAGAGATGGGAGGGGGAGACCTCAATATACGCCCCAATTAAATTGTTTTCCTTGATTTTAAGGCTTCCAATGCCTGTGTCTGCCCCATACTGTTCTTCAAGGGCTTTCAACCAGTGGGAGGCGGAGGTGCTGAGCTCCCGCGCCTCATCCAACTCAGGGCACACACCAGGGGCCACAAACCCCCCATCCTTTGGAGTGGAGGGCAGCCTATGGGTCGCCTCATCCTTCAGGCCCTCACAAAACGGCTGGAACGGGCGGATGTCCAAGGCCAGAGCCGCCCGAATTTTCTGCAAAAGCGGGGGGACAGTGTCTTCCTCTAAAAGCGCTCTCAGAGAAGGCAGGCGCCCCAGGACATCCCGCAGGGCCCCCAAATCCCTGGGGCCCCCTCGTTGGAGGAGAAGTCGTGAACAGGCACGCTCTGGGTCTGGACAGCCTTTCAGAGACCCGCGGATAGCCTCAATTCCCTCAGGACGGTCTGTCAGAAACGCCACCCCATCCAGGCGGTCGTTAATTTGGGCCACATCCAGGAGAGGGCTCTGAAGATAGCGGGACAACAAGCGCCCGCCAGGAGACGTGAGGGTGCGGTCCACCCCCGCCAGCAAGCTGCCCCCTTTGTCCCCAGACAAGGTTTCTGTGATCTCAAGACTTTTCCGCGTGAAAGGGTCCATCCGGAGAAACTGATCTTGCTTCAAGGAAACCGGGCGGCTGAGAGACGGGGGCGTGTCTTTTTGGGTCAACAGAACGTAATCCAATAAAGCCCCTGCGGCCGTACGCTCCGCCTCTGTAGTCAGGGCAAAAGCTTCCAAGGTGGTCACCTGATAAAAAGCCTCCAGACGCTTTCGGCTGTTTTCCGGATGGAAGCGACTTGAGGGCAGGGGAGTCAGGGCGCAACGGGTGTGCTCTCTCAGATCCCGGATCATGGGGGTTTCCAGAAGGGCCTCAGGAAACACTGCCTCTTTCACCCCCCAATGGGGCATCTGGCTTTCTGCAAAGGAGACCTCCGCCGCCTCAGTCCAAAAGGCCCCGGTGGAGAGATCAATCCCAGCCAGGCCGAACGTCTGAGGGGCGCTGCCCCGCCCATGGGACACCACGCACAGAATCAGATGATGGGCTTTCGGCTCAAGAAGGGGGTCTTCCGTCAGGGTTCCAGGGGTCAGAATGCGCACCACACCCCGCTTGAGGGGGCCTTTGATCTTCGGGTCCGGAAGCTCTAACTGTTCGCACAACGCCACGGAAAACCCTTGGCGGATGAGGCGCCCTAAATAGGCATCGCTGGCATGCAGGGGCACCCCGCACATGGGGATCTCTTGGCCGTCATAGGTGCCCCGTTTTGTCAGGGTGATGTCCAGAGCATTTGCTGCTAAGACCGCGTCCTCAAAAAAGAGCTCGTAGAAATCCCCCATCTGAAACAAAAGCAGATGGTTTGGGTGGTGAGCCTTCAGATCAAGATATTGTTGAATCACAGGTGATGCTTTTGTCATGCCTTAGGTGTACCCCGAGCGCGCCCTAAAATAAACGCACTTTTTTGCCCTGTCGTTTCAGTCCGCCAAGAGATCCCGGATGGAAGTTCGTTCCCAAGGCAAAGCCTTGGACTCCGTGAGCTCAGGGATCGCAGAGTTGAGGGTGCTTTTGATCTGAACTGAGTCTTCAACAGAGGGTTTTCAAAGAGTTGCGTAAATGCAACATCGTGGTGAAATTGTTTGAAATTTGTCTATAATGTATTGAAAAATAAACTTTTTAGATTTTAATAGCCCTAAGGGATTCAAACCCCAAAAACAATCCTTAACGGAAGGACACACCATGAAAAAAGTCAAAGTATTGATGCTCTCTGCCGCACTTCTCTGCGGGATCTGCTCCGGCCCTGTCAGGGCGACTCTTGAGGAGGAGTTTGCGGGAATTGCGATCGTGGATTTGATCTCGAAAACCATCCCGCAAACTATTGTTGATACACCAACGGAACTTTCAGCTCTGAAGACAACGCTCGCCACTTTTAAGTCTCCCACACCTAACGCCCTTCCTGCTGCTGTCACAGGTGCTAAGGCTGCTTTAACAACGGCTCTGGATGTTTTTAGGCCTAGCGGGCTTCTAGATTTTACGGGTTTGGCTCCGAACATTGTGAACACCTACGGCCTTTTGGGGAAGATCATTCCATTACCAGCGGCGGCTACTGCAAGCGCCCATCCGTTGCCTCCGATAGTAGGCCTCGCCACCACTTATGCGTTTCTTGCAACACTCCAGGCAGACTATCCCCCGGATTCTGTCAATACAAATTTGGAGATTTTTCCCCTCGCGACCGGGGTGCAAAATCCAGCTGCTAACCGGTATTATTTTGATAGTTTTATCCCTGCTCTCCAGAACGCTTCGACCCTGTCCGCACTTCAAGACCTGATGGATTGGAATGGCACCACACCGGGATTGAAGCAATATGCCGGGGCCTTCCGGTCTTTGTTAAGCTACTTACAGTCTGATCTGACCGCCTTGGCAGAGTTCAACACAATATTTGGAATTGCGGACATGGTGGCCCCTAATCCTCCTACAAACGTCTATCAGGCACAACTCGCAGCCGCAGTCCCGACTACTGTTGTTGCAAGTGCGGACTACGGGGAGCTCTCGGAAGCCGCAAGTAACCTGGTGACTCCAATACCAGCAACGTTTCCAGACTCTACAGACGTCCTTGCATGGTATAACGGGGTTGCGGGCTTGCACCAGGCCATTGAAAATATCCGCAAGGCAGTCAATGCAGCAAGTGTGATTAACGGTAGCCCAGAGGTCATTGATCCGCTTTTGGCTTCAAACGCGTCTGTGACAGATCCTCAGTACGGACTGAGCGCAGCGGCTTTGAAAACAGGGTTGTTGGCTAGCTGGTCGAGTGGACTCTTGGTAGATGAGCCACAAACCTCATCCCAATCTTTCGCGAAGTGGAGTGACTATCAATTGAAGACACCAATTCCAGCCCAGACATTACCTTTCGCTTCCTAAGACCAGCGCCGTGGGTGTGAAAGCCCACGGCGCATACGGATGCCATTATTTTTTAAGGAGATTTTTTTATGAAACTGAATCGTTTGTTTCTCATTGCGCCGTTGATGTGCGCCATGTCTTCAGCGTCTGTAGCGGACGCACCAGCTCCCTGGGTGGGGGTGATGCCCTCTGGGGTGTCTGCAGGTCTGGATCTTCAGGGGGTTTACTCCCGGATGGATATTACGGAAAATATTTCTCAGGGAATCACCATTCGTCCTGAAAAAACCAACACCGCTGCTGCCCCAGGAATGGGGGGAAGGGTCTTTCTTGGCTACACCCACATGACGGATCAATGTCTGTTTATGGGGGCTGAAGCTGGCTATGGTCTCAATGCTTTTAAAAAGACAGTGCATATGATATCAGGCAATGCAAATAACAGCACAGACAACGTTTATGAGGTGAAGCGGGCCACATCCATGGATCTCTCCTTAAAGGTCGGTGGATTGGTAGGGAAATCCACAGCCCTTTATTTTAAAACAGGGGTTCAATGGACCCGCTGGCGGTTGAAAAGCTTATTGGATGCGCCTACAATCGTGGAAAACCCTAAAAACATCGAAAAATGGGTTCCCGGCCTTATCCTAGGACTTGGGGTGCAGGTCCCTGTGGGGAAAATTCAATTGCGGGCAGAAGCCGGTGTGAACCTCTACCAAAATACAACTTTGAATATCAATCAGACAAATGGAACACTCAACGCTGCCATTACAGGCAAGCCTAAAAGTGAAGGCTTTATGACGATCGGGGCTGTGTATACCCTTCCCGTGAAATAAAAAACCTCCGTCTGGTTGCAGTCCGGACGCAGTGCGTACAAGCCCTGGGGGCTCATCTCCCGGGGCTTTTTTTGCGTTTTTCAGCACAGAAAGAGGGGGTAAGAAAAAATCCTAGATTTTCTGTAAAAGATAGGCTAGAATTTGCTCAGTTGGATGGTTTTCTCTCCATAAAATCTCTTCTCTTTTCACAAAAGTGTTTGATTGTTCTCATGAATTTACGCACCCTCAAATTAAAAACGCCCGCAGAGTTTTTGGAGCTCGCGGAAGAGCTGGCCATTGAAAATGCGGGACTCTTGCGCAAACAGGATATGATGTTTGCCGTTTTGAAAAAGCTTGCGGAAAATGGGGTGTCCATTGATGGAGAAGGGGTTGCGGAAATTCTCCAAGACGGTTTCGGTTTTCTCCGTTCGCCAGAGGCAAACTATTTACCAGGGCCGGATGATATTTATGTGTCCCCCAGTCAAGTCAGACGATTTGGGTTGCGGACAGGGGATACGGTGGGGGGCCAGATTAGCGCGCCTCGGGATGGGGAGCGGTATTTTGCCCTCAAAAAGGTGAACACCGTGAACGGGGAAGACCCGGAGAGGGTGCGCCACAGAATTAACTTTGATAACCTGACCCCCCTCTACCCAGAGAAAAAGATTGCCCTTGAAATTGAAAATCCCAAGTCAAAAGATTTGACCTTGCGGGTGATCGATCTTGTGGCACCCCTGGGATTTGGTCAGCGCGCTTTGATTGTGGCGCCGCCTCGGACTGGGAAAACAGTGATGCTTCAAAATATCGCCCATGCCATTGAGGTGAACCATCCGGAAGCCTATTTGATTGTTCTTCTCATTGACGAACGTCCGGAAGAGGTGACGGATATGGCCCGCTCTGTCCGTGGGGAGGTGATTAGCTCTACCTTCGATGAGCCAGCAAGTCGCCACGTTCAAGTGGCCGAAATGGTGATTGAAAAAGCCAAGCGTTTAGTGGAGCACAAAAAAGACGTGGTCATTTTGTTAGACTCTATTACCCGTCTGGCCCGTGCCTACAACACCGTTGTGCCCTCCTCTGGGAAGGTTTTGACTGGGGGTGTGGACGCCAACGCTCTCCAAAGGCCCAAGCGTTTCTTTGGGGCGGCGCGGAATATCGAAGATGGCGGCTCTCTGACCATTATTGCTACAGCCCTGATTGAGACAGGCTCTCGGATGGATGAAGTCATTTTTGAGGAGTTCAAAGGGACAGGAAACTCTGAGATTGTGCTGGAGCGGAAACTCTCGGACAAACGGACGTTCCCTGCGATGGATATGAACAAATCGGGGACACGCAAAGAAGAGCTTCTGTGCGACAAAGCAACCCTGGGGAAAATGTGGGTACTGCGCCGCATCCTGACCCCTATGGGGCCAACAGACGCCATGGATTTCCTCATTGAAAAACTACGACTCACCAAGAGTAACCAAGATTTTTTCCAAACAATGAATACCTGAGATCAACCAAGAGGTGATCGACCTTCGGTGTCACCCCACAAGCCCCGATTCCCCTTCGGCCGTCACCCTCAGCCCGCCTAGGAGGCGTGAAGATGACGGGAACCGGATGAGGAGTCCCTCTATTTTGATCGCAATTGATAGAGAATCTTCTATCAAAGGATGATCATTCACGTCATCCCGGAGAGACCGTAGTTCAAGCGCAGCTTGGGAACTTAGGTCCATCCAGGATCCAGAGTCACTGGAAAAAAAGACCGGCTTAAGGCGCGCATCCAAGTCAAACTCGGACATTATCTCGCAGCCGGTATGACATAAAAATTTATACTCCAATGAGGGTAGGCTATCTATAGTGTCAGATCGATGTTGATATCGCCCGGAGGTTAGAGAATAAATCTGGAGAGATCTGTGTTTTTTGCAAGATCGCCCACTTTATCTTGTACGTAAGCGGCGGTAATCTCCCATTTTTTCCCGACATTGTCGGATGCATTGAAACTAATGTCCTCAAGCAAACGTTCGAGAACAGTGTGCAGACGACGCGCGCCGATGTTTTCCACCGTCTCATTGATCAGGCCTGCTAAATTCGCCAGGGCTTCAATCCCTTCGGAAGTAAAAGTCAGTGTCACCCCTTCTGTCTCCAGCAAAGCCTCATATTGCCGCACAAGGCTAGCTTCTGGTTCAGTCAGGACGCGGATAAAGTCTTCCGGCGTGAGAGGCTGAAGCTCAACCCGAATAGGAAGGCGGCCTTGGAGCTCGGGGAGAAGATCGGAGGGCTTGGCTAAGTGGAACGCCCCTGATGCAATAAATAGAATATGGTCTGTTTTGACAATCCCGTGTTTCGTGGACACAGCGGTCCCTTCCAACAAAGGCAAGAGATCCCTCTGGACACCTTCCCGGCTCACATCCGCACCTCCCCGTTCGGAGCGTGCACAAATCTTGTCAAATTCATCAATAAAAACAATGCCGTTCGCTTCAACACTTTGGAGAGCCTCTTGTGTCACCGCTTCCGGATCGAGCAGTTTGTCACTTTCTTCAGCCAGCAAAAGGAGCCGTGCCGCAGAGATGGGGAGCTTCCGTGTTTTCGTGCGGCCAAAATTTTTCCCCAAAAGATCGCCCAGGTTGAGCATTCCCATTTGGGCCCCCGGCATCCCCGGTACATCAAACGCGGGCATGCTCATGGAACTAGAATCCTGGATCTCAATTTCCACGTCTCGGTCTTCAAGGGCGCCGCTTTGCAAAGACTGGCGAAATTTTTCCCGGGTCTCTGGACTGGCGTTTTCCCCCACGAGAACAGTGAGCAAACGGTCTTCCACCTGTTCAAGAGCGCGCGCTTGGACTTCCTTACGGCAACGATCTTTCGTTTGGGAGAGAGCAATTTCGACAAGATCTCGGATGATTTGCTCAACATCACGACCCACATAACCCACTTCTGTGAATTTGGTTGCTTCCACCTTGATGAAAGGTGCATCCGCTAACTTGGCCAGACGTCTTGCAATCTCTGTTTTCCCGCACCCTGTCGGGCCGATCATCAGAATGTTTTTGGGAAGCACTTCGTCCCTCAGGTCAGCAGGCAATTGAAGTCTTCGCCAACGGTTGCGGAGCGCAATGGCCACCGCACGCTTCGCCTCCGATTGACCAATAATATGACGATCGAGTGCTGCAACAATAGCAGGAGGCGTGAGGGAAGAAGTCATTTAAAGGCTCTCAATTAAAACAGAATGGTTGGTATAGACACACAGATCGGCGGCAATTTTCATGGCTTTGCGGGCAATGACCTCCGGTTCAAGATCCAGATCGATCAAAGCGCGGGCGGCCGCCAGAGCGAACGGTCCCCCAGATCCAATGCCGATCAGCCCTTCTTCCGGCTCTAGAACGTCCCCTGTCCCTGTTAAAACCAAGGAATGGTTCGCATCCGCTACCGCCATCATCGCCTCAAGACGTCTCAAATAGCGATCCGTTCGCCAGTCTTTTGCAAGGTCAACACACGCTTTCGGAAGCTGGGTGGGGTATTGTTCAAGCTTGGCTTCAAGGCGCTCAAAAAGCGTCAATGCGTCTGCTGTCGCTCCGGCAAAACCGGCAATCACCTGCCCTGACCCCAGTCGTCGCAATTTCCGAGCATTGTTTTTGATAATGATAGACCCCATCGAAACTTGACCATCTCCAGCGATCACAACCTTTTTGCCCCTTCGAACCGAAAGAATAGTCGTTCCGTGCCAAAGGGGATGGGATGTCTGTGTGTTATTCATAAAATCTCCTTCCGAGGATCTTAGAATATAAAACCTCCTCAAGAAAGAGGTTTAACGAACGAATTTTTTGATTGATCTCTTTAAAAAAACCGATTATTCAATCGGGTTCTCCAGAGACTGGAAAAGGATTTTTTATTGCACAAGACTTTTTTGATTGAGATGTGTTATTTTTAAATTTCATTGAGGAGAACAATTGAATTTCTGTGTAGATTTTTTTGAGACAATTTTGGTGATGTTTTTTTGTATTCAAACAATTTTTTGATGGTCCGAGTCTTTGGCTTCTCAAGAAATTGTTCAGATGGCACAAAAAATAAAACAAAGTACTTGCAAAAATAAAATTCGGACATAGAACCTAGAGCATAAATATGTAGGAGCCGTTCGCATGTGGAATATTTATATCCGTACCTGGTTTCGAGGTCAGTATATCGGTCAAGACCGCTGGATGAATCGGTATTACAGAGATAAAAGAGCGAATGATTGGAAAACAGAGGCCCGTTGGGTGCTTTACAAAGGCATTCCAGAAGCTTCCAAAATTCCTCCGTTTTGGGATTCGTGGCTCCGTCACGAACGTCAGTATGCACCTTTACAAAAGGAACAAGGGTATGCTTGGGAAAAGCAACGCCTTCCGAATTTAACGGGGACGCGTTTTGCTTTGTCACTGATGGGTACTCCTCATGCTTACAAAAATGCCAATTCCATGCCGGCCTACCAGCCCTGGATTCCACCCAAGCCTTCGGATCAGACTTCCTCTGAGGGGGCCAGATAAGGAATGGTTAACTCTCAAGGAAAACTATTTGAGGCCCTTCTCGGGGCGGTTGTGTTAGCTGTGGCGACCTTTTTTTTCGTTTTCGCCTACATCAAAAGCAATCAACCTCTCAGCAGCGGCTATCCTCTGACGGCACGTTTTGATCATGTTGATGGTTTGTCCGTTGGCTGCACTGTCAATCTGAATGGTGTGAAGGTTGGTAAGGTCCAAGAGATCACCCTCGATCCTCAAAACTATTTAGCCCTGGTGACTTTTGATGTGCGGGACGGTCTCCGGATTCCCAAAAACAGCACTGCACAAATTAGCAGTGATGGTCTTTTGGGAGGGAAGACACTGTCCATCACGCCGGGCAATGACCGTGATTTTCTTGAGGCAGGGCAAGAGATTGAAGACACCCAATCCTCTGTGAATCTTGAATCGTTGCTCAGTAAATTTGTCTTTAGCGTTGGGAATTCTGAGAAAAAATAAAAATTCATCCTCAAAGGATAGGAGGCTAGCTATAGGTGGCCTGATGCCTACAGAGCCCCTCAAGACGGTCTCCTTCGGGCAAGGGGGCATAGCCCACCGCCTCCCTTTTTTCGTTCAGCGTTAAGAAAGCGCAGCGGTTAATTTTTTCCCATTCCGCCTCTCGTTTCAGGGCGAGGGCGGGAATGGCATCACTGTTGTAACTGAGGCGTAGGGATGGGCCAAACCCACAGGCTAGCCATTGGTTGAGCTGGGACAGGATCATGTCTAAAAGCGGAAGAACGGTGTCCTCCCACAGATGCAATCGGGCTTCCCTGTAATTGGAAAATGTCGCATCTCCGGGAACCCCCACCAACATGGGCGGGACGCCAAAAATTTGGGCAATCTCCCGAGCGGCTGTGTGTTTCCCTTCCCCAAAATCCATATCCTTCGGGGAGAGCCCCATTTCTTTCCAGTCAAAATCCCCCTCCAGAATCATAATTTGCCCTGCATTCCGGGTGCCTTGATAGACCTCTTTGAGGCTTTCCCGAAGGTCCGCACGCTGCTCCTCCGAGAGGGTCATGCCTGTTTGAGGGTTGGGCTTGAGAAAAAGGCCTCCCGACGGCCGCCCCCCATTTTGAAGCAACGCCAGATTGTGGTTGGCCACGGTGTTGTGAAAATCAATCGGCTTGAGGGCCGCCTCTAGAGGGCTGAGGCCATACCAATCATTCAGGGGATGGAACAATTTGATATGGAGAAGAGGTCCAAACCCGGTCAAAGGATTCACAGCAATGGTCTTACTTTGACCATTCACTGTGTACACATATCCTTGGGGAACCCCTCCTGACCCGGGAATCACCCGCATACGATCGGGGCGCAGGACGTACAGTTCGTCCGCAGCTCCGTCCTCGGGGCCCACGGCCTCCACATATAAATTTCCTGATAGCAGAAGGGTGGTCACTGCCGCCTGCATCCAGCTATTGCCGTCTTGAAGAGGGTTTGGTTTTTCCAGAAGTGTCAGCAAAGGGTGGGCCTGGATTTCCTTTTCCCCCTCGTACAAAAGCCAAGGAACGCTGGCAATAGACCGGGCAATCAAGCTGACAGATCGGTAGACAATCCCGTTGCGCTGATACCCCATTTCCGCCAGCCGGTCATATTGGGCTGGGGTCCACATCGGCTGATGGGCTGTGCCCACAGCCAACAAAGAGGCCACACGACTGCTCTTATGGGATGGGCGCCCTCGGGCAGGACGCCGGAAGTTTTGGGACAGAGATTTGAAGACGGACGATGGCATAGGCGCACTCCACAATCAAAGGATGGGACAGGGATTTTTTTATGAGGACTTGAGTTCAGGAGGGGAGGGGAGAGAGTTCACTATGGCAGAGTCATGACTCTGAAAGCAAATCTCTGAAGCTGTTTTCTCAAAAAAAGAAAAAATGTTGCAAAAATGTCTCTCTAGATGGGTGGGCAATTCTGGCATTTTTTATGCACTCTCTTCTTTTCGAGACATGAAAAAAGGAGGCTCCCTGTCATGGACAACATCAAAACGCTTTCAATCCCTGCGCTTGCTTTCGTCCTTGGGGCATTCCTGTGCTCACCGGAGGCATTAGCAGACATCACGGTGGGTCAATCGAATAGGTCTCCTGCTCAGAAAGAGGGGCAGGGCACTCATGGAGCTTCTAAGGTATCTTTAATGAAAACGCTGCTTTCGGGTGACAGCAGAGCATTCTCTGCTGCCAGAAAAGAAAGAAGAAAGCACGAAGATCTTGCGTATAAATCTGTAGAGAGGGCTATTGATCTAGATAAAAAGCTGGATAATGCACCAGGCTCTCAAGAGTTGAAAAGGCAGAGAGATGAACAGGCTAAAATTTATTGGAAACATACTGGAATGGCAGACATAGCATACGCAAACGAAAAAGATGCTTACCATAAGCTTCATGGCACGATGAATCCTCTCCTGAAGGAGGTAGATGCTGAGCGAAAGGCAAAAGGGGGCACAATTAAAGACCCAAGATTTGTTAAGATTTTACGTGAGGCCCTAGACATAAAAATTAAAAGGGGGCACAATTAAAGACCCAAGATTTGGTCGGATTTTACGTGAGGCCCCAGGCATAAAAATTTAGCACAATCCCTTGTCTTCAGGGCCTCTGGGCGGTGCGGACTCTTCAGTTGGTGTCTTAGGCGGGCTTAGGAGCGGCCCCATTCACAAACAATCGTCATGCCGGCTTCTGATCCATGTCATTTCGGAGTGACTTATGGGTGTCATAGCCTAAAATCTGGAGTCATAGAGCTTCATTGCGCTAGAGCCTTGATTGTGCGACGATCTGAGATATGATGGGATTTTGATCGAAGGAGATGGAATGGCTAAAGAGGAAACGCTTGAATTTACAGGCGTTGTGACGGAATGCTTACCAGACACACGTTTTCTTGTGGCGCTGGATGATTCAGGCCTGGTGATCACAGCTTATGCGGCAGGCAAAATTCGCAAAAATCATATCCGCATTCTGGAAGGGGATCGTGTCACTGTTGAAGTGACCCCTTATGACCTGACCAAAGGTCGCATCAAATTTCGTCAGAAATAGTCTTCTCCTTTGGGACAAGAGATCGCTCCCCCTCTTTGCAAGTCCAAAAAAGGTGGTATAATGAAGCCGTTGGTTTAGGAAACTAGACAGAACTACGGCAATAAACGCTCTGTGGAATAATCGGAACGGACCCGGGGGCAGAACCCGGCGCCTCCACCTCAGGAAGGATTCACGCCTTCCTGAACTGGGGGCGAATCAGGCTCGACGTACGTGGTAAAGATAGGGTTTTTGCTCGGCATGGTTCCGCCGTTATCGGGCTAATTTAATAAGTGCCAAAGTAAAATTTGCACCAGTCAACAGCAACACCCCTATGGGTGCACAGATTGCTCTAGCGGCTTAATGGCCTCTTTGTAATCTCGCTTAGACGCGGCTCCCGGGGGCGCCGGGCAACAGAAGCCTCCGGATTTAAGAGAGATGTTGCAAGGAAGACGACAGAAAGGCAAAAAAATGGCCATTGACTACGAAGGACTTGTGCAAGAAGCGCTGCGCGGTGTGGTCCGCAGCATCCTTTTAGATATCGCCCAAAACGGCCTTGAAGATCCCAGCCATCTCTATGTGACATTCCGGACCGATTATCCAGGTGTGGATCTCCCAAGTTTCGTGAAGGATGAAAACCCGGAGGAAGTCACCATTGTTTTGCAACACCAATTTTGGGATCTGCAGGTCCTGGAGACTGGGTTTGCGGTGATGCTCAGCTTTCAAGATACCCCTTACCGTGTCCGTGTGCCATTTTATGCGCTCTTGAGCGTGATGGATCCCGGGATTCCCTTTGGCTTGCAATTTACGCCACCCCTTTTGGAGGAGCTGTTGACACAAAACTCAGAACCTTCGTCCGGGTCTGAAGAGGTGGCAGGGGATAACGTTGTGTCTTTAGATTCTTTTCGCCGCAAGTAAAGGTTTCTGCCCGTCGTCTCCATGCCATTGGTGACCGAGAACAAAGAGACCGTGGGCATCCCCTAAAGCTTTGACCGTGTCTGTTTCCAGAATTAAGGTGCGCTGGGCTTGGAAAGCAACCCCTTGAAGGCCCGCTTCTGCAAGACACTGAATGGTTTCAGGACCAATCACCGGTGGATCGCACCTGAGATCTTGTTGGCTCTTGGCCCCTTTGATTAAAATTCCCCCAGGTCCCCCTTTTTGAAGGGCGCCACAGCGGGTGATGAGTGCGTTCGTTCCCTCCGCTCCCTCAATCCCCAAAATGAGCCCTTCCTGAATCACCAGCGCTTGGCCTACATCGAGAGTGGACAAAATACGTAAGGCATCAAACCCAAGAACAATATCCGCCATGGCTTCTGGTGAAGGCTCTTTCTGTGTGACAAGGGTCTCCTCCCCCAGAAGAGGTCTTAAAATCTCGTGGGGCGCCTTGATGAGAAACCCTTCATCTTCAAATTTTTGGACAATAAAACGCATTAAAGCGTCATCTCCTAAAAATCCTTGGGTGCTAAACTGGGCCAGCCATAGCGCCCCTTTCCAATCTACCTTTAGACCTTTCAAAGACGGACGCTGAATTTTCCCCGCCATGACAAGGGCACCAATATTTTGGGATTTGAGGAATTGGATGGCGCGCGCCACTTCCCCGAGAGACAGCCAGATATGGGGAACCCCCTCCACGAGGGCCGGATCGGTCATTTCGGAAAAAGCAATCACACACAGATGCTCTCCGCGAGAGGTTATTTCTTGTTTGAGCAAGGCAGGAAGGTTTCCGCTGCCTGCAATCAAACCAATCGAAGGGTCATCCACGTTCTATCAGCCTGTAAATTCACCAAGGAATTGGGTAATCTTAGGAGTCATGGAGCGATCCAGTTGGTTAATCATCTCTTCCACCAAATCCAGCCAAATTTTTTCTTTCTCGAGGAGGTTGAGGGACTCTGGAACTGTGCGCGCTGCAGATGCGGTTCCCTGAACAGCGCCCCGAGGCCTTCCTTCGGAGTCCCAGACATCAAGGCGGATCGCCAAATGTCCTGTGTATTTCAGCTGTGTTTTTGCAAAAGGCGTTTGGGGGGGAGGAATGATGGATTCCATCAAAGAGGCGTCTTCCACGGTGATAGTTGCTCTGCCTCCTTTGCCCGTTGTCAAGAATCGATCTTGAAGCCATTGAGACACAATGGTCATGGGGGTAGGTGTCATCCAATGATCAATAAAAGGAGGCTGTTCCGTCGGGATATAATGTTTCACCACATTCATGGACCCCACCTTAAGGCGAATGGGTTCAGAAGCTAAACTGGTAATGCCCGCCTCTTTCACAGGGGGGGTGACCGTACATCCCGTCATGAAAAACAGCACACAAAGGCCCAGCCCACAGACAGCCCTCTGATCAAGAATGGGGCGGATATGACGGAAGAAAGAAGGATTATGGGGCATCATCTTAACACCTGTGATAACGTGTGCACTGAATATCCTGGTCGGAGCGGCGGGATTCGAACCCACGACCCCCACACCCCCAGCGTGGTGCGCTACCAGACTGCGCTACGCTCCGAATCAAAAGAAAATACATTTTTACCTCTGATGACCCATTCATACCCTTTTTTTTTTCAAAAAACAACGCGATTTTTAGAGGGGTTTGTCTCCTGAACATCCTTTAAAACCTCAATACGATCTCAAAATCTCCCTTAGAATCTGAGATCAGTTCTTGGGAAAAGTTTGACGGAATCCATTCCCCAGGATACACCTGAGGAGGTTTTCTTTGATTCGGATGAGACATCGAAACAGGCAATGCAGAAAGGACGGGGTTTATGAACGTCATTATTTGTGGAGGTGGCCATGTCGGTACAAGTATTGCCCAATACCTGGAGGGAGAATATGAGGTCACTTTGATCGACACGTCACAAGCTGTTTTGTCCGAGGTTTCTGGGAAAATGGATGTTCAAACGGTCCTCGGGAATGCGGCGGATCCCGACACTCTCGAACGGGCTGGTGCCCGGTCTGCAGGCATTCTGATTGCGGTTACGGGCCTTGATGAGGTGAATGTTGTGACGTGCCAAATGGCCCACTCAATTTTTGATGTACGCCTTAGAATTGCCCGTCTGCGCAACCCCCATTACACCCAGGCGACATGGGCTGGGGATTTCCGCGATTCTTATATGCCGATTGACGTGGTCATTTCACCGGAAGAAGAAGTGGCGGCTGCCATTACACGACACCTCCAGGTGCCGTTTGCATTTGAGGTTTTGTCTTTGGCCGATGATAAACTCCAGGTGTTAGGCCTGAAGGTCCCCCCCAAAAGCCCTCTGTTTTTTACGCCTATTCGTCATTTTGACAAACTGTTTCCTGATCTCAAAATTGTGGTTCTCAGAATCCTTCGAGGCAAAGAAATTCTTGTGCCCACGGACCGAGATGAACTCCTTCCGGGGGATAGTATTTATGTTCTTTTGCTCAAAGCAGAAAGCTATAGGTTCATTGAAGCGATTGGCTATCAGGAGGAACAAAGCCACCGTCTCCTGATCCTCGGTGGTGGACGGATCGGTTTGCGCCTTGCAGAAGAAATTGAGCGGGTTTATCCCCTGATTTCTTGCACACTGATTGAATACGAAAAATTCCAGACGCGCTATCTTGTCAGCCAACTCAATAATACCCTCGTCCTTCAGGGAGACGCTCTGGATACCCAAATTCTTCAAGAGGCCGGGATTGATTCTGTGGATACGGTTGTGGCGGTGACGAATGATGACAAAGTGAATATTTTGGGGGCCCTTCTTGCGAAACGAAGTGGAGCTCGCCGTGCGGTCACCCTTGTGAATCGTCGCAGTTATGTCTCCCTCATTTCCTCTTTGGGGATTGATAAAATTCTCAGTCCATCGACGCTCACCATTTCTTTGATTCTCCAGCGGGTCCGAAAGGGGCATGTGCAAATGGTTCACTCTCTTGGCGAACGGGTCGGGGAGATTCTTGAAATTGATGTGCAAGCCACTGCCTATGCGGTCGGATTGTCGATTGGGGAAATGAATATTCGAAAAGAGCTCTGGATCGTCGCTGTGATGCGGGCAGGCCAGATTCTTTTCCCGCCGCAAGAGTTTGTGATTCAGGCGCAAGATCACGCGATTGTGACGATTTCAAGGGACGGTTACCGGCGTCTTCGGCGGTTTTTTGATCCCAGATTTGAAGGGCCCACCCAAGAGGAAGACGTGGACAACAATTAAAAATCCTCCTCCTTTTTCATAAAGACGCGCTAGACTCAGATGCTGATATTCAGTTTAAGAAAGCATTGCGCCAATTGAAAGACAATGGGAAGACAGTCTTTGTTGTTCAGTCTAATGACCTCAAAAAGGATATAAATGACGTTCTTCGGACGTACGGTTCTGATGCTGTCAAAGAGCTTTTTTTGAACACGGTGTTTGAGGGAATCACAGTGAAGGATCTGGGGAATAAGGAGGGAGTGAATCTTGGGATGGCATTCGAAGTGAACAAACCCATCCCATAAAGCGGGGTCATGCCGGCGTCTGCGGCCGGCATCCCTTCTTTTCTGTTGAGAGGGCTCTCTAGTTTGAGTCCCGTTTAGGGTTTTTGAGCTTTCGCAAGAAGTGCGAATCCCCGCAAGCGTTCCCGTGCTTTCAGGATTTGCTCCCGAAGATACAGAGGGACATTTTTCCCGTCCCAGGGGGGGAGGGTGAGGCTTCCACCTAAGACCTGGGGCGTGGAGATTGGATCCGCAGCGGCGGCGCTCGCCGCCCCCGGGGATGCAGAGCTTGCGTCCCTCTCAGACAAAACCATAATAATGTCTGGGCCTTTGGTCACGTAAATCATTTCTGGAAGGCTGATGGTTTCATGGCTGCCCCGCATACGAGATTCTGTGCACCCTAAAACCTCTAAATATTGGTGAAATTCTTTCCTTGTGAACTTCCACGTTCCTTCGATTATTTCTGTCTCTACCTTCTTAGGAGTCCCCTTTAGGGTAAAAAGCTCCGATAACGGTGTTGGGTCCCCCCCTAGGACTCGTTGGAGAATGGCTTCGCGGGCTTCCCTGAGCTCTTGGGGAGAAGGGCCTGATTTTTCAGAAATGATTTCTTCTGAAGAAGCCGATGGGGTTCTCTCAGCCCCCGCCTCTCTGAGGGCCTGGGCCGCTTCGTGGCGCGCTTGCCGTTCTCTTGTCTGCTCTGCGCTTAAAGGGGCAGGGTCAAAGACCTCCGCGACAGAACGGGCAGTTGCTTGTTGGGCAGCGACAACCTTGGCTTTTTTCTTCTCAGCTTTCCGGGCGTCTTTCTCAGCGTGAGAGGCTTCTGTGATCGCACGCTGTTCTTGTTGCGCCTTGGAATCCAGAGCCGCTTGTTCTGCTCGCTTTTGTCTTTTTTTGTCTGTTTTTGCTTTTTTTGCTTTTTCCTGTTCTTTTCGTTTGGCTTCGAGCGCCTCATTCAGAGCGAGGAGAGGTTCAAAATTCCCTCTGAGATTTTGAATGAGGGCGTCAACATAGTGGACTATGAAATGGTCAGGCCCCTTTCCAGGGATGAGAGAACAAAGAGCCTCCGACCGTTGCGCGGCCCCTGCCAGATCACCAGCCTCCACAAAAATCAAGATATGCTGTATGAGCTCCAAATATATCTCAGAAAGCGAACTCCGGGATTGTTTGGCGTAATGGGTGTAGATATTTTGAAAATCCTGAGGGGTGCAAGACGCATCTCTCGCAATCCACCTCTCGAACTCTTGGATGGGGGGTATGAGGGATTGAACAGGGGTTTGCACGCGTTTCTTAAACAGATATTTCTCTGAGAGGCTTGTCTTTAAGATTCTCTTTTGCTCGTCGAATGTGTCTTCAGGGTTTATCCCAAGTTCGCGTATTTGAGCTTGGAATTTCTCTGGGACTGCAAAGAAGTTGTGAACCCTGATTTTTCCAATCTGTCTAGCCCCTGTTTTGGCACGCAGGTAGGCTTCTTTCTGCTCCTCACAAGCACTCAAATGGATTTTTGCGAGTTTGAAATAATCATGATCTTCTTTAAGAGTTTTTTTGAGGTCTTTGAAGGCGTTTCTTGCCTCTTGAAGGCTGGCATCAAAGCCTTTCTCATCCCCACTTTCCAAATTGAGGACCGCTTCATGGCAACAACATTGCATCAGGCCGAACTGGTGTCTCTGATGGTTAGCAGGCAAGGAATCTATTGGATGGGGAAGTTTGAGGGCGTTTTTATAACTATTGACGGCTTCCTTTGCGTATTCTAACCGTACTGAAAGTGCAGCATCATGGCGAGACAGCGTACTCCTGTGAAGGTGACGACTGGCCAAATGACTGCAAATAACGTACTCATGGATTTTAAACGCTCTTTTCGTTTCAGGATGTGTCGATTGGGGAGCAAAGGTTCTGTTTAGAATGATATATTGCGTGAGCTCAACTATGGCAGTCGTCAATTGCTCGCAGGCCGTCAAGCGTTCTTTTTGATTTCTGGCTTTACCAGCTATGGCTGTAGAGATTTCTGTAATTAAATTTGCTCGGTGAAACAGACAAGCATCAACATCAATGATGGGGATTGTATCTAGGTCTATGGAGCAGTTATTTTGAGTCACTGGGATGATAAGTTCTGGAGGTACGCCGTTGGACACAAGTTTAGAAAGCTTTTCGAAAATCTGAGACAGCTCAAAGACTTCTCTATGGGATAGTAGGGCCCCGCTTGGATGGCTCAATTGGCGTATAAGATCCTCTAAAGGAGGGGGGTCTCCTTGGAGGCTTGTCAGAATTTTTTCGTAATTTGGAGCCTGTTCAGGGCTAGAACAAAGGAATTCTTTCGGAGCCTCCTGCGATTCTTCAGGATCGAATTGCCTCAAACCGATGGCTTCTAGCAAATCCTCCTGGGAAATAGACTGTGGGAGAGGAATCGGTTTTTCACCAGCTGCAGCACAAGCCTGCTGTGGCCGGCCTCTTTGTTTATCTTGTGGATCTCCGCGACGGGCTGCCCAGCCTTCTCCCGCCCCAAAGAAAAGACTGCCTGCGATGAGGAGCTTGAGAGTTTTGAGCTGATTCATTTTTTTGCCTTTATGATACTACAGTTCGCCCATAAAATTGCATTAATGGATGTTTTTTGTCAATATGCTGTCAATTTTAAAGCCTGGTAGGCATCTGAGGCCAGAGAAGAAGTATGGCTAAGCCTTGATCATTTGATGAGCTTGCATCGAACGGAGGTCAAATAAGTTGAGAGATAAGGCTTAAAATGTAGGTACGGAGCTGGTCGATGCTTTCAGGTTTTTTCACACTGACGGGAAGAATCAGCGTTTGAGGATTTTCAGGATCTTCACGTAGAAAATCCCACAAAAAACGCTGATGGGCTGCCAGTTGGACGGCGGGAGTTTTGTCTATTTTTGTGAGGAGGAGGGTAAAAGGCCGGTTTTGGCTTTCTAAAAATTCGATGACCTGCAAGTCTGTATTTTTGGGGGGATGGCGGCTATCGATGAGGATAAAAGTCTCCAGAAGGGCCTGACTCTTTTTAAAATATGCAGGCATGAGGGCGCTCCACAATGCCTGCATTTTGTGAGAGACCGCCGCATATCCGTACCCGGGCATATCCACCAAAAGAAACAACTCTCCGATCTTGAAATAGTTGATTTGTGCCGTTTTTCCCGGTTTTTTTGAAATGTGGGCCAGTTTTTTCCGGTGGAGAAGGGCATTGAGAAGACTGGATTTCCCCACATTTGAGCGACCCGCAAATGCCAGCTCTGGAAGAGTGGGGGGAGGAAAATCCTTTGGACTCATGGCGCCGCGTAAAAAGACGGCCTCTGCGGGAAAGGAGATGAGGGTCATGGCGTGGGGCTTTCTTTTCGGGCGCTTATAAAATAATTGATGGCCGTGTCTGAACTTAAATGCCAGGTTTGGGTGAGGAGGGAAAAAGAAAGCCCTTGAATCTCTCCAGGGGTCAAGCCAGCTCTCTTAAGATAGCCGGCGAGGTCAGAGGGCGTGATGAAAGCGCTCCAAGCATGGGTCCCGGGGGGGACCCATTTGAGAATCCGCTCAGCCAGAAAAATGCCCAGGGCCCAAGACTGGAAAGTTTTGTTCAGGGTGGACAGGAGCAGAAGTCCTCCCGGCCTCAGGCAAGTCCCTGAGGCTGCGATAAAAGCGGCAGGGTTTTCCGTGTGTTCAATGACTTCAAGGCCTAAAGCAACATCGAATGAGAGTTCCGAGCTTTTTGAGGCAAAGGATTCAATATCTGTGTGATGATAGACAATCGGAAGACCGCTGAGGGTTCCATGGTGTCGTGCAGTTTCAATGTTTTCCGAGACCGGATCAATGCCGGTCACGAGGGCACCCATGCGGGCGAGAGGTTCACATAACAAGCCACCGCCACAGCCAATATCGAGAATGCGGAGGCCTTGCAAAGCCAGAGGGTCCTCAAAGGATCGAGAAAAAGCCGTGCACAGTTGGTTTTTGATCCAACGTAAACGTAAGGGCGTCAATGTATGGAGAATCTGAAAAGGTCCGTTTGGATCCCACCATGATCCTGCAAACTGAGCAAAGTGAGCGATTGTCTCTGCTTGTTTGGGGGAGGGATGAAGAAACATGGGGGTCCCTTTCGGGTCTTGGGTTATCGTGGGCGATGGCCGCTGAGGGGGTCTAAGTTTTGAGCATAACACCAAACAGTTGCAGGGGGCAAATTCCAGAACACAGTTCCGATGCGGCGTTTTGTGAGATTATAAATGTCGGTAGAAATAGAAGAAAAAGGGCTGTAGGTGAACTGATAAAGGGGCCCCCCTGGGTCTATCACTTCAAATACAGATTCAATGATTTCTTTTCGTATTGTCGATGGGATCGTCATCATGGGAATTCCTGACAGAACCACACTGATGCGCTTTTGGAAAAGATCCGGGATGATGGATTTGAGAGCGCGGGCATCTCCACGAATGATCAGGACGTCTGGGAACTGATCCACGAGATGATTGTACAATAAAGGGTCAATTTCTACAGAAATCAAGCGATTCGGAGGGACCCCCGCATTTAAAAGAGCTTGTGTGAATGCGCCCGTTCCAGCCCCTAACTCAAGGATGAAACCTCCTTGGTCGAGTGCGTCTTGATTTTCCGAGACGATGTGCCGGGCAATCATCACAGAGAGAGCTTTAGAGCTGGGTAAGATCGCCCCAAGCTGGAGGGGATTTTCAAGCCAGCGCCTTAAAAACAAAAACTTTTGTTTCAGGGAATGGGAGGAATGGTCTTCCAGTTGGGTCATTGTGCTCTGTCTGTTGAGTTCAAGCGATCACTCAAAAAATATCATGGTTGCCCCAGAAAATACAATAAATCCTTTAGTGTGAGTCAAAATATTGACGACGTCATCCTTACGCCCCCTGCGGGTCTGCCATACATGTTCTTTATGTCAAAAAAAATGCCCAATAGAAGCATCAATTATTGACCTTTAGGGAAAAAAATGTACAACCAATCCATAGATTTTATATGGAGTGGTTTGGGTGAGTCGCGTGAGATACGGAATCATGGGTAGGGCTTTAGGAGGCCTAGGGGTTGTGCTGGCTTTAGGCGGATCCTGCTGGGGGATGGAGAGGAATCAACTCGACGAATCCCATGAGTCTCCAGCATGCGTGTCCCCAGGGGTGGAATCGGCAAAAAATGCTGTGTTTTTCTGTCAAGACATGTTTGGTCACGCTCTTGAGTTTTTGCATCCCGTCGAGGTGGCTCAAAGCTGTTTGGTTTCTAAGGTTTGGAATAGGTGCGCTGAAAAGCTCGGAGAAGACATGCTGTGGGCACAGTTTTCTCAAGAGCCCGCTGCCCTTAGGGGTTTTTTCTACCATGTGCCCATGAGTCCTAGGGATTCAGCAGGGAATGTGGATGCAGATCTTCAGAAAAAAAATTTCCTGAGGGCCATCAAATTTGTGTTGGAAAATTTTTCAAACTTTAATTTTCTTGCAGTTGAGAATGAGGCGATGGGCTGTATGAGAGTCACGCCCAAAATTTTACAGGCATTTCGAGACAACTGGGGAATTAATCTCGACAGGAGATTCAGCCTTTCCCTAGTGCGGGAGGTCGCTGCTAACCAATATTTAGGCAACCAATATTTAGGCATGGGCATAGAAACTTCCTGGCTGCCCCTGGTGGACGAAAAAGCCGTGGGAGCGGATAGTTTGTGCGCCATGCTCAAGGTGGTCTATGGACGTGATGTTCAAAAGCCGGAGGATTTACACAAAGTCCGTGACCTCATTGAGAAACTGGTTAACCAGGGAGAAACTTGGGCTGAGGAGCTGAAAATCCGCGGGATTTTTTCCGGAGCTTATGGGTACACACAAGATCCAGCACGGGTCCTGTGGATGGCGAGCCAGGGGAATTTTGCGGCCATTAAAACCCTAATCATTTCTAAGTTTCGTGGGAGCACAATCGATCAGCACGTGTCTACTCCTCAGAGCCCTCTTGCTCAAATCCTCATCTTGCTGGCAACATTTATCCCGAAAGAGCCTGCCCCCGTAGTGGCGACCCTTCCTCCTGCAGCCTCCTCAGCTTCAGAAGCAGCGGTTGATTCGGATACTGAAGTGGCTTCTGATTCGGAAGACAGCTATGAGAGTGATGAGGATTTGGAAGAGCTCACACGGACGTTGGAAAAGTTAAGAGCAGAACTTGCCGCTGCTGAGCAGGCTCAGTTAAGAGCAGAAATGGCCGCTAAAAAGGCTGCCAAGGATTTCTCAGCTTCAGCAGCAGCGGTTGATTCGGATACTGAAGTGGCTTCTGATTCGGAAGACAGCTGTAATAGTGATCAGGCGTTAAGAGCAGAAATGGCCGCTAAACAGGCTGCCAAGGATTTCTCAGATTTAGAAGCATCTTTAGAAATTGCCTTTCTTGAGCAGGCCGCTCTTGATCAGGCGTTAAGAGCAGAAGTTGCCGCTGCTGAGCAGGCTCAGTTAAGAGCAGAAATGGCCGCTAAACAGGCTGCCAAGGATTTCTCAGCTTCAGCAGCAGCCCCCGTTGGGGAGAATGGTTGGGAATCTGATTGGGAAAGCGACTAAGGGGCCTCAGAAGTTTTGGGGATGATGAGAGTTTAGTGAAACGCAGTGTGCAGTTTTTTTAATCTCTGTTATCGCAGGGCTGGGAGAGTCTTTCAGTTTTAAATGGCATTACGGTGTCATGGGGCCGTGAGATGATGTCCAAGCTTTGTTTAGATGCGACCTTTGAGCCGGTATCCATTGCTGCCCCCTCGTCAGCCGTCATTTCTCAGCCCGCGTAGCGGGCGTGAGGATCCAGCTGTTTTTAAAAACCAAGTAAAATAAGGAAGTCCAGGTGTAAGCGACGCTCTTTTCTAGGAGGTGAGGCTCCTTAAGCTGGATCCTCACGCCCCTTGCGGGGGATGAAAGATGACGGGCGTCGAGAGATGAGGGGCTGGACCCATGAAGGCCGGTGGAGGAGTCGGGGGCTGAAGGATGACCTTCACTCCGGAGAGTGTGTCTCAAATTATACCAAATCCCAGATTAAACAGGACTAGGAATTTGGGCCGACGTATGTGTAGAGACACGCGCTCCGCACTGACGCCGTCATGGTTCAAAATGGGACTTGGCCTGAGACCATACGGAAGCGCTGGAGTTCCCCGTTGTCCAGAGCGAACTTCTATTGACGATCGCTCTGAACTTTGAGGATTGGGCCATTTTGAAGCAGATTTGATGAGTTGCTGGAAGGGGAGTCAGAATGTCCTTTCTGAGCGTCCAAGCCCTTTTGTTAAGGCTGTGCCTTCCAAACAAAACCGCCAAAGCCACAGGGGGGATTCAACCTTTTGGGCAAACGTTCCAAGGGAGTTTTCAAAAGCGTGACGTTGGCTAACGATTGAGGGTTTGCAAAACATACGGTATGGCGAAAAAATCTTGGGCTTCAGACGTATGTTTGCGATCCCTACGTTTCCTTGTAAAAAGGGGGCATGGAAAATTCAAATGGCTGCCTGCGAAGAGACCTCCCTAAAAGAACAGATCTTCATGCAGTGACTCGGGAGGAATGTGATGAGATCATCCTCAATCACACCCTCAAGCCCGTAAAATATCCTTATAAGATAAGTATTCTAGGTCTCGCGAACAAAAAATAAAAATTATTTAAATGCTGGACAAATAAAACGGTAACATTCTTTTTTCCGTCTAAAGAAACAGAATGTAATCGCCATGGAAGATTTTATCAGAAGTTTGCCCTGGGATCAGGTTTATTTATTTTTGGGGTCCCAGAAGGGGCTCCATACAGGAGATG